>JBJKZL010000001.1:0-635000 GCA_045560295.1 Fidelibacterota bacterium
GGCTCTTAAAGAATTGCTGTGTGCTACAATAAGGTGACACCCTTTTTTTTGAGTTATATGATTGATATATTTATTCCAGAATGGCTTTAATCTATTAATTACATTTTTTAAACTTTCTCCAACAGGAAGTTCACCTAAAATATTTTTAAACTTATCATTGAATCTTGGATGGCGCTCGTCATCTATATCTAACAATGGTGGTGGAATATCATAACTTCTTCGCCATATCTGCACTTGATCTTCGCCATATTTAGAAGCTGTTTCAGACTTATTTAACCCTTGTAATGCTCCGTAATGTCTTTCATTAAGTCTCCAGTCATATTTTATTTCTTCTTTTGGAAAATTAATAATTCCAGTAACAATATCTGTAGTTTCAGTAGCTCTGTTTAATAAAGATGTATAGACACTATTGATTATAATGTTCATTTTAGATAATTGTTGGCCCGAGAAATTTGCTTCTTTAATTCCTGTATCAGTAAGAGGCACATCTTTCCATCCTGTAAATCTATTGTCACGATTCCATTTACTTTCTCCGTGTCTTAATAATATAAGCTTCACTTTTTAAATCTCATAAATTGATAATTCATTTTATAAATCAATGTTTTATATTTTTTCTTAACAGAACAACACTAAAAGTTTTATAAATAATATATAAATCTAGTTTCATATTTCTATTTTTATAGTAGTAATAATCAAATTCTGCTTTTTCCTTAAATGAATTTTGGTCTCTTCCATTAATTTGTGCCCAGCCAGTTATACCTGGCTTGATTGTGTTAATACCCTTCTCTTCTCTTAACCCATTTAAAATTTCCTCATTATTAAACATGCAAGGTCTTGGTCCGACAAAATTAATATCTCCTTTAATTACATTATATATTTGAGGAAGTTCATCGAGACTTAAGTTTCTAAAAAAACTACTGTAGTTTAATAAGTATTTTGACGAGTGATTTTCTGTAAAATCTTCAGTAGGTATTTGGGGGGTATTTTTTCTCATTGTTCTAAATTTAAGTAAGTTGAAAACTTTATTATTTTTACCATAACACTTTTGTTTGTATAAAAGGGGAAAGCCGTCATTTATAATCACAATTAGTGATAAGATTAAATAAACTGGGACTGTTAATATAAATACTAGTAGTGCTATAAATTTTTTTATCATAAAAGTTACAATAATATACTTTTTATTTTTTTTATATTAATAATTTTTTTTTAAGAAAATGATTGTTTAGTTTATGAGCTATGTGTGGAATCTTTGTTGCATTTAGCAGTAGTAAAATTGATAAAGAAAAAAATAAATATTTCTTAGCTACTGAATGCACTCATCATCGCGGTCCTGATAATACAGGTTTTTTTGAAAACGATTTTTGTTTTATGGGCCATAATAGATTATCTATCATTGGCTTAGAATCATCTAGTAACCAGCCGTATGAAGAAAAAGATCATGTAATTGTTTACAATGGAGAAATTTTTAATTATTTGGAAATTAAAGAAGAATTAAAAAATCTTGGCTATTCTTTTAAAACTTCATCTGACACCGAGGTAGTACTAAAATCTTATATTGAATGGGGTAGTAATGCTTTTAATAGATTTAATGGAATGTGGTCACTTGCAATATACAACAAAAAAAATAATTCATTAGTTATTAGCAGAGATAGATTTGGGCAAAAACCCTTATTTATCTCAGAAAATAAAGATACATTTTTTATTTCTAGCGAACCTCAACAATTAGGCGAAGTAGTTAAAATTGAACCTAATTTTGAAACAATCCGAAGCTTTGTTAGGGAGGGTGGTTATAATAGAATCAATGGCAATACTTTTTTTGATAAAATTGAAGAATTTCCAAAAGCTCACTATTGTCATATTGATAGTAGCAATAAAAAAGAGCTTATACAGTACTGGAATTATCCGCAAGACATAAAATATAGTAATTCATATCTTCAAACTGATTATTTCAATGAATTGCTTAAAGACTCAGTGGATCTCAGACTTAGAGCTGATGTTGATGTAGGTTTATTAATTTCAGGCGGCGTTGATAGTACTATCATTGCTAGTCTAGTAAGAGAAAAGGTTGGTAGTAATAAAAATATATATGCGTATTGTTATTCTTCTGATGACAGTGATGATGAATCTGAATTTGCTAGAAAAGTATCAAATCAACTAAATCTTAAAACAAAATATCTTAAGCAAGATAGGGACTCCTTAAGCTATATTAATCGCTTGAAAAAAATTGTTAAAAATTTAGGAAGAGGACATTCATCGCCCGCAATTGTGTCCATAGATTACTTATATGAACATGCAAACAAAGATGGGTTAAAAGTTATTTTAGATGGCCAAGGAGCTGATGAGTTATTAGCCGGATATAAATTATATCATTTTGATCTTATTTTTCAACAGTTGATGAAGCTTAATTTTAAACAATCATATTTAAATTTAAAGGACTTCTTGAGAGTATCTAAACAATTTAGTTATGGCGGTTTAAATGGAAGTATTATAGTTACAATTTTATTTATTAGAGAAAGAATGCCAAAATTTATAAAGAGTTTAATGAGAAGAATTTTTGGATATGAAAAGTTGATATCTAATAAGAAAATTGTAAGACAGAAAAGCATATTTTCAAAAAAAATCAATACAACAAAAAATAGTAACAGATTAAATAGATTCCTTATTAATCAACATAGTAATGGCTTAGAAAATTTGTTGTATTATGGGGATATTGTTGCAATGAATAACTCTGTTGAAAACAGATCTCCATTTATGGATCATAGACTTATTGAGCTTGCCTTTTCGTCAGATGAATATCTAAAAGTTTATAATGGACATGAAAAATATGCACTTAGAAAAAATAAACATTATTTAAAATTTTTTAATACTTTAAATAGAGATAAGATTGGCTTCTCATCAAATATTAGAAAAGAAACAAAAAAACATATGGCTAATGAAATATTGGCGTCTAAAATACTTAATTGGGATATTTTCAACGGTGAGGAGATTAGGAAGTGGATTTCAAGTGGTAAAGTTCAAAAAAGTAAGTATGAGAGGATACTTTTTAGAATTTATCAGGTTCACCTATGGAATCAGCTGTTTATAGTTGAAAAGCAAATTTAATATCTGTATTCATCTTTTTTGAATGGACCTTCTCTCTTGACACCAATATAATCTGCTTGATCTTTGGTTAAGATTGTTAGGTCAGCGTCAAGATGTTCCAAATGTAGCCTTGCAACTTCCTCGTCTAGCTCTTTTGGTAAATTATATAATCCAACTTCAGGTTTTTCTTTAGCTAAAAATAGCTGTGCTAATACTTGATTAGCAAATGAAGTTGACATAACAAAGCTTGCATGACCTGTAGCACATCCTAAGTTAACTAATCTTCCCTCTGCTAGAAGAAATATTTCTTTACCATCAGGAAAAGTATATCTATCATATTGAGGTTTGATTTGCTCTCTCGTTGCATCTGACTCATTTAAAGCATCTACTTGGATTTCATTATCAAAGTGTCCAATATTACAAACAATAGCTTGGTCTCTCATCTTTCTCATATCTTCAAGAGTGATAATATCTTTATTTCCAGTAGTTGTTACAAAAAGATGTCCTTTATGCAGTACACTTTCTAGTGTTCGAACTTCAAAACCTTCCATCGCTGCCTGTAATGCGCAAATAGGGTCAATTTCAGTAACAATCACTTTACATCCATATGACTTCATGGATTGAGCACATCCTTTACCAACATCTCCATAGCCACACACTACAACAGTTTTACCAGCCAGCATAACTTCAGTAGAGCGTTTAATGCCATCTGCTAGGGATTCACGACAACCATAAAGATTGTCAAATTTAGATTTAGTTGCTGAGTCATTAACATTAAAGGCAGAAAAAAGAAGTTTTTTCTCTTGTTCCATTTGCACTAAACGAGCAACACCAGTAGTTGTTTCTTCTGAAACACCAATAATATCAGGAACAATATTATGCCAATGATTTCCATTTAGTTTGTGTACTTTTCTAATAAGTTTTTCAACAACTAATTCTTCCGGATTTGTTGTAGTTATTTCAGGATAATTTCCATTTTCATTAAAATAATTTTCTAACTCATATCCTTTGTGAATAAGAAGTGTAGCATCTCCACCATCATCTACGATTAGGTTTGGACCTAAATTACCATCAAATGTAAGGGCTTGTAATGTGCAATCCCAATATTCTTCTAATGTTTCACCTTTCCATGCATAAACCGGTGTACCAGTTTCCGCAATAGCAGCTGCCGCTTCATCTTGTGTTGAAAAAATATTACAACTTGCCCATCTTACTTCAGCGCCAAGATCTTTCAATGTTTCGATTAAAATAGCAGTTTCTGTAGTCATATGTAAAGATCCAGTTAATCTAAATCCTGCTAAAGGCTGTTTACCTGCATGTTGTTTTCTTAAAGACATTAATCCTGGCATTTCTTTTTCAGAAATATCAATTTGATGTCTACCTAATTTAGAAAGGCTCATATCTTTAACCTTATTAGGCAAAATTTCTACAACGTTGTTCATACTTTCTCCAGAATTTTTAATTACTTTTTTAATTGTAACACTATTATCGCTATTTAAATTTGCTACTCTCATCTTAACCCCTATTTAACTTTCTTTAATTGGCCCTTAATATATCAGATAAATCTGTTTTTTCCCAAGTAAAATTAATACCACTCCTTCCAAAGTGTCCATATGCTGCAGTATCTTGGTAAATAGGTCTTTTAAGTTGTAGTGCATTAATCAGATTCTTTGGTCTTAAATCAAAGTGTTTTCTTACTAATGCCTCAAGATCTTTATCAGACATATCGCTTGTTCCAAAAGTGTCTATACTAATAGACGTCGGTTCAGCTACTCCTATAGCATATGAAACTTGAATTTCACAATAATCAGCTAATCCTGCTGCAACGATATTTTTAGCAACATATCGTGATGCATAAGCAGCAGATCTGTCTACTTTTGATGGATCTTTTCCAGAGAAAGCCCCTCCACCGTGTCTTGCCATTCCGCCATAAGTATCAACTATAATTTTTCTCCCAGTTAATCCACAATCGCCTACAGGTCCACCAATTACAAACTTTCCAGTTGGATTGATAAAGATTTTTGTTTTAGATGTAATCCAATTACTAGGAACTATAGGTGAAATAATATGATTAAATACTTTATCATAAATTTCTTTATGCGATACACCTTCATCATGTTGAGTAGATAGTACTATAGCAGAAAGTCCTTTAATTGTTTTTCCATTATCACCGTATTCAACACTAACTTGACTTTTTGCATCAGGTCTCAGCCATGGAAGTAAACCACTTTTTCTTACTTCAGATTGTTTTTTTACTAGTTTATGAGAAAGATCAATTGGAGCTGGCATTAAAGACTCTGTTTCTTTGCATGCATAACCAAACATTAGTCCTTGATCTCCAGCACCTTGGTTTAGGTCTTCACCTTCACCTTCATTTACACCTTGAGCTATATCAGGAGATTGTTTTGTAATATGATTTTCAAATTTACAAGTACTGCCATTAAATCCTAAAATATCATCATTATAACCAATCTCATTTATCACATTTCTTACTGTATTTTCTAAATCAGGATTGCCTTTTGATGTAATCTCTCCAGCAATAACAACTAAGTTATTTTTTATTAATGTTTCACAAGCGACACGACTTTCTGGGTCTTCTTTCAAGTATGCATCTAAAACAGCATCAGAAACTTGATCGCATACTTTGTCTGGATGTCCTTCTGATACTGATTCTGATGTAAAGATATAGTTTTTCATTTTATTTCTCCTATTTATGTAAATGATTTAATATGTTTAACATACAAGATGTATCATTCATTAAATAATAATGAATGATTGGTACTCCTGCATTAATTAATTCTTCAGATTGTTTTATAGCCCACCGAGTTCCTATTTCTTGAATATGCTCAATATCTTCTTTTGCTTCACCATGTAATTCATCTGGTAATTCAATATTAAATAGCTTTGGTAGGATATCAATCTGTCTTGGTTTGTCCAATATTTTAATTCCTGGAATAATTGGAATAGTAATATTTTCTTTTCTACACCTTTCGACAAATGCAAAATATTTACTATTATCAAAAAACATTTGAGTTACAGCATAAGATGCGCCTGATGCAATTTTTTGTTTTAATAAATCAATTTCATGATCAAAATCATTGGAAAAAGCATGTTTTTCTGGATAACATCCAATTCCAACGCACATATCAATCGAAGAAGAATTAGCAATTTCATGTAAATAGTTACCTTGAGAAAGATTTTTAATCTGACGTATTAAATCAAGTGAGTTGTTATTAATACTTTTTCCTTCCTGAATAATTTTCTTAGGATTGCCATCTCCGCTAATAGCTAAAATATTTTTTATACCAAGGAAACTTAATTCTATCAATGCATCTTCTGTCTCTTCCTTTGTAAATCCATTACATACTAGATGAGCTACAGTATCAATATTAAATCGATTTTGTATAATTCCACATATGCTAATTGTACCAGGTCTTTTTCTTTTTAAAACAGTTTTACCATTCCTAAATTTTTGCACAGAAGATGAATGACTTGTTACATCAATAAATGGAGGGTTAAATTTTTTTAAATCTTCAATCATATCAATAATAATTTGTATTCCTTTTCCTCGTAGAGGAGGAATAATCTCATAGCTAAATTGAGTATTATTTGAGCTATTTATGTGTTCAATTACTTTCATAAATCAATAATCTGTGGGAAGATTTTAATTAATAGTTCTTTTTCAATCTTTTTTCTATCAGCATAATCTATTAATTGTTCTTCATCAATTCTAGATATACCAAAATATCTTGAATCTGGATGAGAAAAATACCAACCACTAACAGAAGATGCTGGATAAACTGCATATGATTCTGTTAATTTTAATTTTGAATTATTTGCAATATCTAGTAAGTCAAAAAGTGCAAGTTTTTCGCTATGATCTGGACACGATGGATATCCTGGAGCTGGTCTAATACCAACATATTTTTCTTTGATTAGATCTTCATTATTTAAGCATTCATTTTTGGAATAACCCCATAATTCGTTTCTAACTTTTTCATGCATTTTTTCTGCTAGAGCCTCAGCAATTCTATCCCCCAATACTTTAATCATAATACTTTTGTAGTCATCATTGTTATCTGCAAAATCTTGTCCTATTTTTTCTACATTAAATCCTGCTGTGACTGCAAATCCTCCAATCCAATCTTTTTTTCCAGAATCAATAGGGGCAATAAAGTCAGATAAACAATAATTAGGTTTATTTCCTCTTTTTGCTATTTGTTGTCTCAAATTATATAAGCTTAATTTTTTGTTGTGTAAAATAATATCATCTCCAGATGAGTTAGCGGGGAAGAAACCTATGGTAGCTTTAGCATCAAACCATTTTTCTTTTATTGCTTGATTTAAGAGAGCTTTTCCATCATTAAACAGCTTTTGAGCTTCATTCTTAGTTTTATCATTTTCAAGAACCTTCGGATAGCGGCTATTAAACCCCCAGGCATTAAAGAAAGGAGTCCAATCAATATAGTCTACTATTTCTTCAGCTGGGATGTTATTATAATACTTAACGCCTTCAAATGTAGGTTTAGTGGGATTGTATTTATCCCAATTACATATAAATTTATTTTTTCTGGCTTCTTCAAGACTGATTAATTTGGTAGCCTTATTATTATTGTAGGAATCTTTCAGCTTTTCATACTCTTCATTAACCTCATTTTTAAAAACAGATCTTTTTTCACTCATTAATTTCTGTGATACAGATACACTTTTTGATGCATCATGTACATGTATAATCCCACTACTATATTCAGGGTTAATTTTTATAGCAGTATGTTTTTTCGAAGTTGTAGCCCCGCCAATAAGAACAGGGATATCAAATTTTTGATTTTCCATTTCTTTTGCTACATCAATCATTTCGTCTAAAGAGGGAGTAATTAATCCACTTAATCCAATCATATCAACCTTTTCTTTTTTTGCGGTATCAAGAATGATATTAGCAGGTACCATCACTCCAAGATCAATTACTTCAAATCCATTACATTCTAGTACTACTTTCACAATATTTTTACCTATATCATGAACATCCCCTTTAACTGTAGCTAGTAGTATTTTTTTACTTGATTTAGTCTTTTTTTTATCGATAAATGGCGTTAAATGATTAACTGCTTTTTTCATTACCCGAGCGCTTTTGACCACTTGAGGTAGAAACATTTTTCCTTGACCAAAAAGGTCCCCCACAACATTCATTCCGTTCATTAATGGACCTTCGATAACATCTATTGCATTTTTAAGATGTAGACGTGCTTCTTCAGCATCGTTATCAATATATTCATCAATACCTTCAACCAAAGCATATTCAATTCTTTTCTCAATATCATAAGATCGCCACTCTTGTGTATTCTCTTTCTTTTTGTAATCTTTTTTAAATGATTGAGAAAATTCTAATAATTTTTCTGTTCCTTCTGAATCCTTATTAAAAATAATATCAGTAATGAGCTTACTTAGCTGCTTATCGATTTTGTCATAAACAACAATTTGACCTGCATTTACAATACCCATATCCATCCCTGAATTAATTGCATGATATAAGAAGATAGAATGCATCGCCTCCCTAACAGCATTATTACCTCTAAAAGAGAAAGATAGATTACTAACTCCTCCGCTAATGTGCGCTCCTGGACATTTTAGTTTAATTTCTTTACAAGCTTCGATATAATTGAGTGCAAATGGATTATGTTCTTCGATACCAGTTGCTACTGCAAAAATATTAGGATCAAAAATAATATCTTTTGGGTTAAAATTTATTTTATTAACAAGAATATCATATGCTCTTTTACAAATATTTACTTTTCTATCAATTGTTTCAGCTTGACCTTTTTCATCAAAAGCCATAACAATAACTGCTGCACCAAATTTTTTAACTACTTCAGCATGTTTGATAAACTCATCTTCTCCTTCTTTTAAGCTTATGGAGTTAACAATAGGTTTACCTTGAATATTTTTTAGTCCTTCCTTTAAAACACTCCACTTAGATGAGTCTATCATAATAGGTACTTTAGATATATTTGGATCTGCAGATATAAATCTGAGGAAGGTTTCCATAGCTTTTTCAGAATCAAGCATTCCTTCGTCCATATTTACATCAATAATTTGTGCACCATTATCTATTTGTTCTTTTGCAACATTTAAAGCTTTATCATAATTATCATTAAGAATTAATTTTTTAAAAATAGAAGATCCAGTAACATTAGTACGCTCTCCTATATTGACAAAGTTTATATTTTCTCTAAATATAAATGGTTCTAAACCCGCAAATGATGTTTCATAGTCAATGTTAGGAACTATTCTAGGAGCTTCATCTAAAACTTTTTCTTTTATTGCTTTGATATGTTTTGGGGTAGTTCCACAACAACCACCTATAATATTTAAATATCCATTTGATGCCAGATTAGATATTTCCTGTGCCATAAATTCAGCGCTATCATCATAATCACCTAATTCATTTGGAAGCCCTGCATTCGGATGAGCTGAAACTAAGGTGTCTGCAATTTTTGATAATTCAGCGATATAGTATTTCATATCTGTTATACCTAATGCACAATTAATGCCAACACTTAATGGGTTGCTAAATTTTATTGTATGCCAAAAAGCTTCTAAAGTTTGACCTGATAGAGTTCTACCACTTTTGTCTACAATTGTTACAGAAATCATAAGTGGAATATCTAGAGAATGATTAGTTAAATAGTCATTGATAGCGATAATTGCAGCTTTACAATTCAAAGTATCAAAAATAGTTTCAATCATTAATAAATCTACACCGCCTTTCACTAACCCATCTACTTGTTCATAGTAAGTATCATAAAGTTCATCAAAAGTAATATTTCTAAATGATAAATCTTCAACTTTAGGAGACATAGAAGCTGTTCTGTTTGTTGGACCAATACTACCGCATACAAATTTTTGATCTTTATTATCTTCATTAAATCTTTTCACAGCATTTTTTGCTATTTGAGCAGATTGAAAGTTCATTTCAAATACATGATCTTCTAAGTTGTAGTCTGATTGCGATATACTATTTGCATTAAATGTATTAGTTTCGATTATATCAGCACCAGCCATTAAGTATTGATAGTGTATATCTTCTATTATCTTGGGCTGAGTTATTGATAATAGGTCATTATTTCCCTTTAAACTAGATTCATAATTAGCAAATTCTTTTCCTCTATAAGCATCTTCATCAAGCTTATGCTCTTGAATCATTGTACCCATAGCACCATCTAAGATTAAAATCCTATCTTTTAATATGTCTCTTATTTCTTTCATATAACAAAAAACCAGCTGCTAAGCTGGTTATTTTTTCTCCATTTTAGCATATTTTTTTACGTCGCAGCAATATTGTTCAAATCACGACTATCTTGTAATTATAAGCTTATTTTTTCTAAATAATAAATGTTTTTTTTTAATATATAAATAAGACTATATTCGCATCAGAAATGAGTAAAAAGTATTACATAAAGAGCACAACATAATCATGGCCGTGATTGATCAAATAATTCTATTACAAGATGTTGATAATAAATTATTTGAAATCAATAAACTATTAGGCGATCTTCCAAATCAAGTTCAAGAACTAACAGATCAACAAGAATCTACAACACAATCTCTAGCTGACAAGGAAGAGCTATTAAAAACTACTTCAGTAGATATCCAGACTTCAGAGACATTAATTGCGACCACACAAGAAAAAGTAAATACTCTCAAAGATAAATTGATAGACGGCTCTATTAGCAATAATAAAGAATATGATGCTATGATGGATACTATTGATTTTGAAAAAAATATAATCTTTGAAAAAGAAAATGAATTATTAGTTCTTATGGAGACAAAAGAAAACTTATCGAAAGAGATTGATGAAGATAAAGCAGCTCTAGATGGTATTATTGAAGAATTAAACACTAAAAAAGAATCATTAAATAAAAAAGTAGATGATGTGTCCGAAGAAAAGAATGCTCTTGCAAAAGAACGCGATAGTATAGTTGTTGGTATTGACGCAGATACATTAGATCAGTATGCACAAATTTATGAAGCCAGATCGGGAGTGGCATGCTCAGAGATTCTTGATAGTAATTGTGAAGGTTGCGGGGGATACATTCCTCCACAGATTGTAAATGAAGCCCTTGCTAAAAGCATTGTAAATTGTGGTACGTGCAGCCGTTTCTTACATAAATCTGAAATTTAATTTTTTTCTTCTTAATTCAATTTCTATCCCTTATTATATCAAAATGAGCTGATTGGGTGATTACTCAATTTATTTGAGAGGAAAGTCCGGGCACCGTAGAGCATAGTGCCACCTAACGGGTGGGATTCGCGAGAATATGGATTAGTGCAGCAGAGAATAGACCGCCATTTATTTGGCAAGGGTGAAACGGAGGTGTAAGAGACCCCCAGTAGTAGTGGTAACATTACTAGCTTGTAAACCCCACTAGGTGCAAGATCAAGTAGTTCCAAGATACGGCTCGTATCATTGAGGAACGGGTAGATCGCTAGAGTTCTATAGTGATATAGGATAGAGAGGAATGATCATCGCATTGAAAAATGTACAGAACCCGGCTTATAGATCGGCTCAAAGAATTTTAGATTATAAGTAAATAGCAGGTATAAAAGATGAATAAATCAAAAATAGCAGGTATTGCATTCAATGTCCCTGATAACATTGTTACTAATCATGACTTAGAAAAGATGATGGATACAACGGATGAGTGGATACAAACCAGATCAGGTATCAAGGAGCGAAGATGGGTTAAACCTGGTGTTGCTAATTCTGATTTAGCCTTACCAGCATGTCAAGAAGCAATTCACAATGCTGGAATTAATGTAGATGATATTGACGCAATTATTGTTGGTACAGTAACCTCTGATTTTAATTTTCCAGGTATGGCACCAATCATTCAACAAAAATTAGGAATCTCTGCTCATGTCCCTGCTTATGATATAAGTGCAGCATGCTCAGCTTTTATTTATTTGTTAGAAATTGGTGATCAGTATATCAAATCTGGAAAGTATAAAAATATACTACTTATTGGATCAGACATAATGTCTACAATTATTGAAAGAACACCTGAAGGTCGTGCTACAGGAGTGTTATTTGGCGATGGATCAGGTGCAGTTGTATTGCAGGCTTCAAATGATGATAGCGGCATTTTATCCACACATTTATTTGCTGACGGTAAAGGAGTTGAACATCTAGGGGCAAAGGCACCCGGATCATTTTTTAATCCTCTAAGAATAGATGAACAGATTGTTGCTGATAGACATCACTTACCAGTTCAAAATGGCAGAGAAGTGTTTAAAAATGCTGTAAAAAGAATGCCAGAATCTATTGAAGTAGCTCTAAAGGAAAATAATCTAAATATTGATGATGTAAAATTAGTCATTGCACATCAGGCTAATAGAAGAATTTTAGAGGCTTGTGCAAAGAGAATGAATTTGCCTATAGAAAAAATGTTTATCAATATTCACAAATATGGCAATACTACAGCAGCTACTATTCCAATTGCAATCTGTGAAGCTTTAGAGCAGAATAAATTTGCAAAAGGGGATACAATAATATTGACTGCTTTTGGTGCAGGATATACATGGGCATCTGCTGCAATCCGCTGGTAATAAAATGTTTAATTTTTCAAATATAACCAAGTTTATTAAAGATAATCAATTAGCTTTGATGATTTTCTTTGGTTTATCAGTAGCTATCTCCTTAACGTTTCCAACAGGATTTTCTATACGTTATGCTTATCAGTTAGATGATATCGCAACAGAACCTATTATTGCACCATTTGATTTTGGAGTACTAAAAACAGAGCAAAAATTAGATAAGGATTTAAGCGAAGCTAAGGAGTCTGTGCCGTATAGCTTTAATCGAGATCAAGAATTTGTTGATAAACAAATTTCTCAGATCGATACTTTTTTTGTCTATTTAAGTGATATCAATAACTCTCATAATCAATATATCACATCTCAAGATTCCTTATATAAATATAGGTATGAGCCTGAATTTGAGAGTTTCCAAAACACTTTTATAGCTGATAGTACAACATATGTTACTCTCTATAATGCTTTTTTACAGCAGTATTCTTTTCAAATAGAAAAAGATCAATGGGATCAATTATTAGGTATTTCTGGAGAATTATCAGAAGAAATTAATCTTGATAGCTTTAAAAACTCAATTAAGCAGATAGCATTAAATCGATGGGCAGAAGGATTACTCGATGAACCTCTTGCAAATATTGAAAGTTTAGATATTAGTATTGTTCAAGGGGGTGAGCTTGTAATTAGTCCCGTTAAAAATTTTAATGATATAGAAGCTGCTTGGAAAAAGAATAAAGAAGAAGTAAATGCCATATATCAAGATGAGCTGGATATTAAATCAATTCTTAGTTATGAGCTAATTAATGAGTTTACGAAGCCAAATATCTTATTTGATAAAGATCTCACTCTCAAGCGTCAAAAAGAAAGATTAGATAGGGTGTCTAGATTTCAAGGTACAGTCTTAGCAAATGAGCTAATTGTTGATACGAATAATCGTATTACAGAAAGTGTATTATTAAAGTTAAAATCTTTACAATTCGAATCAGGTCGTCGCCTAGGATATGAAAAAGCAACTGATAGATTGAGAGAGTATTTAGGAGCTTTCTTTGTAGTTTCAATACTATTATTCTCCCTGTTCTCATTCTTTTTCATTTATCGTAATCATTATTTCAAGGATTATAAAATTCTAATTCTAATAAGTTTATTAATGTATGGAATAATCTTCTTTGCTTGGATTGTACAAAGCTATCAGTTACCTGTATATATTATACCAATTGCTATGATTTCTATGCTGTTGACAGTTTTATTAGATGCATCAGTTGCAATTATGATTTCTACGATTTTAATACTGTTAATCTCTCTATTAATTGGTAACGATTTAGATTTTGCAATTATTCAATTTTTTATCTCTTTAATGTCAATCTTTAGCGTGAGAAGACTGAGAAAAAGACGTCAAATTATTATGACAATGTTACTACTAGTTTTTTGTAGTGTCTTTGTATTCTTTTCAGTGATGTTATTTAAAGGAATCGATTTTCTTGACTACAATTATTCCAACGTTGGATACTTAGCTTTAGCAAGTTTTTTATGTCCTATTTTATCTTTTGGTCTAGTTCCTTTATTTGAACCTTCATTTGGTATTACTACCGATCTATCATTGATTGAACTACTGGACTATGACCAGCCCTTATTAAAGAAATTAATGGAAGATGCACCTGGAACTCATACCCACAGTGTTAAAGTTGGAACCTTGGCAGAATCTTGTGCAAATGCAGTGGGAGCCAGAGCTCTTTTGTGCAGAGTAGGAGCATATTATCATGATATTGGAAAAATAAAAAAACCTGAATATTATGCTGAAAATCAAGTAGGAGTAAATAAACATGATTCTATTAGCCCTTATATGAGTGCTAAGATCTTGAAACAGCATGTAACCGACGGAATAGAGCTAGCTGATGACTATGGAATTCCATCCATTGTAAAAGAATTTATAGAAACTCATCATGCTACAAATAGGATGGAATTTTTCTATCAAAAAGCACTAGCTGAATCAGATAACCCTGAAACCGTCGATGAGAAAGAATTTAGATATCCTGGCCCTAAACCCAGAACAAAAGAAACAGCAATAGTTATGATTGCTGAAGCTATTGAAGCACAAGCAAATTCTATTAAAAATCCCACATTTGAAAAATTTGAAACAATGATCGACGAGGCTATTAAAGGACGATTACAAGATGGCCAATTAGATGAATGTCCTCTTACAATGAGTGACTTACAAAAAATTAAAGGGCGTCGAGACGGGAAGGAAGGCCTTTTGCCTGTACTTTCAGGTCTTTATCACTCTCGTCCAGAGTACCCTCCAAAAAAAGATGATTGATTTAGTTGTCAGTAGCACTAAGCGATAGCTATCAATATGATACTCAAATCAGTAAAAGATTTATGTACAATAGTACTAAAGGATTCTAGCTATGATGCAATATCTTTAAATGTCATTTTTTCTGATGATAGTAATTTAAGTCGACTAAAATTAGAATATTTTAATGAAGATGTTCTGACGGATGTATTAGCATTCCCTATTCAGAATGATACAAAATTAGAAGCTGAAATCTATATTAGCTATGACAGAGCAATTTCGAGTAGTAAAGAATTTAATGTTTCTCTAAACAGTGAACTAGTTAGATTGATAGTACATGGTATTCTTCATTTATTGGGATATAGAGACAATAGTGATGAATTAAAAAAGGTCATGTTTGATAAGCAAGAGTCAATAGTAGATACCTGTAAAATTAATATAGTATGAGTAATACTGATCAGAAATTAAAAGAACTTATAAAGCTTGTCGAAAAGCTCAGAGCACCAGGCGGATGTGACTGGGATCGAAAGCAAACTCCTGAGACATTGATTCCATATTTATTAGAAGAATCACATGAAGTTGCAGAAGCTATATTAGACAATGAACCTTCGCTTATAAAAGAAGAGTTGGGAGACTCTACTACTTAATGTGGTATTCCAAGTTGTTTTGGCACAAGAAAAAAAAGAATTTAATATGGATGAGGTAATTAATGATATTAATGAAAAAATAATTACCCGTCATCCACATATATTTGGTAATAATATCAATGATAAAATATCCATCAAAACAAACATGGGAATTAAATAAAAAGAAGCAGAAGAATAGAGATTCTATATTAGATGGGATTCCCAACTCTTTATCTCCTTTAATAGTGTCTCATAGACTACAAGATAAGTCTGCTGCAGTGGGTTTCGAATGGGAATCAATTAATCAGGTTATAAGTAAGATAGATGAAGAGCTCGATGAGCTAAAATTGGGAATTATTAATAAAGATCAATCTAATATAGAAGAAGAAATCGGAGATTTATTAATTACCATAGTTAATTTATCACGATTTTTGAATATTTCTTCTGAATTAGCACTTAAAAAAGGCTAACAAGAAATTTTATCGTAGATTTACCAAATTAGAAAAGCTAATTTCTCTGGATAAAAAAATTATCAATGATTTGTCTTTAAATGAATTAATGGAGTATTGGAAAAGAGTAAAAAATGAAGAAAAATAAAACGATAGGAATAACATTTGGATCATTTGATTTATGCCATTACGGACACGTATTAATGTTCGAAGAATGTAAGGAGTATTGCGATTATCTAATCGTAGGCGTGCAATCAGATCCATCTATAGATCGTCCAGAGAAAAATTCACCAATTCAATCCCATAAAGAAAGATTAGGCTTAGTTAGTTCTATTAAATTTGTTGATGAAGTAAGATCTTATACAACAGAGAGTAGCTTGATTGATTTACTTAAAAAAATTAACCCTGATGTTAGAATATTAGGCGCTGATCATAAAGGTAAACACTTTACGGGACATGAATTAAATATTAAGTGTATTTTTAATACAAGAGATCATGGTTATTCTACTAGTGAACTCAGAAAAAGAGTATACAATGCCGAGAAAGATAGATCTATCTAGTTAGATTGTAGAAAATTATACTGGAGCCAATTTTAAAAAATTCTTCATTTTCTTCTTGCCAATAATTTATTAAGCTGGCCTTTTTAATTGCTAAAATGGATAATTTTTTATTAATAAAGATAGCCTCTAAATCCAGCTCAACTTTATCTAAGTTAATATTAAAAGGATTGTCTGAAAATAATGTATCTAATGAAAGAGATTCTGTGTTTGATTGAGGTAAAATTTTATCTAAAAAGATAGAAAAGGTATAGTCGGAAATGACATTATCTAATATTAATAATCCTCCTTGTTTTAAATGATTTCCTAAAATTGAAACTTCTCTATTATTTAGTTTTAGGTAGTCATTATCGCAGATCAATATAATAGGATAAGATGATATATTATCATCAGATATTACAATATTATTATCAATAGATAATAAAATCTTAGATCTAGTATCAAGATAATTAAGCATTTTTGTAGTAGACATTTTATCGCATTTACCCAAAAGTAACACTTTTTGATCCTGCGCAAATAACGTCGACAGAAAAAGAATAAACGATAATATAAATATTGTTATAAAGTTTTTGATCATTATTAAGAATTTAGGTTTTAATTTTCTTTAAATGAACAAACAGAAATCAATTCTTAAAATTTTATTTTTTCTATCAATTACTTTCTTGTATTCTCAAGATAATGATTTTGAAAAATCTATCTCAAATACTGAGAAACAAATCAAGGAACTACAAAAAGCAATCAGCCAAAATAATAATGAAATTACAATTCTAAAAAATAAAGCCCGTCAATCAACTAATATTTTAGCCATTACAAAAAAAAATATTCAAAACTCTCAGAATTTGATTAAAGCTTATGATAAGAAAATATCTTTATATAATAAGCAATCCTTCAATCTACAAAATGCTATCGCCGCTAATAATAGTGAGATGGAATTAATAAAAAAGCAATATGCGGAGCGTTCAATAAATTTATATAAAAAAAAGAATCAGGAATTTAGAGGGTTAATTTTTAATTCAAACAGTCTTAACCAAGTTGCTTACAGAATTAAGTATTATAATATTATTTCTGATCTCAATCAAAAAACTGTAGATAAACTGGCACAATCACAATTTTATAATAATAAAAAGAAGCAGGAAATTACAGTTTTACTAAAAGATGTCGACAAAAATAAAGAATTAAAAAATAATGAGCTTAAGTCATTAGATAGAAAGAAAAAATATCAAGAAAAGCTTTTATCTGATTTAAAGAAAGAGCAAGTATCGATAAGGAAAGAGATAAATAAGCAAACAAATCAAATCAATGCATTAGAGACATTGCGTAAGAGTATTATAGAATCAAAGAAAAAATATGATGAAGAACAATTAGCAAAACTAAAAACAATTAAGACTGATATTAAAAAATATAAAGGAAAATTAATTTGGCCTGTTGATGGAAAAATTGTAAAAGGATTTGGACCACAATGGAACCCTAAATTAAATACAACTTTAGATAATCCAGGTATTGATATTGCAGCTACTTCCACTTCACCGGTAAAGAGTGTGTTTGACGGTTTAGTAACAACAATAACATTTATCTCAGGATATGGAACTACAGTAATTATTGATCATGATGGTGGATATTTTACAGTATTTACTCATTTAGAAAATCTATTAATTAATGAGAATATGATAGTTAAAGAAGGTCAGGAGATTGGATTTGTTTCAAATAATAATATTATACACTTTGAAATTTGGGGGAATAATCAAAAATTAAACCCAACACAATGGATAAAAAATGGATATAAGTAAATTACAACCTGATTCTTGGAGTCATATTCAATCTATTGTATCTAAAAATAGGTTAGGAAATGCATACCTAATTCATGGCCCAAGCGGAGCAGGTAAAGAAGCATTTGCACTAAAGTTTTGTAGCCTAATCACAGGATTTGAATTGAATGAATTTATAAATAATCCAAATATATTCCTTCTTTTGCCTGGAGATAGTGATTTTTACAAAAAGTTATTTAAAAGCTCCAAGATGGATCAAAAAGAATACCAAGAATGGAATAATTATTGGAAAGAAAAATTAGTTTTTCCATTAAAAAAAAATAAATTTTCTAATAGCAAACGCATCCCAATTGAAGTATTAAAAAATCTTAAAAAAAATATATTCTTTAAATCTGAATACAAGAAAGTTATAGTTATTTTTGATGCACATGCTCTGTCAGAAGGTTCTGCTGAATCAGCAAATGCTTTATTAAAGATTTTAGAGGAACCCCCAATCAATACTTCATTTTTATTAGTCACAGATACAATTAATAATATCGTACCGACTATCGCATCAAGATGTCAAAAGATTAATATTCCAAGAATTAAATCAGAAAATTTATCAGAAATTATTAATAGAAAGAAAAATTTTGATATAGACATTTTATCATTTTTATCAAGTAATAATTTAGAAAAAATAAACTTATTAGATGAATATTCTAAAGATTCAGTAATAGATATTATTAATAAATATATTAATTGCATTCAATACCATTCTCCTGAAGAAGTATCGCTTTTCTGTGAAAATATGCTATTACACTTTAACAGTAAAAGAGAAATTTTCCATTTAGAATTAGATATTATTAAGAAATGGCTTGAATGCACATCTATGATAGGGGCATCAATTACTATACCGTTTAATTGGAATGGCTTTGCTGATTTATCACAAGATTTCTTGGTAAAGAATAAAAATGCTAATATTTTAGACTTGTTAAAAGAAATTGAAAAATGTTTAACTAATTTGAAATCAAATAGTGCTCCAAAAATATCAATAATGAATATGATTATTAATAGTCATAAATCTTTAAATTAGAATATGAAAAAATATTATATAACAACACCAATATATTATGTAAATGATAAACCTCATATAGGACACGCATACACTACTATTTTAGCAGATACTTTATCGAGGTTTAGAAATGTTATTGGTGAACAATCTTTCTTCTTAACAGGATTAGATGAGCATGGTCTAAAAGTGCAGCAAGCAGCTGAGAAAAATAAAGTTTCCCCAGAAGTTCATTGTGATCAAATGGCCCCAGCATTTATTAATTTGTGGGAGAAGCTAAATATAGATTATTCAGATTTTATACGAACAACAGAACAGCGCCATACAAGAGTTGTACAAAATATTTTAAATCAAGTTTATAAAAATGGAGATATTTATCAAGATGAATATGAGGGATGGTACTCTATATCTGAAGAAAGATTTATTACAGAAAAAGAGGTTGAAAGCGGTCTTTTTGGAGAAGTAAAAAAAATTAAAGAAAAGAATTATTTCTTCAGAATGAGTAAGTATCAATCAGAGTTAATTGAAAAAATTACCAGTGATGAGCTATCTATTAAGCCTAAAAGTAGAAAAAACGAAGTATTAGGATTTTTAAAAAATGATTTATCTGATTTATGTATTTCAAGGCCAAAATCAAGACTAGGGTGGGGTATTGAGATTCCATTTGATAAAGATTACGTAACCTATGTATGGTTTGATGCACTCATCAACTATATTTCAGCACCAAAGTATTCAGATGATAATAAGATTTTTGATTTACATTGGCCCGCTGATGTTCATCTAATTGGTAAAGATATTTTAACTACTCATTCAGTATACTGGCCTACAATGTTGATGTCATTAAATATTCCTTTACCAAAAGCTATTTTTGCACATGGCTGGTGGTTAACGGATGAAAAGAAAATGAGTAAGTCTCTTGGAAATGTTGTTAATCCTTTGATGCTAATCGATGAGTTTGGTGTAGACGCAGTAAGATATTATTTAATGAGTGAAATGGTATTAGGCCTTGATGCTACTTTCTCAATGGACTCTTTTGTTAAAAAATATAATAGCGATTTAGCAAACGACTTAGGAAATCTTGTAAGTCGAGTATGCACATTAATCAGTAATAATTATGACGATAAGATACCAAAATACAACAGTAAAGATAGTGTTCTAGCAGAAGGCTTTAGTGATATAAATATGAAGGAACACCTGGACAATTTTAAAATGGATGGCCTTATTCATGAGATTATGAGCTTTGTAAGATCTGTTAATGGTTATATGGAAAAAAATCAGCCATGGAAAATTGTTAAAGAAGACAAAGAAGCAGCCGGACATGTGTTATATCATGCGGCAGAATCTTTAAGGGTTGCCGCTATAATGCTTTCTCCTGTTATGCCAGAAAAATCTGAAGAAATTATGATAGCTCTAGGGGCTACAGAATCTAAATTAGATTGGGCAGGCTTAAAGCCTGGTGATAGAATTTCTAAAGGAGATCCAATCTTTCCGAGAATTATCCAATGACATTAATCGATACCCATGCTCATCTATACTATGATGACATGTACAACAATTTAGATAATGTTTTAGAAGATGCTCTTAATAATGGAGTAGAAAAAATTGTATGTATTGGAACGGACTTAAATACATCAAAGCAGTCCATCGATATAGCGGATAAATATGATAATGTTTATGCTTCAGTGGGTATTCATCCTCATGACTCAAAAGATGTAAATAAAGATTACATTAAAAATCTTGAGACTCTTGCTTTAAGCAGTAAGAAGGTAGTTGCTATAGGTGAGATAGGTATTGATCATTACAGAAATATATCACCACAAGATATTCAGAAAAAGGTCATGATAGAGCAAATGGAATTAGCTAATTCTTTATCATTGCCAATCATATTTCACAATAGAGATGCAGATAGAGATATTTTAGAAGTCCTTAAACATCATCCTTTTCAGAGAGCTTTAGCGCATTGCTATTCAAGCGATCTAAGCTTTGCTGAAAAGTTGTTAGATCTAAATGTATTATTGTCTTTTTCAGGAAATGTAACTTTCAAAAACTCTATTAATCAGACTGCAATTCAAAATATTATGCTTACAGACTTTGTATTAGAAACAGATTGTCCTTTCTTAGCTCCCCAGCCTCATAGAGGAAAGCCAAATGAACCAAAGTATGTTAAAGATATAGCAAAGTTCATATCGGAGCTACTAGATATTGAGTTTAAAGACATAGCTATCCAAACGACGAAAAATGCTGAAAAATTTTTCAAAATATAATGGTATTTGCAAAGAAAAAATGGGGGCAAAATTTTTTAGTTGATAATAATCTTTTAGAAAAAATTATAAAAACAATTAACGTTAATGATCAAGAAAACGTCCTTGAGATTGGGCCGGGACAAGGGGCCTTAAGTGAAAAAATAGTTGATGTAGCAAAAAGTCTTTCAATGGTTGAAATAGACCCTGATTTAATCAAAGTATTAAAAGTTCATGAAAAATTATTAAATCTAGATATTATTAATGAGGATATTTTAAAAGTAAACCTGAAGAACTTAGAAATTAATTCTCCAGTCGTAGTAGGTAATATTCCATACAATATTACATCACCCATTATTTTTTGGCTCATAGATCATTTCGACCACTGGGATAGAGCTTATTTGATGGTACAAAAAGAGGTTGCACACAGATTGACAGCAAAAATAGGAACGAAAGACTATAGTAGGGTAACTGTTATGACTGGCTTGTTTTTTAATATCAAAATCTGTTTTACTATTTCTCCTAATGTCTTTCTGCCAAGGCCAAAAGTCCAATCTGCATTTATTTCCATTGAAAAAAGAGCAGATTTCAGCATTCAAAATGTTAATATTAAAAAATTTAGTCAAGTAGTAAGAATGGCCTTTAATCAAAGAAGAAAAATGCTAAGAAATTCATTATCTACACTCAATATAGATCTAGATAGTTGTACAATAGATTTTACAAGAAGGCCTGAGCAGTTAACTGTAGACGAATTCATCGATATTTCTAATAATATTATATGATAATTGGCATTTCTCATTTTTATCGTTAAGTTTCCGCACTATGATAGAAGTAAATATAAAAGACAATGAGTCGCTTGAAAGAGCATTAAGACGTTTCAAAAAGAAATGGGAACGCTCTGGTGTACTTAAAGATGTAAAAAGAAAAGCCTTTTACGAGAAACCAAGCGTCACAAAAAGAATTGCGAAAAAACAAACTATTCGCAGAGCTATTAGACTAGCGAAATTCAATAATTAGTCTGATAACTCCTCTTTCTATTTTCCAAAAAATGTTCTAATCTCCTACTATGCTAATAAGAAGTGCATCAGGACTCAGAGGTATCTTTAAAGATGATTTTAGCCCCCAAATGATTGATAGGTATTTAGCATCTTTCATTTCTAATCAAAATATTAGTTCATGTGTAGTTGGAAGAGATGGAAGGCCTTCAGGTAGCGATATAGCCCAATGGGTTATAGATACACTAGTCAAATATGGAGTAAATGTACATAATTGTGATTTAGCTACTACTCCAACTATTCAATTAATGACTGAGAAAGATCATTATGACGGTGGGATTGTTGTTACAGCCAGTCATAATCCAACAGAATATAATGGTTTAAAATTTCTTCAAAGAGATGGTACTTTTTTATCGCCAGATCAGTGTGAAACACTGTTTGTATCCGTTGATAATAATCTTACACTAAATGAGAGTGACACAATTGCTAGTGTATTAAATTATACATCTGCAAATCAGGAACATATTTCTAAAGTTTTTGACGCCAAATCTATTGATGTTCATAGTATTCGTTCTAAAAAATTTAAAGTAGTAATAGATGCGGTCAATGGAGGCGCATCCAATATCTTACCGCAACTTTGTAAGGACTTAGGATGTGATATTGAAATGATAAATTGTGATGGTGATGGAAATTTTACTCGAGTTGCTGAACCTCTTGCAGAAAATTTGAAGGACTTAGAAAAGAAGGTGTTAGAAGTCGGTGCTGATATTGGCTTTGCTACAGATCCCGATGGAGACAGATTATCTATAGTTTCGAATACAGGAAAAGCTATCGGAGAAGAATACACTTTAGTTTTGGCCTTTAAAAACTTTATTTCTTATAAAAATAGCAAGATAGTAACAAATCTGTCTACTTCAAGAATGATTGATGATATTTCATCAGGTTCTATCAGAACTAAGATTGGTGAAGCGCATGTTGTAGGTAAGATGAAGGAATTAGCTATTGATATTGGCGGCGAAGGAAATGGTGGAGTAATCTTAAGAGAAGTACACCTTGGAAGAGATTCTTTAGTGGCTATATCAATGATATTAAATCTTCTTTCCAATGACGGTAGACCTCTAAATGAAATAATTGCTGAAATTCCTCAATATATATTTTTAAAAGATAAAATTAAAATAGATGATTCAATAAATTTTGATACCCTTGCTACTGTATTCGATTGTGACGAAATTAATAGAGAAGATGGAATAAAATTTAGTTGGCCAAAAAAATGGATTCATATAAGAAAGTCTAATACTGAGCCAATAATTAGAATCTTTGCTGAAGCGGAGTCTTTGAGTGAAGTAAATGATTTAATCCAAACTTTGAAAGACTATTTAAAATGAAGCTACTAGACCCAAAATATTCGCCAAGCATTTTAGAAAAGAAATGGTATGAATATTGGATGGAGAAAAAATACTTCACATCATCGCCATCGGACAAGAAGGAAAACTATACTATTGTAATCCCCCCACCGAATGTAACTGGAAAGCTGACTATGGGTCATGTATTAAATAATACCATACAAGATATATTAATTAGAAAAGCAAGAATGGAAGGAAAAAATGTATCATGGATTCCTGGAACAGATCATGCATCTATAGCTACTGAATCAAAAGTAGCAAAGATGTTACAAGATAAAGGAATTAATAAAAAAGATATTTCAAGAGATGAGTTTCTAGAGTATGCATGGGAGTGGAAAGAAAAATATGGAGGTATTATTCTTGAGCAGCAACAAAAATTGGGAAATTCATGTGATTGGGACAAGCTCACTTTTACAATGGATGAAGATTATTCTAATGCTGTTCTAGAATCGTTTATAAAGCTTTATAAAAAAGGTCTCATTCATAAGGGTACTAGATTAGTAAACTGGTGTCCTAAATCTCAAACTGCATTAAGTGATGAAGAAGTTTTTTTTAAAGAAGTTCAAGGTAAGTTGTGGTATATAAAATACAAGATTGAAGATTCTGATACATTTGTTGAGATTGCAACTACAAGACCAGAAACAATGCTTGGCGATGCTGCTATAGCAGTTAATCCATTAGATAAAAGATTTAAAGATTTGATTGGTAAAAATGCAATTCTTCCATTAGTAAATAAAGCTATTCCAATCATCTCTGATAAAATGGTGGATCCTGAATTTGGTACTGGCTGTGTTAAAATTACTCCGGCACATGATCCAAATGATTATAATGTTGGAAAAAATCATGAACTAGAAATGTTAAATATTATGAATCCAGATGGATCGATTAATTCTAATGCTCCAGAGCAGTATATTGGATTAACTAGAGAGGATGCTAGAAAGAAAATCGTTAACGATTTAAATACACAGGGATTCTTATTGAAAGAAGAAGATTATAATCATAAGGTAGGATATTCTGAGCGAGGCGATGTTCCAATAGAATACTATTTATCTAATCAATGGTTTTTAAAGATGAAAGAGCTTGCTAAGCCTGCTTCAGATGCTGTTAAATCGGGTGAAATAAAATTTTATCCAAATCATTGGGTAAAAACATATAACCATTGGATGGATAATATACAAGACTGGTGTATTAGTCGTCAATTGTATTGGGGGCATCGTATCCCGGTATGGTATAAGAAGGGGTCAGATCATACCAATCAAGATAATTGGCACGTCTCACTTACTCCACCTAGTGATATTGAAAATTGGGAGCAAGACTCAGATGTTTTAGATACATGGTTTAGCTCATGGCTATGGCCGTTTGGCGTTCATGGGTGGCCCAATAATAAAGAATTAGTTAAACAGTATTATCCAACAGATATATTAGTAACTGGACCAGATATTATTTTCTTTTGGGTGGCAAGAATGATTATTTCAGGAATTGAGTTCTTAGATGAAATACCGTTCAAGGATGTTTACTTTACAAGTATTTTACGAGATAGTACAGGTAGAAAATTAAGCAAATCTCTTGGAAATTCTCCAGATCCAATTGAATTATTTGAGAAGTATGGAACTGATGCCACTAGATTTTCAATCATGCTAATGTCCCCACAGGGTTCAGATGTTTACTTTTCAGAAAATGGACTAGAAATAGGTAGAAATTTTATGAATAAAATCTGGAATGCTAGTCGCTTCATTATGATTAATCATGACGAAAGCTTTAGTGATACCTTAGATAAAGATTCATTAGATATTTACGACAAGTGGATACTTGCCAAACTAGATACTACTCTTGAAAAAGTAGATGTGCACTATGGTAACTATCAATTCAACGAAGCGATAAAGGTTATTTATGATTTTACATGGAATGAATTCTGCAACTGGTACATTGAAATTGCTAAAATCAAGTTTAATAGTTCAAATAAAACAGAAAAGAATAATGCATTCCTTGTTTCTAAAGAAGTGCTAAAAAAAGTTTTATTAATTTTACACCCAATTGCTCCATTTATTACTGAAGAAATTTGGAGTTATTTAAAGAATGAAACAGATGAAGACATTATTATATCATCCTGGCCAACACTTAGAACACAAGGCTTACCATATGATAATGATAAAGTAGTTTCTATGAAAGAGGTGGTAGTAGCTATTCGTACAATCAGATCAGAATTAAATGTTCCTCCTACTAAAAAAATTAATGCATCAATTGCTATCAAAAATGCTGAAGACGCATCACTGTTTCATAGTTTAAAAAGTATGATTATGGATTTAACTAATTTAGAAGAGTTAAAAATTGAAATAAATCTTGAAAAACCAGAACAGTCTGCAGTTGGAATCTGTAAAAATTGTGTTGTATATATTCCTTTAGGTGACCTCGTTGATTCAAAAGAAGAAATTTTAAAATTGAATAAAAGATTGAAAGATATAGAAGGTTTTATTGATGGAATTAAAACAAAATTAAAAAATAAAGCATTTACAGATAAAGCACCTGAAAAAATTGTAAATCACGAAAAAAGTAAATTAGATGATTTTATTATTGAAAGAGAAAAAATAATTGCCAATATTGAGATGTTAAAATGAAAAAAATATTAATAGCATTATTAGCACTAAATATCTTGAATTCTCAAGAACTAGAACCAGTTCAAAATAATAGAACCCTGACTATTTATAAAGATAGTTTCGCTATTATAAAAGAGCCAATTTTATGGAATTTAAAAGACGGAAAAAATATCACATCTTTTAACAATCTTTCCCCAAATATTGTATTTGATTCACCTTTATTAAATATCGATGGGGTAGAAGTCGGTTCTCAAACATTAAATAAAAATTTTTATTCTACAGATTCTTATTTGAAAAAAAATATTGGCTCATTAGTTGAAGTTAAGCCGGCAAATAATTCAGTAGTCCAAGGTGCGCTATTAGATATAAATTCTTCGTCTATATCTATAAGTACTAATAAGGGGCTTATGATTTTTCAACGATCTAGAGTTGAATATATTTCTTTAAAAACTAACCAGGTTCAAAATAAATTTACCCCACAAATTTCATGGGAAATTTTTTCTGAAGGACTAGAAAGTGTTACTGCAGATTTGACCTATTTAACATCAGGGTTTAGCTGGAAGCCAGTATATAAATTATTATTAAATGGCAGTGATACTAATGCAATTCTTAGTATAGATGCGGAAGTAGTAAATGGTTCTAATATGAATTTATTAGGAGTTGATATTAATGTTGTTGAAGGACTTGTTCCTGTAACCAATGCTAAATCATCTAACAATATGGGAATGGTAGCATCTAGAATGGGTATGACAGAAAAAGTAAATCAGCTTGGCGACTTTTATATTTTTAGTTTAGGTAATAATCTAAATCTAAAAGCACTTGAAACAATTCAATTTCCTTTAATGCCTAAGACACAGATTGCATATGAAAAGAAATATATTTTTGAAAATTCAGAACGTGATCAGAAAGATGAACCACTTAGTATTGAAATCTCTTTTGAAAATACCAAAGATAATAATTTAGAATTACCCCTTCCTTCTGGAACTATATATCTTTATGAAGAAAATGTTGATGGCGAATTATCTTTTATTGGTAAAAATACATTAAGCTCATTATATAAAGGTGGTAGTGCTATATTGGATGCCGGTAAAGCATTTGATATTATAGGCAAACGTAGAATTCTAAATTTTGATCGTCAAAATAATAGTGAAGAATCAACGATATCACTCCAAATACTTAATACCTCCTCAGAGTCCATCAAAGTCAAAGCTATCGAAAAGATTGTTGGAGATTGGGTCATCAAAGAATCTTCAAGTATGTACATTAAAGACGATGCATCTACTATTTACTTCCCGTTAGAAATCCAACCTAATTCCTCAGAACTAATTACGTATACATACAGAAAAGAATGGAAGTAATGTCCATTTATGGAACCGAATAATTCTTCTAATTTATTAGAAACTCCTATTCAATACATTAAGGGTGTTGGTCCAAGAAGAGCCCATGTGTTAGAATCACTCAATATTTATACCATTAAAGATCTTTTATATTATTTCCCAAGAAAATATTTAGATAGAACATCAATTCAGCTTATAGGTTCTATTGAAACAGATATGGAAGTTAATATTGTAGGAAGAGTCAAGTCAGTTAATCTAAGAAAAATGAAGCGTGGAAGCTTTTTGACAGCGACACTTGCAGATCATACTGGATCTGTTAGATTGATGTGGTTTAATGGATCTGATTATATTTATCAATCTTTAAAAGCAGGAGATTTAATTGCTGTTCACGGTAAAGTTGCTGACTATAAAGGTAATACCCAGATTGTTCACCCTGAATATGATAAGTTGAATGCCAATGAAATATCACTTAGTACTGGATTTGTCATACCCGTTTACCCACTAACAGAAGATTTAAAAAAATCAGGTCTTGATAATAGAAACTTGAGAAAGATTATTTATCTTGCTTTAGACTCTTTAAGTAAAATAGAGGATCATTTTAATACAAAACAACAAGAAGACTTTAAAATTTGCTCTTTGGATTCTGCATTGAGAAATATTCACTTTACAAATAGTATTGATAAATTAGATGAATCAATACATAGGCTCAAATTTGATGAGCATTTTTTCTTACAAATACTTCTCGCCTTAAGAAAAAAGAAAATAAAGGAAAATCGTTTTACTCCAATAGGGTTTAAGACTAAATACTATAATCAGATATTGAAAAACCTAAGCTTTGAATTAACTGGTAGTCAAAAACAAGTTCTTAGAGAAATTATCGATGATTTCTTGTCCGAAAATCCAATGAATCGTATGATTCAAGGAGATGTTGGTTGTGGAAAAACAATTGTATCAATCTTAGCATCTTCTGTTGTCGTTGAAAATAATTACCAAGTTGCTATTATGGCACCAACTGATTTACTTGCAAAGCAGTTATATAAAAATTTCAAATCAGAATATGAAAAATTAGGCGTCGAATGCTCATTACTAGTTGGAAGTCTTAAAAGTAAGGAAAAAAAAGTAGTATTAGAGTCTATTAAATCTGGAAATTCAAAGATAGCTATAGGAACACATGCATTATTTCAAAAAGATGTAGCATTCAAAAATTTAGGATTATCAATCATAGATGAACAACATAGATTTGGAGTAAATCAAAGACAGATGCTCCTGAAAAAATCATCTGTACCTAATTTAATGGCCATGACTGCAACACCAATACCAAGAACTTTAGCTATAACATATAATGGAGATATGGATTTGTCTATTATTGATGAATTACCAAAAAATCGACCAGATATATTTACATCTCATATCGAAAAAAATAATCTAGATACTGCTTATAATTTTATTCGTGAAAAGATATCAATAGGAGGGCAAGCTATAGTTGTATATCCCTTGATTGAAGAAACTGAAAAACAAGACCTGGATGCTGCATCTGAATCGTTTGATCTATTGACTCAAAATATTTTTCCAGATTTAACTGTGGGATTAATGCATGGAAAATTAGATCCAGATCAAAAAAATAAAGTAATGAAACAATTTATGAATCATGAAATTCAGATTTTAGTATCAACTACCGTTGTAGAGGTTGGCATTGATAATCCAAATGCATCGGTTATACTAATCAATAATTGTGAACGCTTTGGACTAAGTCAATTACATCAATTAAGGGGAAGAGTAGGTAGAGGAGAATTGACAAGTTATTGTATACTTTGTAGCGATAGTGGATCTCCTAATACAAAACAGCGTTTAAACGTATTAACGAACAGTAGAAATGGATTTGAAATCGCTGATGAGGATTTAAAATTAAGAGGGCCTGGAGAATTTTTTGGTGAAAGACAAAGTGGATTCATTAAATTTAGAATTGCAGACTTAACTACTGATGGACCAATTATTAGAAATGCCAGAATGAAAGCTTTTGATATTATTGATAATGATGCAAATTTAGATGCTCCAATCAATAGTTTGATTAAGGAGAAATTTGATAATGAATATTTACAATTATTTTTAAAAACAACCGTTAATTAGAGGAAGAAAAATGACAACAAAACCTTATACAGAAAAACAACTTTTTGATTCACTGATTTCTCAATCAGTCTATGGTGTATGGATAGCTTTAGGAAAAATACAAAATCCTATGACAAATGAGATGTCAGTAGAGCTAACACAAGCATCTATTCAGATTGACATGTTAGATATGATTAACAATAGAATGCATGCTAGTCTTACAGATGATGAAAAAGAGTATCTAGATAAAGTTTTATCAGAATTAAAAATGAACTATGTAGAAGTTGAAAAAGCAGAAGACGCTAAACCTATCGAAGAGCCTGCTGCTGATTCAAAAGATGAGACTAAAGAAAAATCTGAAAAATAAATTGAGCTTTTTTACATCTTATAGTAAAAAATTAGAATATATAATTGCTGGATTTTTATTTGTTATAACATTCGGTATTTATTTTTCTACAATGGCCCCAACTGTATCTTTTTGGGATACTGGAGAATTTATTGCTACCTCATATATATTGGGTATACCCCATCCACCAGGTAGTCCATTATTTTTATTAATTGGTAAGTTATTTACGTTAATTCCAATTAGTTCAGATATTGCATTTCGTATGAATATATTTTCTCCGCTTATCAGTGCAGCTACTATTAGTTTGCTCTTTCTTATTTGTAATCAATTTATAGATAGACTTGATAATAAAGACAGTGAGAAGCATTTTAAAATGTGGTCTTCATTAGTTGCATCTCTTACGTTTGCATTTACACACAGCCATTGGTTTAATGCAGTAGAGACTGAAGTATATGCTTTTAGCGGATTTATGACAGCTTTAGTAGTATATCTCATTTTAATTTGGTCAAGAGATAAGGATAAGAGCTACAGTGCAATGTATCTGATGGGGATTGTATATGTTATTGGGTTAGCAACAGGAGTACATTTACTTAACTTGCTAACAATACCTTTTATAGGATTAATTATCTTTTTTTCTACTTCAAAAGTTTCAACTAAAAATCTACTTATTACATTAGGTCTTTCATTATTAGCATTTATTATTATTCAGAATGGTATTATAAAGGGTTTCCCAGCTATTGTTTCAAAAATAGGTTTTATAGGATTGCTATTTTTTGTAGGGGTCTTATTTTATTTACTTTATAGTAGTATAAAAAAACAACAAGCTATTTTATCACTTGTCTATACTTCATTATTTTTAATTATTATTGGTTATTCTACATATTTTTCAATTTTTATTCGATCAGGCCAAGATCCAAATATTGATGAAAATAATCCCGAGACAATCGAAGAAGCTATTTCCTATTTAAACCGTGATCAGTATGGAGCTATGTCAATCCTTCCAAGAAAATTTAATAATCTTCCATCAAAAATTTCGATAGTAGGTAGTCCAGAATATCCAGATTTTGAATTTTCTAGCAAACAAAATTATGACTATATAACCCATGATATGTCTTCCCAATTAAGTTTTCTCTGGACTTACCAGATTAACAAAATGTATATAAGATATTTCTTATGGCAATTTGCAGGTAAGGGCCCTAGTAATGATTCTTTTGTATCAGACTTCGGAGCGTCACCAAAGCAAGATGGAGTAGATTGGAGACAATTTGGGTTACCCCTAGCATTAGCTATGGGTTTATTTGGTGCATATTTCCATTTCAGAAAGAATAAATATGATGCATTTTCATTGTTAGTACTATTTATTATGACAGGTCTTGCAATTATTTTTTATTTAAATCAAGATAGTCCCCAAGCAAGAGAAAGAGATTATTCATATGTCGCAAGTTTCATGGCTTTTTCAATATGGATATCTATAGGAATATTTAGATCAATAAATTATATAAGTGATACCTTTTTAGAAAAATCTATTAAGCTCAATGCATCCTATTTTATGATATCTTTGTTTTTAATTTTTATGCCAATAAGGATGTTGATTGCAAATTATGACCAACATGACAGGACAGGTAATTATATTGCTTGGGATATGGCATATAATATGTTACAAACATGTGATCCAAATGCAATTCTATTTACAAATGGAGACAACGATACATTCCCTTTGTGGTATCTTCAAGAAGTTGAAAAAATTAGAACGGATGTAAGAGTAGTTAATTTAAGTTTATTGAACACACCATGGTATGTAACACAGCTAAGGGATAAAGAAGATCCTTTTATTTACATGACTGATAATGAAATCCAAAATTTAGATTTTAAAAAATGGTCAACTAACACTATATCCATTAATGCTCCATCTGACGCCCTAAACCCTGAGGGAATTATCGAATGGGAATTAAAACCAACCTATTTTGATGTAGCATTACGTATTCAAGATTTAATGGTGCTAAGAATAATCAAAGATAATAACTGGAATAGACCAATATATTTTGGCGTAACAGTGTCTCCAACTAGTATGTTGAATTTAGAAGATTATTTAACAATGGAAGGATTAGCATATCGACTAATCAATAATAAGTCATTTCCAATTAATCAAGAAAAGATGTCTAGTAATTTATTGCCCTTTGTTGGTAGTAAAGCTTGGTTTAAAGACTATGATGCAAATAAAAATTCTATTGAAGATTTATCTATATCTAAAGATTACCAGCCTGGATATATTTATAGAAATCTAGCTAATAAAAATGTTTACATTGATAGACAGATTGGAAGGTTAGTTCAGAATTATCGTACAGGCTTTACTCGTTTAGCTATATCACATTATCTTGACAATAACTTACAAAAAGCAGAAATGGTATTATTAGATATGGAGGATAAAATGCCTAGTGCGGTAATTAGCATTCCTTCAAAAGATCTTCAATATCAAATCTCACAAATCTATAATGGAGTTGGTAATAAAGAGAGAGTAAAGTATCATTTAAAAGAGCTTACAGAAAGAGATGATATAGTAATGGAAGATTATTTATTGTATGGTAAGTCATTCATTCAAAATTTAGATGACTATCAAGAAGCAAAGATAATATTTAAAACTATTTATGATAATTTTTTAATTATTGAAAGAGCAATTGAAAAACAAGGATTTACTTCTACAAAAATTACAGTAGAAGAATGGAAATCATGGCAGCAGACTTTACCTGAATTAGTATTTCTTCTCTATTTATGTCACAGAGAATTAGAAGAATATGATGAAGCTATTAAATTAATTCAGGATTGGATAGTTCGCAGTCCTGAAGATACAGATGCAAGCCAGCTTTTAGATGAAATTGATAAATTAAAAGGGCTATGAAATTAGTCTCAATTATTATTCCTCATTATAACGGGAAAGAACTATTATATAATTGTATTAACTCTATTTATCAGAATATTGAAATAGAAGATTTTGAAATCATTGTAGTAGATAATGGATCTACAGATGATTCTGTTCAAAATATTAAGCAGCTATTTTCTAAGGTAGTTATTATTCACAATCAAAATAATGTCGGATATAGCGGTGGGTGCAATATTGGAGCAAAAAATGCACAAGGTAAGTATTTATTATTTTTAAATAATGATACTGAACATTCTGAACGCTGGATAGAAAAATTAGTAAACTTCTTAGATAGTCATCCTGGTACATTTGCAGTTCAGCCCAAAATATTAAATATTACAAATAAAGAGTATTTTGACTATGCTGGTGGTGCAGGTGGATTCTTAGATCATTTCGGATTTCCCTATGTAAAAGGTCGAATTTTTAATACGCTAGAAAAAGATACTGGTCAGTATGATAAATCTTCAGAAATATTTTGGTCATCTGGAGCTGCAATGATGGTTAGGGGAGATATATTTAATAAGCTGAATGCATTTGATGAAGTATATTTTGCATATATGGAAGAAATTGATTTATGTTGGAGAGCTCAATCTCTAGGATATAAAATTTTCTCTGTTCCAGATTCATTAATCTATCATTACGGTAAGCAGACTATTAAGCAAAATACTATCAAGTCACATTATTTAAATCATAGAAATTCTTGGATTTTATTTTTTAAGAACTCTTTTAACTTTTCTTATGGTCTCTTAATTTTTCAGAGATTACTATTAGACTGGATGGCTTTGATTTACTCGATTATTTCTCTAGATATAAGAAGATTCATTGCAATATTGAGAGCAGAGTTGTGGTTACTATTTTCTATAAATAAAATAATGACACTAAGAAAGAATAATCATATTGTTAAGCTTGATAATATTTATAATGGTAGTATTGCGATAGATTATTTTTTTAAAAGAAAAAAATATTTTTCTCAAATTGAGGATAAAAGTTCTTTATAAATATTATCTCTTTGAGAATCTAAATAAATCATTTCTTGCAGGAGTTTTTTCTGACCTAATTTTTGCATCATTTCACCAATTTTTTTACCATGAAACTTTAAGAATGTATTAGTATAAATTTCTTGATTATAATTATCAACTACTTCGTTCAAATTCTTAACTATAGCATCTAATGCCTCACCACATGCATCTATCTCTCCATTTTCAAACAATTCATATGCAAGATATGTTGAAAATCTTAATTTTCTTAATCCAACATTCTCAGTTAATAGGTTAATTAGTATAATTCGCTGATCCCATCCTCTTGAAAAATTAGAAGCATTAGCACGAACTGCGATAGATCTCGCTTTTTCATAATGACTATTACCACCTAGATTTGACCAGGTGTCTAGCTCTGCACCTAATATAATATTTCCATAAAAACCCAGCAGGCTAGAAAGAGGATCAAAGTAAACACTGTCATAGTATAATGAGTTATTCTGATTTAAAACAAAATTTGAACCTTTATCGAAAAAATGTAGATCTTTATTATTACTGAATAAAGATTGAATACCGTATGCCTGTGTGCTGCCTATATTGGCGTTTCCTTCAAATAGAATTTGAACATTAATATTAATTTCTAAGTCACGATATTCTTCATTCCAAACGGTATATTCATAAAACTTTTTAATGTTGTTTTGTAGTTGGAACAAAGATACTTTTTCGTCTGCTTTTAGAAGGCGGTCATCAAAGGAAACCGTAGCTTCTTTGAATTGAGCGCTTAAAAGCGAAAAGAAGAAAAATAATACAATATATTTATTTAGTTTTTGTAGCATAATAGATAGATATATTTTTTAATTTACAAAATGACTTTAATTAAAGACACACTTAAGCAAAATAAGCGATTATATCGCATATCTAAGATAATTAGAGATTTATCTGAAGAAATGCAAGTGCCAGCTTTCCTCGTTGGTGGTTGTGTTAGAGACTTATTATTAGAGCCCGAGACGAATTCTGTAGATATCGATATTATGGTTGAAGGCGATGGTATTAAATTTGCTAATCAACTTGGTAAAAAATTAAAAGTATCTACCGTAGTACCATTTCCAAAATTTGCTACAGCTCGTATACCATATAATGAGTGTGAAATCGAAGTTGCTTCTGCCCGTCTTGAGTCATACGACCCTAAGTCACGTAATCCAAAAGATATTATTATGACAGATATTAATGAAGATTTGCAGCGTAGGGATTTTACAGTAAATGCTATGGCAATCTCATTACAAAAAGATAATATGGGTATGCTTATTGATCCTTTTGATGGACTTAAAGATTTGAGTGCAAAAATATTACGTACGCCTATGAGTGATTCGGATGTAACATTCGCAGATGACCCCTTGCGTATGATGAGAGCTGCCTATTTTTCTGCAAAACTAGAAATGGAAATCGATGAAAAATCCTTACAATCAATTAAAAATAACGCAGAAAGAATATCTATAGTATCCCAAGAAAGAGTAACAAATGAATTATTAAAGATTTTAGGCACAAATAAGCCCTCTATTGGATTTATTGTGCTGCAAGAAACTGGATTACTTGAATATGTATTTCCAGAAATTTCAGTAATGTATGGTTTAGATCAAACCAGTGAATACCATCACAAAGATATTTTCTTTCATACCTTAGAGGTAGTTGATAATGCAGCAAAGCTTTCTGATAAACTAGATTTGAGATTAGCAGCTTTAGTTCATGATATTGCAAAACCTAACACTAGAAGAATAGACAAAAAGAAAGGATATACTTTCTACGGTCATGATGATTATGGTGCTCGAATGCTAAAAAAGGTATCTGAGCGAATGAAATTTTCAAACAAAACTAGAGACTACATTGTTAAACTTACCGCCTTACACTTACGACCTATTAGTTTGGCAAAAAAAGAAGTAACTGATTCTGCCATTAGAAGATTGATTGTGGATGCGGCAGAAGATGCACAAGACCTAATGTTACTATGTCGTGCTGACATCACAACTAAAAACCCAAATAATATTAAAAAGTATTTAGCTAATTTTGATCGTGTAGATAAGCGTATTCAAGACGTTATTGAAACAGATGAATTGCGAGCATTTCAGTCTCCTGTAAGAGGGCATGAAATTATGGAGATGTTCAACTTATCTGCAGGAAAAAAGGTGGGAGAAATTAAAAAATTAGTTGAGGAAGCAATATTAAATGGAGACATTAAAAATACTCATTCTGATGCATTATCGATGCTTGAAGAGTTAAAAAGTGCAAATAAGTTTAAGTAATTTCTGTTTTACTTTTTCACTTTATAAAAGTCATACATATGTGACGTAGATTATATTTTTTATTGTGAAACTTTTTAGCTACTTTCATGTCTAACTAATTGTAGGAGATTATGCACAAATATATACTAATTATTTTAATATTTTTTTCAACATCTATAGCACAATCGCTAACAGTAGATGAATGTGTGCGCATTGCGCTTGAAAATAAACCATCGCTTAAAAGAGCAGAGCAAGATGTCACTATTGCTAGATTGAATCGCGCTTCAACTGGCGCACTGATGCTACCATCTGTTAATGCGAGTAACTCTTTTAGCGAAACAACTTATGGGAATAGTTCTTCTGAAGCCTCTGAAAGGTATAGTGGCGGATTAAGCCTATCACAAAGTTTGTTTAACTTTGGTACAAAAATAAATACCCTCAAGCAAAGTGATAATACATATAACACTGCAAAGCAGCAAAGAAGACAGGCAAAAGCACGTATTATTCTTGATGTACATACTTTTTACTATCAATATTTAAAAAATTCTGAATTATTTGATATTGCAGGAAAAGATTTAGAGCTATCGAAGAAGCAATTAGATTTAGTCCAAAATCAATATAATTTAGGTGCTGTAAGCAAAACAGATTTCTTAAAAGCTTCCGTACGTTATGGAACTGCAAAGTCTAGCTTTCTTTCTAGAGAATTAAGTAAAAAGAATTCAGAAAAATCTTTAAGACATAGCATGGGCTTGCTCGATAGTGATGTACCAATTATTATTGAGCAAAAAATGGATCTTATATTGTCTGTACCGACATTTGATGAGGCTTATAGTTTAATGCTATCAAATAGTCCTGATCTAAATATACTAGATAATCAGATTGTAGGTGCTCAGATTGCTGTGAAAAAAGCATGGAGCTCTAGTCTTCCTAGTGTGAATATGAGCATTGGTATGAATGCATCTTCAGCTGATCAAATTACAAGAACATATTTCGATGATAATTATATTAAAAGCGCTAATATTACATTAAGTATCCCTATTTTTTCTGGGTTTAGAAATAGAAATTCTATTCAAATATCAAAATTACAACTAAATCAAGCTGAAACGCGTTTAAGTGGAGGTACAAAATCTGCCAAAGTTAGTTTGTATGCATTGATTAATACATTGAATAATTATCAAGAAATTATTCCAATACAGGAAGAAGTATTATTTTCTGCAGAGGAAGATTTAAAGCTAGCACAACAAAGATATGAATTAGGTTCGGCAAGTATTTTAGAGCTACTTGATGCGCAGCTGGCATTAATCCAAGCTAGTTCTAGTTTAGTAAGAACAAAATATGATGCAGCGATTCAAGTGGCAAGTTTAGATGACTTGCTTGGAACATTAGATAAAAAATATGAATAAGGAGTTATAGTGAAAAAGTTTTTAGAAATATTGAAGAAGAATAAAATGAAAGCATTTGGTGTTTTAGCAGTTATCGCTTTAGCCTTTTCTTTTTTTGGTGGAAACAATGATGACAGCACACTTGAAGTATCTATTCAAGAGGTTGGCACCAAAAATTTAAGCAGTAAAGTAGTAGCTGATGGAGTATTAACTCCTGAAACGGAAGTAAAACTTAGTGCAAATAGTACTACTTATATTACTAAGATTGCTGTTAAAGAAGGAGATGTTGTAAAGAAAGGTGATTTTTTAATGTCACTTGATGATGAGCAACAAAGCGCGGCTACGGAAGCTTCAAGAGCAAGCCTAGAAGCTGCAAAGGTTCAGCTTGAACAAAGGAAGAAACAACAAGAGAGACAGTCTAAACTTTATGAGCAGGGACTTATTTCAGATCAAGAAATGGAGACTACAAATTCCTCATATGCTTCAGCATTAAGTTCTTTTAATGGTGCACAATCTAGATTAATTCAAGACGAAGATGCATTATCAAAATTGAGATTAATTGCTCCTCAAGATGGTACAATTACATTTATAGATGGAGAAGAAGGTGATTTGGCGCAAGGAGGTATGTTTAGCCCAACTGTCTTAATGAAATTATCTGATTTATCAAAGATGGAAGTATATGTTAACGTAAATGAAAATGATATTGCTGATATTTCTATCAATGATACTGCATTAATTCAAGTAGATGCTTATCAAAATAAAAAATTTAAAGGCATTGTTAAGGAAGTTGCATATGCAGCCACTACTTCAAGTGGTGGATCATCACAACAGGTCACAAATTTTCAGGTTAAGGTTCAAATGTTAGATGTGGAGGATGGAATGCGTCCAGGGATGAGCGCCACAGTTGATATTATTACGGAAGAAAGATTGGGAGCGATTGCTATACCAATTCAAGCATTAACAACTCCGAGGCCTTCTAAAAAATCTGAGGGCAAAAAACCATCAATGTCCGTAGAAGTTTCTTCAGGAGGGAATGATTGGTCTCAAATGAAAAGAAGTTCAGGTAACAAGTCTAAATCAACCGTAGTGTTTGTATTAAAAGAAGATAATACAGTAGAGGAACGAGTTGTAGAAGCTGGTATTGTAGGTGACAGAGACTATGAAATTCTTTCAGGTCTTGAAGAGGGTGAAAAAATTGTTACAGGAAGCTTCATTGCCATAAGTAGAGAGCTATTTGATGGAGCAGCTGTGAAAGTAAAAGAAAACTCCATGCAAAGACGTAAACGTGGCTAAAAACAAAAAAGAAATTATCGCAATACAATCTGTTTCAAAAATTTATCATCTTGGAGAGACAGTTGTTAAAGCCTTGGATAATGTATCGTTAAGTATTTATGAAAATGATTATATATCCATTATGGGTCCATCTGGATCAGGTAAATCAACTTTAATGAATATCATTGGATGTTTAGATGTTCCAACAAAAGGTGATTACAAATTTAATAGTGAATTAATATCAGAAATGAATGATAACCAGCTTGCAAATATTAGAAATGAGAAAATTGGCTTTGTTTTCCAGACATTTAATCTTTTGCCAAAATTAAATGCAATGCAAAATGTTGAAGTTCCTTTGATTTATTCTTCTTTAGGAAAAAAAGATAGAACTGAAAGAGTCGAAGAAGCTTTGAGTGTTGTTGGCTTACAAGATCGAATGACACATAAGCCCAATGAGCTTTCCGGAGGTCAAAGACAGAGGGTTGCAATTGCTAGAGCTCTTGTTAATAAACCATCTATCATTCTAGCTGATGAGCCAACTGGTAATCTTGATTCAAAAAGTGGAAATGATATATTAAAATTTTTCTCCAAATTGCATAAAGCTGGGAATACTATCATTATGGTTACACATGAAGAATCTGTTGCAAAACTTTCAAAGAGAAGAATAGATATTTTTGACGGAAAAATTGCAAGAGATGAATAGTTTTTTTAAAAATATTTTAATCGGTTTATTTTCAATTAGGTCTAATATGACCAGAGTTATCCTGACTTCAACTGGCTTAACTATTGGTATTTTTACAGTTAGTTTAGTAACCGCTTCAATCTCCAGTATCGACAAGGAATTTGCAAAATCCATGGATTATTATGGAAATGATAAAATATATGTAGGTACGTGGCCTTGGTCTTTTGATTTTGATTGGTGGAAATACAGAAATCGTCCAAGAATTGAAGAATCATCTTTGGAGTATATCAACCAATATAGTGAATATGTAACTGATGTAAGTATCAAAAAAAATACTTGGACTCGAGCAAGTTTTGGTAATAAGGCTTCGTGGGTCCAACTTAATGGAGTGTACCCAAGCTATCAAGATATGCTCAGCGGAACAGAGATTGTTAATGGACGTTTCTTTTCTCAAAATGAATGGGAATTACAGCGAAGAGTAATTATTGTTGGTGCAAGTGTTAGAGATGGATTTTTTGAAGGCAAAGATCCTATTGGAAAGAAAATCAGATTGAATAATGTAACATTCGAAATTATTGGTGAGCTAAAAAAACAAGGCATGGGAATGGTTCCTGGAGGAAGTCTCGATTCTCTTGTGCTTATGCCTTCAACAACATTCGAACGTATTTTGACTAGATGGGGATTCGATGAGTTAGTATTAAAAACTAATCCAGATAATGTTCCCTTAGCAAAAGAAGAAGTAGGAATGATTATGCGAGTTGCTAGAAAAATACCTCCAGGTGATGATGATAATTTTGCTGTGAATTCTGCTGATGCTTATCAAACACAATTTAATGATATGAAAAATGCTATTGCTGGGATGGGATTTCTAGTCACAGGAATTTCCTTAGTTGTATCTGCTATTGGAATTATGAATGTAATGTTTGTTTCAGTCAGAGAAAGAACAAGAGAGATTGGTTTAAGAAAAGCAATGGGCGCTACAAACTTTAATATTCTAACTCAATTTTTAAGTGAAGCAGTTGCTATTGCAATTATTGGCGGATCTGTTGGGATTTTACTTATACGACTAACAGTTTTTGGTATTTCTTCTTTCCCGATTGCAAGTTTTAATGGTTCTACGCTTCCGGTAAGTTTCGATATTATTTTAGTTTTTTATACTTTTATCGTTTGCGTAGTAATTGGTGTATTAGCTGGTATGATACCTGCTAGAACTGCAGCAAATTTAAATCCGATAGATGCCCTAAGAGATGAATAGAGTATTTAATTACCTTATTGATGCCGTTGGAGGTGTCCTACTCTATTTTGGTCAAACAAAATTACGTACTGCACTGACTTTGATGGGTATTACTGTTGGAGTTTCCTCAATCATTGCAATTATGACCGTCTTAGCTACATTTGAAAAACAAACTGAGATGTTGGTCAGTGATATGAAAACCAATATTTTTTATATTACAAAAGATAATCCTATTGATATTCAATTTGGACCCAGCGTTGGTCGTAAAGGAAGAATTCCAAGAATTACATGGGATGAATATGAACAATTAAAACGTACTCTTACATTAACAACAAATATGGCTGCCACTACAGCTGAAGAGCCTAGCGATAGAACTATATCTGTTGGAAAAGAAGAATTAACAAGTAGAGTTGCAAGTTTTTGGGGTTCAGATGGAGATGTTTTATCTGTTTCTAAATATGATATTCTTGATGGAAGAAATATACAAGATATTGATGTAGAAAATTCTCGTCGAGTTGCTATTGTAGGTTATTATATTAAAGAACAACTTTTTCCATATTCTAACCCGGTTGGTCAATCAATCGAAATTGATAATATACCATTTGAGATAATTGCTTTAACCGAACCGAAAGGTGAACTTTTAGGGCAAAATATGGATAGTATGATTGGTATTCCAATTAGCACTTTCTTGAAGTATTTTGGTACAAAAGGCTGGAGAGGAAGACCTGATCTTCAACTTATTCTGGAAGCTGAATCTATGGATAGTTTGGCAGATGCTACAGACGAGGCTATTGGTGTATTTAGAGCTATAAGAAAAATTCCACCAGGTGACCCAAATAATTTTTATATCGCAACAAATGATCAATTAATGGATACTTTTGGAAGTTTTACTTCTTCACTATCAATTTTTGTTGGATTAATTGCAGGTATTTCATTGTTGGTTGCAGGAATAGGGATTGCTAACATCATGTTAGTATCTCTTACTGAAAGAATCAAAGAAATCGGAATTAGAAAAGCGCTAGGTGCCCGAAGAATAGATATATTCCTACAGTTTTTAATTGAGGCAATTTTGATTTCTCTTCTTGGGGGAGTAGTTGGAATTATCTTAGGATTATCATTTGGAAGTATTGTTGCAATATTCTTACAGCAGGAACCAGTAATCCCTTTTGATTGGGTATTTTACAGTTTACAAATTTGCGCATCGATGGGTATTATTTTTGGATTATATCCCGCTATTAAGGCGTCAAAACTAAATCCTATTGATTCAATGCGCTATGATTAAGCTTAGAGCTCCTTTTTCTTGATGGAACGATACTTATCCTATAAATTCTTTTAAGCAATTTTACTATGTCAAAAAAACAAAAAGTATCAGAAAAAGAAGTTGAAAAAATAGCATCACTTTCACGCCTCTCTCTTTCAAAAGAAGAATTAGCAAGCCATACAGAAGATATGAACAACATATTAGATTATATGGACTTGTTAAATGAGATTGATACAGATGGAGTAGATGAGCTCGTGAATGTACATGATATGAAAAGTCCATTAAGAGAGGATAAATTTGAAGAATCTCTGGACAAAGATTCAGTCATCAAAAATAGTCCAGAATCATCAAACGACTATATTGAAGTACCTTTAGTTCTCAAAAAGGAAAGTCAGTGAACTTAGGTGTTATTCCTGGTCGATTAAATTCCACTAGATTCCCAAAAAAAATTATCTACCAACTTAATGGTAAATCAGTAATTCAGCATGTCTATGATAATGCCAAACAATCTAAATTGCTAAATCATTTAGTTATTGCCATTGATTCTATGGAAACTTTATCTCATTTAAATAAAGAATGTGATACAGTATTTACTTCCAAAGGACATGAATCTGGAACTGATAGAGTAGCAGAAGTCGCAGGAAAAATCAAATGTAATATTGTTGTAAATATCCAGGGTGATGAACCAAATATTGATGCAAACCTTATTGATAGTCTTATTAGTCTATTTGATGATCCTATCGTTGAAATGGCATCAGTCGCTTCAAGCGATTTAAGTGAAAAAGATTTAGATAATCCTAATGTAGTAAAAGTATGTTTAGATAAAGAAAATAATGCCAGATCATTTGAAAGAACTGTTAGTGATAAGAAGCTCCAGTATTTTCGTCATATTGGCATATATGCATATAGGAAAGAAGTATTAGAAACATTTACTAATCTTGAACAGTCCGAAAATGAAAAAAAATTGAAGCTAGAACAATTGAGAGCATTGGATAATAATATTGCAATTAAACTATTAATTAGTGACTTTCAACATAGAAGTATTGATGTAAAAGAGGACCTAAAATATTATGAAATCTAAAACAAAATTTATATTCGTACTTGGCGGAGTAATGTCTGGCCTTGGAAAAGGTATCTCTGCTTCTTCAATTGGTTATCTACTAAAAAGTGCTGGATTAAAAGTAAATATTTTAAAGCTAGACCCTTACCTAAATATTGATCCTGGTACTATGAATCCATATCAACATGGAGAAGTATTTGTGTTAGATGATGGCTCAGAGACTGATTTAGATTTAGGACATTATGAAAGATTTATAGGTGAAAATATGTCAAAGCATAATAATGCTACTTCTGGACAAATTTATAGTACAGTATTAGACAAAGAACGTTCTGGAAAATATTTAGGAGAAACAGTTCAGGTTATTCCACATGTAACAGATGAAATCAAGCAACGTATTAATAATTTAGCAAATAGTAAAAAATACGATGTAATTATTTGTGAAGTGGGTGGAACAGTAGGAGATATTGAAAGCTTGCCTTTCTTGGAAGCTATTAGACAATTCTCACTGGACGTAGGATATTTTAATTCACTAATTATTCACCTAACCCTACTACCACATATTTTTGCAAGCGGTGAAATTAAGACAAAGCCAACACAGCACTCAGTAATGAAATTAAGAGAAATCGGCTTATCACCAGACTTTATTTTTTGTAGAACATCTCATGATATAACTCAAGATATAAAAGATAAGCTAGCTTTATTCTGTAATGTTAAAGCTGACCATGTTATAGAGAATAAAGACGTATCAAGTATCTACGAAGTTCCTTTGCTATTAGAAGAGCAAAATATTACAAAAATGATTTGCGATAGATTACAGTTAAAGAATAAACCGTCTATTAAGAAGCTACAAAATTTTGTATATACATATAAAAATCCTGATCATAGTGTTAAGATTGCGATGTGTGGTAAATACACAGAATTACATGATGCATATAAAAGTATTATTGAATCATTCATTCATGCTGGAGTAGAAAATAATACTAAAGTGGAAGTTATATGGGTTAATACCGAAAAAATTAAAAATGATAAACAGGCAGAAAACACATTTGAAGGAATTGATGGAATTTTAATACCAGGAGGCTTTGGTTCTAGAGGAGCAGAAGGAAAGATATTAACCTCAAAGTTTGCTAGGGAAAACAACGTTCCATTTCTTGGAATTTGCTTGGGATTACAATGTGTTATTATTGATTTTGCAAGACATGTTTGTGGAATAAAAGGTGCCAATAGTACGGAATTTGATAGCAAAACATTAAAGCCCGTGATTGACTTAATGGAATCTCAAAAAGCCATTAAAGTTAAAGGAGGAACAATGAGATTGGGTTCTTATGATTGTGACATTGCACCAAAAACAAAGGCCTCAAAAATTTACAAGAAAAAGACTATTTCAGAACGTCATCGTCACCGATGGGAAGTAAATAATAAATTTGTTAAAAAAATGGAATCGAATGGGTTAGTTTTTTCTGGAACAAACAAAGATCTAGGAGTGGTAGAAATTGTAGAGTTAGCTGATCATCCATGGTTTGTAGGTTGTCAATTCCATCCAGAGTTAAAAAGTAGAGTTGATAAAGCTCATCCATTATTTCGAGAGTTTGTTAAGGCATCATTAAAGGAGAAGAATTATGTCTCAAAATAAAGTTTCTATTAAAGATATTATTTTTGGTGATAGCAAAATACCATTTATTGGAGGTCCTTGTGTTATCGAGAGCAGAGATCATATTCTAAAAATGGCTGAAGAAATTCTCAAGGTTACAGATAAGTTAGATATACCATTTATTTTCAAAAGTTCGTTTGATAAGGCTAATAGAACTTCGATTGAATCATTTAGAGGTAATGGACTCGATAAAGGATTAAAAATATTAGAAGAAGTTAAGAATTCATTTAATATTCCTGTTTTGACAGATATTCATCATCCTGAACAGGCAGCTTCAGTATCTGAGGTAGTGGATGTTCTTCAAATTCCAGCATTCTTATGTAGACAAACAGATTTGTTAGTAGCAGCTGCGAAAACAGGGAAAGTAGTCAATATTAAAAAAGGGCAATTTTTATCTCCTTACAAAGTAAAAAATATTATTGATAAGGTTTCTGCCGCAGGCAATAATAATATTTTAGTGACAGAAAGAGGAAATTCTTTTGGATATGATAGTCTGACATCTGATATGCGCTCTATTCAAATTATGAAAGAATTTGGTTTTCCAGTAATTTATGATGCTACCCATAGTGCACAAATTCCCGGAAATTTTGAAGAAACTACCTCTGGAAATAGGCAATTTATTCCTGGTCAAATTTATTCTGCTGTAGCTTCTGGATGTGATGGAATATTTATGGAAGTGCATGATAATGTAGACCATGCATTAAGCGATGCTAGCACACAATGGCCTTTAGATAGGTTAGAGCCTATCCTTGCATCAATGTTAGCTTTTAGAGAAACTTATTTGAACCACGGGAAAGAAAATGGATAAAAATTTAAAAAATATTAAGTTATTTATTTGTGATGTTGACGGTATTCTTACAGACGGACAATTTATCAAAGATACTGCAGGCGAAGAGTCAAAAAGTTTTAATGTTTTAGATGGAGTTGGATTTGTAATGCTTAGACTTTTAAATCTTGGGATTAAAACAGCATGGATTACTGGAAGAGAATCAGCTACTACAGAATCAAGAGCAGAAGAATTACAGATCGATGACGTATACAATGGCGTAATTAGAAAGATTGATTCCTATAATGAGTTAAAGAAAAAGTATAATCTTGAAGACGATGAAATATGCTTTATGGGAGATGATATTATTGATATCCCTATTTTAGAGAAGGTTGGATTTGCTGTTTCTGTCCCAAACGCCCCTGAATATATTGCAAGCTATGCACATTATATAACAAAGAGTTCAGGAGGAAAAGGAGCAGTCAGAGAAGTTATTGATATGCTTATTGCATCTAGAGGAGATTTTGAACAATTGCTAGATGAGCTACTTTCTGAATTGCGATGAATTATTATTTACTACTCTTTTTTATTTTGATCAGCTGCTCTAAATCTTATAAAGCTGAAGAACCCCTAACAGATATACATGACCAATTATCTGTTGACGTAGAAATTACTTTAACTGAAAAGGGAAATATTAAAGCACTTATTAAATCAAAACTTTTAGAAAGAAATGATAGTAATCTAGAATTAAAATTAACAGAAGACGTTAATGTAGATCTTTATGATGATAATTATCAGCATTCATCTTTGATTACTTCTAATTATGCATTTGTAAGTGAAACAGAGAACAAAATTAATGCATTTGGCGATGTAATAGTTGCAGCTGATAATGGGCAACAGCTATGGACAGACTCATTGCTTTGGGATAATAAAGCAGATAAGATTTTTACAGATGCTAGCCTAACTTTTATATCTGGCAATCTTGATACATTATATGGAACTGGATTTGAGTCTAATATCGATTTAACAAATTGGAAAATCACAAAACCAAGAGGTTCTATTAATAATGAGTAAAATATTAAGTGCAAAAAATCTAAAAAAGAATTACTCCCAAAAAAATGTTGTAAACAATATTGATATTAATTTAAAGAAAGGGGAGATTGTTGGACTGTTAGGGCCTAATGGGGCAGGAAAGACTACCACTTTTTATATGATCACAGGAATGATCAGACCTTCATCTGGAACTATATTATTAGATGATATTGATATAACAAATCTCCCTATGTACAAGCGTGCAAGAATGGGAATTGGATACTTAGCTCAAGAACCATCTATTTTTGGAAAATTAACAGTAGAGAACAACTTAAAAATTGTGCTGGAGACAGTGCTACCAAAAGATATCGATCAAAACAATCTGATTGATGAACTACTAGACCAATTCAATATTAATCACCTAAGAAATAGTTTGGGATCTAGCTTATCTGGAGGTGAAAGAAGACGTGTTGAAATATGTCGCACTTTAGCTTTAAATCCAGATTTTGTCCTTTTAGATGAACCATTTGCAGGAGTAGATCCAATTGCAGTTGAAGATATCCAACAAATGATTATGTCATTGAAGGAAAAGAATATAGGAGTATTAATCACAGATCATAATGTAAGAGAAACTTTATCTATTACAGATAGATCTTATCTTCTATATAGTGGAGAAATTTTAAAATCTGGTAATGCAGAATCACTTGCAAATGATGAAGAAGTGAGAAGAATTTACTTAGGAAAAAAGTTTAGATTAGATTAATGAGCAAGCTTTCTACTAAGATAAGACAAAAGCAGTCTATAATTCCAAAACAAATACTTCAATCAAGCTATTTAGAGCTTAGCTTAGATGATATTGAGAAAGAATTAGAAAATGAAATTCAAAAAAATCCTGTCTTAGTTGAAAAGAATATAGAAGACTCTAAAGCAAAAGATTATGAAGGTTATGGATTTGATCGTCAAGAAAACTATGACTTATTTTTATCAAATCTTCCCGAAGACAAAAATGTTATAGATAAACTTATTAATCAAGTTGACCAATCTGAAATTGATACAATATCAAAAAAAATTGCTAAGGAAATCATATTAAATGTAGATAATAGTGGTTTTCTAGATTCTGAATTAGACTTAATTGCAGACAGCACAGAGTCTAGCGTTGAAGAGGTTGAGCGAGCTTTAAATTTTGTTAAAAAGTTAAATCCAGAAGGTGTAGGATGTAAAACGTTACAAGAATATCTCATAATGCAACTTTCTGACCAAGAAGATTTAGCATTAGACATAATTAGAAATCATTTTGAGCAATTTCTTAACCAAGAATTTCTAGTTATTAAATCTTCATTATCCTGTTCAGATACTGATTTTGATAATGCATTAAAAATTATTTCTGCAAAAAAATTTGCACCCATAATTGATCTTTATGAACCTAGCAATCATGTGAATCCTGATGTAATTCTAAGGATGAAAGATGATAAATGGATTATTCTAATAAATGATCGAAATCTTAGTAGGTTTAAAATATCGAATGAGTATTTAAATGCAGCAATGAATAAAGATACTCCAAAAGAAGAAAAGAAATTTATTGATGAACATGTCAATAGTGCACAAAGTTTACTTGATACAATTTTATTTCGTTCGCATACATTGAGAAATGTTGTAAGCGAAATTATTGATATACAGCATGACTATTTATCTGAAAAACAGCAACATCCTAATCCTCTAAAATTAGAAGATATTGCTAAAAACATTAATATGGATATTTCAAGCATAAGCAGAACTATTAAAAATAAATATATTGATACGCCATTAGGTACTTTAAGTTTGAAAAGTTTTTTTACAAGTAAAATAACAAAGAAGTCTGGTAAAGTAGTAGGAGTAGAAGAGTTAAAAACTGCTATTAAAGATATTATTGAGTTAGAAGATAAAAATAAACCACTATCTGATCTGGAAATTGTAAAATTATTAGATACACAAGACTTTTCTATTGCAAGAAGAACTGTTGCAAAATATAGAGAGTCAATGAATATACTAAATACTAAAAAAAGGAAATTAAAATGAACCCCAGACACTGCATCAAAGTCGATGATTTTTCTAAAAATGAATTAATAGATTTGTTTGAGCTAACTGCTGAATTAAAGCATAAGTATAGAACAAAGGAAGATTTCAAGCCGTTTAGAAATCATTCTATGGCGATGATTTTTGCAAAACCATCTGCCAGGACTCGTGTATCATTTGAGACAGGATTTTCATGGATGGGTGGTCATGCAATCTATCTAGCTCCACAAGATATTGGATTAGGTAAAAGAGAAAGTGCTTCAGACCTAGCTCAATTATTCAGTAGATATAACGATTTAATTATGGCCAGAGTATATAGCCATAATGATATGCTAGATTTTGAAAAGCATGCCAATGTTCCTGTCATCAATGGATTAACCGATTATAATCATCCTTGTCAAATACTTACTGATATGTTTACAGTATGGGAAGCAAAGAAAAAAAATATTGATGATTTAAAAATAGTATATGTTGGAGATGGAAATAACATTGTCAATTCATGGATTAGGTTGGCGGCAATACTGCCATTTGAATTTACATGCGTCTGCCCAGAAGGTTACGAGCCAGATCAAGACACAATTAACTTCTCAGAATCAAAGCACTTATCTAAAATTAATATCAGCCATAATGCTGCTGAAGGCGTTATGGATGCAGATGCTATTTATACTGATGTCTGGGCTTCTATGGGACAAAAGGAAGAGATTGATGAAAGAGTTAAAATATTTTCTCCTTTTCAAGTGAATGATGCTCTAATTGCGAACGCTAAAGATGATTATTTATTCATGCACTGTTTACCAGCAGAAAGAGGAAGAGAAGTTACAGATAGTGTGATTGATTCAGAGAATTCTGTAGTGTTTGAACAAGCAGAGAATCGTTTGCATACTCAGAATGCTATCATGGTTACTTTATGTGATAAAGTTTAAAAGTTTTTTATTTTTAATTTATCACCATCAAAAATGGCATAATTATAATTAAGCTCATTGCATTCACCCAATAATATTAATTCGCCGTTATCAAATTTCTTATGATAAGAATGATGATAATGACCCATAATAACATAATTATGGCCTTCATTAATTTTTTCTTTAGTAAAACTTTCTAATTCATTATGGATTCTAGCAATTTTATTCTGATCAATTTGATGTGAATCTTTTCTTTCATATGATATTTTATCGGCAATTTTTTGTGCAATACTTTTTGGAAGAAGAGAGTAAGATTTAATAAATATACTGCTACGTAATACTTTCTTTAATAAGCGATATGATGTATCCCAAGATAAGATTCCATCTCCATGTGTGACATAGATACTTGCATTATTATGAGTTATGGTAGTATCATCAAGAAAAGTATTATTGGTATACTTCTTAAAATAATTACCAATCCAATAATCGTGATTACCTGCTATAAAATAGATTTCAAATCCATTATTTTTCATTTTCTCTATTTTTGAAAATATTTCATCAAAGTCACTTTTTTGCTGATTCTTATATTCAAAATAATAATCAAAAAAATCGCCCATAATAAACAGGGAACCTGCAGAGGTCTTTGTCGTTATAAAAGTAAGGAAGTCTGAAAACTTTTTTACTTTTGCTTTTTCTTGATTTGATTGTGATGATTTAAAATGGGTGTCCCCAAAAAAATATAAAGGTAGCTGCATTGGAAAAATTACTCTTTAAACTAAGCTTGTTCAATATTAATATTATTCATATGAAATTCATCATAATATATCTTTTGTTCAGCCAGATCTTATTTGGTCAAAATTTTGGTCAAAATAAAGTTCAATATAATTCCTTTGACTGGGAATATATTGTTAGCCCTAATTTCAATGTCTATTATTATGGTGATAATTATGATCTTGCCGTTTTTACATCTAAAGTTGCAGAAGAGTCATTAGACCAAATAGGAAAACACTTGAGATGGAGAAGTAACCAACCAGTAAAAATTATTGTTTATTCGTCTCATAATGATTTTCAACAAACCAATATTGTAGGGGCTTATATGCCTGAAGGTGTTGGAGGTGTAACTGAATTATACAAGAACCGCATTGTTATTCCATTTGAAGGATCTTACACACAGTTTAAGCATGTTATTCATCATGAGTTAGTGCACGCCTGCATCAATGATATGATGTATGGAGGAAATGCTCAAGGACTTATCAGTGGAAGAATACAACTACAAATACCATTATGGGCCAATGAAGGCTTAGCAGAATTTCTTTCAACTGATTGGGATAGTGAAACTGATATGGTAGTGAGAGACCTTGCTATTGAAGAACAATTACCTACTATTAATCAGCTAAATTATTCTATTCTAGCCTATAAAGGCGGTAATTCAGTCTATCAATATATTACTGAAAAATATGGTAGAGAAAAAATTGGAGAGATTTTCCAGCAAATGAAAAGAACTCAAAATGCAGAAAAAGGATTTCAAAATGCTTTGGGGGTAGATTTTGAGCAGCTTACAAAAGATTGGCATGATTATTTAAAAAAAGAATATTGGTCAGACATTAATAAGCGAGAAAAAATTACTGATTTTGCAGACAAGATTACTGATAGATCAAAAACAAGAAATTTTTATAATGTTAGTCCTGCATTTTCTCCAGATGGAAATACAGTAGCCTACTTCACAGACCAAAATGGATATATGGATTTAGTTTTGTATAGCCTTGACTCGGGTAAGCAAAAAAAACGACTGATTAGAGGAAATACTAGTCCTGACTTTGAAGAGCTTAAGTGGTTACAGCCAGGATTATCTTGGTCTCCAGATGGTAAGTTTATTGCCTTTGCTTCTAAGAGTGGAAAAGAAGATTCTATTATTATGGTGAATACTCAGAATGGTGATTATGAAAAAATACCTATTGCTTTGGATGGAGTCTTTACTACTGTATGGCATCCTAATGAAAATAAGATAGCTTTCGTAGGGCATAAAGATAATGCTAGTGATTTATATCTTGTGGATATAGATACTGAAGAGCTAACTAATTTAACTAATGATACTTTTTCAGACTTTGCTCCTACGTGGTCTCAAGATGGAGATAGGATTGTTTTTAGTTCTGATAGGGGAGTAAGTAAAGGCTCTCCAGATATGTTTGATATAGATTTTTCTCAAAGAGATTTATTTATGTATGATTTTGCTTCTGAAGAGATTACACAGATTACCGATACTCCTTATAATGAAGATTATCCATCTCTAACAAAAGAAAATTTACTGTTTTATACAGCAGATTATAATGGAGTATATAATATTTTTAGACATGAAATGAATAGTGAAATTTTCTCTCCTATCACTAATGCGATCACAGGAATCCAGCAAATTGATGTTGATAGCTCTGGCGATAAATTAGTTTTTTCTGGCTATTCAGAAAGAGGATGGGATTTATTTGTCATGAGCCAAGCTCAAGATAAAGAAGAAGAGATTGTCCCAGAAACAAGATTCTATAGCGAAAGAAATGATGTAGATACTTTTGAAGATTTACGTTTTGTTAAGACAAAAAAACCTAGCGAAGAGGCTCAAGATTATTCACAATATATATTCTCCAGAAATTATAGAAGGTTCAATGATAGTAACAAAGATGATGAGGAAAATACTGCACCAGTAGACTCACTTCGTTTTGCTGATGGATATACAGCAAAAGCATATCAAACAGACTTTTCTATTGATTATATAGCAACCAGAGCTTCTATTGATAATCTTTTTGGTACTAGAGCGCTAGCCAATCTCGCTTGGAGCGATGTAATGGGTGATCATCAAATCATGATGGGTACAAATCTAGTATTAGACCTTAATAATAGTGATGTAGTGGTTAGCTATGCTTATTTAAAGAATAGAATAAATTATTATGGTACCTTATTTCAGCAAGCAAATACTTTTTCATTAGGTTATAGTTTGACATCAGATTACATAGGCAAGCTAAGAGATTATGGTTTGGGATTTTTTGCACAATATCCATTTTCTAAATTTAATCGTATAGACTTTGGTGGAACATTTAGAACGGTAGAATACGAGGTGAAGGAATTCGATATATATAATCTAACTTATGATTCTGTTTATACAGAGAATCTGACAGCAGTTATGCCTATGGTAAGTTGGGTATTTGACAATACAACAAATTCATACACAGGACCTGTCGATGGATTAAAGCAGTACCTTACATTTCAATTTAGTCCTTCTGTCGGAGATGATTCTATTCCTTTTCAAACTATTAAGTTTGATATTAGAAAATATTTTAAAATTAATAGGAATTACAGCATAGCAACACGATTAATGCTAGGAAAGAGTATGGGAGATAATCCACAAAGATTCTTCTTGGGAGGAAATTCACAGATGACCATTTTCTCGGATACCCAAACAGAAGGAAGAGATGATTCAGGTTTTTATGCTCAAAGAGTTTTACAATACGATAATTCTTCTGTGCTTCAAGATGTTTATTTTAGCGAATATGTTTTTCCAGTAAGAGGTGCAAGATATAGAGAACGAACAGGAGAAAATGTTGCAGTTGCAAATTTTGAATTTAGATTTCCTTTTGTTAATTATGTGGATGTGAGTTTTCCTGCAAGGATAAGGTTTGGCAATATTTTTGGCCATTTATTTGTTGATGTTGGTGCTGCATGGGATTCAAGTGAAGAATTCGACGATAGTGCGCTAGTGAGAGCAAAGTATGGCTTATCTGATTCAGAAGCCTCTGCGATTATTTCTACATTTGGTATTGGAATGAAAATGTTTACTCCATGGGCCTTGGTAAGGCTTGATACTGCCTGGGATCGGTATCCAAATGGAGACTATTCAAAACCACAATATATCTTATCTATAGGTTACGACTGGTAATCTTTTGAAGTTTACAGTTCAATCAGAAGATATACATTCATTAGCCAGAGTAGGAAAAATAGAAACTGACCATTCTATAATTGAGACCCCTGTTTTTATGCCTGTAGGAACGCATGGAGTAGTTAAATCGATTTCGCCTTCAGAACTCTACGATATTAATACGCAAATCATGCTTTCAAATACTTATCATCTTTATTTAAGACCAGGAACAGATATCATAGAAAAAAATGGAGGCTTACATAAATTTATGAACTGGTCAAATAGTATTTTAACTGATAGTGGAGGTTATCAAGTCTTCTCACTGAGTAAGATGAATGACATTACAGATAATGGAGTAAATTTTAAATCACATCTTGATGGAAGTATGCATTTTTTTACACCAGAAACTTCCATGGAAGTTCAAAGAAAGTTAGGCTCTGATATTATTATGGCTTTTGATTATTGTCCTCCGGCTGATTGTTCAAAAAAAGAGCTCAAACGAGCTTCTAGATTAACGGAAGACTGGACTAAAAGAGCATATGAATACTTAAATGATCAATCATCTTTATATGGTCATCATCAAACGTTATTTCCTATTATTCAAGGCGGAGTGGATAAAGAAGAAAGATTAAAATGTTTAAATCAGATGCTTCCATTCGCTACATGTGGCTTAGCTATTGGTGGGTTGTCTGTAGGAGAAAAAAAAGAACCAATGTTTGACGTGGTCAAGACACTTGGAATGCATATGCCTCAAGATCAGCCTCGTTACTTAATGGGAGTAGGTAAACCTACAGACCTTGTCAAATCAATTTTATCTGGAGTTGACATGTTTGATTGCGTTCTACCAACTCGTAATGCAAGAAATGGACAGATTTTTACGCATGACGGACCAATTAATATTCTAAATAGTAAATATAAGGATGACACAGCACCTATTGATAAAAACAGTAGCATTCAATTTGCTCAAGAACATTCTAGATCATACTTAAGACACTTGTTTAAGGTGAATGAAATGTTTGGTATTCGTATTACTACATTAATGAATATTGCATATTACTTTGACTTAATTAGTGAAATTAAATCTGAAATTAATAATAATAGTTTTGTAAAATGGTCTGAGGATTATTTAAAAAGATACGACAAGTAAGGAAAAGATATGTTATCTATTGGAGATCAAGCACCAGCATTCACATTAAAAAATCAAAATGATAAAGATGTTTCATTGTACGATTTTAAAGGATCAAGACTATTAATTTGGTTTTATCCTAAAGCAAGTACGGGTGGCTGCACCAAAGAAGGGATTAGCATTAGAGATGAGTTTAAGACTTTTGCTAAGCACAATATTGAAGTGGTAGGCATTAGTAAAGATTCTGTCAAAGCACAGTATAATTTTTGTGAAAAAAATAATTTTCCGTACGATTTATTATCAAATGTAGATTTAGATGTTATTAAAAGCTATCATGCTTGGGGATTAAAAAAAATGTACGGTAAAGAGTATGAAGGAATTATGAGAATATCTTATTTGGTTGATGCAAATGGAATCATTGAGAAAGTATATTCAAAAGTAAAAACCGCAACACATGCAATGGATGTCATTGAGTCTTTAGATGAATAGAGTCTTATTAATTATAGCTATTATTATACTAAATAATTGTGCATCTGTTCGCAATCCAGAAGGAGGACCTGTAGATGAAATTCCTCCAACACTAATTAGTACTAATCCACAAAAATTAACAAGTATTTCTTCTAATCAAAAAGTATCAATTCGTTTTAGTGAGTACTTAAAAGAAAGTTCTATCAAAAATTCTATTAAAGTATATCCAATGGTTGCAGAGAGGATAAGATATGAATTTAGAGGAGATAAGATTGATGTGATGCTTCCAGAAAACCTTAATGATGATACGACTTACATGATAGTGTTTGATAGCAGCCTTTCTGATGAGCACAGCATTCCTATTGATCATGATATTATGATCCCATTTACGACGAGCACAGAACTTAATAGTAGTAAAATTGAGGGACATGTTTATGGTGATTTTAATAAATCAACTATCCTTCTTTGGAGGGGAAAGATAGATTATTCTACTATGCTTGATACAAGTCCAGACTACATTGCAAATACAAATGATGAAAATAAATTTATTTTCAATTATTTACCCAAAGAAGATTTCTCCGTTCTAGCAGTAGAGCAATATGGATCAAATATTGATTATACTAAAGGGCAATATGCATTTTATCATGATAATATATTATCGACAAAAATGGGCAACTTAGATAAGATAAATTTCTTTATACATGAGGCCTCTGAAGAAGAAATACTAGAAACTGATAGTCTAGATGTAGCTTTAGAGAGTAGTGAAGAGCAAAAGAGAGTAGCGAAAGTATCAGGTGTATTAACAGGAAAATTTCTCCATCCTATCAAGGTATTATTACAAAATGATACCCATTCTTACGTTGAAACTGTTTCTTTAGATGGTTCATATGTAATTAATGACATTGTAGGAGGTAAATACCAATTGTTAGTATATGAAGATAGAAATAATGACAATAAATTAGATACAGGATCTTTTGAAAATAAAATACAAGCAGAAGAATTTAGCGTTTATTCTGACTCTTTATCTTGTCGAGAAAATTGGGAGCTAGAATTACCTATTTGGAACTATGAAAAGGAGACTATGTAATGAAAGTTGTAGCAGTTAGTGGGTATTTTGATCCAATTCATGTAGGGCATTTAGAATACTTAAAAATGGCTAAGAGTTTAGGAGATAAATTAGTAGTGATTATAAACAGTGATTATCAGGCCGGATTAAAAAAAGGAAAGTCATTTATGCCGGAGCAAGATAGATTAGAAATTGTTCAAGCTCTACGCTGCGTTGATGAAGTGTTTCTCAGTATTGATAAAGACAAGAGTGTTTGTAAAAGTTTGGAGCATTTAAAACCAGATATCTTTGCTAATGGGGGAGATAGAAGCCTGGAAGAAATTCCAGAGACGGCTGTCATGAAAAAGTATAACATAGAGATGGTAGATGGTTTAGGAGAAAAAATAAGAAGTAGTAGTGAGATTACAGGAATTAAGTGTGACACATAAGAAAAAAAATAAAAAATATCAGCAGCTTCTAGATGATTTTATCGAATTAAGTCATAAATTTGATATTAAGATTATTCAAGATAAAGGCGATTTTAATGGTGATAGCTGTCTGTTATTTGCTGATAATGTTGTAGTAATTAATAAGCATAAACCTTTAGAGCAACGTTTACATATCTTAGCAAAATGTTTTAGTAAAATGGATTTAGATAATGTATATATTAAACCAGTATTAAGGGATCTGATTGATAATATTGAATCAGATAATGAGTATGTCGCATAAAAAACATCTATGGGCTCCATGGAAAATGGAATACATCAGAAATAAAGATGGATCACAAAAAATATTTTCTGATAAGCCAAATGAAAGTGAAGACAGAGAAAACTTTATTCTTTACCGCGCAAAAACATGCTATGTAATTATGAATTATTATCCATATAATAATGGGCATCTTATGGTGGTTCCATACGAAGAAAAGAATGCAATAGAAGATTTAGACGATAATACGTTGTCAGAAATTATGCAAGTAACAAAGAAAACAATGGCTATTTTAAGAGAACACTTATACTGTGAAGGATTTAATTTTGGAGCAAATATAGGTAAGGGCTCAGGCGCGTCAATTGAAAGTCACTTACACTTTCATATCGTACCACGATGGCCTTCAGATACAAGTTTTATGCCAGTAGTAGGATCAACTAAAGTTGTAGCGCAAGGGTTGCATGATACATACGACCTTTTAAAACCATCTTTTGAGGCATTAGGATAATGGATTTATTTTCACATTCATGGCTCCCATTTTTATATCAATATAGTTTTGGGTTACTAATTTTTGGTGGAGGATTGTTTGCAATCTTTAAAGCATATGGATATGAGGTTCTTTGGGGTGAGTATAAAACATTTGTAGTAGCACTAGTCTGGGGATTCATTTATGTAACCTCCATCCATTTAATTATGACTATTGCTGCTCTCAATAATGCCCCACAGCTTTATTTTGTTATTTTGGCTGGATATATTATTACTGGATTATTATTAAGTAGGTATATACGATGACTCCTGAAATTGCTACAAGCTCATTATTCTGGGTTATCCTAGTTTTTTATGTATCCTTTGTATTAGGTGCAGGTTTATTCTTTGCACGTAATAATCAATCTACAGAAGACTTTTTCTTTGGTGGTAGAAGATTTTCTTGGTGGTTAATTGGAATGTCAATGCTAGCCACTGGAGTAGGTTCGCATAGTTTTGCAAAATATGCATCAAAAGGATTTGAATATGGTTTTTCTTCTACAATGACCTATATGAATGATTGGTTCTTCATGCCACTCCTTTTATTTGGCTGGATTCCAATTATTTATTACATGAAAGTGAATTCTATCCCAGAATATTTTGAAAGACGATTTAATTCTACAGTAAGAAATTTATCAACCTTCACAATGATTCTATATCTAATAGGTTATATTGGAATTGGTTTGTTAGCCCTAGGTTCACTATTACAGCCCATTCTTGGTTGGGATATTGAAACAATCATTATTACCATTGCATTAATTTCTGGAATCTATGTTTCTTTAGGTGGGCAGACAGCTATTATCTTTACGGACTTTTTACAGGGAGTAGTTCTGCTCTTTGCGGGGCTCTTAATCTTTGGTCTCGGTATCGCATATCTAGGAGGATTTGATATATTTTGGAATGCTTTATCTACAACTAATAAACTACCATTAGCTGACTTTAATTCACCGCCTGACTTTAATTTTGTAGGTGTATTCTGGCAAGATGGCGTGGTTGGATCTGTTGGATTTGCTTTTATGAATCAGGCAGTTATTATGCGCTTTTTATCTTCACGCTCTGTAGCACATGCGCGTAGAGCAACAATGATGAACGTATTAGTTTTCTTACCAATTGCCACTATTGCAGTATCGAATGCTGGTTGGGTTGCAAGAGCCATTACTAATACATCACCAGAAGTGCTTGCTGAGACTACAAACCCCAATAGTATTTTTACAGTTGTTGCTGGTATTGTTGCGTCATCAGAAGCAGTATTCGCATTTTTAGTTGCAGCTGTAGTAGCAGCATTGATGTCTAGCTTAGATTCTCAAATTAATGCATCTGCAGCAGTGGTTGTAAATGATATTTATACACCTCGAGCAAAAAATCCTTCTGAAAAAACCCGTTTAAGAGTATCAATGTTAACATCTGCCGGAGTAACAATAATAGGAATTGGTGCAGCATTTTTATTTGCCCAATACGGCACCATTTATGAAGCGCATGGAGCATTTCATAGTGTTGTAACTCCTCCAATGGTAACTATGATTTTCCTAGGAATCTTCTGGCAACGTTTTTCTGCCCAAGCAGCTGTATTGAGTTTTGTTTTAGGATCTGTGTTCATTGTTTTAGGTATCATATATCCTTTTGAATTAATCACTCCATTTGCGCATGGTACCGAGTTCGTTCCAGAAAAACCTTATTCTTATATCAGAGCATTATATAATTTAGTAGCTTGTGTGTCCATTGGAGTCATTGTCACTTTATTAACAAAACCACCAAAAAATTATGACCATATTAAAGGACTTACTCTTTGGACAATCAAAGATGGAGCAGAGCACTTTAAGGGGGCAAAGGTAAATCCAAATGCTGGTATTACTATTACAGTTCCTGGAAGCGAAATTATTGTATCTGAGGATGAAAATAATAAAATATGTCTTCCACAAAAATATATGGATCAAATCAAAGGCAATGTAGGGGACCTCATGTATATCAGTGATAAGCGTTGGTATTTAGGTGGATTAAAATCTACCCATGCTAATCTTGGATCGGTCTCTAAGTTTGATGGTGTGATTATCTCAAAAGATGTTCAGAGGCATGCACAATTTGATTTATCACGAGATTTAATTATCGAACTTGAAGTGTAATATTTCTTGTTTTTTTCATAATAATATGAAAAATTCTTTCACATATTCCGGAGTAGCTCAGTTGGTAGAGCGAGTGACTGTTAATCACCAGGTCGGGAGTTCGAGTCTCTCCTCCGGAGCTTATATGTCAGATACAAAAAATACAAAATTAGTAATTATTGAAGATGACAAAGACATCCGCGAGCTACTTTCATATAATATTTTAAGTTTAGGATATCAAGTACAATCATTTTCAAATGGCGAATCTGGACTAAAGTATCTTAGAAATAATAAGTCCAATTTGCTTCTTTTAGATTTAATGCTTCCAGGTATTAATGGATACGATATTTGTAGAATTATCAAAAGTGACCCCCAATTAAAAGATCTTTTGATAATAATGCTTACAGCTAAAGGAAGTGAAGCTGACATTGTAAAAGGTTTGGAATTGGGAGCAGATGATTACATAGTTAAACCATTTTCTGGTTCAGTTCTTTCTGCTAGAATTGCTGCTGTTTTGAGAAGAGTCAAAAAAACAGATTCAAAAATTTTAAACTTTGATAGCTTAAAAATAGATATTGGTAAACATCAAGTCAGTATAAATAATTCTATAATAGATTTAACATTTAGTGAGTTTGAAATTTTAAGTATGCTTGCCCAAAATCCTGGTTTGGTATATACCAGATCTCAAATAATTGACTCTATTAGAGGAGATAATTATCCTGCTACTGATAGAACAATTGATTTTCAAATTGTAGGATTAAGAAAAAAATTATCTACTGCAAAAAAATATATTAAAACTATTAGGGGTATAGGATATAAGTTTAATGATGAAAAAGATTAATACTTCGATTAATGATTTAAAGTCAGTTCTTGATACTATACAATCGGGTGTTATTTCTATAAATAAAGATAAATTTTTAATTTTTTATAACGATAAAGCAAAAAGAATATTTTCTTTATCTGATGCATTCATTGGAAAACCAATATCAGGTATTGTTAGAAATCCCAAAATATTAAACTTCATTGAGCAATCAATGAAAGCTATTGAAAATCAAAATGAAATTAAAACCTTTGAAGAAGACTTTTTTATTGATGCTTCTCAATCCTTTGATGCAAAAGTAACTTTTTTGAAAGTTGAAGCATCCGCTAAGACAAAATATTTAGTTGTTTTTAATGATATATCATCTATCACACAAGCACAGAACTCTCAAAGAGAGTTTGTTGAAAATGTATCTCATGAACTTAGAACGCCAATCACTTCTATTTTAGCAGCGACTGAAACTATTCCTACAGAAACCCCTTTTAGAGATATAATTATTAGACAATCTTTGAGAATGAATGAAATAATTGATGATTTGCTGCAGATATCTATGTTAGAAAACAATTCTGTTTTTAATCTTCAAAAAGAAGGGATTAATTTAAGTGATTTAATTTTATTTTCGGTTGAAGCTGTGAAACACCTTGCAGATAAAAAAGATATAGTTATTGAACAGCCAAAAGATTTTAATTGTTGCAATTTAGAGGTTGATATAAGCCTTATTCAAAATGCATTATCCAACATTTTAAAAAATGCAATTATGTATTCAAATTCAAATAGCAAGATTAATATTATGTTGTACAGTCAACAAGATTCATGCATTATTGAAATAATTGATAATGGAAAAGGTATAAAAAAAGAAAATATTAAGAATATATTTAATAGATTTTTTAGAGAAGAATCCTCAAGAAGTAGAGATTATGGAGGTTCAGGTTTGGGATTACCAATTGTAAAAAAAATTCTGGATCTACACAATGGAGATATTACCATAGACAGTGAGATAGGCAAAGGAACTTCTGTAAAAATATTTTTACCTATTCAAACATAATCCTAACATAAGCTTTATATCTTTTCTTTAATTTTAAAGGAGATATAAAATTGAGAATATTTGGGGTATTATTTCTATCGTTAAGTTTCATTTTTTGTCAAGATTTATCTGTTCTAACTGGTACTGTCACCGATAAGGACTCCGGAAAAGCACTAGTTGGTGTAAATATCATTATTGAAAACTCAAATAATGGATCAGCCTCTGATTTAAATGGCTCATATTCAATTTTTATTCAACCTGGTAAAGTGGTATTAAATGTTTCTTATATAGGTTATAAGTCAGAAAGATTCTCAATAGGTCTAATCGAAGGACAGAATAATTTTAATATTGCTTTATCAATAGATGCCGTGCAGTTATCTGGTGTTGAGGTGACTGGTCAAGCAGTCGATGGTAGCGATATAAGCATAATGATTGACAGAAAAGAATCATCTAATGTTGAAGATGCAATAAGTTTAGAAAGAATGTCAAAAGCGGGGGATTCTAATGCAGCAGATGATTGACAGAAAAGAATCATCTAATGTTGAAGATGCAATAAGTTTAGAAAGAATGTCAAAAGCGGGGGATTCTAATGCAGCAGATGCGTTTAGAAGAGTGACTGGTGTTTCTGTAGTTGATAATATTGTTGCTGTAAGAGGATTAGGTGATAGGTATACAAATACGCAATTAAATAATTCTGATTTAGCTACCCCAGAACCTGAAAAAAGAGCTGTTCCTTTAGATCTTTTTTCCATTTCAATTATTTCTGGATTAAGTGCAAAAAAAACGTTTACTCCTGACCTACCTGGAACTTTTGCTGGAGGGGTTGTAAATATTAAAACTTTAGCATATCCAGATAAAAAAATAATGAAGCTAAAGTTTGGCGCTGGAACAATTTCATCAATTGATAATAGTAGATTTAGAACATCTAATAATGGAATTAATTTCTCTGGTATAGATGGAAATGATAATAAAATGCCTGATGTTCCAAAAGATTTTTGGTTGTCAGAGTTTAGATATCCATTAACATCTGGATCAACTAATCCACAAAACTATACTTCTTCACAGTGGCGTGAATTACTATCAATAAATACAAATAAATTTAAACAAAATTATCGTTTTAAGTCAAAAAGTACCAGTCCTCAGATTTCATTTGGTATTGAAAATGGTCAAAAGTTCAATAGTTCTAATGATGATTATGAGTATGGATACTTTATAAATTATTCCTTTGGCAATTCTTATGATTTTGAGGACGAAAATATTGGTAGATATTATGATAATACAGTACTATCAAGATATTTGAACCTCCAAAGAGAAACATCTATTTATAATGTAAACCATGTATTAAATATGAGTACTGGTTTTAAATATTTACAAGATCATAAGTTTAAATTATCTTTTTTATTAAGTCATAAAGCTAGTGATAAATTATCTTATGCTTCCGGGCTACTTAAAAATTTAGAGGACGCAGTAACTATTCAGCATTATTATAGTGAAAAAGCATTATCAAATTTATCTCTTGAAGGTAATAGTATATTTTATTCTTCAAATCCAAGCGAACTTGATTGGTCAATAAATTTAGGTTCTGCCTCATTGTACGAACCAGATGTTTCCTCTCATACTTACTCTAGACAAAGCGCATTAAATCCTTACACTGTTGATGTAAGTAGTACGTCACCTGGTTCAAGATTTTGGGCTGATGGAGATGATACAAATAATAGTATAGATTTGTCATATAAAGTTAATTTTGAAAACTTTCAATTGAAGAGTGGACTTAGAATTCAGCAGAGAGATAGGACTTTTAAAAAGAGAATTTTTTATTATACTCATTCTAATGGAATATGGCCAAACAATCTTCTTGAGGTTAATGACAATGATTTTGGAAGATCATTTGACGAAGAAAACTTTTTTAATGGAAATAGTGGTTTAATTATTGTTGAAGAAGCAGCACAGCTTGCAAGAGCTGCATACGATGCAGATGAAAAGACAAATGCAATTTTTTCAATGATTGAAAGAAAATTTGATTCTTTTGCTATACCTATTACTTTTATTGGTGGTATGAGATATGAAATGTATACATTAGATCTTAGGCCATATAATACCGTAACTGGTCAAACGTATGTCAACCCTTACAACAACCCTACACAAGAGCCAACACTTGTAGATATTGATGAAAATTATGTACTTCCTTCTATCAATTTTATTTTAGACACTTCAAAGGATTCAAAAGTTCGATTTTCGTTATCTCAAACTGTTGCAAGAGCAGAATTTCGAGAATATGCACCTCTTGAATATCAGGCATTTTATGGAGATGATCAATATATTGGAGTCCCGACACTTGAACAATCAGAAGTCACAAATTTTGATCTTAGATACGAAGTATATCCTTCCGGAGGTGAAGTATGGTCAGTTTCATTATTTGCTAAAGATATGCAAAAACCTGTTGAAGAGGTATTATTAGTAAATGTAGAAAGATCATATAGTATGTATAACAATGCAAAATCTGCAGTGATTTATGGATTAGAGTTTGATATTAGGAAGAAGATAAATTTATTTCCCTCATCAAGTGCTACCCAAATTTTAACTGCAAACGCTACACTGTCATCATCAGATGTAAATGTAAATGATTTTGTAGTTTCTCCATTTGCAGTAACTCCAATTGAAGATCAGACCAATAGGCCATTAATGGGTCATTCAGAATTTTTAGGGAATCTTGCCTTGGATACAATTCTTAGTTCAGGATACGAAATTTCACTTTCTTATAATGGTTTTAGTGAAAGAATTATTAAAGTAGGGGATGTAACAGGACATTATTATGAAGCACCTTTTCATTCTTTAAATTTTACTTCAAAGAAAAAATTTGAAAATGGATTATCAGTTAGTGTAAGGGCAAAAAATCTTTTAAATAGCAAGATTGAACACTATTTGAAAACTGATACTGGAAATAAGTTAGATACAAAGATGCTTGAACCAGGTATATCTATATCTTTAAGTATGACTTACGATTTTAATTAAAAATTCAAACATAATTCTAACAAACTTCAAACAACAAACTCAATTTACCTATCTAATTTATTTGAGTGAAATTGGTTCACAATTGGTAATTAATTAAAAGGATAAAAAAATGAATAGTAAAAAAATATTATTATTATCGATTTTCGCAAGTATGTTTCTTTTAACATCATGTGAAGACGATTCAGAGACTGTAGATAATACTACTCTTCCTCCATCTGCACAGGCATTTAACGCTGAGCATGTGATGGGAACATTAACCTATAATTTTTCTATTTCAGATTCCCAGGCTGCATCTGTTGGTACTGGTACTGGAGTAGCATATTCATGGGATTTTAATGGTGAAGCAACTGCTGTTGCTGCAAGTGGTTCACATACATTCTCTTCAAGAGGTTTAAAAACTGTTATATTAACAGTTACTACAACCGCTTTAGATGGTACAACAACTTTGTCAAATTCATACTCAATGGATATGAATGTTGAAAGAAGTTTATATGGAGATGTTACTTCAGATTTAGATTTAAGCGGTGACTATGTACTTTCTGGTCAGCTACAAGTTAAAGATGGTGCAACGTTAACAATTGCAGCTGGATCTAACATTTATGCATTATCAGATGATGGTAATGGAAACGCTCCTGCAATCGTAGTATGGCAAGGTGGAATGATTGAAGCAGTAGGTACTGCTAGTGCTCCAATTCTTATGACATCAATTATTGCAAGAGACGAACCAGACAGACTTCCAATTGTTGGTGGTAGAGCATGGGGTGGATTAATTATCTGTGGTTATGCACCAATTCAAGGCGGTGGAACTAGAACCGTTGAGGGTGTTGCTTCAGTACCTTATGGTGGTACAGATGCTGCTGATGACTCTGGTACATTAAGATATGTTTCTGTTCGTTATGGTGGTAGAGCAATTGCTCCAGATAATGAAATTAATGGTATTACATTAGCTGGTGTTGGAACTGGAACAGAAGTTAGTTACTGCGAAGTTGCTTACAACTTTGATGACGGTTTTGAAATGTTTGGTGGAACTGTTGATTTAAGATACTGTATGGTATACAAAGTTGGCGACGACGGATTTGATACAGACACTGGATACCAAGGAACAGGACAATTCCTAGTTGTTGTTAGAGGAGCAACCTCAAATAGAGGTCATGAAATGGATGGAAGAAACAGCAGCCAAGCTGCAGACGATTCATTTCCTAAATTCTCTAATGTTACGATTGTAGGAAATAATAGCGCTTCTTCAGAAGACGAGTCATTAAGGCTAAGAGAAGGAACTGCTGGACACTTCCAAAATTATATGTTGGTAGATCAGCAAAGAAGAGGCTTCCGTGCTACTAATGAAGATGGAAATTTAGATGGAACATTTGTTGTAAATGGTTCAACTCCTCCTTCAGATGATGCTGATGGAAGATACATCTGGTTAGACCCTTCAAATGTTATGGATGATGTACCTGAGCCTGCAACGGTTGCAGCTACTGATGGAACAGATCCAGGTGCTAGCTTTACATTTAATGCACAAGATGGTAACACTGGTGTAACAGAAGCAAACTTGCTTCCAGCAACCGAGTTTACAGGATCAACTCCAACTGAGGCTAGCATGGATGCGTCAGCAACATTTGTTGGTGCTTTAAAAGCTGGTTTCAACGATGATGCTTTTGATGGCTGGACAGTATGGTCAGAAGAAAGTAACTAAACTAATTTAATATGTAATATAGCATTTCCTATCGCGAATATTGCTACGAAAAGAGGGAAGAGTTTTCTTCCCTCTTTTTTTATCTGAATCCTAACATAATCCTAAATATTTTTTTGTACTTTTACTATATTATGGAGAATGAAATTGTCAGATAGAATACAAGATTTAAACTATAATTTATTAAAACTAAGCTCGTTAGTTGAAACGAATATTAAAGACGCGTTTAGTGCAATAGAAAAAAAAGATTTAGATAAATCGCAAACTGTAATAAATGTTGATTCTAAAATAAATATGATGGAAGTCGAAATAGAAAAAGAAGTCAACGAAATTATTGAAAAATTTCATCCCATTGATTCAGATTTGCGATATCTATTAGCTGCTTTGAAAATTAATAATGAGCTTGAAAGAATAGGAGATTATGCAACCAATATAGCTAGAAATACCCAGTTTATGGTTGAACATCCAGAGCTAGAATTACCTAAAATTCTATCACATTCGGCAGAAACTTTAACTTCAATGTTAAATGATGTTATTAATGCCTTTATTTTATCTGATGAAGCAAAAGCATTTGAAGTTATTGAAATGGATGATATTATTGATAACAATAATAGAGAGATATTTACTCTTTTTAAAGATAAAGCCAAAAGTAATTCTGAATTCTTAAGACAATTTATTGTTTTTACGAATATCTCTCGATATGTTGAAAGAGCTGCAGATCATACAACAAATATAGCCGAAGACATAATTTTTCAAATCAATGGTAAAATTGTTAGGCATGATGAAAAAATTTAAATTTATTAGGGGGTATTTTTAATGGACTTTTTAACCATTTGGTCTTTTTTAGGATTTTTGTTTGCTGTGTATGCAGTTACTGCAAATGATAGTATTCAAACCTTAGGAACATACATTGCATCTAACAGAGCTGATGTAAAGTGGTACTGGATGTTTGCTTATATGGGATCAATTTTTGTACTTACTATGATTCAAGGCTTTAATGCTGGAGACCCTGCTTTTGGTAGATTGACCGAATTTCCCGAAATTGAAATCATGTGGTACCATGCATTAGCACCACTTGTTTTAGTTGTTTTAACTAGAGTAAAAATTCCTGTATCAACTACTTTCTTAGTTTTATCTGTTTTTGCTGCTAGCGTTGAGGGATTAATGGAAAAAATGCTCTTAAAAAGTTTTGTTGGATATGGAGTTTCATTTGTTTTTGCATTTGCTGCATGGTACTTCATAAGTAAATATATTTTATATGAGGGTGAAAAAGGGAATAATAAATACAATAATGTCTGGAGAACAGCCCAATGGATTACAACCGGTTGGCTCTGGTCAACTTGGCTTTCACATGATATGGCAAATATTATGGTTTTCTTACCAAGATACTCGTCATTCCCTACATTAGCTTTTCAAATACTTATAGTTGGAACAATGTTAATTGGATTAGCTTTTATGTTTTATGAAAGAGGTGGAAAAATACAAGAAATTGTATTATCTAAAACCAACACAAGATATGTTCGTTCTGCTACTTTAGTTGATTTAGTATATGTATTTGTACTGTATTATTTTAAAGAAGTTAATGATCTTCCTATGAGTACTACATTTGTATTTATGGGTATGTTAGCAGGAAGGGAAATTGGTATTATGTTTGCTCAAGGTTATGGAACCCTTAGGTATACCGATAAAAACGTAAAAGCTATTTTTCCAATGCTTTATTCTGACTTTTTTAGACTTATGCTAGGTTTAGCTATTAGCGTTTGTCTTGCCTATGGAATTCAATGGTATTCAAGTTTTTAATGCTTTATTTTAATTTATGAATCTTAGAAATAAACTCGTCTTAATTACTGGTGGTGCCAAAGGTATAGGCCTAGCTACTGCTCAAAGAATACTCAATGAAGGCGGCAAAGTCATTCTTTGGGATTTCAAAGAAGACGATCTAAACAAATCTGTTAATAATTTTAAAGAACAAGGTTTTGATGTTTTTTCGCAGGTGTGTGATGTTACAAACAAAGAACAAGTATATAGCAATGCAAATATCATTAAAGAAAAATTTGGTGGTATTGATATCTTAATTAACAATGCTGGAACAGTATATACAGGATATATGTTGGATCGTACTGACGAAGAACTAGAGAATATGATAAATGTCAATTTTACATCAATGGTTTATACTATTAGAGCGTTTATGCCAGCAATGCTTGAAAAAAACAAAGGGCATATTATTAATATTTCTTCTGCATCTTCATTAATTGGTGCTCCTAAATTAGCAATATATGCAGCAACAAAATGGGCTGTCATGGGGTTGACAGAGTCTTTAAGACTCGAAGCAATTAAGATGGGTAAGAAGGGTGTAAGATTCTCTTCAATACATCCCAACTTTTTGAAAAAAGGCTTATTTGAAGGAACAAAACTTAATATTTTAGGATCAATATTTGCTCCAGGCGTCAAATCGCATGATACGGTAGCAAAAGTAATTGTAAATAGAGCAATTCGTTTTGGATTTCATTCACCTAAAATTCCATGGATTATGAACCAATCTGTTTTATTAAGAGCTTTGCTCCCTAGTTCTTTGCTGGTAAAATTTGGCAGTCTTTATGGATTGAATAGTATGATGGATGACTATACTGGCTATAAGGATGGTCGATAATTTTTTTCTTTACTATGAGTATCGATAATAATTAGAATAAGCTCATGAATAACTCAATAAAGATATTAACAATTATTTTTAGTTTTTCACTTTTCACTAGCTGTGAAAATGAGCCTACTACGCCGCAGGATGAAAAATCATTAATTGTGACTTTTGAAGATTCGTTGAGCTATTCTATGGGGATTAATATTGCTCAAAATTTACCAGAGACTCAACTAAATCGTGATCTTGTAAAAGAAGGCATGGATGATTTTTGGCAAAAAAATCAACCACGATTAAATAATGTTGATAGACAGACAGTATTGCGCAAATTCAATATAATAAATTCACAAATAGAAAGAGATGAAATGCAAGCAGTAACAGAAGATGCTAGAAAATTATCTAGAGAAAATAAAATTTCAGGACAAGAGTTTTTAGATAAAAATAAATTGAAAGAAGGCGTACGTGTACGTCAACGTAGTGGATTGCAATATAAAGTACTTAAAGAAGGTTCTGGTAAAATTCCAGATTATGATGATGAAGTAACTGTTCACTATAGTGGGTCTCTTATTGATGGGTATAAATTTGACAGTAGTTATGATCGTGGTCAGCCTGCTGTATTTGGAGTCAATGGTGTGATAGCGGGATGGACAGAAATACTACAAACAATGCCTGTTGGTTCACAATGGGAGGTATATATACCGTCTAATTTAGCTTATGGAGAAAGAGGGGTTCCAGGTTCTAAGTTGGGAGAATATGTTATTCCACCTTCCTCAGTCCTTATCTTTCAAATAGAGCTATTAGGTATCACTGAGTAATTCCCAGGCTTTTTTAAAGTATTGAATCAATAATTTCAAATAATAATTTAAATAGGAGACGTTTAATACGATGTTTTTAAAAAAATGGAAAATGAAGAATTTTTTTAAAAGTTTTACCAATATATTTGTCATATCGATAGCATTGCTATTTATAAGTAGCTGTCAGAACAATGATAAAATTATACTATCTGATCCTCTATTCTCTACCGAATCTATAGAAAATGCTGGTATAGACAGCATAGGATTTCTAATGAGAAAACATGTCATTGTTGTTACCGTGAAAGATAAAAATGAGATTCATTTATATGGTGCAATGGATGGAAAATTTAAAAAATCTATCTCACGCGAAGGTGCTTTTCCGAATGGTATCACAGTAATAAATGATCAATTTGTCCTAGTAACAGAAAGAGATAATAAACATGTTGCCGTATTTAACACTTCAATGGAATTTCTAGGTTCTTTTGGAGAAAATGAATTAGGAAGTCCTTATGGTATTTCTTACTACAAGGTTGATGATGGCAAGTACAAGGTATTTGTAACAGATAGCTATGAATACAATAATCCAAAACAAGATAGAATCCTATCATGGGATTTCAGTATTAATGACGACACTTTCGCTGTTAGCTCTGCATCAATATTTGGAAATCCAACTTTATATCAAGTAGAGAGCATTCATGTAGATAAGCATTTTAAAACAATGCTAGTTGCTGAAGAAATGGAAGAGCATCATAAAATAATGGCGCTAGATCTAGAAACAGGTCAAACAAAAGTGGATGATTTAGGAGATTTTAATAGAGGTAATGACCCTGAAGGTATTGCTTTAGTCAAAAATAAAGATAATACAGGGTATTGGATTTGTACTGAACAAAGTAAAACTGATAATCGTTTCCATTTGTACGATCGTCAAACCTTAGAACGTATTTCCACCATGTATTTAGAAGATGTTTCATACACAGATGGAATTACTACAGCATATATGCACGGAAATTGGTATTTATATGCAGTAGATAATGACAAGCGTGTTGTAGCATTCCAATTGCCAGAAATCAATTAGAAATCTTTATTTATTTATTTATATTTGTTTAAATGCATAATTCATTTTAGATAGTCATGTTTGATTACTTACTATATTTAATCACTCTTCTTTGTGCGATATATTTTTTTAGAAATTCAATTATTATAAACATCTATAAACTACCAATTATAAGAAAGTCATGGCAGCTTCCTGATATGGATGCAGGTAGTGTTACCTTGAAAAATAATGATAAGCCAGTAGTCGTTTGTTGTGGTGATAGTATTACTCATGGACATATTGGATATAATTGGGTTGGCTCTTTAAGAAAACAAGATTCTTCTAAAGTGTATATTAATGCTGGTATCAATGCTGATCTCACCTGGAACTTAAATCAAAGAGTAGATGAGATCATAAAACATAATCCTGACTACATCACTATATTAATTGGAACTAATGATGCGATTGGAAGTCAGCCTGTAAAATTAATTCAAGATTACTATATTCAGACAAAAAACCTTCCTAAAACTCCTTCAATAGAGTGGTTTGAAGAGCAGATTGAAATTTTTATAAAAAAAATAAAAGAAAATACTTCAGCTAAAATTGCAATTACTACACTTCCATGGCTTGGAGAGCAAGAACATGCTTCCATTATTGATGTAATTAAAAGTCATAACGATATAATTAGAAGAATGGCATCAAGATATGACTTATCAGTTCTAGATTTATTTTCAAAATTTAGCAAACACATAAATTCTAATCATAGCGTTCCATATACTACTTCTGAATTAAGGAGATTACGTGGACTTAGAGCTGTTATCCTTCACTATGTTTTTGGATGGAGCTGGACCAAGATTGGAGCAAAGTATAACCTAAAATTACTTTGCGATCATATCCATCTCAATGAAAGAGGAGGATATTTAATGGAAAATCTCGTCAAAGAATTTTTATCAAGTTAATATTTTAATCTATTTCTTTTAATGCCTCAACCAGTTGATATTCTTTTTCAAATATTTTTTCCATACCACCTTCTTCTTTAAGCAAAATATATCCATAAGACTTTGAACCAATTGCAATTTTATCTCCATAGCGAGTATCGTACCAATATTGATCACCTTTACTGTCAATAATTACTTGATATCTACCATTTTGATTGTCTTGTTCATGATCATCGAACCCCATTAACAAAAACAAATTTACGGTTGTTAATATTCCAATTAAAAAACTTTTAATATCTAATTTCATGTTTATCTCCTTTTTGATTTTTTTAAATATAATAGTATAGTTCTGTAACATAAAAGATATAAAGAAATAAATGAGAGGAGGTTTGTTGTCGTACCCCGGACAGGATTTGAACCTGTGACCTACGGATTAGAAATCCGTTGCTCTATCCAGCTGAGCTACCGGGGCATGCAGAGAATTTAGTTAATTAAAAAAATATTTAAAGACCTTTTTTCTAATTATTTATCGAGGGGGTCTCGTCGGAGATATTTCTTGCAATAATTCATGTTTAGCTGTAGTATTGAGAAGATTACAATAAAAAAAATATTTTCAATTAAATTTTCAAGGAGAAAATCATGGCTGAAAAAGTAAAAACAACAGGCGTTAGTAAAGAAAAAGGCTATTTATACTACTTAGGTAAAGATGGTAATGTATGGCGTTCAGGTATGTCACGAGGCGGATCTGGCGGCGGAAATGCAGAAAAAGTTGCTGATGCAGGCGTTACACGTGAAAGCGGATTCTTATACTTCATCGATAAAGACGGAGATGTATCACGCGCACCTATGGCTAGAGGTAGAGGTTAAATTTTAACTTTTATTTTTTAGATATTTAAATAAAAAAGGAGCATTAATTGCTCCTTTTTTATTTAATAATTGAATTTTTCTTACTTGAAACAATTCCACTTGATACAATCATTCTAAATCCTTCTTCTACATCTACTCCAGCATCTGATGTTTCTTCTTTGGGAACTATTAAGAAGAACCCGGAAGTAGGGTTAGGCGTTGTAGGAACAAATAGATGGTAGAATTCTTCATTTGTTTCATTAGTAGATTCGCTTGTTACAAATCCTAAAGTCCATATATTCTTTCTTGGATATTCTATATAAACCACTTTTTCAAAAGAGTGAGACCCTCCACCAGAAATAGATTCTATAATCTGTTTAGTTGTTGTATATATCATTCCAACTAGTGGAATATTTTTGAAAATTCCTTCAAGCCATGCAACTACTCTTTTACCGAAAACGTTTCTAGCTAATGCACCTATAATCACTAGATAAATGATTACAATAACTAGTCCAATAATAGAGCTTAATAAATTAAAACCAGGGAAAGTAACATCTACAAACTGTTTCAGAGGTTCTGATACTTTACCACCTAATGCAATGGTGATTGTAGCAATCACTTGAAGCACATAAACAGTTAGTGCTATAGGTATAGTAATTGCTAAACCAGCTAAAAAAGAATTCTTTATTTTATTTCCCATATCTATTATCAATTTATATAAAATTTTAATTTACTTCCTATATATAAGTATCGAGCTCCCTAAAATAAAAATTGTACCAATAATTTCTTTTGTGCTAAGTACTTCATTTAGAAAAATCCAACCCAAGATAATAGCAACTATTGGAGGGAAAATAGCAACATAAGTGACTTGAGTTACACTTAAATACTGATAAAGCCAGAAGTAAATACCCCAAGATATAACCCCACCAAATAAAACAAGGTATGCACTAGCAAATAGCAATTGATCTGTCCAAACTATTTGTGAAAGATCTTCTTTAAGTAAAGATGACAACGAAAGCATAATAACACCTGTTAGTACCTGACACACCGCATTCATCTGGTATGGCCCTACAACATCATTATATTTCTTATAAAGAACACTTGGCCATGCTGCAATTATAATAGCTCCTACAAGCACCATAATTGCAAGAAATGACTGCGATTGTAAATCAATCGATTGATTAGATCCAATAAATACCATACCAATAAATCCTAGAAATAATGCCTTAAGCTTATTAGAAGTTAATTTTTCATTATCATCCTCTTTGAGCATGAAATGAGCCATTACGCTAGTAAATAAGGGAAATAATCCCCATAAAATAGAAGATATACTTGAATAAACATATTGTGTAGCCCAATAGGTAATACCATATGAAAGAGCAAAATTTAATAAACCAAACGATAGATATAGTTTGATGGCTTGCTTATTAAAAGGAATCGATTCTTTTCTGAAAAAAATAATTAGAAAGAATAAGAGCCCTGATAGAAAAAATCTAAATCCTACTCCAAAAAAAGGAGGGACTCCTGCATTTAAAGAGATTTTAATAAAGTACCATGTAGACCCCCAAATCAAGCATAATGCTATAAAAGGAAAAAGAATTTTGTTATTCATTACTTAGATTTGTACAGAGTAGTTAAGAAGGTACTAGCAACATAAATACTTGAATATGTTCCTATAATTACTCCTACAAGTAAAGTAAATGCAAAAGGACGTATAGTTGCTCCACCATACATTAGTAAAACAGTAATAACTAGTAATGTAGTCATTGATGTAATAAGAGTTCTACTAAGTGATTGATTAATACTTTTATTAATAGTTGATTCTAGTAATACAGTACCAGAAGATTTCATATTTTCTCTAATTCTATCAAGAATAACAATAGTATCATTTAAAGAATATCCAACAATAGTTAAGAACGCAGCTACAGTGCTCAATGTAACTTCATAGCCAGTGAGTGAGAAAATTCCTAGCGTGATTGTAATATCATGCACAAGTGCTAAAATTGCACCAAGAGCAAATTTGAATTCAAATCTAATAGAAATATATAATAGGATTAGTGCAAGAGAAGATAGGATAGACCAAAGCGCTTTTCCACTTAGTTCAGTACCTACCTTAGGACTAACAGAATCTAATGAAAGAATAAAATCATTTTTATCTGCTGGAGCTTTATCACCCATGGTTTTATAAACATGGTTAACAATATGTTGAGCAAAGTCAGGTGATACATTGTCTCTAATTTTTACTTTAATCATTACATCATCTGTACTTCCAAAATGTTTAATTTCTTCGCCACTCAAATCAATGATTTGTCCATCTGATTCGACAGCACTCATAGCTGTTCGAACTTCCTCAATATCTACATTCTCAGAAAAATTTAACCCAATCATGGTACCACCCTTAAAATCAATACCAAGGTTAATTCCTAATAAGAGTAATACAATAGATCCTATTCCCATAATACCAGAAATAGTAAAACCAGCATTCTTAAATGCCATAAAGTTTATTTTTGTATTTTCCATAAATTTCATTTTATATACTCAACTTCTCAATATTTTTTCTTGATGTTATAAAGTCAAAAACAAACCTTGTTACTATAATTGCAGTAAACATACTTACAATGATACCCCAGAATAATACTGTGGCAAAACCTTTAATTGGACCACTACCATACTGATATAATACAGCTGCTGCAATTCCTGTTGTTAGATTTGCATCAACAATCGTAGTAATAGCTCTTTCATAACCTGAGTCTATCGCTGATCTTACAGATTTACCATTTCTTAGTTCTTCCTTAATTCTTTCGAAGATAATAACATTAGCATCAACTGACATTCCTACAGTTAAGATAAGTGCTGCAATACCTGGTAAAGTTAAAGTTGCTTCCAACAATGCCAGTACTCCTAGTAGCAATATAAGAGTCCACATAAGAGAAAAACTTGCAATTAATCCTGATGCTCGATAATAAAATACAATAAATAAAACAATTAGTAGTAGTCCAATCATAATTGATGATGTCCCTGCATTAACGGAATCTGCACCAAGAGAAGGACCAACTACTCTTTGATCAACAATTGTTACAGGAACTGGCAATGCACCAGCACGTAGTACAATAGCAATATCTTCTGCTTCTTGAATGGAGTCCATTCCTTCGATAACAGTTCCCCCACCAAAAATTTGGCTTCTAATAACAGGAGCCATGTGTACTTTTCTATCTAATACAATTGCAATTCTTTTGTTGATATTTACTCCAGTAATTCTAGACCACTCTCTTGAGCCTTCATTATTCATTTCAACTTGTACAGTAGCTTGTCCAGCACTTACACCTGATTGACTTAACCTCATTTGAGCATCTTCAATTACACCACCAGTCAATTCTGCATTATCAACTAAGTGATACAATAAATAAACTTCTTCTTCTTCACCAAAATCATTAATTAAAGTTTCAGGAGAATTTCCAGTAAGAAATAAACTTCCGGTAGCATCTAAAACTTGTTGAACACTTTCTTGGCTAAGTATATTTTTAAGTGCAGGTAAATTATTTGAAGAAACAGCTAAGTCACTTCCACTAACCGCTATTAATAAAGATGAAAATCCTAAATCGTTATTTGCAGACGCATCGCTATTAAATAATTGATCAACATTATCTTGTTCTGTGTCATTGGCAGCAGATGTAAGATTATCAATTTGTCTTACAATTGTATTGGTACTTTCAACATCTTTTACAATCATTAATTCTAATAAGGCTGTACTTTGAAGTAATTCTCTTGCACGCTCAGAATCTTGGATACCAGCCAACTCAACAACAACTCTATTGTTACCTTGTTTTTGAATCGTAGGCTCTGATACTCCAAATTGATCTACACGATTTTGAATAATTTCAATAATTCGATTAATCGAATCTGTGGATTGAAGGTCTAATTGTTCAATGATTTGTTCTTTTGTTTTACCATAACTAATGAAATATCTAGGTAATTTTAAATTCTGTTCTTCTGCTTTCTCTTCAAAGACAGTGAAGAAGTCTGCACTATTATTTGTATACTCTTTACTTAATTCATCAAGGAATCTATCAAAATTTTTATCTTTATTTTTAGCCAGACTACTAATAAGCTGAGGAAGATCTACTTCAAGAACAATATATATACCACCCTTTAAGTCAAGTCCTTGCTTAATACTTTTTGATTCATAATATGCAATCTCATCTTTTGATAAGTTATTTTTTGCGTCTTCACTTAACAGTAAATATCTAATTGATGGAAAAAGGGCATAAATCCCTAATCCAAAAATGAATAGAATTGATAGCAATCGTGTTCTTAATGTATTGTTCATATTTTATTTACTTTAAAGTGAAAGAATTTAATACTTTCAAATACTTTTTCACTATTTTTTTAAATTATATTTAACTCTTTTCCAACAGCATGAAAAGCTTCCAATGCATAATCTAATTGTTCTTTGCTGTGATCGGAAGAAATCTGAACTCTAATTCTCGCCTGGCTTGTAGCTACAACTGGAAATGAAAATGCAATTACATATATATTCCTTTTTAATAATTCTTCAGACATTTTCACCGCTTTTTTTTCATCGTAAATCATTATAGGAATGATAGGATGATCAATTCCCTTAATATCAAAACCATGATTTTTAATTTTTTCTCTAAAATACATAGTATTTTTATCTAATCTTTCTTTATGACTATTGTCACTTTCAATAATATCAAAAACTTTAATACATGCAGCAACCAAAGGAGGCGCTAAACTATTTGAAAATAAGTACGGCCTTGATTTTTGTCGAAGAGTTTCGACTATTTCCTTTGAAGCAGATACAAATCCTCCAGATGCTCCACCTAGGGCTTTTCCAAATGTTGAAGTAATAATATCAATATCATCTAATACATTATGGTAATCTCCACTACCTTTACCTTCATTACCAAGAAAGCCTGTTGCATGACAATCATCAACCATTACCATAGCATTATATTTTTTTGCTAGCATAACAATTTCTTTTAATGGAGCTACAACTCCATCCATACTAAATACACCATCTGTTGCAATTAATTTTAATCTAGCATTGGAGCTTTTTAGCAATTCTTCTAAATGTTCCATATCCGCATGCTTGTAGCGATTTTTTTCAGCCTTGCTAAGCCTAATTCCATCAATAATAGATGCATGATTTAACTCATCAGAAAATACAGCGTCATCCTTTGAAAGAATGGTTTCAAATAGTCCTCCATTAGCGTCAAAGCATGAAGAATAGAGGATGGTATCTTCTTTTCCATGGAATTCACTTACTTTATTTTCTAAGTCTTTATGGATGGTTTGAGTGCCACAAATAAACCTAACGGAACTTAAACCAAATCCCCATTCATCGATTGCTTGAATAGCAGCTTTTTTTATAGCAATGTCATTTGATAGTCCTAAATAATTATTAGCACAGAAATTAATAACCGTTTCTCCTAATACATTTATTTCAGTTTCTTGCGGAGTTTGGATGATACGCTCATCTTTAAATGTACCATCTTGCTTGATTTGCTCAAGTTGATTTCCTAAAATATTTTTAATGTTTGCCATAATGCTTTTTTATTTCTGGTATCAGATATTCTTTAAAAGTTACATCATTATTCTGTTTATTAATAAAATTCCATTTCTCTGAAGCTTGCTCACAATTTAAATTTTCAGGCCAAGTGTCTGCAATAGATTGAAATTTAGAGTCAACTTTATAATCTACAATAAAATTTGGAAATTCCTTTTTTAGTTGTTTAATAATCTCTTTTGGACTCAAGGTCATTTCTTGCACATTAAATGCTCTAAGGTTGGAATCAATATTCTCAACAGACATAATATCTCTAATAGCTTTAACCGCATTTTCAATTCCAAGAAAGGGTAGTATTGTCATTGGATCTACTTTACAAATAAAGCTTTCATTGTTACAAGCTGCATGCAGCATTTGCGGAGCAAAATCAGTTGTACCTCCATAGGGTATGGTATATGGACTGATAATCCCAGGCAATCTCAAGCATCTAAAATCAATACCGAATCCGAGTTTAAGACTTTCTTCATGTTTGTTAGTACCATACTGTTCTATAGCTAGTTTATTGCATCCATATATAGTTTGAGGCTTCATGATATCTAGCTCTTTTGCATTTTTTAACTTTCTTGGTCCATATACTGCGATTGAGCTAGGAAAGAAAATCTTTATAAATGATTTATTGGTCTGAGCATAATGCATAGCTGTATTGATTATTGCTTTTGATCCCTCTTCATTTACTTTATTAGCTAATTCAGGGTTATCATTTGCAGATTGGCTGAGCAGAGCAGCAAAATGATATATTTCAATAATATTGAAATCATTAAAAATAGATTTTATGACATCTTGATTAAGAATACTGTCTTTTATAAACATTACATTATCATATTTTATATCTGATTTATTAATGTCTAAAGCAATGATATGAATTTTTCTTTTGCATAAAGAATGAAGAGTTTGTCTACCAATTTCTCCATTAAATCCTGTAATTAAAATCGCATTTCTCATATTGTAAATTAACTCAATTGTGATGATTTTTTAAAAACTTTGTATTAAGAGTGAATACCAATTAAATTTTTTGCTCAAATGAAAAAAACTATAGCAATAATTAATCAAAAAGGTGGCGTCGGTAAAACCACTACGGCTATTAATCTAGCTGCAAGTTTAGCTCTATTAGAAAAGAAGACTTTACTAATAGATTTTGACCCACAAGCAAATGCTACAACTGGTTTATCAAATTTTGGGATTAATAGTGACTATTCTATCTACGATGCATTGAGTAGTAATCAAACAATGAGAAAGGTTATTTCTTCCACTAATCTAGATTACTTAGATTTCATTAGATCAGATAATAATCTAGTGGGATGTGAAGTAGAATTAGTTGGAGTTCAAAGTAGAGAAAAGCAATTATTGCGGTTAATTAATAAAGTAAAAAAAGATTATGATTTTATTTTAGTAGATTGTCCTCCATCTTTAGGGTTATTGACATTGAATGTTTTAGTGGCATCAAATAATATTCTTATACCTATCCAAAGTGAATTTTTTGCCTTAGAGGGCTTAAAAAGCCTGCAAGACACTATTAAATTAGTTCAAGAAAATATTAATAAAGATCTAAAGATACTTGGGATTCTAATCACCATGCATACAAAGAGATTGCGTTTAGCAAAAAAAGTAGAAGCTTTATTAAAAGCAAATTTTAAAAATAAGTTGCTTAATACAAAAATAAGCAGAAATATTAGATTAGCTGAGGCTCCAGACGATGGAAAGCCAGCTATTATGTATGATGTTGATTGTGCTGGAGCAAAAAACTATATGGAACTAGCATTGGAAATTTTAAATGAAAAAAAATAATCAAATAGGTCAAGGTATTGGAGCATTGCTTTCACCTAATAAGTCATCTGATAACTTAGAGCAGAACAGTATCCTTATCAGTAAAATTTCTCCTAATCCAAATCAGCCCAGAAAACTTTTTGACGAAAAAGCATTAAAACAACTAGCACAATCGATTGATGAAAAGGGTTTAATAAGTCCAATAACAGTTAAAGCGTCAAACAATAAATACATTATTGTTGCAGGTGAAAGAAGATTCAGGGCTCATCAGTTGCTAAAGAAAAAAAGAATTTTAGCATATATAATTGATGCAGATTCTAATAAAGATATCATGTATATGGCATTAATTGAAAATATACAAAGAGAGGATCTAAATGCTATAGAGCAAGCAAAAGCTTATCAATACTTGAAAGATAATTTAAATAGTTCTATAACTGAAATTGCAAAAACTGTAGGTAAGTCTCGTCCAGCAGTTTCAAATTCATTAAGATTATTAAACCTGCCTTTAGAAATACAGGATAGCATTCTTAAAAATGAAATTAATGCAGGTCAAGCTAGAGCGATATTACAAAAAAAGACCTCCCAGGGTATGATCTTTTTGTGGAAGCGATTACTGAAAGAAAAAATGTCTGTAAGAAAAGTTGAAGCGGCAGCTTCTAATAATACAAAATGGGATCAGCAGATAAAACAAATTGAGACAAATATTTCAAGAATTATTGGAACTAAAGTTTCTATTAGCAATAATAAGAAAACAAAGAAAGGATTTGTTAAAATTCATTTCGATTCAAAGACATGGGATAGGGTAATAAGTAAACTAAAAAGTGTAAAGTCAGATTTTGAGTAGCATTTTATTTGGATATAGATTAATCAATGAAATTTAAAAAATATAAAATATTATTCATTTCGCCTTTTAATGATAAAACATGGCAATCTGAATTTAATAGGCCTACTCTGATTGCAGGATTATCTGTTATTGCTCTTTCATTTATTGCTTCTTTATCATTAATTCTTCTTTCCATACCAATTGTTAAGGAATATTTACAAATCACTGCTATTAACAATGAAATAAAGCAACAAAAGGAGATAATAGATAATATAGATAAGACCTTAGAAGATATTGGTGTAATGAAATCTTACATTGAGAGTATTATTACCTCAGATGATAAAGATATTATACCAGATAATAATATTAGGTTTATGGTTACAGACAATATTCCTTCTACTAAACCAGCAAATGGAATTATAAGTAAAGAGTTTGATTTAAATATTCTTCACTTTGGAATAGATATTGTAAATGATGAATCAACTCCTATTTTTGCAGTTGCAAATGGAGTTGTAATTTATAGTGATTTTTCAAGGGAGCTTGGGAATGGAGTTGTCATAGATCATCAAAACGGATATTATTCTCACTACTATCATAATGAAGAAAATTTTGTGAAAAAAAATGAAAAAATTGATGAAGGAATGTTGATTGCTAAGCTAGGAAATACGGGAGTGTCTACTGGACCTCATCTTCACTTTGAAATATGGAAAGATGGACAGCCTATTGATCCATTCACTTTTTTCCCTGATTTCTCAAAAAAATCTGATAAATTTGAGGAGGACTCTAATGAATAATAAATCAATTAATAGCCAAACAATTATAGCAGAAGATGTTCAAATTGATGGTGATATGACATTAAGTGGTAATATTACTATTTATGGTGAAGTTAGAGGATCAGTTTCTACCGATGGAGCTATTCAGCTAGCAAAAAGAGGCAAGATTTTTGGAGATGTGAAAGCTTCAACTATACAAATCAACGGATATATTCAAGGAGATGTCTTTATTAATGGATCAGCCGAATTATTAGGAAAATGTGAATTGGTTGGAGATTTAAAATATAAAGTATTAACGATACAGGATGGCGCTCAATTTTCTGGACGCTGTGAAATCATCGAAGATGATTTTGATATATAAATGAACCCCCCTAAAAGATCATTAAGCTCAATTATGTCAGAGAGCTATGCTATTTATTTTGAATTTTTTGGAATTATTCTTGCATGGATATTTTGTGGATATTTGATTACCAAAAATATTTCTTATTTTGCGATCATATTTGGAGTAATACATGGATCTATTTCGGCTTATAGGCACGTTATAAAAAAATAATTAAAAATTCTAATTTTTTTCCTGTTTTTCCTTACATGTTTTTATTAATATTTCGGCAATGATTGTCGGTGAAAAAATTGCAGAAAAATGGTCAATGGACCAAGCAGCTCAATATGCCAAAGATCATGTCATCGACAGCGATAAATTAGCTGAAAAAAATATTTTCGATTTTGAAATTTTAACTACTCTAACAGAAAAAGCATCTGCATTTGGACTGCCTATTGATTTTGCAATTTCCAAACACGTATTTCTTTTATTTTTTGTATCATTCATAACTGTTGGAACGATAGTGACTTTAGTGCAGAGCTATATTTCTCATAAAAAAAATATCCCTAATAAATTTATGAGTATGATAGAAATGATGGTTGTTTATTTAAGAGAGGATGTTCTAAAAACAACAATCGGAAATAAGGAGCATAGAGACTGGGCTCCTCTAATATATACAATTTTCTTTTTTGTTTTATTCTCAAACATTTTAGGATTGATTCCAATTTTTGACCTTTCTGGATTGATAGGTTCTTTAGGATATAAATTTGAAATCTTTAAAGAAAAATATAATTTTCTTTATGTACTTTCAAAAGGAGGCAATACTGTTACTGCGAATATTAATGTCACTTTCGCATTAGCGACTATTTCTTTCTTTGCTTTTATTGGTGCTGGAATCAAGAAATATGGTTTCATGCAGCACTGGAAAAATTTAGCCCCTTCTGGATTACCATGGCCGTTATATTTTGTTGTAGTGCCTATAGAATTTATGGGTCTGTTTATACGTCCTTTAGCTTTAACTTTAAGGCTAGCTGGTAATATGATGGGTGGGCATATAGCTTTAGTTATTTTTATAACATTTATTTTTAGTGCTAACGCTGAACTTGGAGCATTTGCAGGCTTTGCCATAGCTCCTTTTTCTGTTGCGCTTGCACTAGGTTTAACTATGCTTGAACTGCTTGTTGCAGTAATTCAAGCTTATGTATTTGCTTTATTAACAGCCGTTTTTATAGGAATGGCAATACACGTAGATCATTAACACAAAAAAAGGAGTCTCACTATGGGAGCAGGATTAGCAGTAATAGGCGCAGGAATTGGTATTGGTTTAATTGGTTATGGAGTAGCTCAAGCTATTGCAAGACAACCTGAAGCAGCTGGAGAAATTAGATCTCAAACATTTCTTTTAGCAATTTTGGTTGAGGGAGCAGCAATTTTGCTTGGATTATTATCATTGGTTCTTGGTTAATAGTAAACGATAAACGTAAGGAAGAAGTATGGATTTATTAACACCAGATCTTGGTACTTATATTTGGTCATTATTTATTTTTATGACTGTTCTTTTTGTACTAAAGAGATATGCATGGAATCCTCTTTTAGATTTTCTTGAAGAGAGAGAAGAGGATATCGCAAATTCTTTAAAAATGGCGGAAAGTGCAAAATCTGATTTAGAGCAAATAAAAGATGAGTCACAAAAAATACTAGATCAAGCCAAAAAAGAAGGGAAAGTTATCGTAACTGATAGCAAGCAAAAAGCTGAAGATTCAGCAAATAAAATTTTAGAAAGTGCGAAGGCAAAGTCAGATGAATTTATTGTCGATGCAAAGTCTAAAATTGAAATCGAGAAGCAGCGAGCAATTAAAGAGATCAAAGAAGAAGTTGTTGATCTTAGTATTGATTTAGCTTCTAAGATATTACAGAGAAATGTGAAAGATGATGATAACGATAAATTTATTAAGTCTTCACTAGATGCAATGAAAACAGATGAAGCAAAATCATAAAAAAATAAAGATATATTCTGAGGCGCTATGCAATAGCGTGGATACTTTTGAAACATTTCAAAATATTAAAGTATCTTTAAATGAACTCACTGCTTTATCAAAAAAAGATCTAACGATTAATACATTTCTAAAGTCAAAATCAGTTGATATGAGTAAGAAAATGGACATTTTTACAGAAGCCTTTAAGGAAGTTTTTGATAAAAATTTACTTGAAGTACTTTTAGTCATGATTGAAAATGATGATATGAATTTGTTAATTGATGTAAATAAGAGTTTTGTAGTTTTGGTAAAAGAAAAATTGAACATAGCATATGTTGAAGTAACATCATCCGCAGAAATGGATGAGAATATGAGAAATCAATTATCAGATAAGCTGAGCGACATAACTAGTAAGAAGATTGATATTAATTTTTCAACTAATAAAGATTTAATTGGAGGATTAAAGATTAAAATTGATGATATGCTATTTGATAGTAGCTTGAAAACAAAATTAGAAAACGCAAAATCAAAATTAATAGGGGTATAAATGGATATTAAAACTAATCAAATCGGCGATTTATTACGCGACCAAATTAAAAATATCGACGACAATGTTGATGTTAATGAAGTTGGTGAAGTTCTTGAAATTGGAGATGGTGTTGCTAGAACAAGTGGTTTAGGTAATGTCATGAGTTCCGAGTTAGTAGAATTTCCAAATAATGTATTTGGTATGGCACTAAACTTAGAAGAAGAAAATGTTGGTGTAGTACTTTTTGGAGATAGTAGTCTTGTAAAAGAAGGAGATACTGTAAAAAGAACGGGTAAGGTTGTTGAAGTTCCTGTTGGAAAAGAATTATTAGGAAGAGTTGTAAATCCTTTAGGAGTTCCAATGGATGGTAAAGGTCCAATTAAAGCAAAACACTCTCTGCAAATTGAAAGAAAAGCATTGGGAGTAATGCAAAGATTTCCAGTGAAAGAGCCATTACAAACTGGCTTAAAATCAATTGACAGTATGATTCCAATTGGTAGAGGTCAAAGAGAATTAATTATTGGTGATAGACAGACTGGAAAATCGGCAATTGCTACCGATACGATTATTAATCAAAAAGCTACTCATAGTGGCGATAGTCCTGTTTACTGTATTTATGTAGCCATTGGTCAAAAAGCATCTACTGTTGCAAAATTAGTTGGTGAACTTGAAGCAAATGGAGCAATGGAATACACTACAGTTGTTGTTGCTAATGCATCAGATCCAGCTCCTTTACAATATATTGCACCATATTCTGGTTGTGCAATGGGAGAATACTATAGAGATAATGGAATGCATGGTTTAATTGTTTACGATGATTTATCTAAGCAAGCAACAGCTTACAGGCAAATGTCATTAGTTTTAAGGAGACCCCCAGGAAGAGAAGCATTTCCAGGAGACGTATTCTATTTACATAGCAGATTACTGGAAAGGTCATCGAAATTATCAGAAGATTTAGGTTCAGGTTCATTAACTGCATTGCCAGTTATTGAAACTCAAGAAGGTGATGTATCTGCATATATTCCAACAAATGTAATATCTATTACTGATGGACAGATATATTTAGATACTAACTTATTCAATGGTGGTGTAAGGCCTGCAGTTGACGTTGGACTATCAGTTTCAAGAGTTGGTGGAAGTGCACAAATCAAAGCAATGAAAAAAATTGCAGGTAAATTGAGATTAGATTTAGCACAATTTAGAGAGCTAGAAGCATTTGCAAAATTTGCTTCTGACTTAGATGATGCTACAGCAGCACAAATTACTAGAGGCCGTCGTATGGTAGAGATACTTAAACAGAACCAATATGTTCCAATGTCTACAGCGAATCAAGTCCTTATTATTTATGCAGCTAGTCAAGGTTATCTTGATGATGTAGAATTAGAGTCTGTAAAGGATTTTGAAGTTGGCTTACTAGAGCATTTTGCTTCTAAATCTCCCGAATGTATTAAAGAGATTGACGATACTGGTAATATTGGAGATGATTTAGCTGAAAAGATGAACAAAGTGATCGAGGAATTTAAAAAGAGCTTCTAACATGGCAAATCTTAAAAGTCTACAAGAACGTATTAAATCTGTAAGTAGTATTCAGCAGGTAACTAAAGCAATGAAGATGGTTGCAGCTGCAAAGGTAAAGAAAGCTCAAGATAAAATGGAGATATCAAGACCATATTCAAAAAATACCCAAGAAATGATATGTAGAATTTTACCTCAAGTATCTAATGACAATATAGCATTAGTTAATAAAAGGAAAGTTTCAAAAACAGCTTTAATCATTATTACAAGTGATAGAGGATTTGCTGGATCTTTTAATTCCAGTGTCATTCGACTTGCTGAAAAAGAAATTGAAAAACTTGGAAAAGACAAAGTTGATTTATTCTGCTTAGGAAAGAAGTCTTCAGAATATTTCACCAAAAGAAAATATAATGTTGTACAGTCTTTTTATGACTTTTGGAAAGATATGACTTTTGATACAGCATCTGATATTGCCGAAACATTCATTACAGCATTTAAAAATCATGAAATAGATGAAGTAAATGTGATTTATAATAGATTTAAAACATTGGCATCCCAAGATTTGTTGATGGAAAAAGTACTGCCAATTGATTTTACTGAGGACTATAATCCTAAGAACTATAACTATGATTATGAGCCAAATAAAGAAAGTATTGTCAAATCATTACTTCCAAAACATCTGAAAGTACAAATGTGGCAGCAGATGTTAGAGTCTTACAGTAGTGAAGAAGCTGCTAGAATGATTGCAATGGATAACGCCACAGAAAATGCAAAAGAAATAATTAAAGAATTAAAACTAGAATTTAACAAAGCGCGTCAAGCTGCAATTACCACAGAGATGTTAGAAATTGTTGGTGGAGCAGAAGCGCTAGTCGATTAAGGGGACATAAAAATGAATAATGAAGGTAAAATACTACAAATAACTGGTGCGGTGGTTGATGTAAAATTCACTGAAGGGCATTTACCAAAAATTATGAATGCTTTAAATATTAAAAGAGATGACGGATCAAATCTTGTACTAGAAACTGCTCAGCATTTAGGTCAAGGGGTTGTTAGAACCATTGCTATGGATTCAACTGATGGACTTGTAAGAGGTACAGCTGTATCAGATTTAGGTCAACCAATTTCAGTTCCTGTTGGAGAAGAAACATTAGGAAGAATGTTTGATGTACTTGGAAATCCAATTGATCAAAAAGGAGATGTTGGAAATACAAAGACGTCACCTATCCATAGATCTGCTCCACTTCAGGAAGATCTGACAACAACTTCTGAGATGTTCGAGACAGGTATTAAGGTTGTTGATTTGATGGAACCTTACACTAGAGGTGGAAAAACAGGGCTATTTGGTGGTGCCGGAGTTGGAAAAACAGTTTTAATTCAAGAACTTATTAGAAATATCGCAACAGAGCATGGCGGGTTTTCTGTTTTTGCTGGAGTTGGTGAAAGAACTAGAGAAGGAAATGATTTATATGCGGAAATGACGGAATCAGGTGTAATTGATAAAACTGCATTAGTATTTGGTCAAATGAATGAACCACCAGGAGCAAGATTAAGAGTTGGTTTGAGTGCTTTGACAATGGCAGAATATTTCCGTGACGATGAAGGTAAGGATGTTCTTCTGTTTGTAGATAATATTTTTAGGTTTACTCAAGCAGGTTCTGAAGTATCAGCATTGTTAGGAAGAATGCCTTCAGCAGTAGGGTATCAACCTACGCTTTCTACAGAAATGGGAGACTTGCAAGAACGCATTACATCCACTAAAAAAGGATCTATTACTTCAATCCAGGCTATTTATGTTCCAGCTGATGATGTAACAGACCCTGCGCCAGCTACTGCTTTTGCTCATTTAGATGCAACCTCAGTGTTAGATAGAAAGATTTCTGAGTTAGGAATTTATCCTGCGATTGATCCGCTTACTTCAACATCTAGAATTCTTGATCCAAGAGTAGTTGGAGATAGACACTATAATGTTGCTAGATCAGTCCAAACAACATTGCAGCAATATAAAGACTTGCAAGATATTATTGCAATTCTTGGTATGGATGAGCTATCTGATGAAGATAAAATGGTAGTATCTAGAGCAAGAAAAATGCAAAAGTTTATGTCTCAGCCATTCTTTGTAGCAGAGCAATTCACAGGGCTAGAAGGTCGTTATGTAAAGTTAGAAGATTCTATTGCAGGTTTTGAAGCAATATTAAATGGTGAGGCGGATGATCTTCCAGAAAATGCTTTTTCTTATGTAGGATCAATTGACGAAGCAATGGAAAAGGCTAAAAAGTGAATAAAGTCTTTAGTCTAGATATTGTAACTCCAACAGATTCTTTCAGTTTTGACAATGTGACATATGTAAGGTGTCCAGGAACTGAGGGTTATTTTGGGATTATGAAAAATCATACTAACTCCATCCTTAACCTCAAGGAGGGAGTCATATCGGTAAAAACAGAAGAAAAAGAAATAGAGTTTTCTTGTTCAGCAGGTATCGCTGATATTAATTCTGACTCTACAGATGATATTCCAGATAAGGTATTATTACTTGTCGAAAATGCACAAGAATTAGAAAAATAATTATTACATTGAAACTATATGGATTCTAGAACACATAATTGTGGTGAATTAACCAAAAACAATATAAATGAAAATGTCCATTTACTTGGATGGGTTAATTCTACGCGAACTCATGGAAAAATTATTTTTATTGATATCAGAGATCGTTTTGGAAAAACTCAAATCATTCTTAATTCAGATTCTCTAATAGAAAAGGGAAAGTCATTATCAAACGAAGATGTAATATCAGTATCTGGTAAAGTTATTTCCAGATCAGATGATTTAATTAATAAGAATATTACAACAGGAGAAATAGAAGTTGTCGCAGAAGAATTACATATTTTGAATGTATCTGCTCCGCTTCCGATGTCTATTCATGATAGAGAAGCTTCAACTGAAGAGCATAGATTAAAATATCGTTATCTAGAATTGAGAAATTCTGAATTGCAGAATAATTTAATTATCAGACATAAAACAACTCAAGTAGTTAGAAATTTTTTAAATGACCAAAATTTTATTGAAATTGAAACTCCTGTATTAACTAAATCTACCCCAGAAGGAGCGAGAGATTATTTAGTACCAAGTAGGGTGCATAATGGTAAATTTTATGCTTTACCTCAATCTCCACAAATGTATAAACAATTATTTATGATTTCTGGTTTAGATAGATATTTTCAGATTGTAAAATGTTTTAGAGATGAAGATTTAAGATCAGATAGGCAGCCTGAGTTCACTCAAATTGATATTGAAATGAGCTTTGTTGACGAAGAGCATATAAGAGATATGGTAGAAAAACTTATTGTAACTGTATTTGATAAAGTAAACGGTACTAAAATGGAAACTCCTTTTCCAATCTTATCATATGAAGAATCGATGAATAGATTTGGTACTGATAAGCCTGATTTAAGATATTCAATAGAAATACAAAATTTTAAAAAGTTTTCTGATCAATCTGATTTTCAAGCTTTTAAAATTTCAGAATCAGTCAATATGATTCATGTAAATAATGTAGAATATTTTTCTAGAAAAATTATTTCTGAGCTTGATTCTTATGCACAATCTCTTGGCGCCAAAGGACTAGCGTGGATGAAGTATCATGAGGGTTCATTTCAAGGAGGAATATCAAAATTTTTTAATCAAAACCTTCAATCTAACATTGCATCAGATTGCAATATAAATGAAGGTTCAACATGTTTTATGGTAGCTGATAGTTCTCAGTTATCTTTAAAGGTATTAGGAAAAATAAGAGTTAAAATCGCTGAGATGTTAAGTTTATATGATGATTCAATTTTTAAGCCAGTATGGATTGTAGATTTTCCTTTATTTAATTGGGATGAAGACAATCAGCGCTTTGATTCAGTGCATCATCCTTTTGTAGCACCAAAAGATAAAGATATTAAAACTGCAATAGCTGAACCTGAAAAAGCTATATCAAAAGGCTATGATATTGTAATCAATGGTTATGAAGTTGCAGGAGGATCTATTAGAATTCATGATCAAAAACTACAGCAAAGAATCTTTGAAACAATGAATCTTACTAAAGAAGATATTAGTAATAAGTTTGGATTCTTCATTGACGCTTTAAAATTTGGAACTCCTCCCCACGGAGGTATTGCTTTTGGACTTGATAGATTGGTCATGTTATTAGCTGGTGTTAATAATATTAGAGATGTCATCGCATTTCCAAAAACTACTTCAGCCTCAGCTCTTATGGAAGATTCCCCTAATACTGTATCAGATGAACAATTAGATGATTTAGGTATCGGCATTAAAGAGAATGAAAAAAACGTTTGAAATAAAGGGAGTTGATCTGACAGAGCTGTATGGCATTGGTGATCAGAATATACTTTTTCTAGAAAAATCACTTCCACTCAATATTAATATTCGTGGTAATAGTCTTTTTTGTAAGGGTTTAAAAAAGGATTTAGATCATTTTTCAGTTATACTAGGCCATATGGTGGACTCGATTAAAAAAGGTAATAACCTTACCACTAAGGATATCAGTCAATTGTTAGCAATGAATATGCAACAGACTTTAGATCGTAAAAAATCTATTGGTAATGTTGTTTTTTACGGTAAAAAAGGTCCAGTACATGCTAGAACTGACGGTCAGAAAGAATTATTACACTCCTTATTTAAAAATGATATTGTCATATCTGTAGGTCCTGCCGGTACAGGAAAAACATTCTTAGCTGTTGCTTATGCTCTGTCTTTACTTGAAAAAAATGAAATTGAAAAAATTATTTTCTGTAGGCCTGCTGTAGAAGCCGGAGAAAGCTTAGGTTTTCTTCCAGGAGATTTAAAAGATAAAATAGATCCGTACCTTGCACCACTATATGACGCACTACATGAATTATTACCAAAAAGTAAAATTCAAATGCTTCTCAATAAAGGTGTAATAGAAATTATTCCTTTGGCATACATGAGAGGAAGAACAATTAATAGATCAGTTATGATTCTAGATGAAGCTCAGAATTCTTCTACAATTCAAATGAAAATGTTCTTAACGCGATTGGGTATAGATTCTAGAGCAATCATTACTGGCGACGTATCTCAAATTGATTTACCTAAGAAAGCGCATTCAGGATTAGTTAGTGTTTTAAGTATTTTAAAAGATATAAAAGATATTGGAATTGTAAAATTAACTGAACATGATATTGCTAGACATCATCTAGTAAAGCATATTATTAATGCATATTCCAAATCAAAAGCATAAAAAGGAAAGTTATGACTAAAGGCATATTTGAAAGAGTTAGTAAGACAAATCATGAACAAGTTATTTACTGTAATGATGAAAGTTCTGGTTTGAAAGCAATTATAGCAATTCATAACACTACTTTAGGTCCTGCGCTAGGTGGGTGTAGAATGTATCCATATAAAACAGAGCAGGAAGCTCTTGTTGATGCTTTAAGACTATCAAAAGGAATGACTTATAAGGCATCAATAGCAAACTTAAATCTGGGTGGAGGAAAAGCAGTAATTATTGGAGACCCAAATTCAGATAAATCTGAAGTACTTTTAAGATCTTTCGGAAACTTTGTAGAAAGCCTTAATGGAAAGTATATTACTGCAGAAGATGTTGGTATGTCTGTGCATGATATGGAGTTTATTAGAATGGAGACTAATCATGTTACTGGCATTAAGAGAGCTATGGGTGGTAGTGGAGATCCTTCTATATTAACTGCCTTAGGAGTGTTTGTTGGTATGAAAGCTGCACTCAAGAAAAGGTTAGGCATAACTTCAATGCGCGATCTTAAGGTGGGTATCCAGGGATTTGGAAAAGTAGGATATTATCTATGCAAGAACCTTCATAAAGAAGGAGCTATTATTTATGGGTATGATATTGATAAAAGCAAATTAGATACAGTTGTTAGTGAATTTGGTGTCATTCCTGTTTCTAATGAAGAATTGATTAGTCTAGACTTAGATGTTTTTTCCCCATGTGCTCTAGGAGCTATTGTGAATCCTGAAACAATTAAAAAAATGAAATGCTCCGTTATTGCAGGTGCTGCAAATAACCAACTTGAGAAAGAAGCAAGAGATTCTAAGCTCTTACTTAGTAAAAAAATTATGTATGTACCAGATTATGTGATTAATGCTGGTGGATTAATAAATGTAGCTAATGAACTTCAAGGATACAATAAAGAGAAAGCCCATTATCAAGTAGAAGGAATATATTATATATTAATGAGAATATTTGATTATGCAGCAACAAATGATATCTCAACTCTTGAAGCAGCGAATCTACTTGCAGAAAGAAGAATAAATGAATTTGCTAAATGGCATCATTAATGAGTGAAAAACAACATAGAAAAAAAGCGAGAGAAGCGGTACTTCAAGCTCTTTACGCGAAGCATGTTTCCAGCGAAGATGAAAAGAAAGTTCTTCAAGATATCAATGATAGATATCAGTTCGATAAGCCAACTAGAAAATTTGTAGACGAACTTTTTAAATCAACAATTAAAAATGCTGATGCATTAGATAAAAAAATTGAGTCTGCCCTTGAAAATTGGACAATCGAAAGAATCAATATCATTGACAGACTGATTATGCAAATGTCAATATGTGAAATGTCACTTATGCAACACTATGAAATCTCTCATAAAGTGACGATTAGTTCAGCAATAGAAAATGCTAAGAAATTTAGTTCTGAAGATAGCACTGCATTTGTAAATGGTATATTAGATTCGGTATATAAAAAATTATAATCCATATGAGCTTATTAACAACAATATTTGGTACAAAGTCTGGTAGAGAAATTAAAAAGATTCAACCGTTGGTTAATCAAATTAATGACTTATATAACACTCTTGAAGGAAAAGACGAATCTTATTTAGCTCAAAGAACTAAAGAGCTTCAGCGAGATGTGCAGAATAAAATTCAAAGCATAGAAAGCAAAAAACTAAAAGATATTTCTGATAGAAAAGAAGTACAGAAAATACGTGCAGAAATTGAGAAAGAAGTACTTGACGATATTTTGGTAGAAGCATTTGCCTTAGTAAAACATGCCTCCCGATTGTTATGTGGAAAAGAGTGGATAGCTGTCGGTCAAAAAATTAAATGGGAAATGATTCCTTATGATGAACAGTTAATTGGAGGAGTTGTCCTTCATCAAGGTAAAATATCTGAAATGAAAACAGGTGAAGGTAAAACCTTAGTCGCAACTATGCCTATTTATTTAAATGCATTATCTGGAAGAGGAGTGCATGTAGTTACTGTTAATGATTACCTCGCCCAAAGAGATTCAGAATGGATGGGTAAGGTTTTTGAAATGCTAGGGATGTCTGTTGGACATATTCTAAACTCAATGAATCCAGATCAAAGGAAAGCTGCATACAACTGTGATATTACCTATGGGACAAATAATGAATTTGGATTTGACTATTTAAGAGATAATATGACAATAGATGCTGAATACTTAGTTCAAAGACCTCATCATTATGCTATAGTTGATGAAGTGGACAGTGTATTGGTAGATGAGGCAAGAACACCCTTAATTATTTCAGGGCCAGTAGAAACAAAAATTAATCAATCTTACGTAGATTTAAGTTCTCCAGTACAATCTTTAGTCAGAAAGCAGAAAAAATTAGTTTCAGATTTAGTAAATCAAGCAGAAGAAATTATGAGAATAGATTCACCTTCAGAAGAACAGCTTTATGATGCTGGACTGCTCTTATTAAAAGCAAAAAAAGGGTTACCTAAAGACAATAAGTTGCAGGAGCTATTTCAAGAGCAAGGCACTTTAAAGCTAATGAACAGTGTAGAATCTGAATTTATTGCAGATAAAAAATTACATGAACTAGATGAAGATTTATATTTTGCTATAGATGAACAATCAAATAGTGTAGATCTTTCAGATAAAGGTAGAACTGCTCTATCTCCAGATAATATGGAAGCATTTACAATCCCAGATTTAGGAGAAATGTTAAGTGATATTGATGAAAAAGATTTATCTGATGATCAAAAAAAGTTGAATAAAGAAAAAGCCTATCAACTACATTCACAGCGAAGTGGAAAGATTCACTATCTTAATCAATTACTTAAGGCATATACTCTATTTGATAAAGATGTAGAATATGTAGTACAAAATGGGCAAGTGCTGATTGTTGATGAATTTACAGGAAGAGTTTTACCTGGAAGGAGATTTAGTGGAGGTCTTCATCAAGCATTAGAAGCAAAAGAAAATGTTAAAATTGAAAAAGAGACTCAAACATTAGCCTCTATTACTATTCAAAATTATTTTAGAATGTATGATAAATTATCAGGAATGACAGGTACAGCTGATACTGAAGCAGCAGAATTTGAAAAAATTTATAATTTAGGAGTTACCGTAATTCCAACTCATCGTCAAATTGTTAGAAAAGATTTCAATGATGTTATTTACAAATCAATGCATGCTAAATATAAAGCAGTGATAAATGAAGTCAGTGAATATTTTAAAAAAGGACAACCTGTCTTAATTGGTACCATTTCAGTAGAAGTATCAGAATTATTATCAAAAATGTTAAAACAAAATGGAATACCTCATAATGTTTTAAACGCTAAGCAACATAAAAGTGAAGCTGAAATTGTAGCACAAGCAGGTTTAAAAAAAGCTATTACTATTGCGACCAATATGGCAGGTAGGGGAACTGATATAAAATTAGGTCCTGGAGTAGAGGAGTTGGGTGGATTACATATTATAGGTACTGCTCGACATGAGTCTAGACGTATCGATTTACAATTAAGAGGTCGATCTGGTAGGCAGGGAGACAGTGGTTCATCAAAATTTTATATTTCATTAGAAGACGATTTGATGCGACTATTCAATATGGACAAACTTGCTTCGTATATGGACAGATTAGCAATGGATGAAGATCAAGAATTAAGCGCTGGAATGTTAAATCGTGGTGTTAGTAATGCTCAAAAGAAAGTTGAAGAAAGAAATTTTGGTATGCGTAAACATTTGCTTGAGTATGATGATGTTCTAAATCAGCAAAGAGAGATTATTTATGAGTTAAGAAATAAAGCATTACTATCAGAATCAATTAAATCTTCAATAGATGAATTTATTGAAGATTTTATCTACGATTTATTTGAGCCGTTTGATATAAAAAACATTAAAGATTGGGATTGGGTAGCTTTAAATCAAGAATTGAATGCACATCTATTAATCGATATCAATGAGTCCGATTTTAAAGATCAAAATAATAAAGAAGAAATAGTTAATCTTATACTAGATAAAGCACTACAATATTATAATAAAAAAGAAGAAATTATTCCTGAAGAGCTACTCCGTAAGCTTGAAAAATTTGTTGTATTACGTACTATTGATGAAAAATGGCGAAATCATTTATTGGGAATGGATCAATTAAGGGAAGGAATTGGTCTTAGAGCATTTGGACAAAAAAATCCTTTAATAGAGTATAAAGCAGAAGCATATACTTTTTTTCAAGATTTAATGGCAAGCTTGCGAGCATCAATTGTACAAAGAGTATATCGTGCACAAATTAGTGAAAATCCCCGACCAACAGATAAAGCTCCTCTTCAGAAAAATATTCAACTTACACATGCAGATGCTTCATCGGATGCAAAGTCAGAGCCAGTGAGATTACCTGAAAATAACATTGAAGAAAAAATCGGTAGAAATGATAAAATAAAAGTATTGTCTCCGGCTGGAGAAGAAATAGAAATTAAATTTAAGAAGTTAGAATCTTACCTTTCGAAAGGATACACACGTGGCTAATAAAAAAAATAATTTACATTTTTCAACCAAATCTATTCATATTGGAAATAAAATTGATGAAACAGGAGCAGCTGTAACTCCAATTCATTTTACATCTACTTTTAGACAACCTACTTTTGCTAGTACATCAAAATATGTTTATTCGAGGGTCGGAAGTCCAACATTAGCAGCTTTAGAAGAAAATTTAGCTATGTTAGAGAATGCTAAGTATGCATATGCATTTTCTTCTGGTATGGCGGCAATGACTGCCATATTTATGATGTTCAAGCCTGGAGACCATGTATTGATTTCACGAAATGTATATGGAGGTGTTTTTAGATTAGTAACTAAAGTATTAAATGACAATAAAGTAGATTTTGAATTTATTGATACAACAAATTTAGATACGATTGCTGAATCAATTACAGAAAATACAAAGTTAATTCACCTTGAAACTCCAAGTAATCCTCTACTAGAGTTAGCTGATATTACAAAAGTTTCAGAATTAGCGCATAAGAATAATGTTTTAGTGAGTGTTGATAATACTTTCATGGGTTCTTATGGACAAAGACCATTGGACCTTGGTGCGGATATTGTAATGCATAGTACCACAAAATTTCTAAGTGGACATTCTGATGTACTTAGTGGTGCATTAATGATAAATGATGATTCAGCGTCTGAAAAGATAACCTTAATTCAAAATACTGGAGGTGCACTTCCTAGTCCATTTGATGCATGGCTACTTTTAAGATCAGTAAAAACCTTATCTGTTAGGGTAGAGAAGCAATTTGATAATGCTGGTAAAATTGCTAAATGGCTTGATAACAACTCAAGAGTTACGAGAGTAATTTATCCAGGATTAAAATCTCATAAACAATTTGATTTAGCAACGAAGCAACATTCTTGTCCAGATGGTAAACCTGTGTATGGAAGTATGATTTCTTTTGAGCTCGATCAGTCAATCAATCTGGACAGTTTTGCAAAAAAATTAAGTATTATTACATTGGCTGAAAGTTTAGGTGGAGTCAAAAGTTTAATATCTTGCCCTTATTCAATGACGCATGCATCTGTACCGCATGATGAAAAAGCAGAGCTAGGTATCACGCCTAATTTATTAAGGTTTTCTGTTGGTATTGAACACGCAGATGATTTAATTTCAGAACTTGATTTTGCAATGAATCATAATTAACGCTTTTTTTAGTTAATTTTTTTTATATTGTTAAAAATATGCCGTGGTGGCGGAATTGGTAGACGCGCTGGTCTTAGGAACCAGTATCGTAAGATGTGAAGGTTCGAGTCCTTTCCACGGTACTTATGGAAATTATATTCCTAGGTGTTATAATTCTGATAGCATTAGTACTTTTTATTTCAGAATTATTTCCAATAGATGTGACAGCTCTACTTGTTCTTGGGTTGTTATTAATCCTCGGACTGGTCAGTCCAGCTGAGAGTCTTGCGGGATTTTCTAACCCTGCGGTTATGACAATAGCTTGCCTTTTTGTGATGAGTTATGCATTACAAAAATCTCATATTTTAGAATATGTGATTATCAGCGTAAATAAATTAATTGATAAATCTAGAGTCATAGGGATGATTGCTTATTTATTTTGTATCGGTATTGCTTCTGCTGTAGTAAACAATACAGCAATAGTAGCAATATTCATGCCAGTGACTATTCGATTAGCAGATAAATATAAGATCAGTCCTTCAAAGGTATTGATTCCATTAAGCTATGCTGCTATTCTTGGTGGAACATTAACACTCGTTGGAACCTCTACTAACTTAATTGTTAATTCTATATTAGTTGATACTTCTGGAGGTACGGTATCTCTTGGAATGCTAGAGTTTGCAAAGTTTGGAATAATAAAATTTGTAATAGGGTTAGTATACATATTTACAATTGGATATAAACTGCTTCCAACAAGGGTAGCAAAATCTTCAAGTATTGAAGACTATAGTCTTGACGGATATTTAACAGAATTTCGTGTTAACGAAAACTCTCCTTTATGTGGTAAAACATTATTAGATAGAAAAATTAATGAAAACTACGATGTAATTGTTTTAGATGTTCTCAGGGGTGGTGAAATTATTACTTCAAATCTAAGAGGTTTATCATTGCAGAAAGATGATGTTTTATTTGTCAAAGGCTCTTTTGATAATTTTCAGCGCTTGAAAGAAATTGAAAACCTTGCTCTTCTTACCGATGAAAAGCTTACTCAGGAAGAATTGGAGCAAGAGAATCATATATTAGCAGAATGTCTTGTAACTGATAATTCAGAACTAATAGGCCAAACACTTCAAGATGCTAATTTCAGAAGAACTTTTGGTAGTTTTGTATTAGCAATTCGCAGAGAAGGTGAAGTCATAAGAAGAAAATTAGCACACTTTATATTAAAACCATTTGATACCTTATTAGTATACGGACCTAAAGATCGAATTAGTCAACTTGCTTCTAAAGAAGGATTTATTGTGCTTGGTAAGGCAGATGCCAATCTTGATAGCCATCCATTATGGTGGCTAAGTATTGTTACAATCTTATGTGCTGTAGGTTTAGCTATTTTTAAAGTAGTTCCAATCGTAGTAGGAGTTATTCTTGGAGTAATTATTTTATTATTAGCTAGAGTTATTACACCTAATGAAGCTTATTCGTCTATCCATTGGCAGGTAATCATTGTCATTGCAGCGTTTCTACCTATGGGAGTTGCCATTCAGCGAACAGGATTAGATGTGATGATTGGTAATGGAATAGGTAGTATCGTTAATTTATTTCCTGAACATCTTATTCCATATTTTTTATTAGCAATAATTTATTTAATCACTATGATTTTAACAGAAATTGCATCCAATGCAGCAACCGCAATTATTATGACGCCAATAACCCTAACATTAGCGGCAAGTTTTGGATTTGATCCAAAACCATTTATTTTTGCAGTATGTTATGCAGCATCAGCATCTTTTATTACTCCAGTTGGTTATCAAACTAATTTGATGGTATATGGTCCTGGTGGATACAGGTACTCTGACTATATTAAAGTAGGATTACCTCTAGGGATTATTCTATGGATTGTTTCTGTTATGGTTATACCAATGATCTGGCCCTTTTAATGTTTAAAGATTTAGAAAGCTGGGATTATAAGAATAAAACTATTTCAAAAACCTTTGAATTCTCATCATACTTATCTGGTGTTAATTTTCTTAATAAGGTAGCTTCATTAGCTGAAGAACTAGATCATCATCCTGATATCACCTTAACGTGGTGCAAGGTGCATATTTTGCTTACAACACATGATAAAGGCGATGTAACAGAAAAAGATATAGTATTAGCCAAGCTATGTGATAAGCATTGTAAGGACTAGTATTGAGATATCTAGTTTTAGTATCACTACTTTGGTCTTTCTCATTTGGCATAATTAAGTATGGATTATCAGAAATAAATCCTTTTTTTATTAGTTATGCTAGAAATTTAATTGCTTTAGTTTTTTTTGCCTCAATTTCAATCTATCAGTTTAAAAAATTTCAGTGGGATAGTAAGTTAGTGCTCATTGGAGCAATCCAATTTGGATTGATGTATATTTTTTATATACAATCATATCAATATCTACCTGCATATCTCATTGCAACCTTTACTATCACAACACCTATTTTTATATCTATTGCTGATAAATATTTTTTTAAAAATATTATTACCTTAAGAGACACTTTAGCTATTTTTTTAGTAATACTAGGTTCCTACCTTATGCGGTATAATGTTACAAATCCATTTGAATACTGGTATGGATTTCTATTGATTCAATGCGCTAATTTTGTATTTGCCTGGGGACAAATATGGTTTAAGCAATGGAATAGTGAGCATCCTAACACTGATATCATTAGTAATTTTTCTCAACTATTTCTGGGTGCAACTATAGTTACCTCTTCTGTTTACTTGTCAGTATCAGATACTATGATTGAGCTAACAGATACAAACTTATTTGCCTTACTTTTTTTAGGGTTATGTTCTACCGGAATTGGTTTTTTACTATGGAATATTGGTGCAACTCAGGTGAATTCCTACAGGCTTGCAATATCAAATAACTTGGTAATACCAATTGCAATTATAAATTCAGTATTAATTTTTGGAGAATCATTCAGTTTACTACTATTCTTTCCAGGTGTAGTTCTGTTTTACATAGCCTACAGAATTACTTAGATTTTTTATGCATTTTTCTTGCAGCGCTCGCCATCAATATATCAAGTAGGCCCTTGAATGCAATCACAATATGCCATTGCCATGGGAAAATGAACATTTTTTTCTTCTTATGTAATGCATTTACAATTTTCTTTGCAGCAATATCAGTTTTGATGATAAATGGAGTCCATTCTACTGGATCTGTCATTTCGCTTTCAACAAATCCTGGACAGATTAATGTTACATCTATTGTTGTTGGTAATGTTTTTCTCCAACTTTCACTCAGGGCTCTTACAGCAAATTTTGAGGCAGCATATGCTCCACCACCAGCCCATGCAATATGACTAGCTATTGATCCTACTAAAGCAATATGTCCACTATCTTGTTTAAGCATTACTGGAATAAAGGGGAGGATTGTATTTTGAACTCCAATAACATTAACTTTTATTACTTCATTAATTAATGTTGGATCTCCTTTATGAAGTGCATCAAGATATCCGAGACCTGCATTCGCAATTACTAAATCAATTGTTGTAATTTTAGATAAGAAGTCATCTATTGATTCTTTGGTGGAATGTTGATCGGTAACATCAACTGAGTAGATGGTCACTTCAGCGCCCATTTCACGACATTTAGTAGCAATATTTTCTAATTTTTCTTTTCTTCTGGCACACAATGCTAGGTGATTACCTTTTTTAGCATATTCATAGGAAACATATTCTCCAATTCCACTACTTGCACCTGTTATGTAAATGTTCATAGAGAAGATTCTACAAATTTATCAGTCATAATTCCACCAAAACTAATTATATTCATTCATATATGGATAAAAGTAAAATAAATGGACTAGCTCAAGCAATTCTTGAAAATGAATCGCGTCAGCTAAATAATGTTGCAAAACAAATTGATGATGATATTGTAAAGGCTTCAGAGCTTATTATTGGTAACAAAGGTAAGTTGGTAATATGTGGTTTAGGAAAATCAGGATTAATAGGACAAAAGATTGTTGCAACCCTTTGTAGTACAGGGACAAAAAGTGTATTTGTTCATGCAGCAGAAGCGTTACATGGAGATTTAGGTATTTATAATCCAGGAGATCCAACTCTCCTTATTTCAAAGAGTGGAAACACAGAAGAATTAGTACGATTAATTCCAATTTTACGAGAATTCCAATCACCATTAATTGCTTTAGTAGGTAATATGGATTCTTATATGGCAAAAAATGTAGATATTGTTCTCAATGGAACAATTGAGAGTGAGGTTGATCCTCTTGGAATTGTGCCTACAACAAGCGCATTAGCTGCCTTGGCTATAGGAGATGCTCTAGCTTCCGTCTTAATGGTTAAGAGAGGGTTTAATGCTGAAGACTTTGCACGATATCATCCTGGCGGAGAATTAGGTAAACAATTAGGACTAACTGTAAATCATTTAATTCATTCATTAGAAGATGTAGCTATTATTAATGAAGATACTTCTTTAGAAGATATCGCATCTGCAATGACTGAAAAACCTTTAGGTGCAGCATTAATTGTTGATAATAAAAAGCTTAAAGGTATAGTGACAGAAGGGGACTTAAGAAAAGCGATTGCATCAGATAAGACTTTATCAGATTCAATGGGAGAATTGATTAATAAGAATCCTATATCCGTTTCTCATGGCTTATCTATTCACGATGCTATGAAATTAATGGAGGATCGCGATTCGCAGATTTCTGTTTTACCAGTAGTGAATGAGTCTAAAGAATGTCTAGGCTTAATTAGATTACATGATTTATATCAAACTAAATTAGTTTAATATCACTTCAAATTTTTATTATGATTCCTTCTAGAAGTTATTTAACAAGTAACATTTTCATGGTCTTATTAAAATCTTTTGTACGAAGTTGATAGAAGTATACACCACTACTTAATGTATCGCCATCATCGTTCTTACCATCCCACTCAACGGTATGTGTTCCTACACTATTATCACCACGATCAATTGTTTTGACAAGTTGTCCTAGCGTATTGTAGATATAAATCTTAACAGAAGTTGCTTCTGCTACATCATACTGGAATGTAGTCTGACTACTAAATGGATTTGGATAATTTTGATAGAGTTTAAATTCATCTGGTGAACCAAGTTCCATTATACCATTACCAGCTTCACCATCTTTTGAAAATAGTTGATAACTAACTTCAACTGTTGTCATAGATGCATCTCCATCAATATAGATAAATAATTCTTTTTCATCTTGTGCAAGTCTTCCAAACTCAAACTCATAGCTTTCTTCAAGGCTATCATTATTCTCAAGTATAATCATGCTTTGATTATTTTTTGCTACAGAGAATTGATAGGTGTTACCTTCATTTAGAATCTCAAATCGTCCAGCTGTTATATTATCTGGAAGAGTAATCTTTATTTGATTACCAAATAATTCTGCAGGGAAGTCTATTGGATTTAGTTTTTGCTCACTAGCCTCTGAGGTTTTTCCTTGAGCTTTTGTCCACAACCAATTTCTAGTAAATACACTTACATCATTAATATCATTTAGATTATCAAAACTTGGAGATAAATAAGGGCTTGTTCCTGTAGCAGGACCAATATCAGCAGTTGTTGATACACCAGCACTTGGCCATGCATTGACAAAGGTATTTAGATCTTCAACATCTACGTCCCAATCCGCATCATAGTCTCCTAATAAATTATTGTAAGTCATAAAGTCGTTGATGACAAGTGAAGAGTTGTTTCCAGCACCATCTACAGCATAAAGCTTTACATAATAGGTTGTATAATCATCAAGTGATAATCCAGTTAATTCAAGAGTGGATGTACCAACATTTTGATATGCAACAACATCAGCAGAAGTATTATCTCCGCTTGATCCAATACCAAGTACATAATAGTTGATACCTGTATTATCAGACCAGTCAGCAGCTGTAACCGCAACTTCAGATGTAGAGCGTAAGTATGAGCCATCTATAATACTATTAATAGTAAATGTTCCAGCCGTAGGACCTACACTATCTAATAAGTAGCTTACTTGATCAGAAATAGTTTCATTTCCATCATTATCTACAGCTCCAACTCTATAATACCACTCTTCGCCTTGATTTAAGCCATCATGTAATAATGAGTCTACGCCGAATGTTTGTCTAAAAATAAATGTTGTGTCTGGCCAAGGAGTTGTGGATGAAGATGGTTCAAAGTGCTCGGAATCAATATTCCCAAGAGTTCCTTGTCCTAATAGATTACCACTTCCTGGCGTAAAATTATCTGTTAAGCTTCCATAAACATTGTAAGATGCAAGATCAGTTTCACCATTTCTATTCCAGAAAATAGCAACACCATCATCACTAGGACTCCAAGCTTCATTGGCTGAGTCATAAACTAGTTCTGCTTCAGCACTAACTCCTTGTGGAGCAAGTGGTGCACCAGCTACATCTAATTGTCCAGCTGTTAATTGAAAATTATCCCAAAAAGAATATTGTTGACTAGCTGTTTTAACATGCATTGCAATTCTGATATTTGTTCCTGCATAAGCTGTTAAATCATAAGTTTGTTGAACCCAACTTGCTGTACTTTCTCCATCAATATCAGCAAGAACTACTGTAAAGTCTGAAATTGCATTACCTCCAGAAGGAGATAATAGTAAGTCGTAATCTTCTGATCCTCCATTCATATTAGAATAGAAACTTAAAATATTATCAGTTCCTGGTCTTAGCCAAAGCGTTGGACTAATCAACCAATCATCAGCAGTACCAGCTCCCGCCATTCCTAAACCAGCCATCCAGTGACTACCATCCGCAGCACCATATCCTGCAGTATAATACCACCAACTGAATTCTTCTGAATCGCCATTAGCGTTTATAGCTCCAAATGCATGTACATCACGTCTACCATCTGCCCAGAAGTAAGGATTTGTTTCAAAACCTTCTTCCCATAGAATATCTTGTTCAGCTGTTGCCCAAACAATCTCATTTTTTGTAGTACTGTCAGAATTTGTTCCATCTGAAATGCTTAAAGAAACATTATATTTTCCTGCAGCAGTATAAGTATGTGAAGGTGATTGATCAGTGCTCGTTGTACCATCTCCGAAGTCCCATGACCAAGTTGAAGGTGAACCAGTTGATCTGTCATTAAATGAAATAGTTAACGGGAAAACACCTGAAGTTTTGTCTGGAGTAAATGCTGCATTTAGTGGGGCAGTTGATGTAAATCCTGTTGAGAAAAACATACCTCTTCCATGAGTTCCAGCAGCCATAGATCCATCTGATCTTTTAGCTAACATGTCTACTCTTACATTTGCTAGTCCATCATTTGATGGATTCCATGAAGGTGAGGATACAGACACATCATCAGAGGTCCACGTTCCTAAGTCTGTTGCAACAATAACTTGATTATAATTATCCTTATTATAAAGTCCTCCTCTAACTGGAATATCTGGTAAATCTCCTTCAATACTATTCCAAGCATTAGAGCCACCACCACCATATGTTTCAAAAACTGATGTAGCGCCATAATTAGATATAGTAGCTAATATTTGGTTGTCAGATGCTCCTATATCAATAGATGATATGTAGCCAGCCATATTAGAGCCTGTAATATCTGTAGCAGTAAAACTAGTGGTAGATGCGTCAGTAACCTTAAATATTCTTCCACCTGTTGTACCAATATACATTACGTCATCCGTGTAAGGGGATGCTTTGAAAAAAGAAGCTTGTGAACCTAAATTAATACTCATTAGAGATGTCGTAGCAAGCTGCAAATAGTTAGTTAATCGAAGAATTGAAGTATTGTCTACATTAGCATAAATAGTTTTTGTGCCATCATCAATACCTGTAGGGTTTATTAACGTTCCTGTATCAGCACCACCAACTTGATACCTAGAATATAAACTAAAACTTTGACCACCGTTCGTAGATCTATAAATAGTATTGTAATTGCTACCTATGAATTGATAATTTGGATCTTGTTGGTCTATATGAGAAAAACCTCCGTCTCCTCCGCCTATAGCTGTACCATTCGATAAAGTAGTTCCGTCAACTTTCCATGATCCATTATCTTGTGTACCACCAATAACATATTTACTATTTGTATCTGGATGTAATGCTACACTGTAAAATTGACTAACATTAAAGCCTTCATTTCTATCTGATATTTGTACACCGCCATTACTGGTATAGTATATTCCACCATCGTTTGAATAAATAACTTTATTGCCGTCTATAAATTCATAGCTATGTTGATCAACATGCATATAGGTAATTGATCCCCCTGAATTAGTAATCTGAGTCCATGATGAACCTCCATCTGAAGACTTAAATACGTCTATTTCTCCAGCATACAAAACGTTAGGGTCAGTTGGATCTACCGCAAAACTCATACTATATCCTGCTTGACCATTGGCATCACCTAGAGGGTTTCCATTGGCATCTGTAGGTACAGTTAATTCTGTCCAGGTAGTTCCGTTATCAGTACTCTTAGCAACCCAATTTGCTTTATTGTCTACATTATTTGAAATTAATGCATAAATATAGTTTGGATCAGATGCGGCAGCTGAAATAATTACTCTGTTAGGAGTTCCACCAACAGAACTTTTCCAACTAGCTTCAGTCCATGTAGCACCATCATCAGAATAAAAAATTTCTCCACCGCCAGACCAGTAAGCATTCATTCGGGTTCCAGCCCAAATTCTATTATTACTATCTATATCTAAACTACTAAATTCTTTATATCCTGTAGTCTCTTGTGCATCAGCACCATCAAAAGCTCTAGTCCAATTTACTCCACCATCGGCTGATTTCCATACGCCCGTAAATTCTCTTCCAACATATGAACCTTCAAATTCATTTCCTCCAACACCAGCATAAATAACACTTGTACCATTTTCATTTCTTACAACAATATCATTAACAAAAGAAAAATAAATACAATCTGGCAACTGTGCCCATGTTGCTCCACCGTCTGTTGTTTTCCATATTCCTAATCCTTTACTTACTCCTGGGCTATACCAATTTGATCCTTCCGAAGTATAGTTACCCATTCTTTCTCCAGTACCAACATACATTATATTAGTATTATTTGGATCATATGTAATAGATGACACAGCAAGACTTCCCCAAGTAGCATCTACAAGATTCCAGTCTTCTGTATCAGAAGTTATATCATTATTGTACCATAGACCGCCAGATACACCAGCTCCCCATAGCTTATTTGAGTTGGATGGGTCAATTAATAAAGCACGAGTTCTTCCACCGATATTATTTGGTCCTCTTTCTTCCCAGTTAACTTCCGTTAATCTATTAGAGTATCTAGAGCCATTAATTCTACTTTCTGCAACAGACATACCATCGATTAATCTTTCTTTTGGAATATCTTGAGTGCTAAGATCATAAGTCATCAAATATTCACGCATACCTCTTAAATCAGGCCTTTGATCTCTTCTAGTCTCAGCTTTCATTTTCTTGTAATTAATCTTTTCACCTACTATCGAACTAATAAACGCTTCACGTTCTAAGCGATTTTTTTCAGCAGTATAATTTTCAAACATTTGTTTGGTTGGTTGGAATGTGACAAATCCAACTATAATAAAAGCAATTATATATTTTAGTTTTTTCATAATATTATTCTACTATTAAGTATCCGTTTTCTAATCCGTTAATTGAAATATCTTCACCATCTACATCAAGCATGATGTTACCAGATCCATCTTCATTAAAGCCTATGCTTGTATCAACAGTACCATTTACTGTTAGATTTATCGTGGCAATTACACCGTCTCCGTCCGAACTTGGTTGATCGCTTGAAAGGGAGGAGGTATAAATTATGACCCTACCAATACCTGGATTACTTGTTATAACTAATAATGGATCAGTATTCCCTTGTAAAAAGTCACCAGCTGTGATATCACCAATAGTGATTAAGCTGTTATCATATTTTAATGTAGCTTGAGCTGCAGCAAGACCAGTTACACCAAGAACTTTTAAATCTAAAGCTACATTAGCTCCAGATGATGTAGTAGTATATTTAGAATCTAAAATCATCGCAGGGGTAGGTATATCTGTTACATCTACAGTTAGATAATTATTTGTATTAGTTCCACCTTCACCGGTTACAGTTAAGCTTACATTATAAGATCCGGTAGATGTATAGGTATGCGTTGGACTGGTTTCAGTGCTAGTATTTCCATCTCCAAAATCCCAACTAGATGATGAATAATTTACAGAACCGTTATTAAATTCTACTCGTAAAGGATTTGTTCCTGAAGATTGATCAGCTGTATATAAAGATGTTGGCTCTACTGCGGTTACAGTAATATAATCTGTTTTGACATTAGTATCTGTACCTCCTGAACCTGTTACAGTTAATGAAACAGAATAGACTCCTGGAGTGGTATATGTATAGGCTACAGAACTTCCAGAAGCATCTGGAGATCCGTCATTTTCAAAATCCCATGCATGAGTAGTAGCATTGGTAGATCCTGATGTAAAATTTACTTGTAAAGGTGTTGGTCCAGATACAGGTGAACCTGAAAAAATGGCTACTGGAGCTGGGTCAACTGGTTCGGTAGTATCGCCTCCGCCGCCGCCGCCGCCGCCGCAGCTAATCAGTACAATTAATGATAATGATAAGAGTTTCTTTAACATAAGTGATAAATCTACAATAAATCTTATGACATTGCCATAAAACTCTTTGAATTAATGAGTCTTTTCAGAAATAATTACATTTCTTTGACGTAAATACTCTAAAATAAATTCCATACAGTTGATATTTGCTCCGACAATTTCTGGAGGAAAAACTCCACGACTATTAAATAAATTATCTAAAATTAAATTAATACTAGCTGTAGCAGTGTAGCCTGTAGTGCGCGCCATAGAAGAAGTTCGACTGCTTAAATCAAACTCATCATATAGGTGATAGGTAATTATTTTCATTTCACCTTTAATAATAATATCGAGCACAGTAAACTCTATTTCATTCTCATCAAGCTTCCATTCTTGAAATAGTTTTTTAGATGTTTTTTCAATATTGGACTCATCAAATAGTCCTTGATTACGATAATCTAACATTAATGCTGCATGACCTGGATAACGTAAAGTCTTTTCTTTTAAGTTAGGGATATGATTCATAGTTGAAAGTAAGGATCGTAATCCGTCAGTATTGAATGCTTCCAATCTTCCAGCATCTTGAAACTCCATGATTTCAATATCGGATAATGCAGGTTCTGTAATGACTTCATGATCTATTAACATTCTTGCCGGACGTGTATATTCTTCAATAACATCTATGGGAGAGAACGGGGCTTTATAGTTAAAAGGAGGCTGTGGATTTTTAGGTAGTCCACCAACATAATATTCAAATGATTCAATATTTAACTGTGCATCCCAATAACCTAATAGATAATTAGGGATTCCAGGAGCAACACCGGCATCTACAATTACAGTTACACCTTTTTCTTTTGCAAGATCATTTAGATCTAAAATATTTTCAGGAGAGAACGATATATCCACAACGTCTTTTCCTGCATTAATGATTGTTTTTAATGCATCATAGCCTAAAAATCCAGGTACAGCTAATAATACAATATCAGCTGGTGCAATCCATTTAGAAAGAGATTCTTGATCAGTAACATCTAATGCAGAGATATGAATATTTGGATGTTTTGAATGAATTTTTTCAAGAATTGTGAGATCATAGTCTGCTAAAAAAAGATTATGATTTTTTGAAAGGTCAGCAGCCATTGCACTCCCAACCATACCAGCTCCAATTTGATAAATATTCTTCATTTATATTTTTTTACAAAAAAAGGAACTATCTAAGTTCCTTTTTAGTGTACTTACTAGCTTTTACTTTTTTGCGGGATAGACGGGACTCGAACCCGCGACCTCCGGCTTGACAGGCCGGCGTTCTAACCAGCTGAACTACTACCCCATTTAATTATTTTTTAAATAATGCATATGGAATAAGAACTAAATACCCGATTAATAAAAGCATAGGAGAGAGGACTAAACTTTGAAAGCTGTCAACTTCTCCTAAATACATTGTCAAATAACCCACAATTATAACGAAAACTCCGGCTCCAAACAAAACATAATTTTTAGTTTTATATGGCCACTTCATGTTAATTGATTGTTTATTTTTACTCGTCATTTATGCTAAGTTAAATTTCTTCTAGCTAGTTTCCAAAAAATATAATTCCTTACAATTGATTTCGCCCTATAAAAGAATTAATTTCTCGTTCTTCATGGTAGCCAATAATAATAGTAATCGTGATTCAATCTATGGATTGTTTCTTACTTTTTTTCTTCTCATCTCGAGTATATTTTTCACTGCTAATAATGAAATTACTAAAACTATCTTTGTAATTGAAAAAGGGATGTCATTGAATGCAGTTACAAATCTTCTATATGAAAAAGATATTATTCATAATAAATCTTTTTTTAAATACAGAGTATATTTCCAAGGTTTATCTGACAAAATTCCAGTTGGAACATTTTCTGTTGAAGGCAAAGTTAGTACAAAAGATATTATTCATACAATTTTTAAAAAAGGTCCAATTAGAATTAGATTAACGATACCTGAAGGTTCTTCTTCCTCACAAATATTCCTAAATGCAAATTATCTGCTTGAAAGATCCGATGATTATAATCAATTATTTACAGATCCATTATTTATTTCAGAATTCAATATTGAAGCTTCCTCTCTTGAAGGCTATCTTTTTCCAGATACCTATTATTTCTTTAAAGATTCGAGTAGTCGCGAAATTTTATCAATAATGATCAATGAGTTTTGGAATAATTTTGATAAAACATTTATAGATCGTACAAATGAACTTGGATTTACGGTACATGAGGTTGTAACTTTGGCGTCGATTATCGAAGGGGAAGCTTTACTTGATCATGAAAGAGCAACAATATCTTCAGTCTATCATAATCGACTAAAGAAAAGAATGAAATTACAAGCAGATCCAACTATACAGTATTTATTACCAGGTGCACCTAAAGCATTAAGCATAAGAGATTTAAAACGCGTTTCTCCATATAACACCTATTTAAACTATGGATTACCTCCAGGTCCAATTAATAATCCTGGATTTGAATCAATTAGGGCGGCACTATATCCGTCTGACACAAATTATTTATATTTTGTAGCACAAGGGGATGGTTCACATGTCTTTACAACAAATCAGAAAGATCATTTAGAAGCAAAAAGGTTATACAAAAAATACAAAAGAGAAAATCGATGAATTTAACTGATTTAAATACTCAGCAGCTGAAAGCTGTAAAAACTGTTAAACATCCTGTACTAGTATTTGCAGGAGCAGGTAGTGGAAAAACGAGAGTGTTAACATATAAGATTTGGCACTTAATTAAAGATGAGATTTATAAGCCTAATGAAATTCTAGCTTTGACATTTACAAATAAAGCTGCCTCTGAAATGAAAGAACGAATTAAAGATAGTATTAATTGTGATGGTGTAAATGTAGGTACATTTCACTCTATCGGAGCCAGAATTCTCAGAATGCATATTAATTATTTACATGAAAAATATAATAGCGATTTTACTATTTATGATGTTGCCGATCAAAAAGCTTTATTGAAAGAAGTGGTAGAGCAATTAAATATTGAAGAATTCAAAGAGTTAAATATTAATTTTCTTCGATCCCAACTTGATAAGTTTAAAAATGCATCAATGTCAGTAGAAGAAGTAGAATCAAAAACCAATAGCTTTGAAGATGAAAAAATTGCAGAAGTATATAAGCGATATTCAGAATTATTATTATCAAATAATGCAGTAGATTTTAATGATTTAATTGGCATGCCAATTAAATTATTTAAACATAGCCCTGCCTTATTAAAAAAATATCAACAGGCATGGAAATATATATTAGTTGACGAATTTCAAGACACTAATTCACCGCAATTTGAGCTCATTAGTTTATTGGGAGGTGAGCATAAAAATATCACAGTTGTTGGGGATGACGATCAATCTATTTATGGATGGAGAGGAGCAAATATTGATAATATTTTAACTAATTTTAAGGATACTTTCCCTGGAGCAGTGGAAGTGAAATTAGAAAAGAATTATAGATCCACTCAGCGTATTCTTGATGGTGCATGGTCTGTTGTTTCCAATAACACAAATAGAGCAGAAAAAAAATTGGTTGCTACAAAAGGGTTAGGAGATAAAATCTCACTTATTTCTACTAGCAGCGACGAAGATGAAGCAAATGCAATATGTGATTCTATCAAATCAGAAATAAAGATTAATAAAAATACATTCAAAGATTTTGCTGTATTATATCGAACAAACGCACAGTCAAGAATGATAGAGCAAACTATGATGAAAGAGGGACTCCCTTATAATATTGTAGGAGGTACTAAGTTTTATGATAGAAAAGAAGTGAAGGATGTACTAGCCTATTTAACTGTAGTTTGTAATCCAAATGACGATATTGCTTTAAAAAGAATTATTAATTTTCCTGTAAGAGGAATAGGAGAAAAATCGATTACTTTATTTAAAGACCTTGCGCTAGAAAAAAATATATCACTTTTTGATAGTCTAAAGTTTTGCAGAGATATAAAACTCCGAGGGAAACAACAAGATTCAATCGAGAGCTTCCATTCATCAATCAGTAAATTTCATGATTTACTTGATACATTAGACTGTAAAGAATTATTACGTGTCCTATTAGAAGAGTTTAATATCGAAAATTATTATAAAAATAATCCCGCAGAGCAAGATCGTTATGATAATATCCAAGAGCTCAAATTAAGTATTGACCGCTTTGCAGAAAACTCAAGCGGTAACCTAAAAGATTTTTTACAAGAAATATCCCTTTATACAGATTTAGATGATTGGGATGATAAAAAAAATTCTGTAACACTTATGACTATTCATGCAGCAAAAGGATTAGAGTTTTCTACAGTATTTGTTTCAGGGCTAGAACAAGGTTTGTTTCCTTTAATTCGTATGGATGATGATTCCGATCAAATTGAGGAAGAAAGACGATTATTCTATGTTGCAGTTACAAGGGCGATGGAAAGAGTATATTTGCTTAATGCACAGTATAGAAGAAAATTTGGCGCGTTAAATACATCATCTTTTGTACAATCAGAATTTTTAAATGAGATTAATAAAGATGTTGTGAAAGTAAAACCATACAAAACAGTTTATACTAAAAAAGTTATACGTTCTGGTGGGAAGAAAACAATTCAAATATCCAGAACTGTAACGGAGTTTGATGATTTTAAAGTTGGTGATCAAGTGCAACACAACCTCTTCGGAGTTGGTACTATTTTGGTATTAAATGGGACAGGTGAGAATCAAAAAGTTGGTGTTGAGTTTGATGGCGGATTGAGAAAAAAGCTTATTGTTAAATATGCTAGACTAAAAAAAATAGATTAGTTAATTTGAATAATGGAAAATTTAATACCATGCAGATTTCATATTGAGGTTGAGTCAGTCTTAAAAGCTGAAGGCTTAAGAGCAACTAAGCAGCGTTTAGATATTTGGGATGAACTTTCTGCTACTAATAAACATAGAGATATTGATACTATTCTTTCTTCTTTAATTGAGAAAAAAATTAATGTTTCCCGAGCAACTCTTTATAGAACAATTGATGTATTTGTAAAGCATGGTCTCTTAAAAAAACTTGTTTTAGATAACGGTAAATTTTTATACGAACATAACAAGAAGTCAATTACTCCACAGCATGATCATATTGTTTGTGAGGATTGTGGAGAAATTTTTGAGTTCTTTGATAATAATATATCACAAATTGAAGATAAGATTGCTAAAGATCTTAATCTTAAAGTTACAAAGAGAGTGCACCAGCTATCTGCTACCTGCACAGGTTCTAAATGTAATCATCCTGAAAGTTAATCTTTAGATGAAATCTATCCTTATTAGTAATCTAGTTTCTGGAATGAAGCTCCAAGGCTTCTATCTTTGCACGCAAAAAAAAATGAGAAGAAAAAGGGATGGTTCCATTTATCTTGATTTATTATTACAAGATAAATCAGGTATAATACGAGCTCGTTTGTGGGATAATGTAGAATCTTTATCTAAAAAGTTTGATATTGGAAATCCTGTTGCCATTAAGGGTACAACCTATAAATATGGTGAAAATACATTTATTAAAATTAAAAATATTAATAGAGCATCTATTGAAAAGTATGCAAAATATGGCTTTAGTTCCTCAGACTTAATTCCAAGTTCTAGAAAAAATGCAAAACAACTATGGATGCATCTAGGGAAAGAGATTGATCAAATATCAAAAGTACATTTAAGACAATTAGTAAAAAAAATATTAGCAGATCACAAACAGAAATTCCAAGTTTATCCAGCCAGTATTTCATATCAATATAATTATCAAAGTGGTTTAATTGAGCAAACTGTATCTTTGATAAAAATTTCTAAAATCTTAGGCAAGCACTATAAGGTAGACACAGATTTACTTTTAACGGGAGCATGCTTACATCAAATAGGAAAACTTTATTCAATTAATATGGGATTTTCTATGCCTAAATCAAATGAGAGAAGATTAGTAGGTAATGCTATTTTATCAAGGGATATCGTAAACAACTATATTAAAAAAGTTAAACGCTTTCCAGATGAAGATAAATTGAAATTAGAACATTTAATATTGTCTTATCAGGGAAGAAAAGAATGGCAAAGTCCAGTTGAGCCTCAAACAATAGAAGCAGTACTTCTACACTCGATAAATTATATGGATTCACATGTTAATGTTATGAGTAAAAAGTGATAAATAAGTTTACTGTAATGTATATTTTTACAATATCATTACTATTTACTCAAGAAAGCATCAGTTATGATATGTCAAATCAATTTGGAGTTGAACTAAGTAATAACCAGATTCTTTGGGATAAAGATCAACGATTTGATAATTTACTTATAGATAGATCTTCAAACTATTTTACAAATAAATTTTCATCTTTTGATTTCAAAGACATGCCATCAGACTCTCTGTACGTAAAAAGCAAGTTTCGATATGAATTTGGTGATTATGGCTTCGATAGGCTGAATATCGGATTAAAAAAACATTCTGAATATTCTGATTTACAATTTTTAGCTATGAAAAAAAGTTTTTTTGGTAATTATTCAGAGTTTGCAAATGCAGATTCTAGTCCACTTAGTTTGTTTTATAAAATTGATTATAAAACTATAATTTCTCAACATAACCTATACTTTTCTACTGGATATTTTAGAGAAAATGCCAATTTTATTTTTGATAATCAGTCAGGCCTAGATACATCTATTAATAAAGAATTCTCTGATTTTTTATCTTTAACAATTGGAGACACCTTCATAAAGGATAGTTGGACTTATAATTTTGAATTAAATCATATTAGTAAGTTTGATGAAAAAGAAATAATCGAATACCCAATTAATCATGCAATTGATTTAGAAAGAAATAGATTGAATATTAATGCTTTAAAAAATGAAAATATTGCAATCGAAGCTTTCTTTGACAACAGTTATTATAAAGATGAAATATCTTTGAAAACGTTTACTAGAAATATAGTACATCTTACAAATGAAAATAAGCTACCCTTTGGGAATATAAAGTATGGTATCGATTATATCGGCGACGAAATAAGCCCTAATATTTCTTATAGCGCTACTTTTGGTACAGTCCAACTATTGATAGAGAGAAAGAATAAATCAACAAGACTTCTTTTTGATGATTATAGTTTAAATGATCAAAAAACAGAAAATTGGGATTCATTAATTTTGAACTATTCCTTAGAAAAAAAAGTTTCTTTGATTTCAACCTTAAAATATATTCAAGCAGATAATATTATTACTAACCTCACACTAGAAGATGTTGACTCCCCTGAAAATATTGGTTATAAATTCTATTCTGATGATATGCTTTCCCTTAAAACAAAAATTTCGGTACCTCTAAATAAGAGCAAGATAGATTTAACTCATTATCATAATTTTTATAATAGTCTTATCAGTTCAAATAGATCGGATATCATTGAAATGGATTATCATTTTAATACATCTTTTATAAATGAAAATTTAGGGATTGCAGGCAAGCTTTCGCTGTTATACTTATCAGGTAATCATTCCGATTATTATTTTGATTATTTTAGGAATATGCCTGTTTCAGATAATACGATACATTATAACGATAGCTATAATATTAGTTTAGATTTAGATATATCTATTGCAGATGTTTTATTAACAATAAGATTAAAGAATGCTCTCCATAGATTACCAATTGATGGAGACTATTCTATTAGTAATACTGAACTATTCAACCCAATGAATAGCCTCCTATCTTTTGGTATTATTTGGGAATTTGACGACTAAATTTTGTATTCCGCTACTAGTTTGATACTTCTACCTGGTTCAGGGTATCCTAATGTAGATTCAAATGTTTCATCAAGAAGATTATCAACTATCAGGCTGGCTTTTAATGCATCAAAATCTTTAGATATACTAAGATCTAGTACGCCAAAAGCATCACCATCTGTCTGATCACTCCAATCAGATCCATATTGCAAAATACGTTTTCCAGTATATTTGTAGTTGAATACCATATTCACGCTCTGGTTAAAATTATGAGATAGGAATATGTTTGCTGAATAATCTGGAACATATAATAATTTTTTATCCATATCATTGTCTTTACTATCATATAGATTATATGATATTTGTAACTGACTACTTTCAAACTCTTTTAAAAAATTAATATTATATGTTGTTCTCGATGCAGAAGAAACGTTTATAGGTATATATTTAAATGATTCATTAGGTTGCCACAATATCAAGTTTTCATAATCCTTCATTGTTGCTGTTACTGTAAATTTTCCAACAACAGAATTATTTGTCATATTAACAGAAAAGTAATCACTTTCTTCTGGTTTTAAATCTGGATTTCCAGAGCTATATAATCCATCTGGCCAGTATAGATCATTTAATGTTGGAAATTGGAAAGAGGAACCTGCATCTAATCCAAAGTCAAAATAAGATAAATCACCCCTTGCAAACTGATCCACAGATTCAAAGCTGACATTGTAAGTTAATTTATCATTTCTAGACTGTTTATCAAATCTTGTCGATGGCGATATCTTAAAGTCTTTCTCATTATTGGTATAGTTTAATAGAAATATAGCTGAGCTAGAATTGAGTTCTTGATTACTTAAATCAGTGCTACTAATACTATCAACTTTTTGTTTTGCAGATAATCGATAATCTAAGTTAGTATTGATTTCCTTTGCAAAATCTACTCCAAATGAAGATTGATCGAGGTCATGTTCACTGAAAACTGGAAAAGATTCATTAGGGTCATCATATACTTGATTACTAGTTGATCGATTCATGTAAACTTTCAGATTACTATCAGCAAAAAATTTCATAAATGAAAGTGAATATAAGTCATATTCATCAGTTCTTGTTGCAAGTGCAGATGGAAAGCTAGTACTTCCTGCAGCGCCTCTAGTATTTTTGGTTGTTAAAGAATTTATATTAATTATTAGGTCATCTCTTACAAGAAATTCTCTATTCATTGAAAGGAAGAATTGATCTATTGAATTATTTTCTCTTTTACTGTTTAATCCAGATACAGAGTCTTTAAATTCATAATCTCCGTCATAAGTAGTTTTCCCGACAGTTATAGTTCGTTTTGATTTTTCTCTTCCAATTGTATATGTTGCGCCGTATTGATTAAATCCATAATCACCTGAACTATAAAAAATTCTATTTGGACTATTTTTGGTATTGATATCCAATGTTCCATCTATTGATCCAGAACCAAAAGTAGTACCAGAGTTTAATCTATAGTTAATTGAACTCAAGGCAAACGATGGAAATGAAGATAAATCTACTTGTCCATTTTGAGCATCTGTTAAATCTACGCCATTAAATAATACTTTGGTATGGCGAGCAAATCCTGCATCAAAAGAAGCTGATGTTACGCCTGCATATCCACCATAGGTTCTCAATTCAAGAGAAGGCAGTTGAGATAAAGAGCCATTTCTTGAAAACGAACCTAAGTTATTTTTTAAGCTAGTATTTTTTAAATATCTTGAGTTACTCTTACCATAAACATTAACTGCTCTTAAATTGACATTTTCATTTGCTAAAGTAAAAACCTTAGGACCATTAATATCTAGTTGAATTGTCTTACTCTCAAATCCAATTCTATTCAATTCAATTTTTGAATCTGCACTTACTTCAATGGAAAAAGATCCATTATCATTTGTAGTAGTCCAATTATCATTTTGATTGTCACTATGTAGCTCTCTTACTATTACATGCGATAAAGGCTGACCGCTTGTATCAATGACAGTTCCATTTAAGGTTTGTGAAAAAAGATTAGATATGAGTATTGTTGATAATAAAATGTAATATTTCATTATACTTTCCTCCGAAGTTTAGTTTTTATTGTTTTAGTAAATAAGGTCTCCTGACTTATACCTATTAACGATTTAACACCTTCTCCCAGCTTTCATGGAATGGTAATTATTAAATCTCAGTAATTACAGTAGCGGGGACTGTTCTAGATTTTCACTAGTATTCCCTACATTTACTCCGGACTATCTTAATGTTATTTTTATGAAATGTGAATGATTATTTTCATAAATTAAAATACAATGAAAAATAATAATCCAAATATAAACATTAACAACAGCGTTACTCTTGTATTAAATGCTAGTTATTTGCCTCTGGCGGTATGTTCTTCTAAGCGTGCTTTATGTTTATATTTTTTAAATAAGGTTGACGTCTTAATGAGTCATGATAAATATATTTATTCGCCTTCAACACGAATAAAAGTACCTAGTGTAGTAAAGTTGAAAACATATGTATCATTTAACAGCTTAGAAGTTGTTTTAAATAGGAAGAATTTGCTTCTTCGAGATAATTCATGCTGTCAGTATTGTGGATCAAAATCAAACTTAACAGTGGATCATATCATTCCAAAGTTTAAAGGCGGTTCAGATACATGGGAAAACCTAATTGTAGCTTGCTCTCCTTGCAATGCAAAAAAAGGAAGTAGAACGCTAAAAGAAGCAAATATGAAATTGATGAAACAACCGAAAAAACCTAATAGATTCATGTACTTTAATCAGTTTGTAAAAAATAAAAATGCAGGTTGGAAAGATTACTTATTTATAAATAGGAACTAAAATGAAGAAAAAAAGAATATTAAGTGGGGCACAACCTTCCGGATTATTACATATCGGAAATTATTTTGGTATGATTAAGAGGATGATTGATTTCCAAGATTCTTCTGATTTATTTTGTTTTATTGCCAACTATCATTCACTGACATCAATTAATAATAAAGAAGAGTTAGAAAAAAATACCTTTAATGCTTTTTCTGACCTTTTAGCTTTAGGACTTGATCATAAGAAATCTACTATTTGGGTTCAGTCACATGTTCCAGAAGTGACAGAGTTAACATGGATTCTATCTAATTTTACGAGTGTTGGGCTAATGCAGAGATCAACATCCTATAAAGATAAGGTTGCAAATGGATTGACACCTAATATGGGACTATTTTCTTATCCAGTTTTGATGGCATCAGATATTTTGGCATTTCAGTCTGATATTGTCCCTGTAGGAAAGGATCAAAAACAACATCTAGAAATGACTCGTGATATTGCTATTAAATTTAATAATACTCATGGCGAAGTATTTACTATCCCAGAAATTGATATTGATGAAAGTAGCCAGATAATATTTGGTATTGATGGTAAAAAAATGAGCAAATCTTATGATAATACTATACCTATTTTTGGTGATGAGGATTATATGAAAAATCAAATCATGAATATTGTAACAGATTCTGCCGGTCTTAATGAACCTAAAGATATTGATACTCCTCTTTTTAATATGTATTCATTGTTTCTGAGTGACGAAAAAAGAAATGAACTCAGAGATAGGTATGCTACACCAGGGTTAAAGTATATGAGTATTAAAAATGAGTTGTATGAATGTATAATGGACTACTTCTCAGAACAGAGGACTTTAAAACAGCATTTTTTAGATCATCCTGACGATATCTTTGATTTAATGGAGATTGGGAGAAAAAAAGCAGAAGTTATCGCATCTGATACGCTATCAAATGTGAAAAAATCCATTGGAATGGTTTAGATAGTGTTTAATGTAAAGTTAGAAAATTTTGAAGGACCACTTGACCTACTCTTATATTTTATTAAAAGAGATAAAATAGATATATATGATATTCCAATTGCTAAAATTACATCAGAATATATTGACGTAATTAATGCTGCTAAAAAACTCGATGTTTCAATAGCTGGAGAATTTCTTTTTATGGCATCATTATTATTAAGATTAAAAACTAGAATGTTATTACCAAGACATCATGACGAGGAAGGTTTGGATATTGAAGACCCTAGAATTAGCTTAGTTGATCAATTATTACAGTATAAAAATTTCAAAAATATTGCACACCAATTAAAAGGGATACATCAAGATAACAAAGATCTATTTTACAGGCCTAATGATAAAATACCTTTTCAGAAAAGATTAAATCCTGCAGACTTTTTAAAAGAAGTAAGCCTATTTGATATATCAAAAATTTTCCAAACTGCTATAGATAATGCGCCTAATGATAATTCTTTTACTATTGTAAAAGAAACAATATCATTGCAGGAACAAAAACAGTTTATTGTTTCTAATTTTAAAAGTAAGAAAATCATTTCTTTGGCTAGTCTTATCAAGAAGTTGGAAAGTAAATTAGAAATTATTGTTACATTCTTGGCTGTATTAGATATGATAAAGGAATCTGAATTGATTTGTAAACAAAAAAATACTTTTGAAGACATTGAAATTAAATTAAATATTATTACGGCATGAAAGAACAGCAGTTAATTATTGAGTCTTTATTGTTTGTTGCATCAGAACCTCTTCTACAATCAGATATTGAAAAAGTTTTTGATGGGGATGAAATACCATCACTAGTTGATATTATAGCAGATATAAATACTAAATATTCTGATAATCCATTTGAAGTGAAGGCTGTCGGTGAAGGGTATATGCTCGTTACTAAGAAAGAATTTGAACCATTTATATCAAAGTATATTCCAACAAAAAAACTCATGCTCTCAAATGCTAGCTTAGAAGTCTTAGCAATTGTTGCATACAAGCAGCCGATATCAAGAATAGAGATTGAATCAATTAGAGGAGTAGATTGTAAGGGAGTTATAAAAAACTTATTGAACAAAAAATTAATTAAAATAGGTGGTAGGGATGACTCACTTGGCAAAGCATTACTTTACCATACTACCGATGAGTACCTAAAACATTTTGGACTAACAAATTTATCTGAAATGCCAACAATTAGTGAGATTTCTGAAATTATAGATTCTGAAGATAATGGAATCATCAATGAAACTCTTTAAATTCATTTCATCATCGGGAATTATTTCTAGAAGAAAAGCACAAGAATCAATCCAATTAGCAATGGTCACTGTAAATAACGTGGTTGTCATGGATCCTTTTGCAGAAATTGATCCGTTAAAAGATACTATAAGACTAGATGATCAAAAAATTATTCTAAATTCAAGTACTTCCACAATAATATTATATAAACCAAAGGGATTTATTTCGTCAAGAAGTGATGAGATGGGTAGAAAGACAATTTTTGATTTAATACCTAGAAAGCCTTTTCTTAATCATGTAGGTAGGTTAGATAAAGATACTACGGGGATAATTTTACTCACTAATGATGGAGATTTATCCCAGTTTTTAACTCACCCAAAAAATAAAATACCAAAAGAGTATATTGCAAAAACAGACGAATTAATTAGTGAAAAAATTATTAAAAAAATCGAAAAGGGTATTTTTATAGGCTCAGGAGAAAGAGGTAGGGCAAAGATTATTTCTCAAGAAAAGATAAAGAATACTATCCATGTAAAAATGATCTTAAAACAAGGTAAGAAGAATGAAATAAGGAGAATATTTAAGTTTTCAGGTCTTAATCTAATAGCATTAAAAAGAGAAAAATTTGGTAATATTACATTGGATCAATTAAAAGAAGGCCAATGGAGAGAATTAACAAAAAAAGAAAAGCAGTATTTAGATAAAATAACAAGAAAAAGATAAGATTTTAAACATCTTGGCATTTGTTGCAAGAAAAACTAACTTTCTGAGCATTTTTATGGTAATAACAATTGACGGACCTGCTGGAGTTGGTAAAACTACCACGGCAAAAAGACTAGCGAGTAAGCTAGGATACCAGTATTTAGATACTGGAGCTATGTACAGAGCTGTGACTTATTTTTTTAGAAAGAACTCTGTAGATATAAGTTCTGAAGTTCAAGTCATTAAAATGTTAGATATTTTAAATTTGGAATTAGACTTCACATCTGCAAATGAGATTAGAGTGCTTTTAGATGATGTAGATATTAGTACAATGATTCGAAGCAAAGAAATTACAAGCGCAGTTAGCGAAGTTAGCGCAATAAAGGCTGTAAGAAAAAAGATGGTAAAAATACAGAAAGATACCGCTAAGAATGGTAACTTTATTGTTGAAGGGAGAGATATTGGAACAGTAGTTTTTCCTGACGCAAAATATAAATTTTTTTTAACAGCTGATTATGATGTTAGAGCGCAAAGAAGATTAGAAGATTTTAAGAGAGTAAATGAGGAGTTAAACGTTAACAAAATAAAACAAGATTTGACTGATAGAGACCAGTATGACAGTAGTCGTAAACTTTCTCCGTTGAAACAAGCAAAAGGTGCAATTGTAATTGATACATCAGCATGCACTATTGATGATCAAGTAAATCAAATCTATAAACACATTGAAAGAAACTAAACAATATGAACGACCAACCTAAACAAGACACAAATCAAGAAGTAGTAGAGCCGACAGTAGTAGAAGAAGCGGTACTAGAAGAAAAAGTAGTAGAAGAAGTATTAGTTGAAAAAACAGCTTCAGAAGAGAAACCTAAGCAGGTGGCAACATCTTCTAACAAAACAATTAAAGATTATTTAAGTAAAGATTTATTTGAAGGTATTAAAGTGATCTCCGGTAAAGAAGATCAGGTAGAAATCGAAAAATTAGCAGATGATGTATTAGAAGAGTATCAAGGTACTTTTAATGATATATCAGAAAATCAAATTATATCTGCAAAAGTCATTGGTATCAGTGACAATGATGTAATGGTAGATATTGGTTTTAAATCTGAGGGATTAATAAGCAGGTCAGAATTCAATAACAAAGATTTGCCCGAGATAGGGTCTAATATTGATATATTTCTTGAAAAATTTGAAGATACTGATGGAAATATTACTTTATCAAAGTATAAAGCAGATTTTATAAAGAGATGGGATGAGCTCAGAGAATTTGAACAGAGTAAAGAACCTGTTCAAGGAAAGATTGTTAAGCGCGTTAAAGGAGGTCTTGTTGTAGACCTGGGTGTTATTCAAGCTTTCTTACCAGGATCTCAGGCTGATGTTCAGCCTATTAAAAACTTTGATGATTTGATTGGTAAAGAATTTGATTTCCAAATTGTAAAAGTAGATGAGATGAGAAAGAATCTTGTTGTATCAAGAAAAGCAATTTTAGAAGAGTCGTTGAATGAAAAGCGCCAAGAGTTAATGACTAAGATAGAAGTAGGTGCACAGCTTCAAGGATTAGTTAAAAATATAACTGATTTCGGAGCTTTTGTTGATTTAGGGGGTGTAGACGGATTGATACATATTACTGATTTCTCATGGGGTAGAATTAATCATCCATCTGAAATTGTATCAATTGGTGATGAAATAACTGTTCAAATTATAGATTATAATAAAGAAACATCTAGAATTTCATTAGGGTTAAAGCAGTTAGTTGAGAATCCTTGGCAAGCGATACCAGATAAATACAGTATTGGCGACACTATTGTAGGTAAAATTGTCAGCATTATGAATTATGGAATATTTATTGAGCTGGAGAAAGGTATTGAGGGTTTAATTCATATTTCTGAGATTTCATGGACAAAAAATATTCAAAATCTTCAAGATCAATACAAAGTTGGCGATTCTTTGGAATCAAAAATTTTATTTATTGATGCTAATGAACAAAAAATAAGTTTAGGTATCAAGCAATTAACAAAAGATCCTTGGGATGATATATCTTCACTTATTAGTGTTGGAGATAAGAAAGAAGGTGCAGTCAATAAAGTCACAAAATTTGGATCTTATATAGATTTAGGTAAGGATATCGAAGGCTTTATAAGAAATACAGATTTTCATTGGACAAAGAATCCTCTACATCCTAAAGAGTTTGTCAATGAGGGTGATGTGATTAATTTTGTAGTCATAGATATTTCAGATAAGGATAGAAAAATTTTGTTAAGTATGAAAGACTTAACAGATAATCCATGGTCTGACATTGTTGGAAAATATTCCTCTGGCGACAAGTTAAAAGGATCAGTTGCAGCTATAAATGACTTAGGAGTTGTAATTGACATGGAAGATGATGTAGTCGGTCTTGTTCCTGCAGACAAAATTTCAAAAGAATTGAAGAAAGATTATTTACCTTCTATTGAACCAGGTGATTCTATCGATTTATTAGTTGTTGAGGTTAAAGAACAAGATAAGAATGTCATCTTAATGTTTGATCAGCCTGATGTTGACTAATACTAACCAGATCAAAAGACTTTTATATTCTTTTGTTATTGCATTTATTTTTTGGTTTTTTATTAAAAGTGAAGATACTTATTCTGTTACAACATCAATCCCACTAGTTGCACGAAATCTTCAAGAGCAGAAAACATATAAGGAAGAAGTTCCAGAAAGTATAATTGTTTCTCTTAAAGGATCTGGAAGAGCATTCATTTGGCTAAGGTTTTTTGATAATTTCTACGAAGATTATAAAGCTGTTATAGATTTAAGTAGTATTGCAGATGAATATAATTTTGAACTTGATCAGTATTACAAAAATAACCCTGAGAAAATAGTTTTACCAACATCTCTAGATTTAGAATTTGTTGAAGTGATTTCTCCTAGAAATATAAAAATTAATCTCGATCAATATTTAGTAAAGAAAGTACCTATTATGTCAGAAATAATGGTTACAACTTCTGCGGGCTATATTCAGGTCGGGGAAGTTTTTTCTCCAGACTCAATTAGCATAGGAGGTCCTCAAGAAATTGTAGATACTATTGATTTTGTAAAAACTCAAAAAGATACCTTAGTTGACTTGGTATCGTCTGTAGAGTCTGAATTTTTAATTATTAATCCTGATAGAGTTGTCGATTTCGATCCAAAGAAAGTCAAAGGGTTTATTAATATTCAACCTATAAGCGAAACAATTGTAACTGGTATTCCGGTTAAATTGATCAACAAGCCTAATGATATAAATGTTTTTGTTAATCCAGCTACAGTTTCTTTGACAATTGTTGGTGGGTTAGATCAAATTGCTAAGATAGGATCAACAGATATAGAAGTTTTAATTAACTTTGAAAAGTCATGGAGTCCAGATAAACAATTTTATTCACCAGAAGTAAAAATTCCTGATTCCATTTTAGAGTGGAAAGATTTATCACCAAATAATTTAGAAATTTTAGTTATCAAAGAAATAAATTGATTATACTTGGAATAGAAACATCTTGCGATGAAACAGGTGTCGCTATATGCAATAATTCAAAAATAATTTCAAGTTACACAAAGACGCAATCTATTCATTCAGAATTTGGTGGAGTTGTACCTGAAATTGCATCAAGAGAACATGAAAAATATTTACCTGAAATCACACAAAAAGTCCTTGATGATTCTAATTTAAAATATTCAGATTTAGAAGCAATTGCTGTAACTAGCGGTCCAGGATTGATGGGTTCATTATTGTCGGGAATTTCTTTTGCTAAAGGCATGTCTCAAGGTCTTGGTATCCCTATTATTCCAATTAATCATTTAGAAGCTCATCTGAATTCAGCTTTCATTGAATTTGAGCAACTAGATCCACCCTTTATTAATTTACTTGTATCTGGAGGACACACTCAGATATGGCTTGTAAAAAATTTATTTGAATATACTTTATTAGGAGAGACCTTGGATGATGCTTGTGGAGAAGCTTTTGATAAGGGAGCTAAAACATTAGGATTGAATTATCCAGGTGGACCAGAAATAGAAAAATTAGCTTCAACAGGAAATAGAAATTTAATAGATTTTCCAAGGCCTATTATTAATGATGGGACTTATAATTTTAGTTTTAGCGGACTTAAAACATCTCTTATTAATTGTATTAATAAAAATGAGTATGATTTAAATGATGTTGCTGCAAGCTACCAAGAAGCAATCGTTGATAGCCTCGTTGCAAAAATGAAAAATTCTATGGATGATTTGAATATAAATACGGCTATAGTGTGTGGAGGTGTTGCTGCAAATCAAAGATTAAGAGAAAAATTAGGAAAAATTGATAAGACTATAATCTTTCCATCAATGAAATATTGCACTGATAACGCAGATATGATTGCTTTTTTAGGAGAAAAAAAAATTAATAATAATACAGCTAAAATAGGAATTAATTTTTCTGCATATTCTAGAGGAATGGTTCTTTAGATATGCAGAATAAATATACGCTATTTTTTTTAATAACAATTGCTATTGGTATAGTAATTGTATTTAAAAACTTATTTACCTCATCTATTAATATTCAAACTAATGTTAAGGATATTGTTTCATCAGAAATAACCGAATTAGATAATCCAAAAGATTATGTAGATGTAGCGATAAAGAATGTTATTGTATACCCTAATCGATTTGATAAAAAATCTTTTTACATTGATATTGAAATTAATAATAAGAATGGAGACGAACTTACACAGATTACACTATCTAATGGAGGAAAGTTAATTGCGTCAGATAAAATGAAGCTATCCTCAAATAAAAATATTTATTTTCAGTCATTTTTAATTAAGGATAATATTAATTTTGATAACTTATTTGATGTAAAGCTTTCAAGTTTAAAGTTAGAAAAGAATATTTCTAATAATAGATATTCTTTTTCCACAAAATTAAAAAATGAGCAGCTAGATATTGCACTTATTAGTGGCAGTCTTAATTATAATTCTAGAGCTATTATAAGTAAGATTAATAATAATTTTGATCATTTCTTTCCAACAATAGATAGTCATGTACATAATTTTGAAGACTTCTGGTTCAAAAAATATGATATCGTCATTTTTGATAATTTTCCTAAAATGCCTATTTCTGATCGATGGTTCAACCTTTTTATCAAGAAGATATACTCTGAAAATACTTCTTTAATAATGTTTAAAGCGGGTGGAGAAGAATTAAATTCATTTCAAAAAATAGGCCCTTTGTTTGGAATAAGTTCAGTAAATGAAAATGATCTAAAAAATATTCCAAAGAAAACATTTTTCTCTAAGAATCATTTTAAGTCAGTCCTCATCAATGATAAATTTCTATATAAGTATTTGTTAAAGGGTGATGATAGTTACGTCGAAGAAGCAATAGATTGGGTATCTAAAAAGAAAGATTTAAGCTATACTTTTTTTGTAGGGAACGAAAACTATTATATAAATGAACCAGTATTTGTATACGGCTTTGCTGATGGTATTGATATGGATAAGAAAGATTTTAAGGTTGATATTTATAAAGACGGAATACATCTTCAACAAGAAAATTTATATTTCAATCCCATGTCAGATTATTATTTTAACAAATTAAAAATTTCAAATACTGGAAAATATGAAATTAAAATTTTAGATGAAGAAAATCTTATGATACAAATGATTAATGTTAATATTTTAGAAGAATTAATTAAATTATAGTCTATGATTGATATAAAAAATATAAGAGAACAACAGTCTTCTATTGAAGAAAGCCTTAGAAAAAGAGATAAATCTATTAGCTTAGATGGTATTGTATCAGCTGATTTAAGTTTAAGAGAATTAACAAAAAAACTTAATGATTTACAATCTGATCAAAATCAACAATCAAAAGAAATTGGTATCTTAAAATCTCAAGGTAAGACTGACGATTCTGTTTTCGCTAAGCTAAAAGAATTATCAAATACTATTAAAACCCTTGAAGCGGAGCATCGTATTAAATCTAAAGAACTAAAAAGCATGCTTTTAAATCTCCCTAATATTCCTCACATTTCAGTACCTCCAGGGGAATCTGAAAAAGATAATGCTTTACTTAAGGACTGTGAATCAAAGAAAGAAATTAATTTTACACCAAAAAGTCATGTTGATATTGCTCAAGACCTTAATTTAATTGATTTTGAAGCAGGGGCAAAGATTTCTGGTGCTGGATTTCCTCTTTATAAAGGCAAGGGAGCACTTCTTGAAAGAGCACTACTCAACTTTATGATAGATTTTCATTTGAAAAACTATAATTATACAGAGTTTTTTACACCATTCTTAGTAAAGCCAAATTCTGCTATAACGACAGGTCAATTACCAAAATTTGATGAAGATATGTATCATATAGAAAAAGATGAATTATATTTAATACCTACAGCAGAGGTTCCATTAACTAATATTCATAAAGATGAAATCTTAGAATTATCTGATATACCAAAGTACTACCTAGCTAACTCTGCATGTTTTAGAAGAGAGGCAGGTTCTTATGGTAAGGATACTAGAGGCTTACTAAGAGTGCATCAATTTAATAAAGTGGAATTGGTGAAATTTGTACATCCAGATTCTTCATACGAAGAACTCGAATCCTTAAAAAATCAGGCAATAAAATTATTAGATTTATTAGAGCTTGATTATAGAATCATAGAGCTATGCACTGGAGACCTAGGTTTTTCGGCTGCGAAATGTTTTGACTTGGAAGTTTGGGCGCCAGGAGAAGAAAAATGGCTAGAAGTATCTTCTTGTAGCAACTTTGAAGACTTTCAATCTAGAAGAGGAAATATTCGATTCAGAGATGAAAGCGGTAAATTAGATTATGTGCATACACTCAATGGATCAGGTCTTGCAACTCCAAGAATTTTTGCCGCATTATTAGAAACTCATCAAAATCAAGATGGTTCCATAACAATTCCCGTAGCTCTGCAGCCTTACTTGGGCTTAGCGGAGATAAGATAATTGAAAAAAATCTGGGTTTATTTAAACCTTTTTGTATGGACATTTTTTTATGGTTTAAGATCAATGTTCTCAATTCTATTTTCTAAAAAGAAAAGTAATTTCAAATATTATGGTATTCAATGGGGAATGATGCTTCAAAAGACTTTAGGAGTTAAGCTTGAAGTTTTAGGCCAAGAAAATTTAGACATTAATAAAGACTATATTTTTACTCCTAATCATGCATCTCTTATAGATATTCCATTATTATTTATTGCAGTAAATAAATATTTAGTATTTGTCGCAAAAAAAGAATTAGATAGAATTCCTATTTTTAGAAAAATTATAAGAGTAGCAGGATTCGTTCTTGTTGATAGAAGAAATAACAAGGATGCTGTAAATTCATTAAAGGATTTAAAAGCTGACTTGAGAAAACATCCAAGATCAGTAGCTATATTTCCAGAAGGAACTCGATCAAAAGATGGAAAGCTTCAAGAATTTAAAAAAGGGGCTGCAATATTTGGTATTGAAACAGGAATGCCAATCATACCTATTGCTATTATTGGCTCTTACAGATGGTGGAATAGGGGGTTATTTACAAAGAATCCGAATATTATAACTATTGTCTTTGGAAATCCAATTAACACAACAAATAGTTCCTATGAAGATCGAGATAAGATTACGATGGGTATTAAAGATCAAATTATTAAATTAAGAAATGGATAATCATAAATATCATTTAGAATACAGTATAGATGCTATTACATCTAATAAAAAATCTAATAAAAAAATTGTATTCACAAATGGATGTTTTGATATTCTACATGTAGGGCACATTAGATACTTGTCTGAAGCAAAATCACTAGGTGATATATTGATTGTTGGTATTAATAATGATCAGTCCGTAAGAAATCTTAAAGGACCATCAAGACCTATTAACTCTTTATCGGACAGAGCTTTATTGCTTTCAGAATTAATATCTGTAGATTATGTCATTAGTTTTAAGGAACAAACTCCATTAAAATTAATTAAAATGATTATGCCAGATATTCTAGCAAAAGGTGGAGACTATACAGTAGATACTGTAGTAGGATCACGTGAAGTTATTGATGCTGGAGGAAGAGTAGAATTATTAAAATTTCATGACGGATATAGTTCAACTACCTATGTCGATAAAATAAAAAAACACTAGCTTGATTCTCAATTACTTTACAGATAATTTCCCTTCGCAATGAGATTAATTAAATCATATATAATTTTAATCGTACTTTCAGGCTATATCCTGGGGCAAGATTCTAATATTGAAAAATCTAAGAAACCTTTTATGAATACCAATGATTCAGCTTTTTTAGGAAATGGAAATCGTATTTCGTCAATTTTAGATGAAGCAAAACAATTCTTATCAGATGCTGTGATTGCAGATGTGAATCAAGATACTGTAGAAGTTGTTTATAATATCAAAAGAATCTTTGATCTACTATCAGATGTTGAACAATTGGGCGTAAGAGAGGAGCTAGATAAAATAGAATTTGAAAAATTTCAATCTGATTTTATTCAGATTTATACAACTAGATTGAATACAATAGGTAGTTCTACCCAGTTTCTAACAGCAGATTTAATTCGACGAGATATTGCATCAATAACTAATCAGAATGAATCAGTAGAAATGGGGACAACAAAATTTACTATTATTGATGATAGAGAAGGACATATCCCTCTTGTAATGAATTCGCAGGTTGAAAGTTATATTAGATATTTTCAAGGTAAGGGGCGTAAAGGTTTTAATATCTGGCTAAGAAGATATGTTCAATATAGAGATATGATGTTACCAATTCTTGAAGAGTATGATCTTCCTGAGGAGTTAATTGTTGTCTCAATGATTGAGTCTGGTCTTGATCCAAAGGCAGTATCAAGAGCTAAGGCGGTAGGTTTATGGCAATTTATGTATCTAACTGGTAAGCAATATGGCCTAGAAAGAAATTGGTATATTGACGAACGCCAAGACCCTGAAAAATCTACTAAAGCAGCAGCTAAATATTTTAAAGACCTGTATAAACAATTTGGTGATTGGTATTTAGTGTTAGCAGCTTATAATACAGGACCAGGAAGAGTCAATCGTGCATTAAAATTACACGAAACATCTGATTATTGGCAACTTTATTCGCTACCAAAAGATACTAAGAACTATATCCCTTACTTTCTTTCATCAGCAATTATTTTGAGAGATCCAGAAAAGTATGGATTTAAGATTCCAAGGTCTAATCCTCTTAAATATGATGAAGTTGTTATTGAAAAAAGTGCTGACTTAACTGTTCTTGCAAAAGCCGCAGGAACAAAACGAAGTACTATTCAACGCTTAAATCCAGAACTTCGACAACCAGCAACACCATCAAATGGATCATATAATCTTAACATACCATTTGGTAAAAAAGATAGTTTCTACAAAAAATTCAATGCTTTACCTGATGAGCAAAAATTTGCAGTACAAAAAATAGAGCATCGTGTTAGAAAGGGAGAAAATTTTATATCTATTGCTTCAAAATATCGTGTGTCGGTTGCAGATTTACAGACCATCAATAATATTAGTAATATCAATAAGCTGTCAATCGGACAACGTTTGAAAATTCCAGTAAAGGGTGGAGTTTATTCAAATTACCCTGAAAAGATTATTTATAAAGTAAAAAGTGGAGATACTTTAGGCCATATTGCAGAAAAATATAATACAAGAGCAGCTGAAATCAGGAAGTGGAATAATATGGGAAATACTTCAAATATTTATCCGAATCAAAAATTATCTTTATTTGTAAACACTAAACCAGATAAGGATACTCCGAGTAAAAATGTTTATATTGTCAAGTCTGGTGATACCTTAAGCGGTATAGCAGAAAAACATAGTTTAGAGGTTAGTAAGATTAGAGAATGGAATAGTATCAGAAAAAATTCTTCTAGAATCTACCCTGGTCAAAAATTAACCTTATTTGTTAAGTAAAAATTGATGGAGAATTAAGATTATGATTAAACAAGATATAGTAGATAGCGTTTCAAAGAAAACGGGATTAACTAAGCTAGAAGTGGAAGCTGTTATTAATACATCTTTCAAAGAAATTATTATGACATTGAGTAAGAATGAAAAAATTGAATTAAGAGGGTTTGGAACATTTGCAGTAAAGCATAGGTTGCCTAAGAAAGCACGTAATCCAAAGACTGGAGATCCTGTTTATTTGCCAGAGAGATATGTTCCTGTCTTTAAGCCTTCTAAATTAATGAAGACAACTGTAAACGATGAATTAATTGATTATTAAATAGGAGCACTTGATGCCTTGCGGTAAAAAAAGAAAAAAAAGAAAAATGAACACACATAAACGTAAAAAACGTTTACGTGCAGACAGACATAAAAAGAAAAAATAGATAACTAAGATGAAACCGAAAAGTTTTGCTATTTGGGCAAATCCTGGGAAAAAAGAAGTTCCTGGGTTAGTCCATGAAGTTGTGCTATGGGCAAAAAATAATGATATTAAATTATTTTTACCTGATAGCTTAGAGCACCTAGAAGTTGCTTCAAACCATTCTAATTTTTATGACTCTAGCGCTCCCCCTAATGTTGATTTTTTATTATGCTTAGGAGGTGATGGTACATTAATTGCTGGTGTAAGAATCTTTAGCAACCCTGCTGTACCTGTTCTAGGAGTTCACATTGGAGGATTGGGATTTCTTGCTCAGATAACTCCTAAAGAGCTAACTGAAAAGTTAGATATGATTAAAGATGGCCAATCTACTACTCAAGAAAGGTTAGTTTTAGATGCTCAAATTTCTGATAGTAGTAAATCTCATTTTGCAATTAATGACTTTGTTGTTCAGAATGAAACATCTTATAGAGTAACTTCATTATCATTATATATTGATCATAAACATGTAAGTGATTACAAATCTGATGGAATTATTATTAGCACACCTACAGGCTCTACTGCATATTCTTTATCTTCTGGAGGCCCAATTGTTCAGCCTGATGTTTTTTCCATTATAGTGACTCCAATTGCTCCACACTCCCTTACATCTCGTCCTTTAGTTTTGCCAGCAGATGTTGATATAGAATTTAGATTTAATGGAGATTCAGAAAGGAAATTAAAGTTAATTTCTGATGGACAAAATATTGAGAATTTCACTAACAATTCAACGGTTAAAATTTCACAAGCAAAACATCATGTAAAATTTATTACTTTTGAAGACTATGATTATTATAAAACTCTCAAAACAAAAATGGTTTGGGGAAAAAGAGGATCATAAAAGAATAAGATTTAAATATCATTATAGAATTATTTTAGCATAAAAATAAATAACTAAATTTAAAAAGGATAAAAAATGGCCAATTCAATTTCATTAAAAACAATAGATAAATTTCAAAAAAAATATGAATCAGATAACCATGTCAAAGTCACCAGAAATTCAATGATTCGCACAGATTTAAGCGATCTAACAATGAACTGGGATCGTTATAGAAGTATTAATCATTCGTTTTCAAATATTGTAAAAGGTGAAATGCCTGTTACTAATCAAAAATCTAGCGGAAGATGTTGGGGATTTGCTGGACTAAATTTATTTAGATTTTATATTGGCAGAAAATATAATTTGAAAAATTTTGAATTTTCACAGAGCTATTTTATGTTTTGGGATAAGTTAGAAAAAGCAAATTATTTCTTAGAATGTATTATAGATTCTGCTGCTGAAGATTGGAATAGTAGAATGGTAATGCATCTTCTTTCAAATCCGATTGAAGATGGTGGACAGTGGGATATGTGGGTTAGTTTAATTGACAAGTATGGTGTCATTCCACAATCAGAAATGTCAGAATCATTTTCTACAAGTCAATCATCTTCAATGAATCGAATGATTGCTCGAAAGCTCCGTGAGAATGCAAAAGACTTACGTAAAAATATTAGCAAGGGGGTTTCGGGAGATGATTTAGAATCTATTAAAACTGAGATGTTAGAGCAGATATATAAGATGTTAACTATACATATTGGAACACCTCCGACATCATTTAATTGGCAAACATATGACAAGAAGAAGAATTTTATTAGTTTTGAAAATCTAACTCCAAAATCTTTTTTTGATAATCACGTTGGATTGAACCTTGATGAATATGTATGTCTTATCAATTGTCCTATGGAAGACAAGGAGTATAGGAAAGTTTATACTGTTGAAGCTCTTGGAAACGTAGTAGAAGGAAACTCTGTACGATATCTCAATGTTACAAGTGAAGAAATGAAAGTTGCATCAGCAAGTTCAATTAAAGAAAATCATCCTGTATGGTTTGGTTGTGATGTTGGAAAGCATTTTGATAGAAAATTAGGAGTCATGGATATGGACTTATTTGACTATAATACTTTTTATCAATCAAACTTTTCAATGAATAAAGCCGATCGCTTACAATACGGAGAAAGTCAAATGACTCATGCAATGCTATTTACAGGAGTAGATCTTGATGCGAATGATAAACCTATTAAGTGGCGAGTAGAGAATAGTTGGGGTAATAAAGTTGGAGATAAAGGCTATCATATAATGTCAGACCAATGGTTCGACGAATATAATTATGAAGTTGTTGTTCATAAAGATTATCTCCCTGATGATTTATATAACCTCTATAAAAATGAAGAAGCTATCCCATTAAAGCCTTGGGATCCTATGGGTTCTTTAGCAAGATAATTTTTTTTAGAAATGGATACATTAAGTCATGCATTTTGGAGCAGAGGACTATTTGGCTATCGAGGTAACAAATGGCTACCTGTTTTTTTTGGAGTAATGCCAGACCTAGTTTCATTTGGATCTTTATTCGTCATAAAATTCTTTAATGGAACATTAAGTTATAGTGGAGCTCCAACTTTGGAGAGCTTATCTCAACTTGCACCATACCCTGATTGGTTATTTTTTATGGATAATCTATCACATAGCTTCATTACCGCTTTCATTTGTATTACTATTGTGTATTATCTTAATAGAAATTTTGTTTGGCCAATGCTAGCCTGGCCTTTCCATATATTGTTAGACTTTTCATTTCATACCAAAGATTTTTTCCCAGTAAAACTATTTTGGCCTATTTCAGATTATTCAGTAAATGGAATTTCTTGGTCAAGTCCCGAAGTATGGTTTCCGAATTTAGCGGGTATTATTTTACTTTTTTGGTATAGAAAAAAAGATATGTAACTATCTATCTGCCCAGAATTTTACTAAAAATATTTTTAATAATATATCCTGCCATTTTTGGATTCTCTTTCAATCGTCTAACAGAGTAATCATACCAATTATCTCCGTAAGGAACATAAACGCGCACCTTATTACCTTCTTTAATTAGTTGCTGGAGTTTTTTTTCCATTGGTACTCCATGTAATATTTGAAATTCATATTGAGTGGTAGGAATTTGATTTTCTTTAATCCATAAATAAAGTTTATCAATTAAATATTCATCATGACTAGCAATACCCACATATGCACCTTTTATGAGTGCTTGCTGAACTAAAACAATATAGTTATCTCTTATTTTTTGGTAATCTCTGAAAGCGATATCTTCGCTCTCAATATATATTCCTTTACAAATCCTAACATTAAACTTTTCATTAGCTAGTTTATCTAAATCATCTTTTGATCTATGCATGTAGGCTTGTAAAACTATACCAACATTAGAATAACTCTCAAATGCCTTTTTATATAAATTAATAGTTTCTGATGTATATGGTGAATTTTCCATATCCAGACGTAAAAAATTATTATGTTTTTTAGCTGCATTTACCAAAATCATTAGATTGCTTTTGACGAAATCATAACCTAAATCTTGACCGATGTGACTTAGCTTGATAGATAGATTGGCATTTAGTTTTTGAGATGCAATTCTATCATATAAATTTGCATAGCGTTCAGTAATTTCGGTAGCTTCTTGTTCAGTTTTAACATGTTCTCCTAAAATATCAATAGCTACATCATATCCTTTATTATTTAGCTTTTGTACGTTAAGCAACATTTCATCATCTGTAATACCTGCAATGTATGGAGACGCTACTAGACGAACAAAAACCTTTGGTAAAAAAGGAATGATTTGAATTATCAAATAATTTATTAATTTCATACCGGATAAATTTAAGAAATAAACAAATTAATGAAAGCAGTATTAAAATGAAGGCAGTATTAATTATAGGAGGTGCAGTATCGGGTTCAACTGCTGCACAAAAATTGACAGCAGAAGGTATTCGTTGTGTTGTTATTGATCAGAATCATATGCCCTATGGAAAAATTGAAGATGGGCTTCCAAGATGGCATGATAAGCAACGTACTAAAGAATATCTGAAAATAGATGATATTATGTCTCATGAATTAGTCGACTTTGTTCCTCTTACTAGATTAGGTAAAGACTTAAGTTTTAAAGATATATATGATATAGATTGGAGTTGTATTTATTTTGCAAACGGTGCATGGAAGGACAGAGCATTTCCATTTACTGAAATTGAAAATTTTTCAAATTTTTATTATCAAAATCCATTTGTATACTGGTTTAATCACTATCATGAATCTAGTTATAAAGGAATTTCAGTAGATGTTAAAGATGATGCGTTAGTAGTTGGTGGTGGATTAGCATCCATTGACGTATGTAAAATTATTCAATTAGAGCTTGTAAGGCAGAAAGTTGAATCTAGAATTAAAGACTTTGATATTGTAACAATGGAGCATAAAGGTATTTCAAAATATTTAGAAATGAATGATATTGATTATGATTCATTAGGTATTAATGGAGCTACTCTTGTTTATAGAAGGGATGTAGAAAATATGCCCTTAACAACTATCCCTGATAATGTAGATTCTGAGATGGTTGCAAAGCGTAAGTTAGCTCGCAGAAAAGTCCTTCAGAATATGCAAGATAAGTATCTTTTTAAGGTTGCAGAATGTACTCAACCAACAGGATTGCATATTGTAGATGATAATTTAGAGGGTCTCAAAATTATAAAAAATGAAATTAAAGATGGAAAACCAGTTGCTCTTGAAGGATCTGAGGACATTTTAAAAGGAAGTATCATAATTAGTTCTATTGGTAGTTTGCCTGAACCAATTGAAGGAGTACCTATGGATGGTTCAACATACAATATTGTAGATCAAGAATCTGGAAAATTTGATGAGTTAGATAAAGTCCATGGAATGGGAAATGCGGTAACAGGAAAAGGTAATATTAAAGCCTCTAGAGTTAGTGCAAAAACAGTTGGAGACTTAACCATCGATTTATTACAAGATGTAAGTTCGGATACCATAAATATGATAGACAATAAAGTAAAAGAATGGCAAGAAAAAGTGTCTTATGATGGAAATTATTTTGAATGGAAAGCTAAAAAATAATTTTTTTCTATTTCTTTAAATATTATCTAGAACTCCATCAACTTTATTATTACTTTCTCATGTCTAAAATAAGGGTGAAACTAAGCGCCTAAATTTATGTTGAAAATAAAAGTTAAAAAAGGCCATAATATTAACATTGCTGGAGTTGCCTCCAGAGAAATTTTAGCACCTCAAAAAAATACTACAGTATCCCTTTCTCCTGAAAATTTTAGGTACATAAAACCTAAGTTATTAATTAAAGAAAATGATTCTGTAAAATTAGGAGACCCTATTTTTTTTGATAAGCTTAATCCTGAAATTAAATGGCCAGCAATTGCGTCAGGTACAATTTCAAAAATTATTTATGGCGAAAGAAGAGCTGTAAAAGAAATTATTTTCAATATTGATGCTGAAATTGAAAATGATAATTCTATAGGCGAGCAGAAGAAGTTATCAAGTAAAGAAGATGTAGTTAATTATTTATTAGATAGGAATATGTGGCCTTTTATTACGCAAAGACCATTCAATAAGGTTGCAAATCCTTCAGATAGCCCAAAATCTATTATCGTCAGTTTAGCAAATACTGCCCCTTTAGCAGTTGACTATAATCTTACATTGGCATCCAATAAAGATTCTATTATTAGTGCTCTTGTAAATTTAAAAAAAATGACAGAAGGTAACCTTTTTGTTGCTGTAAATCCTGGAGAATTCAGCTATTTATCTGATTTAGACTTTATTGATATAGTTCAAGTAGAAGGACCTCATCCGGCTGGTAATGTAGGAGTTATTCTTAATCATATTAGTCCTATCAGTAGCAAAGAAATTGTTTGGACCGTTCAAGGACATCACCTACCTATTTTAGGTAAATTATTTTCTGATGGAATCTTTGATCCAACAATGACTATTAATTTGAGTGGCCCAGTTGTTAGTAATCCTTCTTATTTCAAATCAAGAATTGGTGCGTCTTTAGAGTCACACTGTAAAGGAAACTTAAGTACAGATAAAGTTAGGGTGATTTCTGGCGATGTATTAACCGGCAAACAATCTATGATGAATGGATATTTAGGATTTTACCACTCCTCTATATCTGTGATTGAAGAATCTTTTGATAGGTCATTTATTGGGTGGCTGCATCCTGGAGGAGCTTCAAAATATAGTGTCTTTAATGCTTATTTAGGAAGTAATAAATCTCCTTATAGTTTTACCACTCTTCAAAATGGTAGTCATAGAGCTTTTGTTCCTATAGAGGCATGGGAGAAGGTGTTCCCAATGGATATTTATATCAATGCTCTTGCTCGCAGTATTGAAGCAAATGATTTTGAAGAAATGGAGCAATTAGGTATTTATGAATGCGATGAAGAAGATGTAGCATTATGTTCATTTGTTTGTCCGAGCAAAACAGATGTAGGTGCAATAATTAGAAAAGGATTAGACACAGTCTATTTTGATAAGTAAGATGAATTTTTTAAAAAAAATATTAGCAGAATCTGGTAAACTTTTTGAAGAAGGTAAGCCATTGTCATTTGCATACCCTTTATGGGAAGCAACTGATACTATATTATTTTCAACGAATTCTCAAAATAAGTCTGGTCCACATATTAGAGATAATATGGACATCAAAAGAACAATGTTTTTTGTTGTTATTGCTTTAATACCATGTTATTTATTTGGTGCCTACAATATTGGATATTTATATTCTGCAGCGATGGGCGAATCTAGCTCTATCATAAATGACTTTATTATTGGGATGACATATGTCTTACCAATATTAATTATTACTTTCATAGCAGGAGCAATTTGTGAAATCTCTTTTGCAATCATTAGAAAGCATGAAATTAATGAAGGTTTTCTTGTATCTTGTGCACTCATTCCACTAACAATGCCACCAGATGTACCATTGTGGCAAGTTTTTATGGGAACAAGCTTTGGTATTATTATAGGAAAAGAAATTTTTGGTGGTGTGGGTACGAATGTTTTTAATCCAGCTTTAACTGCTAGAGCATTCATGTATTTTGCTTTTCCAACTAAGATTTCAGGAGACAAGGTTTGGGCTGTAGGTCCTGATGGTTATACTGGTGCAACAGCATTAGCTATTCCAGCGAATCCTGTTGAATATGATACAGCTTCAAATTTATTTGCTGCTTCGACTCAATTCGATTACTCTTTAATGAACATGTTTTGGGGATTAATCCCTGGATCAATTGGAGAAACAAATAAATTATTAATTTTATTAGGTGCAATTTTTCTCATTTATTGTGGAATTGCTTCATGGAGAATTATGGTTTCATGTGTTATGGGTCTAGTTTTTACTTCTGTATTGTTGAATTTACTAAGCTATCTAACCGTAGATGGTATTCTACAATCTGGTGGAACTCCAAATGCTATGTTAACTATTACACCTCTACAGCATATTTTAATTGGTAGTTTTTTATTTGGAACTGTATTTATGGCTACTGAACCAGTTACATCATCTCACACAAATACTGGTAGATGGATTTATGGATTCTTAATTGGAGTTTTAACTGTTATTATTCGTTCTATTAATCCCGCTTATCCAGAAGGTGTTTTTTTAGCAATTTTAATTATGAATATGTTTGCTCCACTAATAGATTACTATGTTGTTCAGTCAAATATTAAAATGAGATTAAATAGAAATGTATAGCAATAATTATACTCTTGGATTCGTTTTTATCGTAACTATTATTTTAGGTACTATGTTATCTTTTACTAAAGAAAATGTGAAAGATTTACAAGATCAAAATCTTAAAGCAGATGTACAAAAAACTATACTTAGATCATTAAATTTTGATGAAAACTTGCTTTTAACAAATGAAAGTATTGAACAAACATTTAAAAACTATATTGATGCTAAATGTGTTGATATCCAAGGTCAAATTGTTGAATGTAATATTGAAGAAGTGGATATTGAAAAAAATAAAGACGTTCTACCAGTTTATATGAGAGTTTCTAATGAAAAGATTGAAGGAATAGCACTACCTATTGCTGGAAAAGGTTTATGGTCAACTATTTTTGGATATATTGCATTAAATCCAGATACTGAATCTGTACTTGGGATTCAATTCTACAAACATGGAGAAACTCCTGGTTTAGGCGGAGAGGTTGAAAAAAAGTGGTTTACTGATAATTTTGTCAATCATCCACAAAAGCAGTCTAATGGAGAATTAAAATATATACCAAAAAAAATTCGTGATAAAAATGGCAAGATTGTTAGTATTACTGTAATTAAGGGTGGAGTTGATTATTCTGACTCTAATAATGCTTCCATCCACCAAGTTGATGGTATTTCTGGAGCAACAGTTACTGCTGATGGAGTAACTGACTTTTTATTAGAAGATTTATTGAGATATGAAAAAACATTAAATAAAATTAGAGATTATGGAACTATTTAGTACAGAATCAAAAAAGATTATAAATGATCCGATAAATGTCAATAACCCAATATCGCTTCAGGTATTAGGTATTTGTTCTGCTTTAGCAGTTACTATAAGATTAGACCAAGCTATCATTATGACTCTTGCAGTTTTATTTGTTCTTACATCATCAAATGTAATATTATCTTTGATCAGAAATTACATACCTGCTAGAGTTCGAATTGTTATAATGTTATCTGTGATCGCATCATTAGTATCTGTTGTAGATGAATTGTTAAAAGCCTATTTATATGATATGAGTAAACAGCTTTCAGTTTTTGTTGGTTTAATAATCACCAATTGTATTATTATGGGTAGAGCAGAAGCTTTCGCACTTAAAAATGGGCCATCAAAAGCATTTCTAGATGGAGTTGGAAACAGTATGGGGTATGGTCTAATAATAATTATTGTTTCATTTTTTAGAGAATTATTTGGTGCTGGAACTATTACTCTCCCTGATGGAGGTGCAGGCTATGTCCTTTGGAGTATTCCTGATTCATGGTATGCTGCTGGTTATGAAAATATTGGCTTATTAGTTTTATCTCCTGGGGCATTTATTATTTTAGGTTTAGTGATTTGGTTTCAAAGAGAAATGGCTGGCGTAGAGGAGGATGCATAAATGAGCGGTTTAGAACACTATTTAAGTATTTTTACTAAAGCTGTATTTATTGAAAATATAGTATTGGCATACTTCCTAGGTCTTTGCTCTTTTTTAGCTATTTCTAAAAATATTAATGCTTCAGTTGGAATTGGTATGGCAGTGGTAGTTGTTTTGACTATTACAGCTCCAATCAATTGGTTTTTATGGGAGTTCCTACTTGATAAAGGTGCTTTAGTTTGGATAAGTGAAGGTTTTAAGGATACAGATTTAGGATTCTTAAAATTAATTGTTTTTATTTCTGTGATTGCTGCAATGGTACAACTGGTAGAAATGTTTATGGAAAGATTTTCTCAGTCATTATACAATAGTCTTGGAATTTTCCTTCCTCTAATTGCTGTTAATTGTTCTATTCTTGGTGGTTCTTTATTTATGGTTGAAAGAGAATATACAATATCTGAGACAGTAGTTTATGGTTTCGGTTCTGGGGTAGGATTTTTCTTAGCAATTGTAGCGTTAGCTTCAATTAGATACAGATTACGTTATTCTAATATACCACCAAGATTAAAAGGAGTAGGTATGGCTATGCTTCTAACAGGTTTACTTTCTATGGCTTTTATGGCATTTTCGGGGATTGATTTATAATGAATGATATTTTAATAGGAGTAGCAGTTTTTAGTTCAGTAATCCTCTTACTGGTCATTGTACTAAATGTTGTTGGTAATGTTTTATTACCTCAAGGTGAAGTCACCATAATAATTAATGATGACCCAGATAAATCTATCAATGTTGATACTGGAGGTACAGTACTAGCAGCTTTAGGAGATCAGAATGTATATCTTCCATCAGCTTGTGGAGGTCAAGGTACTTGTGCGCAATGTAAATGTCAGGTCATTGAAGGCGGTGGAGATATTTTACCTACAGAGACCGCATATATTAATAGACAAGACCAAAAAGATAATTGGCGTTTAGGATGTCAGGTTAAAATTAGAAATGATATGAAAATCCAAGTTCCGGATGAGATTTTTAGTATAAGAAAATGGGACGCTGTAGTTAAATCAAATGAAAATGTTGCAACCTTTATTAAAGAATTAGTTCTTGAGCTGCCAGAAGATGATCCTATCGTTTTTGAATCTGGTGGCTATATACAAATTGATGTTCCAAAATATAAAGATTTAAACTATAAAAACTTTGAAATTCAAGATTTGTACACTAGTGATTGGGACAAATTTGATATCTGGCAATATACTGCTGAGAATACTGAACCAGTTTTCAGAGCATATTCAATGGCAAATCACCCTGCAGAAGGTAATATGATTATGTTAAATATTCGTATTGCTAGCCCTCCACCGAATAATCCTAATGTTCCTCCAGGTATCGCATCTTCATATACTTTTAATTTAAAAGAAGGAGACAAGGTAACTGTTTCAGGGCCGTACGGAGAATTCTTTATTAAAGATACAGACAGAGAAATGGTCTACATTGGAGGTGGTGCTGGAATGGCTCCTTTGAGATCTCATATTTTTCATTTATTAAAAACAGAGAAGTCAGAAAGAAAAATTTCATTCTGGTATGGCGCTAGATCTGAAAAAGAAATGTTTTATCATGAAGAGTTTTTAGCATTAGAAAAAGAATTTGACAATTTTACATACCACGTAGCATTATCAGATCCACTTCCAGAAGATAATTGGAAAGGACCAACTGGTTTTATCCATCAAGTTGCCAATGATATGCATCTAGAAAATCATGAAGACCCATCTGAGTGTGAGTATTACTTATGTGGCCCACCAATGATGATAAGCGCCGTTCAAAAAATGTTATGGGATTTAGGCGTTGAAGAAGATATGATCGCTTATGATGACTTCGGCTAGAAAATTAGTCTTTATACTTTCCTTTGTAATACTCAGCTGTAATTCGTCCTCAAAAAATAATATAGATGAAATTGTATCTATTGTAGGAAGGACAATGGGAACTACATATTCAGTGAAATATGCAACAGCAGTAAAGAGTAATGACAATATCATAGAAAATAAAAATAAGATTGAAGAAATATTGAGAAATGTCAATATGCAAATGTCAACATACATTGCTGAGAGTGAGATATCAAAATTTAATAGAATGAGAAATACCGAATGGGTGAGCATATCTGAAGACTTTGCATTTGTAGTACAATCTTCTTTTGAGTATTATGATATGTCAGGTGGACTATATGATATCACTGTTATGCCACTAGTTAATCTTTGGGGATTTGGGCCAGATAAATTCATAGATACTCCATCTACAACAAATATAGATAGTGTTTTAGCTTTTGTAGGTCAAGATTTAATTGAAATTCAAGGTAGTAGAATCAGGAAAAAAGATCCAAGAGTACAAATTGATTTAAGCTCAATAGCTAAAGGCTTTGCTGTAGATAAGATTATTGAAAGTTTAAACTATAATAATATATTTGTAGAAATTGGTGGAGAAGTTCGATCTAAATCAGATAAAAAGATTTGGAAAGTTGGTATTAATACCCCATCAATTGATAATATATCAAATGAAATTGAATATATTGCCCCAATTCAAAATGGATCCATTGCTACTTCGGGTAATTATAGAAATTTTTATATTGATAAGGATAATAGATTTTACCATCATGAAATTAATCCTTTAACAGGGTATCCTATTATGTCCAAGTTAGCATCTATATCAATTTTTTCGGAAAAGTCATGCATGGAAGCAGACGGTCTAGCAACAGCTCTGTATATGATGGAAAAAAATAATATAACCAATTTTCTGGAAGACACAGATATCGAAGGTTTAATGATTTTTGTTGAGCCAGATATGAGTTTTAAACAAGTAGTTTCACAAGATTTCCCTGCAAATTAAATATTACTTTCACAGCGATCAGGTTCGCCGCCACAAATTTCACATCCATCCGGAGAATCTCCACATGCCTTTTTGAGAGGTTTATTTTTAAAAATTAACCCAATATTCATTGCTAAAGCACTCAGTGCAAATATTGTAATTACTAATAAATATTCCATGCTACTAATTTAAATAATATTTATTCGATTTTCGTCATTTTTTAAAATGATTTGATTTAAATTCGCACTTATGGAATTATTAAATCATCCAGTAGGAATTATTTCAATAATAGTATTCATTATTGCATATGCTTTTGTGATGACAGAGGAAGTTACTCATTTAAGGAAATCTAAACCTGTTCTATTTGCAGCAGGTTTAATTTGGGCAATGATTGCTTGGGTAGGCGCTCAGACTGGAGATTCATATGCTGTAAAAAAAGAAATTATGCATGCTTTTGACGAATTTAATCAATTAATGTTATTTCTTCTTGTTGCAATGACTTATATCAATTCTATGTCTGAGAGAAATGTTTTTGAAAAATTGCGTTCCATTCTTCTAGATCAAAATTTTTCGTATAAAAAATTATTTTGGATTACCGGTTTTATATCCTTCTTTTTATCTCCTATTGCTGATAATCTTACAACCGCTCTTACTATGTGTGCTGTAGTTTTAGCTGTAGGAAAAGGTAATAAGAATTTTACCAGTATTAGTTGTGTGAATATCGTAGTAGCTGCTAATGCTGGAGGTGCATTTAGTCCATTTGGTGATATAACGACTTTAATGGTCTGGCAAGCTGGTTATGTAGAATTCACTGAATTTTTTCAACTGTTTTTGCCTTCTTTAGTAAACTTCATTATACCATCATTCATAATGAGCTTCTTTATCACAGGTTCTGCTGATGATGTAGAAAATCCACCAGTTATTTTAAAGCAAGGGGCAATCCAAATTAGTTTATTATTTTTAGTTACTATTATGATGGCAATTTCATTCAAGAATTTTTTAAATCTTCCACCAGTTTTTGGAATGATGTTTGGTTTGAGTTTTTTACAACTTTATGGATATTATCTTAAAAGATCGTTTTCAGCTCAAAGTAAAATAAATAGAGATGGCTCTGATCAACCTTTTGGAATTTTCAAGCAAATTGCGCAAGCTGAGTGGGATACTCTTTTATTCTTTTATGGTGTTATTATGTGTGTAGCTGGACTTTCAAAAATTGGATATCTTGCTTTGTTGAATACTACGCTGTATGATGGACTAGGATTTACAGTCGCTAATTCATTAATGGGAATTATATCCGCACTAATTGATAATATACCTGTTATGTTTTCAGTAATTCAGATGCATGATACTACTACAATGGACTTAAGTCAGTGGCTTCTTATAACTCTTACAGCGGGAGTAGGAGGTAGTTTACTTTCTATAGGATCTGCTCCAGGTGTTGCTTTAATGGGGCAGGCTAAAGGAATCTATACTTTTTCAAGTCATTTAAGGTGGACAGGAGTTATTTTCATAGGGTATGTAATGAGCATACTCACTCACTTGTGGCTTTCAGGACTTCTTTAATGAGAATTACTAAAGTAACTACAAGAAATGGAGATAGCGGTAAAACTGGATTAGCTCGTGGTGGGTCAGTTTATAAAAATGATGCTATCATTCACGCACTAGGCGATATTGATGAATTGAGTAGTGTCATCGGAGTATGTAATACTGCTTGTAAGAACTCTTCTATTGTTGATCAATTAAAGCTTATTCAAAATGATCTATTTGATATTGGTGGTCAAATATCTTTGAATGAAGATGGTGCAAATATTATTACAAGCGAGTCTATTACATCCTTAGATAATTATATTGACCAATATAATTCATCTTTAGATCCATTAAAGGAATTTATTCTACCAGGAGGCGACCTTTTTTCAGCAAATCTTCATGTTGCAAGGTCAGTTACGAGAAGAGCAGAAAGAGCAGTTGTTGAACTATATTCTGATAGCTTAGAAAACAATAATGTTGTGATGTATTTGAATAGATTATCTGATTACTTTTTTGTTCTTTCAAGATTTTATAACAAAAGTGAAAATATTTCTGAAAATACCTGGAAGAGGTAATTCTTATGGACTATAAAAAGATTCAGTCAATCATCGCTGAAAAAAATAAAATATTTATATCCTCACATATTAATCCGGATGGAGATAGCTTAGGATCTGCCCTAGCAGTTTATCATTACTTAACTAAACTTGGAAAAGACTGTAGAATTATCAACCACTCTCCTGTTCCTGAGACATATAGTTTTTTAAATGAAGATAAAATTTTTCATGAGCTAGATGGCGACAGTTCGGGATTTATTAAAAATGCTGATTTAGGTATCATTTTAGATATTGGAGATTTCTATCGACTTGGAGATATAGCATATATTATTGAGGATCATTCTATTGAGACTGTAAGTATAGATCATCATCCGCAATCTGATAATGATTTTTTTACAAATACTTTTATTGATTTAGAAGCTTGTTCTGTTGGAGAGATATTGTATTCATATTTTTGTGATATTGATAAAACAATAATAGATAAAGATATAATATTAGGCCTCTATATAGCTGTACTTACCGATACAGGCTCTTTTAGACATAGTAACACAACAGAGATGAGCCACAAGATTGCAGTTGACGCAATTAATCTTGAATTAGATATTGCAAAAATCTACCAAAAAATTTATGAAAGCTCATCTGTTAGTCGAATTAAACTACTAGGTAATGTAATTCAGAATTTAAACTTTGACTGTAATGGCCAGCTAGCATGGTTTGCTATTAATGAAGATATGGTAAAAGAGGTCAATGGATCAAATCAAGATTTTGATGGATTTGCAGATTTCTTTAGAAGTATTAAGGGGGTAGAAGTGTCAATGATGCTTTATGATCTAAAAGGAAAAGTCAGATTAAGTTTTAGATCAAAGGGGAAATACAAAGTAAGTGAAATTGCTAAAAAAATGGGCGGCGGCGGACATCCATTCGCAGCAGCAGCTCTGGTTGAAGGTGAATTTTCTCAAGTGAAATCAAATGTTTTGAATATGTTATCAACTTATATAAATAAATACGATGAAAATAATATTAGCTAAATCAGCAGGTTACTGTTTTGGAGTTCGTGATGCAGTAAATGCAGCATACGACGCTAGCAAAGAGCATGGAGAAGTCTATATGCTAGGAGATATCGTACATAATGAAAACGTTGTAGAGGATTTAGAAAAAAAAGGTGTTAAAGTTGTAGAAAAATTAGAAGAGATTCCAGAAGACAAACCGGTTTTATTCCGTGCTCACGGTACATCAAAAGATGTGTGGGAAAAAGCAGAAGATAAGAAAATGAATTTTATTGATGCTACATGTCCATTGGTACACGATATTCATAGAGAAGTAAAAGAATTACATGCAGAGGGAAGAAAAATCATTATCATTGGTGATCATGGACATGACGAGGTAATAGGTATTGCTAGTCAAGTTGAAGGGGCTATAATTATAGCATCTATCGAAGAGGCACAAAAATTAAGAAAAACCAAAAAAGCTGGAATAGTCAGTCAATCAACTCAAGCAATAGAAAATGTTCAAGATATTATTAATATTCTAATGACAAAAGTTGTCGATTTAAGATTTATAAATACTATTTGTTTTCCTACTAAAAGAAATCATCAACAAATCAAAGAACTGTCAGTGATAACAGATATGATGCTTATTATTGGATCATTTACAAGTGCAAATTCTAAAAGATTGACTGAGTTAAGCCTTGAGCGAAATAAAAACACTTATCAAGTTACAAATGCTACAGAAATTGATTTATCTTGGTTTAAAAATGATATAAATTCAGTTGGTATTTCTGCGGGGGCATCAACACCTGATTGGATTATCGATTCAGTAATAAAAAAAGTCAAAGAATTAACAAATACAAAAGAGAAGGAAATCATTCATGAGTCAAGAGTACGATTTTAAAACAAAAGTTGCTTTAGCTGAAATGTTAAAGGGTGGTGTTATAATGGATGTCACAAATGTAGAACAAGCAAAGGTTGCAGAAGAAGCTGGGGCTGTATCGGTAATGGCCTTAGAAAGAATACCATCAGATATTAGAAAAGATGGGGGTGTGGCTAGAATGAGCAATCCTCATATGATCAAAGAAATCCAAGATAATGTTTCTATTCCGGTAATGGCAAAATGTAGAATTGGTCATTTTGCAGAAGCGCAAATTTTACAAGCCTTAGAGGTAGATTTTATTGATGAAAGTGAGGTTTTAACAATGGCTGATGAACACTTTCATGTTGATAAGCATCCTTTTAAAGCGCCATTTGTCTGTGGAGCACGAAATCTTGGAGAAGCATTGAGAAGAATTGACGAAGGTGCAGCATTAATTCGTACAAAAGGTGAAGCCGGCAGTGGAAATATAGTCGAAGCAGTAAGACATATCAAAATGATTACTTCTGAGCTAAAAGCGCTAAAAGATCAAAATTTATCAGACAAAGCGAAAGAGTTCAGAGTTCCTTTATCTCTTTTAGAAGAAGTTGTAAAGAATGATAAGCTTCCAGTACCTAATTTTGCTGCTGGAGGAATAGCTACTCCAGCGGACGCATGCCTAATGATGCAGCTAGGTGCTGAAACAGTTTTTGTTGGTTCTGGAATTTTTAAAAGTGAAGATCCATCAGAGCGTGCACATGCTATTGTTCAATCTGTTACTCATTTTGCTGATGCTAAGAAAGTACTTAGCGCATCTTACAATTTAAAAGATGCTATGAAAGGTATATTGATGTCAGACATTCCTGAAGATCAGAGGTTTTCAGAAAGAGGTGAGTAATTGTGATTGGAGTCTTAGCTCTACAAGGTAACTTTGCATCTCATATTGATATTTTGAATCAAATTGGGGTTAGTTCAAAATTAGTTAAGACATTAAAAGACTTATCCACTATTGATGGGTTAATTTTACCTGGAGGGGAATCAACAACCATGTCAAATCTTTTGCTAAGAGATCAAGATTTCATTGATGGAATTAAATCTTTTTCGATTGATAAGCCTATTCTTGGTACATGCGCAGGATTGATTTTGATGTCAAAAAATAGTTTTGACAAAAAAGTTTTAAACATGAATATTATAGATATTGAAGTAAGTAGAAATGCATATGGAAGGCAAGTACACTCTTTTGAAGATTCAATTAGTTTGATGCATAAAAATATTAAATCTAAGTCAATGAAAGCGTCATTTATTAGAGCTCCTAAAATTACTAGTATGGGTTCTGATGTTCAAATAATTTGTAAGCACAATAATGAAATTGTTGGAGTTAAAGAAGGAAAGCATATAGCAACTACATGCCATCCTGAATTACAGAATGAAACATTATTACATGAAATTTGTTTTAAAAGTTAAATATGAAATATTTAAAAAATATTAAATCGCCATCAGATTTGAAATCATACTCTCAAGAAGAGTTGAAATTTATTTGTGATGAGTTAAGAGAGTATATTATATCAACTATTAATCAAATAGGTGGTCATTTAGCTCCAACTCTTGGCACAATAGAACTAACCACAGCTCTTCATTATGTTTACGATACTCCAGAAGATAAACTTATTTGGGATACAGGACATCAGGCTTACGCGCACAAAGTTTTAACAGGAAGATTTGATTCTTTTAAAACTATTAGAAAGTACAAAGGGTTAAGTGGTTTTTTAAAAAGAACTGAAAGTGAATTTGATGTATTTGGAGCGGGTCATGCATCAACCTCTATTTCTGCTGGACTTGGAATAGCATGTGCTAGAGATTTAGATAATGAAAAATTTAAAGTAGTAAGTATTATTGGAGATGGAGCATTAACTGGAGGTCTTGCATTTGAAGCACTTAATAATGCCGGACATCTTAAGAAACAATTATTGGTTGTTGTGAACGACAATGATATGTCAATTAGTCCTAATGTAGGAGCATTTAGAAATTATCTAGTTAAGATTTCTACTAATAAATCGTACAATTATATAAGAAGTGAGATTGGAAGATTAATTTCAAGACTACCTAAACAACTTAAGTTTATTGAGATCTTATTAAAAAAAGTAGAATCAAGTGCAAAAAATTTCTTCTTACCTACCACAGTATTTGAAGATTTAGGCTTTAGATATTTTGGTCCTATTGATGGACATAATATCAATGAATTAGTTGATACATTAAAAAATATTAAAGAATTAAATACTCCAGTGGTACTTCATACTATTACAACAAAAGGTAAAGGATTGGATTATGCAGAGCATGATCCTGTTAAATACCATGGAGTGAAAGAAAAAAAAGATGCTCCTATCAAAAAAACTATCGGAGTGCCTATTTTCCAAAATGTTTTTGCAGAAATTTCATGCAATCTTGCAAAAGAAAATAAGGACATTGTTGCCATTACCGCGGCAATGAGAGAAGGTACAGGATTAGTTAATTTTGCAAAAGAATTTCCTGATAGATATTTTGATGTAGGTATTGCAGAAGCACATGCTGTGACGTTTTCTGGAGGATTAGCTGTAAATGGTAAAATTCCAATAGTAGCAATTTATTCTACATTTTTACAGAGAGGATACGATCAGATTATCCATGATATTGCTTTACAAAAATTACCTGTAATTTTTTGTTTAGATAGGTCAGGTTTGGTAGGAGAAGATGGAGCTACCCATCATGGAGTACTAGATATTGCATATATGAAATGTATTCAGGGGATGGTTGTTACTGCTCCAAAAGATGGAAATGAATTACAAGATCTATTATTTACAGCAACTAATCACAAAGATGGACCTTTTAGTATTAGATATCCAAAAGAGTCATCTATTAAGTTTGATAATCCTAATTCCAATATAATAAAAATTGGTTCATGGGAAGTGATAAACAAAGGAGATGACATCTTAATTTTAGCAGTTGGATCTATGGTTAAGAGAAGTATGGATATTATAGAAAATTTAAAAGAAAGAGATATCAATGCAGAGATTGTTAATTGTAGATTTATTAAACCTATGGACTTAGAGTATTTAGAAAATAATTGTTCAAAATATTCTAAAATTGTTACCATAGAAGAGGGTGTTTTAGATGGAGGTTTTGGAGAAAGTATTACAGCATGGAGCTCTGTAAGAAAACTTAAAAATGACATCTTGAATATTGGACTACCAAATGATTTTATAGATCATGGACCTAGAAATATCTTGCTAGAAGAAGTAGGTTTAGATAGCAAGACATTATTCGAAAAAATTGTTAAATTTATTGATGAGTAGCCATGAGTAAAAAAACACTAGATAGAGAAAAAAATTTTGATAGTCTGAGCGGTAATAAACTGGAAGAGTACTATTCTGCAGATACAAAAGATAATAAGTATAATATAGACCCCGGCACTTTTCCTTATACTCGAGGAATTCATAAAAATATGTATAGAGGAAAATTGTGGACAATGAGACAATTTTCAGGTTTTAGCACTCCAGAAAAAACAAATGAAAGATATAAGTATTTATTAAAGAATGGTCAAACAGGACTTTCTGTTGCTTATGATATGCCAACACTAATGGGCTATGATCCTGACCATGCACTTTCATCTGGAGAAGTAGGTGTTTGCGGTGTTAATGTTGCTTCTTTGGATGACATGGAAATTTTATTTAAGGGTATAGATTTAGAAAAAATTTCTGTATCTCAAACGATCAATGGTCCCGCGATTATTTTATTTGCGTTCTATGTAGCATTAGCAAAGAAAAATGGTATTAATATTAGTCATTTAAGAGGAACATTACAAAACGATGCTGTTAAAGAATATATAGCACAAAAAGAATTTATTTTTCCTCCTAAGCCATCTATAAAATTGGTAGTCGATGTTATTGAATTCTGCGCAGAGAATATGCCATTTTATAGTCCAGTATCGGTAAGTGGATATCATATAAGAGAAGCTGGTTCAACAGCTGCACAAGAATTAGCATTTACATTAAATAGCGGTTTTACTTATATAGAAGCTTCTTTGAAGAGAGGTTTAAAAATTGATGATTTTGCACATAGATTATCTTTCTTTTTTAATTCACATATGGATTTCTTCGAAGAAATAGGAAAGTATAGAGCAGCAAGAAGAATTTGGGCTAATAAGCTAAAAAATGAATACGGTGCCAAAAATGAAAACTCCTTAAAGTTAAAATTTCATACACAAACAGCTGGATGTTCTTTAACAGCCCAACAACCAGAAAATAATATTGTTAGAACTGCATATGAAGCTATGTCTGCTGTTCTAGGTGGAACTAATTCTCTTCATACAAATTCGCTTGACGAAACATTAGCATTGCCATCTGAAAAAGCTGCAAAAATAGCATTAAGGACACAGCAAATCCTTGCACATGAAACAGGTGTTCCGAACGTAGCAGATCCATTGGGAGGTTCATGGTATGTAGAAGAAATAACTGATCGAATTGAAGAAGAAGCAAACGAATATTTTAGAGTAATAAAGAATCTTGGTGGAACAATCACAGCAATTGAAGATGGTTATTTTCAAAAGAAAATTTCAGAGTCAGCGTCCGTATATCAAGAATCTATTGATTCAAAAGAAAGAATTATTGTTGGATTAAATGATTTTGTTGATGAAAATGAAAAACTTGAAATTGAAATTCTAAAAATATCTCAACAGGCTCAAGAAATTCAAGAAAAGAAAGTTAAGGAGCTTAGAAAAAAACGAGATAATAAATTACTTGATAAAAAAATGAAAAAATTAAGAAATGCTTGTGAAAATAATTTAAATTTAGTCCCTTATTTGGTTGAAGTTGCAGAACATGGCGGTACAGTTGGGGAAATTGTAGAATTAATGAAAGAAGTTTATGGGGAATGGGAAGAGTCTTTTGGAATCTAAATTATGAATAAAATTTATACATCAATGATTTTAGTTTTTGCTCTAATTGTTATATGGACAATATATCTTACTAGTGTAAAGAAAGATGATAGCTTGACCGTTCGATACTATACAATTGAAGAGCTTGCATCAAAGGAATTCTCTATCTCAAGTGTTAAGGTTGGAGGTTTAATTAAGCCTAATTCAATTAGCATTAATGACAAAGATCAATTAGAAGTATCTTTTTATGTTTATCAGGGAAATGACAGCTTAAAAGTTTATTATTATGGTATAAGGCCAGATTTATTTAAAGATGATGCCGAGGTGGTAGTTGCTGGTTCTTTTAATGATAATTTGATTGTTGCGACCGAACTTCAAACTAAATGCGCTTCACGATATGAAGGCGATTTAAAAAATATAGAAAAGATATAATGATATCTCAAATTGGAAGTCTAGCACTCAGTATAAGTGGAGGATTAATATTATCAACTTTCTTTTTCCTTTTTTATTATGCATTAAAAAAAAATAAAATATTTTTAGATGTATCTGAAAGAGGTCTAATAGCTGTTTGTTTTTGTGTTATTTTAGCAACACTTTGTTTGTTGAACGAGTTGCTAATTAGTAATTTTAATTTACAGTATGTATCTCAATATACAAGTTATGAAACCCCCTTATTTTTTAAAGTAACGGCTTTGTGGGCTGGTCAAGCTGGTTCATTACTTTTTTGGACATTTATTATGTCTATTTACTCTTTAATTTATATTAATGTAACTCTAAGAAAAATTCATGAATTAAAATTTTGGTCCTATATTATGCTTTCCTTTATTTTTGGATTTTTTTTACTTTTATCCAATTTTGTTGCAAATCCTTTTGAGCCTGTATCATCCGATATTATTGTTCAGAATGGTAATGGTTTAAATCCATTATTACAAAATGTTACAATGGCAATTCATCCACCTACTCTTTATCTGGGTTTTATCGGTACTACTATTCTTTTTGTGATGGCTTTGTCCGCTTTAATATCTAGATCACTTACATTCGAATGGATTCAATCCATTAGACGTTGGTCATTAATTGTATGGACATTTTTATCTGCTGGAATCATTTTAGGAGGATATTGGGCATATAATGAGCTAGGTTGGGGTGGATATTGGGCATGGGATCCAGTGGAAAATTCATCTTTAATGCCATGGCTTATACTTACAGCATTTATTCATTCTTCTATGATTCAAGAAAAAAGAGGTATGTTAAAATCTTGGAACATTCTATTAGCAGCGTCAACTTTCTTGTTGGTAATTTTAGGTACTTTTATTACCAGAAGTGGAATAGTATCTTCAGTCCATTCATTTACAGCTGAAAATTTAGGTCCATTATTCTTAGGTTTTTTAACCAGTTTAATTTTATTTACAGTCTACTGGTTTTTTAAGCGATTTGACCTACTGAAATCAGATAAAAAAATTGATTCATTTTCATCTAGAGAAGGAGGGTTTTTATACAATAATTTAATTCTACTTCTAATGTGCTTTATTGTTTTATGGGGAACATTATTTCCTATTTTTTCCGAGGCTTGGAATGGTGAAAAGATTTATGTAGGAGCTTCGTACTTTAATCAGCTAAATGTTCCTATTGGTTTAGTATTATTATTTTTAATGGGTATTGGACCTCTGTTATCATGGAGAACGACTTCTAAGTCTAAATTATTATCAAATTTCAAAATTCCTATGGCAGTCAGTTTTTTTTCTGGAATAGTATACTCTATATTTTTTGGAACAATTCAATTATATCCACTAGTCACATGTATGGGTATAGCCTTTACAGGAACATCTATTTCTAATGAATTTAGAAAATCATACAATAAATCAAAAAAGAAGGATGGGTCCATTCTATCAACTTTTGGCAGTATGATGTTAAATAATAGGCATAAAAATGGAGGATATATTGTTCACATTGGCATCACTTTACTTTTTGTAGGATTTATTGGAAGAGCATTTGAAGTAGAAAAAGAGTTTAATTTATCTCCAGGCGAAGAAATTTATTTTGCTAATTATATTTTTAAACTTAATAGTATTAAAAGTGAAGCTAGAGATAACCATTATGCTTTTATCAGCGATATGGATGTCATAGATCAAAGTAATAATCTACTAACAAGTCTATATCCAGAAAAAAGGATTTACTTTTATTGGAATCCAGATCCTGAAAAACGTCAACCTCATAGTGAGCTCGATATTTACAGTACTATGAGGAAGGATATCTATTCAATATTTTCTGCTTATGATGCAGAGAAAAATCAAGGGTACTTTAAAATTATGATTAATCCTTTAGTAAACTGGGTATGGATTGGTGGAATTGTAATGGTGATTGGTTCTTTATTTGCCTTTTGGCCTTCTAAAAGGAGAGACTATGGAATTATTTAATCAATTCTTTATCTTTGCATTATATTTTATGGTCATTCTATTTGTATTCTACCCATTATTAAAAAAAATTAAATAATGTTAGAGATTAAAAATCTTAGTAAGTCATTTTCTGATATTAAGGTATTAGATGACATATCTTGTACTATAGACTCAGGAAAGCTAGTTGCATTACTAGGTCCCAATGGTTCAGGTAAAACTACTTTTTTAAAGTGTATATCTAATATTATGAATACCGATTATGGAGACATTAATTACAATGGATCTAACTTTTTATTTCTAAATGATAAAGCAAATATTTTTAGCGACTTAACTATATTAAGTAATCTTAAATGTATTCATCGTCTATATAGCCAAGAATTTAATTCAGAAAAATATGAAAAGTATTTGAGCTTATTAGAGCTAAAAGAGTTTGAAAACTTACCATTAAAGTATTTATCTAAAGGAAATCTTCAGAGAAACAAATTACTAATCGCCTTAAGCTTATCATGGAATTATTTATTGATAGATGAACCTTTTACCAACTTAGATGATAATGCTCAAAATATTTTCAGAGATCTTTTTTTAAATTTAAAATCAGAAAATAAAACTATTATTTTTTCCACACATAATTTTAAGTATGTATCAGATATTTGCGATGAATCTATAAAATTAGAAAATGGAAAGATTGTTTTATGATAATGAGTTTAATTAAAAATGAATTTCTTTTAGAAATTAAATCATCTAATAATTTATTTTATATAACATTTTTTTCATTATCATGCTTGATGCTTTCTGTTTTTTCATTTCCCCCATCTGAATTAAATGAGATTATTATTTTATCTGGCTTTTTCTGGATTATTATTGCTTTAGCATCCATTAAATTAATTGAGAATTCATTTGTACGTGAAAGGGAAGAAGGAATTTACGATTTAATTTATACATCTTCGGCAGACAACTATCTAGTATTTTTAGCAAAGCTAATCACTTTTTCTTTAATTTTGCTAGGAGTGCAATTGCTAATTTTCACAATTTATAGCTTAATATCTACTACTATTGAGATTGATAAAATCTTTCAGATTTTAATACTTTGTGTGGTATCTAATATTGGACTTATAGGACTGGGAATACTTATATATTTAATGACATCATTGAGTAGTACAAGAAGCTTCTTATTTCCACTTATTTTATTTCCTATAATTGTCCCTCTTTTAATTCATTCTTCAAACATATTTATTGCTTTATGTTTAGGGATGGAGATATCTTTCTATACTGAATCAATGGTCTTATTATTAACTTTTGCAATTATGGCAACAGTTTTAGGAGTCAACTTTTTTGAAAGGCTAATTAAATACTAATGAATTTATCTTTATTTATATTATCAGCAATCATAATGACTTGTAATATTATATGGATTATATTTTTTACTCCTATGGTACCAGATCAAGAATGGGCGCAGAAAATATTTTATCTTCATGTACCATTAGCCTGGTCAGGGTTTCTATCCTACTTTTTTGTAATGCTTTCAGGAATATTATATCTTTATTCAAAAAATCTTAAATATGATAGAATTGGACATGCAGCTGCAGAAATTGGTACAATATTTACTGGATTAGTACTTGTGACAGGGCCTATTTGGGCAACTCCAATTTGGGGAAAGCCATGGATTTGGGAGCCAAGACTAATTACTACTTTAGTATTATTTATTATTTATGCAGGTTATTTTATTTTGAGAAATATCGGAATTTATAGACAAAGAGTAGCTTTAATCTCTGCAATAATAGGAATAATTGCCTTTTTAGATATCCCTATTATATTCTTATCAGTAGAGTTTTGGGCAGCTGAAATTCAATCTCATCCACAAGTAGAAATGAATAAGCAGCCATCAGGAATATTGACACCATTTTTATTTTCTTTATTTGCCTTTACCAATCTTATGCTGGCTATGTTATATCTTAAATTAAAAGTTTTATATTTAGAGGATAAAGAGAAAAATTATGTATAATTATTTAGAATATTTTCTTGCAGCATTTTTAGCTGTCTTTATAGTTGTATTGGTTTGGTTTGTATTTAATATCAAGAAACTAAAAAATTTATAAATAAGCATTTATTAATGCCATTTTTTAACTATATTTTTTGACTAAAACTTTAATAATCCTAAGGGGAAATGTTTAATATGGAAAGAAAAATTGTACATGTAGTTGGAACAGGAACAATTGGTGAGCCATTAATTGGTATATTGTGTGAACAAAAAAGTGACTTAGGAATTGATGAGATTACATTTCATAAGCATTCACCATTAACAAAAGATAAACCAAAAATTGATAATTTGATTGCAAAAGGTGCAAGGCTATCTGTATTAGAAGATAGAATTGATGCTTTTAAAGCAGTTGGTTTGGAACCAGAATTTACCATGGAAGAAGCTATCGCTAGAGCATCTGTTGTTATTGATTGTACGCCCGGCGGATCAGGTCTTAAAAATAAAGAAGAATTTTATAATAAGTATTCAGACAAGGTAAAAGGCTTTCTAGCTCAAGGTAGTGAAAATGGATTTGGTAAAAAATATGCCAGAGGCATTAATGATCATGTTATAAATTCTGATGATCAATTTTTACAAGTTGTATCATGTAATACGCATAATATTGCGTGTTTAGTAAATACGCTTGCTTTGAGTATTTCTCCAGATAATCTCATTGATGGCAAATTTGTATGTATTCGTAGAAGTAATGACATTAGTCAAACAGCTAGCTATGTTCCAGCTCCAACGGTAAACGGTCATGATCATGAGATTTATGGAACTCATCATGCTGAAGATGCTGCCGGATTATTTAAAACCATGAATCTTGACTTAAATCTTTTTTCTTCGGCTTTAAAAATTAATACACAGTATATGCATACAGTGTGGTTTAATTTGAAGCTTAAAGAAGCTACTTCAAAAGAAAAAGTGATTGACTTACTAGAACGAAATGATAGAATTGCTCTAACTGAACATAGGTCATCAAATGCAGTATTCTCTTTTGGAAGAGATCAAGGACAATATGGAAGGATCTTAAATCAAACAGTGATAGTTGAAGATTCAATCAATGTTAAAAGTGAACATGAAGTTTCTGGATTCTGTTTTACTCCTCAAGATGGAAATTCAATTTTATCAAGTATTGCAGCAACAGTTAGATTTTTAAATCCACATTCTTATCAAGATAAAATTAATTCTTTAAGCCCATTCTTTTTTCAAAGAGTGTAATGGTAAAATATCAGAGAATTGTTACTAATCTCCTTGAAGAGAATACGTATATAGTTTATAATGAAAACAATGATTGTGTGATTATAGATCCAGGATTTGGTTTTCAGCTAATTGATGCATTCATTCAATCAAAGAAATTAAGCCCTATAGCTATATTAGCAACACATGCACATTTTGATCATCTTGCCGGTGCTGCAGATTTAGTTGATAAATACAAGCTTCCACTCCATGTTTGTGACAAAGACGAGCTGTTGGTAGAAAATTTTCACAGAGCAGCAGCATATTGGGGGGTAGAAGCAAGAAAACCTACTGTTTCTCATTGGATTGATTCCAATGACAAGCAATTACAAGTTGGAGATTTTTCTTTTTCGATTATTTTTAATCCAGGACATTCACCTGGATGTATCAGCTTCATCATAAATAACTTAATATTTTGTGGAGATTTGATTTTTAAAGGATCTATTGGAAGAACAGATCTGCCTTTGAGCAGTCCAAGAGATATGGCATCATCACTAGAATTCTTTGTAAATTCATTTACAAGTGACCAAATTTTATTAACAGGTCACGGAGAAGAGACAACTCTCTATGATGAGTTAAAAACTAATCCACATTTGATGAAATATGAAAAATAAAATTATTGATAGTCTCAAAAGTCTAGATTCTCAAAAACAACAACATTTTCTTTTAGCAGTTTCTGGCGGTATAGACTCAATGGTAATGTTAGATTTTTTTAATAAGAATACTAACCTTGCTAATATTTCAGTTTGCTATGTAAATCATAACTTTCATTCTAGCTGCAAAAGAATGGGCAATCTTGTAGCTGCGTACTGTTCGTCAAATAATATTCCTTATTTTTGTTCTTCTATAGATTCTTCGAACATTACAAGCAATGTTGAGGCACAATTACGAAAAAAAAGATATTCAGAACTCTTTAAAGTTTGTAAAAAAGTTAAAGCAGACTATGTTGTGACAGCTCATCATAGTGATGATCAAATTGAAACTATTTTAATGAAAATCTTAAATGCTTCTAGTTTTAGCTCTATGAGAGGTATTCGTTCATTTAATAATAATATCTTTAGACCGATGCTTAATGTTACAAAGAACGAAATTTTAGATTACGCTGAAAAAAATAATATAGTTTATGTTGCAGATCCAACAAATGATGATACAGCTTTTACTAGAAATTTTCTTAGAAAGAAAGTTATTCCATTATTAGAACATATTAAACCTAATCTAAATATCCCATTCCAAGATTTTCAAAATAAAACAAATGATATGGAAGAATTATTAAATTTTACTACCGATGAATTTATTAAATCCGAAAACATACAATTTTCTAAAAATATTTATTATTTAAACAAAAAAAGATTTTTAGCATCCCCATTTTTGCTAAAAATTAATGTAATAAAAAAAATATTATCTAAAGAACGTGAATTTTATTTTTCTAAAAATTTACTTGCAGAATTAAGTGCATTTTTTGACAAAGAAGTAATTGGTAGTGAGAAGATAATTAATAATACAAAAATCTTAATTGATAGAGATTGTATTTTGTTAACAGACAATCTTGAAATTATTCCAATTTATCGTGAAGTAAAACCGGGCGAGATAATTGAAAATAATGAATTCTTATTTCATTGGAATTACGATAGAAGACCAAAAAATTTTCTAAAAGATTCAAGTTTTGAATATGTTGACGCTGAGCATTTCAATAATAAGCTGATTATTAGGAATATAGCTAGTGATGATACCTTTAGTCCCTTAGGTTTATTGGGTTCAAAAAAAGTAAATCAATATTTGACTGACAATAAAGTATCTTCTTTAGATAAGAAAAAGATAATTGCCGTTTGTAATAATAAAGATATTGTATGGGTAGCAGGAAAACAGATTAGCAACAACTATAAGCTTACTAAGAAAACTAAATTGATCGCAAAACTAAATTTCTTAAGGAAATAGTTTTTTTAATAGTCATTCTTATTAAATTCTCTTCCAATGAAAAAGCCAATAAAAAAACAAAAAAAACAATTAAAGGGAAAATCTAAAGTTACAAATTCAAGTTCTTTTGTTTGGCTTGGAGTTTTGTTATTTGTGATGCTTTCTCTTTCTCTGTTGCCAAATGATTCAGCTAATGAAGTTGAAATCTCTTACAACACATATAAAAGATTACTTTCTGACAATCAAATAAAAGAAGCTTCCATTGAAAATGATAATTCTTTTCATGGCCAACTTCTTGAGCCTACAACATTAATAAATAAGAACGGAGCAGAATTTACAGAAAGAACACTCTTTGTTGTCTATTTACCTGCAGACTATACTGAGCAAATTAAAATTTGGGATGAAAAGAATATTGAATACAATTTTGAGGGAGAAAAAATCGATTGGACTAGTTGGTTACTCGGTTTTGCTCCTTGGTTACTGCTGATTGGTTTTTGGATTTTTATGATAAGAAGAATGCAAGGATCAAATAATGGGATGAATAATGTTTTTAGCTTTGGAAAAAGTAAGGCAAAAATGTTTTCCTCATCGCAAAGGAAGGTAAAATTTGGTGATGTTGCAGGATGTATAGAAGCAAAGGAAGAGCTAGAGGAAGTTATTGCTTACTTAAAAAGCCCGAAAAAATTTGAAAAACTAGGTGGAAAAATACCAAGGGGAGTACTTTTGGTTGGTCCTCCTGGAACTGGAAAAACTTTGTTAGCTAGAGCTGTAGCTGGTGAATCTAACGTTCCATTCTTTAGTATAAGTGGAGCTGATTTTGTTGAAATGTTTGTAGGGGTTGGCGCATCAAGAGTGCGTGATTTATTTGAGCAAGCTAATAAGAATTCTCCTGCAATTATTTTTATTGACGAATTAGATGCCGTAGGTAGACAAAGAGGTGCAGGATTAGGTGGGGGGCATGATGAAAGAGAGCAAACTTTGAATCAGTTACTAGTTGAGCTCGATGGTTTCGAAAATAGTAGTAGTGTTATTGTCATGGCTGCAACAAATAGACCTGATGTATTAGATTCGGCATTATTGAGACCTGGTAGATTTGATCGTCAGGTAGTAGTAGATGTACCTGATTTACAGGGAAGACATGATATTTTAAAAATTCATACGAAAAAGATTAAAATTAATAAGAATTCTGTAAAGCTTCATGACATAGCAAAAGGTACTCCTGGAATGGTTGGAGCAGACTTAGCAAATTTAGTTAATGAGGCGGCGCTCTTAGCATCAAGAAAAAGAAAGAAAACCGTAGATAACAATGATTTTGAAGAAGCCAAAGATAAGGTCTTAATGGGTGTTCAAAGAAAAAGTATGGTTTTGTCTGATGAAGAAAAGAAGGTAACAGCTTACCACGAGGCTGGACATGCCGTTGTAGCTATTTTTTCTCCAGAAGCAGATCCTGTTCATAAAGTTACTATTATTCCAAGAGGTAGAGCTCTTGGTGTAACAATGCAACTACCTTTAGATGAAAAACACGGTTATTCTAAAACATATATTTTGAGTAGGTTGGCTGTAATGATGGGAGGAAGATCTGCAGAAGAAATTATATTTAATGAAATTACTACAGGCGCTTCAAATGACATCGAAAGAGCAACTAGTATTGCAAGAAAAATGGTTTGTGAGTGGGGCATGAGTGATGCTATGGGCCCAATGTCATTTGGCAAAAAGAACGAAGAAATTTTCTTAGGAAGAGAAATTCAATCTCATAGAGATTACAGTGAGCAGACAGCACAACAAATTGATCATGAAGTAGTCACTATTATTAAAAATGCACAAAAAACTTCACATAAGATTTTAACAGACAATATAGATTTATTACACTTAATGGCTGAACAGCTTTTAGAACATGAAACAATCGATGAAGCAGATATTAAGTTAATTGTTGCTGGTAAAAAACTATCAAAAAAAATCAATAAATAAACAGTGAATATTTCCGAATTAAATGATTGGTTAATTTCTAAAAACCAACAACCGCTGATTATGGGAATATTAAATGTTACACCAGATTCTTTTACGGATGGAGGAAAATTCCTTGATCCTACTAATGCTGTAAATCATGCTATGGATATGATTGCTAATGGTGCAGACATTATTGATATTGGTGGAGAATCTACAAGACCATTTTCTGACCCTGTATCTGAAGAGGAAGAGTTAACTAGAGTTTTATCGGTTATAGAGAGGTTGAGAAAAAAAACAGATACGGTTATCTCAATAGATACTACTAAATCATCAGTTGCTGATAGAGCATGCAATGCAGGAGCAGATCTTATAAATGATATTAGTGGACTATTATTTGATAATAGAATGATTGATATTTTAAAGAAATATGATTGTCCTGTTGTTTTAATGCATATCATGGGAAATCCAAAAACTATGCAAGAAAATCCTTCTTATAAAAATGTTTTATTTGATATTAGTAGTCATTTGAGTGAAAGGGCCAGTTTTGCTATAAAGAATGGAGTTAAAGAGTGTAATATTATCTTAGATCCAGGGATAGGATTTGGTAAAACAATAGAAAATAATTTTACAATTATTAATAATATAGATCAATTTGTTAAACTTGGTTATCCAATATTGTTTGGAGCATCAAGAAAATCATTTATTGGTAAAACTTTAGATGTTGATGAAAACAATAGAATTGAAGGAACAATTACATCAAATATCATAGCTTTTGAGAGAGGATGTAAAATTTTTCGAGTGCATGATATTAAAGAAACAAAAAGAGCATTAATTATTGCAAATAAAATTTTTAATTCAAATGGTTTAAATACCTAAATTATACTTATATGAATTTATTCGAAATTAGCTTTATTAAATTTACACTTACTGATTTATTTGATCTGGTACTCATATCATTCATCTTTTCTTATGCATATTCATATTTTAGGGGTACTAGAGGTGGGCAGATGTTAATTGGTCTATTAATCTTATTTTTTGCAGGCTTTATTGTAAATATTCTTGGCTTCAGAGCCACTTCTTGGTTATTAAATTTGTTTCAAACAGTTTGGGTAGTTGTGTTTGTCATTTTATTTCAACCAGAAATAAGAAGACTCTTAACCTCTGTTGGTCAAAATAGAATACTGAGAAAATTGTTTCAAATTGAAAAACTGTCTATTCAGGATGAAATAATAGCATGTATTAGTGAGATTAAAAAAAATAAATGGGGTGCCATTATTATTTTTGAAAGAGAAAATTCTTTAAAGAGTATAAGTTCCGATGGCGTTAAAATGGGAGCAGTATTCAGTCCTGAGTTATTAGTATCAATTTTTAATCCTTCTTCGCCTTTGCATGATGGAGCTGTTATTATCCATAGCAATATTATAGAAGCTGCTGCATGTATATTACCATTAACAGAAAGTAAAACTTTAAATCCAGAAATGGGTACCCGCCATAGGGCTGCACTAGGCATATCAGAGGAGAGTGATGCTCTTGCCTTGGTTTTATCTGAAGAAACAGGAAAAATATCTATCGCAGAGAATGGATATTTTATAAGTTCAGCGCTGACTTTAGAAGAATTAAGTGATGTTTTAAAAGAAAAAATGACCGATACAGGGGATGAATAATATGTTAAAAGAAAAAATTATGGATTTAATGTCAAGGTCAGATTTTATGACACTTTCTACAAGTGTTGCAGGTAATTCATCCGCAGCAAATGTTTATTTTTCAAATGATGGACTAGATATATATTTCTTTACATTTAATCCAACTAGAAAAGCTGTTCAAATTGCTTTTAATCCAAAAGTACAATGTGTTATTAGGCCAGATGGGGAAGATGGAATAAAAGAATTGCAAATTGACGGATTTGCCAAAAAAATAACTGATGTTGAAGAAAAAGATAAAGCAAGAGAAGCAATATTGAAGGTTACAAAGGCTTTTTCAGAATATATGCATGATGATTTTTTAATTGCAAATGACGTAGTTGGATATTACAAAATAGAGCCAACAGTGATAAAATATGTTGATTTCTTTGCAGAAACGCAGTTTGAATGGATAGAAATTCCAGAAAATAAACCAAGTATATTATCGGAATTAATTGGTAACGTTAGTAGAACTATTAAGTATTGGATGACTGTTGTAAGAGCACCGTTTTTAACAGCAACGATTGCTCCAATTTTGTTAGGTTCGGCTATTGCTTACAAGCAATTTGGTACATTTGACTGGTCAATTTTTTGGCTTGTACTCTTGGGAGCTATATTTGCCCAATGTGGTACAAATACTATCAATGACTATTTTGATCATAAGTCTAGAAATGATGAGCTAAATAAATTAGCTAGTCCATTTAATGGCGGATCAAGAACAATTCAATCTGGACTGATGACCCCAGCAAATATGCTTTTAGTATCTGTATTATTTTTCGGTTCTACAATTGGAATTGGTCTAGAGCTTAATAATCTTCTTTTTGGAGACTATTTAGCTATGTCTGTATTGATGTACCTAGGATTAATTGGAGTATTTCTTGGTATTATGTATACAGGTTTTTTAAAACTTGCATATAATGGATTAGGAGACTTAGCTGTATTTATAGGATTCGGTCCTCTAATGGTTTATGGTGCAGCATATATGCAGAATCAGTCTGTAGATCCTTTAACAACTTTACTTTTTTCAATCCCAGTTGGTATTTTCATAGCTTTAGTTTTATTCATTAATTGTTTTCAGGACTACAATGCTGATAAAGCAGCTAACAAGAATAGCTGGGTTGTTAGGTTGGCTGGCCCTGGAGCTAAAGCAAATTATAGAGCTCCATTCAAAGTATGGAAAAATTTAATGATATTATCATTTACAATAATTCTTGGAGCATCTTTATATACTGGTAATTTGTTTACTCTTATAGCTCTTCTTCCACTATTAATCTTTAATTTTGCTTCAAAAAAAGGAAGTAGCTGGTTGGAACAATGGGAAAAAGAAGATGCAAACCTTCAACAACTTCCATATGAATTGTTAATTGTAAATGTTTCAACAATTGGAATTCATTTTTTAACAGGAATGTTACTTACATTAGGATTTTTACTTAGTACATGGATTTAAAAGACCAGTACAATTCTCTTCTAGAAAAGTTTGATCAAATTAGGAGGCATCTTTGACCTTGAAGCCAAAGATGCTCATTTAAATAATTTAAAAGATCAAATCTCAGACCCCTCACTATGGGATAATAACAAAAAGACAACTTCTATCATGAAAGAAATTTCGATGTGTGAAAAAGATATTATCTTAAGGAAAAGTTTGTCTGAAAAAGCTAGTGATATTAAGGTCATATTCGAATTTTTTAATGATGGACAGATTGAGGAAAAAGAGTTTTCTGAAGAGATTGAATTACTTGCAAAACTTATTAAAGAATTTGAATTAAAATTAATACTCAACTCAAAAAATGACTCTAAGGATGCTATTATTTCAATTCATCCAGGTGCCGGAGGGACTGAGAGTCAAGATTGGGCTCAAATGTTATATAGAATGTATTCTATGTGGACTGAGTCTAAAGGATTTAAGTTTAATATTATTGATTTTCAGGCTGGGGATGAAGCGGGTATTAAAGATTGTACCATTGAGATTGCAGGAGACTATGCATATGGATTATTACAATCAGAAATAGGAGTTCATAGACTAGTAAGAATATCACCTTTTGACTCAAATAGCCGTAGACATACTTCTTTTGCTTCAGTATCTATTTACCCATCAATTGATGAAGATGTCGAAATAGAAATTAATCCAAAAGAACTAAGAATAGATACCTTTCGATCAAGTGGTGCAGGAGGCCAGCATGTCAATAAAACAGATTCTGCTATAAGAATTACTCATTTGCCTACTGGTACAGTTACGCAGTGTCAGACACAAAGATCTCAACATAAAAATAAAGAGCAAGCCTTAAAGGTTTTAAAGTCAAAGCTTTATCAGTTAGAGATTGAAAAGCAAGAAAAGTCAAAAAAAATGCTTGAAGGTGAAAAAAAAGATATTGCCTGGGGTAATCAAATAAGATCTTATGTTTTTCATCCATATAACATGATCAAAGATCATAGGACTAAATTTGAAGTAGGAAATGTAAAGGCAGTTATGGATGGAAATATAGATGACTTTATGTATAGTTATTTATTAGATAAAATGGAAAAAAATAAATAAGTTTCTTTCGATATGGAAAATAAAAGCTTAAAACAAATAATTGCTAATCGTCTAGAAAAACTAGATAAAATTCGCCAGTTAGGTGTAAATCCATATCCTTATGAATTTAATATCACTCATTCGACTTCAGAAATTACAAAGGATAATATTGACCAAAATGTCTCCGTAGCTGGAAGAGTAATGTCTTTAAGAAAAATGGGAAAAGCTGCTTTTGCCAACATTCAAGATGAAAAAGGTAGGGTTCAGCTTTATATTGCAAGAGACGATGTTGGAGAAAACAACTACAATTTATTCAAGCTAGTAGATATCGGAGATTTTATTGGAATTAATGGTGCAGTTTTTATTACAAAAACAGATGCAATTACTGTAAAAGCTGAAAGTGTAACTATACTAAGTAAAAACTTACGACCTATCCCTGATGTCAAAGAGAAGGACGGAGAAAAATATAATTCAGTATCTGATAAAGAACTTAGATATAGAAAACGTTACCTTGATATGATAATTAATCCTGAAACAAAGAATAATTATATAACAAGATTTAAAATGATTAACTCCATAAGAGAGTTTTTAAATAAAAGTGGTTACATAGAGGTCGAAACTCCTGTTTTGCAGCCAGTATATGGTGGAGCTAATGCTAAACCATTTAAAACATTTCATAACGCATTAGATCAAGAATTCTTCCTTAGAATTGCTACTGAATTATATTTAAAGCAATTGATTGTAGGCGGATTTGAGAAAGTATATGAAATGTCTAAAGATTTTAGGAATGAAGGTATTGACCGAAGCCATAATCCAGAATTTACTATGCTTGAATTCTATCAAGCATATTCAGATTATAATTTTATGATGGATTTTGTTGAAGAAATGTTCAAAAAAATTGCAGAAGATTTAGGTGTTAAAAAAATATCATGGGATGGAAATGATATTAATTTAACTAAAAAATTTGCTAGAAAAACAATGGATGAATTAATTAAGGAACATACTGGACATTCTATTGATTTAACAGATAGTAAAGCAGTATTTGATGTATGTGATAAGTTAGATTTAAAAGTTAAAAAAACCGATAGTCTTGCAAAAATGATTGATGAAATAATGAGAAGAAAAGTTGAACCAAATTTAATTAATCCTACCTATGTCATAAATCATCCGGTAGAAATTTCACCTTTAGCGAAAGTTAATAGAGATGGCGATACAGAATTTACTGAAAGATTTGAATTATTCATTGCAGGTATGGAATTTGCAAATGGATTTTCAGAGTTAAATGATCCAATAGACCAAAGAAAAAGATTTGAAGATCAGTCAGCTAAAAAAGAGAGTGGAGATGAAGAAGCTTTTCCTGTGGATGAGAATTTTTTAGAAGCAATAGAAATTGGAATGCCACCAACCGCAGGTGTTGGTATTGGTATTGACCGACTGGTCATGTTATTTATTGATACTAGGTGGATTAGAGATGCAATTATCTTTCCTACACTTAAATCTTTAAAATGAAACTAGTTTTTCTTGTTTTAAGAAGACTCTTTTTTTCATCACAAAGTAATTTTCTATTCAAAACTACCAATATAGTTTCAATTATAAGTTTAGCGCTTGGAATTGCATCGTTAAATATTGTTTTAGGTGCTGTCAGCGGATTTGAGAGCAAAGTATCTGAAAAATTATCCTCCATAAGTGGCTACACAACAATTAATCACTTGTTTCAAGATGAATTTTCAACTGATCAATCATTATTACCTGATTTCTATAGTGAACTTTCATCTAGTCTAATTCCTTATATTGAAAAACCAGCTATACTAAAATCAAAAGATAATAGCAGTAATATTTTAATCTATGGTTTTGAGAAAAAGGATTTTAATGAACTTAATCTTTTCAGTAGTCTCAATAATAATCTAAATACTATCAATGAAGATCATATTGTAGTTGGCAGTCTTCTTGCAAAGAATCTCAATCTATCTATAGGAGATGAAATTATTATTTTTAATCCTTTAATATCTGGTGAACGAACTGAAAAAAGAAAATTTTTATTATTAGAGATAAAAGAAATTTATCATTCTGGTATAGAGGATTATGATTCAAGATTAGTATTTATTCCTATAAATACTGTGCAATCTTATTTTGCTTTAGATGATAGTATCACTGGTTGGATGAATTTTGATCCACTTTTAAAAATAGATAATATAGACTATCCATTTTATCAATTAAGTCTTAATGATAGACATAGTGATCTCTTTGAATGGATTAATACTCAACAATGGCCGATTATTTTTATTTTTAGTTTGATAGCGTTGGTATCATACTTCAATTTAATGGGGTCAATAAACATTCTTTTTTATGAAAAAAGATTTAATCTTGCAATCATGAAGACTTATGGTATGTCTAACAGAAAAATATCATTAATATTTATAATTCAAGGAATGGTATTAGCATTTATTGGAGCAGTATTTGGAATTTTATTATCTTTATTTATTATTTTCATCCAAGAAAAGTTTCAATTTATTTCTTTAGCCGAGAATATCTATTTTGTTAGTTATTTGCCTATAATCTTTAGTATAAACAACGCTATCTATACTTTATTTTTTAGTCTTATATGTAGCATATTATTTTCAAGTATTTCATTAGCATATCTTTTATCAATAAATCCATCTAAAATTTTAAAGAACTAATGAATGTAATTCTATTAATAGCAAAACGCTTTCTTATGCCAAGAAATATGTTAGAAGGGGGTATAATCAATATTATATCTTTTATAGGCCTGTTTATAGGTGCTGCATCCGTCATTCTTTCAGTAGCTGTTCTTAACGGCTTTCAAGGTATTCTAGAAAATGAAACAAAGAAGATATATGGAGATTATGCAATTAATAATTTTGATTATACTGTAGATAAGGAGTTAATAGATATTTTCGAAAAAAATGGTATCCAATATGCTCCATATTATGAAGAAGAATTTTTTATATCAAAAAATAAAAAGCAATCATTAGTTAATCTCAAGAGCGTTGATAGATTAAAATTTAAAAATTTTTATGATTTAGAGTTAGTTTCAGAAAGCCAAGATTTAAATCATGGAGAAATTATAATTGGTAAATCTTTAGCTGATAGAATGGATTTTAGTATTGGCGATTCCATTTCAATTTATAGTACTAAACTAAATATGAGCTATTTAGCAATACCATCTATTGAAGAATTAACCATCAAAGATATATTTCAGAATAGAATATTAAGATCCGATGAATTTTTAGTTTTTACGGTATCAAAGGATTATAATTTTCCTGATAAAAAGTTTACTGACATTGAAATCATTGGAAATATAGAGAATATCATACCTTTGCCCAATGAACAAATTGTTTCATGGCAACAGAGAAATAAGCAGTTATTTGATGCTACTGAAATTGAGAAAAAGATTACATTTTTTACATTGTTTCTCATTATAGTTGTTGCTTCATTCAATTTATCTTCATCTGTAATGCAAATTTCTACTAAGAAAACAAGAGAGATGGCAATTTTGAGTACTTTTGGAATGAGTGAAAATAGAATCTCTCGTATATTTTTATTATATGGTTATCTTTTAGCAGTCAGCGCTATAACTAGTGGAATTTTATTTGCTCTACTAGTCATATTTTTGCAAAACACATTCGGTATTTTTATGTTAAATCCAGACTTCTATTTAGTAAGTAAACTTCCTATGGTAATTAGTTTCAAAGATATTGCTTTGTTATTATTTTATTCTGTAATAATTATTGGGTTATTTGCTACATTACCATTAATGCTTATTAAAAAGATACGCCCAATTGAATTGATAAATAAAAATATATGATATTATCAGCTAGAAATCTTAAAAAAACTTTTCAAGATGGCGATAATACTCTTCAAGTATTGAAGGGTGTAAATTTCGATCTTGATAAAGGAGATATACTAACTATTAAAGGTGCATCTGGATCTGGAAAGTCTACCTTATTAAGTTTATTAGGCACCCTCGACAAACCTGATAGCGGTGAAATAATAATAAACAATAATAATCTAAAAACAATTAACAATTATGATTCAATTAGAAACAAGCATATAGGATTTGTATTTCAGTTTCATAATCTAATTGCAGAACTCAATATTATTGAAAATGTTACTATCCCAACGCTCATTGCAGGTAAAAATAATGACACAGATTATATCAACAAACTATTTGAATATTTTAATTTATCAAATCGTAAGAAATCTTTTCCTTTAGATTTATCAGGAGGAGAGAAGCAGAGAGTTTCTGTAATGCGAGCTATTATAAATAAGCCTTCAATAGTAATAGCCGATGAGCCAACAGGAAATTTAGATGAGAAAAATGCTATGAAGATGATTGAATTATTCAAGAATTTAAATGCTGACTTTAATCTAACCTTTATTATTGCTACACATGATGAAAAGGTGTTTAGAATAGGTGATAAGAAAATGAACCTATCTAACGGAACACTCAAAGAAGTATAGCATAAAATCTTAAATATGCCATATAGGCATACATTTTGTCATATATGTCTTAAATATCACCTTGGCACACTCTTTGCATTAATATTAGTAGTAAAAACAAAAAATTAGGAGATTTTTATGGGAAAAATAATTGGAATTGATTTAGGTACAACAAACTCTTGTGTAGCAGTAATGGAAGGTGGAGAGCCAACTGTTATTACTAGTCCTGAAGGAGGAAGAACTACACCATCAGTTGTAGGTTTTACAAAAGAGGGAGATCGTTTAGTAGGAGATCCTGCAAAACGTCAAGCTGTAACTAATCCAAACAATACTATTTACTCAATTAAAAGATTTATGGGCAGAACTCCTGCTGAAATTAAAAAAGACATTAAAGAAGTAGCTTATACAGTTTCTACAGATGGCTCCAAAGTCAATGTCGAAGCAAACGGTAAGAAATATCAGCCACAAGAAGTAAGTGCTATGGTATTGCAGAAAATGAAACAAATGGCTGAGCAATATCTTGGAACAGATGTTTCGGACGCAGTTATTACTGTACCTGCATATTTCAATGATTCGCAAAGAAAAGCAACCAAAGATGCCGGTAAGATTGCAGGATTAAATGTTAAAAGAATTATTAATGAGCCAACTGCTGCATCTTTAGCTTATGGGTTTGATAAAAAGAAAGATGAAAAAGTAGCTGTATTCGATTTAGGTGGAGGAACTTTTGATATCTCTATTCTGGATATTCTAAATGATGAAGGTCAAACAATTGAGGTGAATGCAAGTAATGGTGATGGAAGACTTGGTGGAGATGATTTCGATCAAAAAGTTGTTGATTGGCTAGCTGATGAATTCAATAAGAATGAAGGTATTGATTTAAGAAAAGATCCAATGGCTTTACAAAGATTGAAGGAAGCAGCAGAAAGCGCTAAAAAAGAACTTTCATCTTCAAAGCAAACAGAAATTAATTTACCATTTATTACTGCTGACTCATCAGGACCAAAGCATCTTAATATTACACTAACAAGAGCTACTTTTGAAAAACTAGTTTTAGATCTTGTAGAAAAAGTGGTTGGTCCATGTAAGCAAGCATTAAAAGATGCTAAGCTATCAGCTAAAGATATAAATGAAGTAATCTTAGTAGGTGGTTCAACTAGAATTCCAGCAGTTCAAGAAAAGGTAAAGGAAATATTTGGTAAAGAACCAAATCAGAGTGTTAATCCTGACGAAGTTGTTGCTCTTGGAGCAGCCATACAAGCAGGTGTATTAGCAGGTGATGTAGATGATGTATTGTTACTTGACGTAACTCCATTAACATTGGGTATTGAAACTATGGGTGGTGTTGCAACAGGTTTAATTGAGAAGAATACTACAATTCCAACTCAAAAATCTCAAATCTTTAGTACTGCAGCAGATAACCAACCAATGGTAGAGATTCATGTAGTACAAGGAGAAAGGCAATTAGCTAATGATAATAAAAGTCTTGGTAGATTTCACTTGGACGGTATTCCTCCTGCACCACGAGGGACACCACAAATTGAAGTAACATTTGATATGGATGCTGATGGTATTTTAAATGTAAAAGCCACAGATAAAGCTACCTCCAAAGAGCAAAGTATTAGAATAGAAGCGCAGAGTGGATTATCTGATCAAGAGATTGAAAAAATGGTTAGTGATGCTAAAAAGCACGAAGCTGAAGACAAGATCAAGAAAGAAGAGATTGAAACTAAAAATCAAGGTGAGCAATTAGTTTATCAAACTGAAAAACAAATGAAAGATTTGGATGATAAATTAAGTGAAGATGATAAAAAAGATCTCAACGAAGCGCTTGATAAGCTTAAAGCAGCTAATGCTTCTGGTAATGTAGATGATATCAAGACAGAAATTGAAAACTTAAATTCTATTTGGAGTTCTAAGTCTTCAAGTATGTATGCAAATTCTACTGATGGAACAGAGCCTCCTATGCAAGAAGCTCCATCTTCTGATGATTCATCAAAAAAGGATGAAAAGAAGATAGAAGATGCTGATTTTGAAGTTGTTGAAGATTAGATTTTAGATTTTTTATTAGGCTATTAATAGTTAGTTTTTGAACAAATGAATAGCCTAATAAACAAAATACTAAAAACATTTCTAAGCATAGCACTGACTTTTCTTCTATTCATTGTAATTATAAGTATTTCTTTATATGTGTACATAGGAAAAGGTCTAGAACTTGAAATTAATAAATCAAATCCCACTATTGCATCTTTATCAGATCAGTACAACATTGATTTTGATTCATCATCTACGATTAATCTTATTGCGAATACTGATAAGATAGATGTATATCTTTTATTTAAAGATATTACAATCAATAAAAATAATGATACCTTTATAAACGCGAACAATGCATCTCTAAGAACTAGTTTATCCTATACAAATATTATACTATTAGGTAATAATTTTCTCAATACTGAGAGAATACTTTATTCCTTAATTGATAGTGTAAATGTTCATCTTAAAGAGCCAGTTTTAAATATTAAATATCTTGATAGTATAACTAACGGAGAGACATTAAAAGACAATGATTTTTTTCCATTGAGTATTAATGCAGACAATGGCATAATATTTGATGGTGATAAAGAGATAGGAAAATTTTCTATATCTCTAGATATGAATCAATCTAATAATAGATCAGATATTCAAAGATACTCTCTAGATCTTCAGTCACATAAAGATTTTCCAGCTTATTATATAGGAAGATTATTCGAAGAAGTATCTTTACTTGAAGACAAAAATGAATCAGTTTATTTTGATATAAATATAAATGACCCAGCGGTTTCATCCGATGAAAATACTCAAGTGTTAAATGGAATTTTAAAAGTCAGGGATACAAAAATGGATCTAATAAAATTTCCAGTAAATTTGAAACCTGAATCTATAAGAAATCTTAGCCTAGATTTAAATATTATTAATAATATAGGGCAAGTTAATTTATTAGGTTCTGTAACTAATCCAAAAATTAGATTAAAGTTACAGAAGAAACCAAATTTACAAATTTCAGGTACTATTAATTTTGAAGAAATATTGGAACCATATTTAGATTTAACAGTAAATGGAACAGATATCTACTTTGCAATGCTTGAGAACAATAACCTTAATGGAATAACAGATTTAAGAGTCTCAATCTCTGGAAAAAATGTATTAGATTTAGCTGGAGAGCTGAATATAAAGAAGAGTAATGGTTTTTTAGTACCGTTAACGAATAGTACTTTTGAAACCAAACATATTATAAAAAAGGAAAATGATGAATAAGGATGCGCTAAATCGACTTAATGCAAAAATTGAAAAAAAGTCGGTATTTGTTAAAGATTTGAAAGAAGGTATTGCAAAGGTAATTGTAGGGCAAGAGGAGCTTATAGATAAAATTCTAATATCAGTAATATCTAATGGTCATATTTTATTAGAAGGCGTTCCTGGTTTAGCGAAAACTCTAACTATCAATACTGTAGCCACCTTAATTAATGCAGAATTCAAAAGAATTCAATTTACTCCAGATATGTTACCAGCAGACCTGCTTGGAACTTTAATATACAATCAAAAGACTGGTGATTTTATGACAAAGAAGGGACCAATTTTTTCTAATATTATTTTGGCAGATGAAATTAATAGAGCACCTTCCAAAGTTCAAAGCGCTTTGCTTGAAGCAATGCAAGAAAGACAAATCACAATTGGTGAAGAAACTTTCAAATTAGATCTACCTTTCCTTGTCTTAGCAACACAAAATCCTATCGAGCAAGAAGGAACATATCCATTGCCTGAAGCACAAGTAGACCGTTTTATGTTAAAAGTTCTCGTTGATTATCCTTCTATGGAAGATGAGAAAGAAATTCTCTCCAGAGTAGCTAAGACAAATATAGATATTTCACAGAAATCCGTAGTGAACTCTAAAACAATTTTAGAAGCCCAATCTCTTCTTAATGATATTTATATTGCTCCTAAAATTTTAGACTATATACTAAATATTGTATTTGCTACAAGGAATCCTGAAAAATTTAAATTAGGCCAGTTAAAGGACTTGATTAGTTTTGGAGCTTCTCCTCGAGCTTCTATTAATTTAGTATTGGCAGCAAAAGCAAAAGCATTTATAGATGGAAGAGGGTATGTTATTCCTGAAGATGTTAGGTATATAGGAAAAGACGTCTTAAGACATAGAATGTTACTATCTTATGAGGCAGAAGCAGAAGAAGTGACATCGGAGGAGTTGATTGATCAGCTATTTAAAGAAATTCCTGTTCCATAATATTTATTTATGTCCAAAGAAATACTAAAAAAAGTTCGTCAAATAGAAATCAGAACCAAAAATATTGTAAATGATTTTTTTGGAGGAGATTATCATTCAAATTTTAAAGGTCGAGGTATGACTTTTTCAGAAGTAAGAGAATATGAACATGGAGATGATGTTAGATTCATCGATTGGAACGTTACAGCTAGAACGGGAAAGCCTCATATAAAAGTTTTTGAAGAAGAAAGAGAACTAACAGTTTTACTTCTTATTGATGTTAGTAGTTCGGGTGTTTTTGGATCCAAAAGTAAACTAAAGATTGATTTAGGAGTTGAGATTGCAGCAATGTTAGGATTTTCTGCTATTAAAAATAACGATAAAGTCGGTTTGATTCTTTTTAGTGATGAAATACTCAAATATATACCTCCAAAAAAAGGTAGATCACATGTACTTCGATTAATCACAGATCTTGTTAATCATGATTATGATAAAAAGCAAAGTCAAACATCTATTAAAAATGCTCTTGAATTTGCTAGTAAGATTTCCAGAAGGAAAAATGTTATGTTTGTAATATCAGATTTTATGGATGATAATTTTTGGACAGAGATGAAATATTTAAACTTTAATCATGATGTTATAGGTATACAAATATATGATCTTTTTGAAAAAGAATTTCCAGATTTAGGTTTAATAAAAGTACATAATTCTGAATCAAATGAACGAGTATGGATTGATACATCTAATGAGCAAGTACGATCAGATTTTTCTAAAGACTTTTCTAGGAGATTAAATTTTTTTGCACAAAGATGTAAAAATATTGGTTTTGATTTACTACAAATTGGAACTAATGATGACTACATTAAGGCCCTTACTCGCTTTTTTAAGAGAAGAGCTAAACGTACTTAAGTTCATGAAAAGAATTATTATTACATGTTTATTTATACTTCTTAGCTGCTCGAATGATTTAAATGATGTAAAATTAAGTTATGAACTAGATTCAGAAAAAACAGAAATTGGGTATCCAATAAATCTTAATATTAGTTTAGACAATTTAGATGAGTATTATTCTGTTCAAGAACTGCGATGGTCTGATTCTTCTCTCTGGATATCTGATTCCTCTAAAGTTATAATCAAAAGTTCATCCATAGATACTTTAGATGAATCTTTGAATCTTAATTTTGAAATTACATTCTGGGATACAGGAAAAATAGTTATACCCCCATATTTTCTTTCTATGAATTTTCCCGATTCTACTGATATCATATTATTTAGTACGGATTCGATTAATATATCTGTGGAATCTGTAATTGATAGTACTACAGTTAGTATTCAGCAAGATAAACCTATAAAAGAGATAATTTTTCCATTTGAAAAATACAGGTTAGCTTTAATATTCATCATAATATTTTTATTACTTTTTATATATTACTTATGGAGAAAAAGAGATAAGAATACATCTATTATTCCAAAAAAATTTTTTAACAAAGATCCGAAAAAAGATTCAGTTAAAAAGTTAAATAATTTGAAGTTTAAGGGCATATCTTCTGAAATCTTTTATAATGAGCTTTCAATAATCCTAAAGAAGTATCTTGAAAATCAATATTATATTATTTCGTTTGAAATGACTTCTGAAGAATTAAAAACTTTTTTCGATGACAAAGATTTATTAAGTCTACTGAAAAAAATAGATTCTGTAAAATTTGCAAATAAAGAGTATAGCGATACTGAAAAAAAATATGATTTAGAATTAGCAAAAAAAATTGTAAGAAAACTGTTATAAAGTAATTAAATAAATTAAGTTCTCACTATGAGTACAACTGCAGACATAAGAAATGGTTCTATATTAAATTTTAAAAATGCAAGAATGAAAGTTGTAGAATTTCAACATGTAAAGCCAGGAAAAGGTCCAGCATTCGTACGGACTAAATTGAAAGATATTCAATCTGGCAAAGTGATTGATCAGACTTTCAATGCTGGAGTAAAATTGGAGTTTATTAGAGTTACTTCAAGTCAATTTCAATATTTATATAAAGATTCCTCCAGCTATATATTTATGGATAATCAAACTTTTAATCAGGTAGAAGTTTCTGAGTTATTAATGCAAGATGGTTATAAATATATTAAGGAGGGAGAAAATATAGATCTTGTCTTCGATGGAGATGATATTATTAATATTAATCTTCCTGCAAAAGTAATTCTAAAGGTTGTTCAGACTGACCCTGGCCACAGGGGAAATACAGCAACAAATGCAACGAAGCCAGCTAGAATGGAAACAGGGCTCGAACTTCAAGTACCTTTATTTATAAATGAAGGAGACTCATTAAAAATTGACACGAAAACTGGCACATATTCAGAGCGAGTAAAACAATAATTTTATGTGGAAAGACAAATTAAAAGAAGTTATATATATACTAGAAAATAGTGATATAAATGAGATTGAAGTCAGATTTTGGTTTAGAAAAATAAAAGTTACTAAAAAACCACCAATCATTAATTCTGACATTAGTAATCTTTCTCCAAATATAGTTACCTCAAGCCCAGATCAACCCACTATATCGAAAGAAAAGGAAGATGTTATTGCTCCGAAAGAAGATGCAAATACTTTTACTGTTCGTTCGCCTATGCCAGGAACATTTTATTCTTCACCAGATCCAGATTCTGATTCATTTATCCACATTAATGATTCAGTTAATGAAGGAGACACCATGTGTATTGTAGAAGCAATGAAAATTATGAATGAAATTCAATGCGAAAGAAGTGGAACAGTTAAAGAGATCCTAGTCGAAGATGGGAATCCGGTTGAGTTTGATCAACCCTTATTTATCTTAAATTGTTCTTCATAAAATATGTTCAAAAAAATACTCATTGCAAATAGAGGCGAGATTGCCATAAGAGTCATTCGTGCATGTAAAGAAATGGGTATTAAAACTGTAGCTGTATATTCAAAAGCTGATCAATTTTCATTACATATTAAATTTGCTGATGAAGCAATATGTATTGGGGAAGGCCCTCCATTAGAAAGTTATTTAAACATTCCTAGAATTATTGCAGCTGCTGAAATTTCAAATGCAGACGCAATTCATCCTGGATATGGATTTCTAGCAGAAAATGCTCAATTTAGTGCAATATGTAAAGAAAATGGTTTCTGTTTCATTGGACCAGATTCTAATACTATTAATTTAATGGGAGATAAAGTAAATGCAAGGAAAGTCGCAGAAGATTCAGGGGTACCAATCGTTCCAGGTAGTAATGTCTTGAAATCTGTTGATGAGTTACTTGAAGTGTCTAATAATATTGGATATCCAGTTATGTTAAAGGCTGCAGGTGGCGGTGGTGGAAAAGGTATGAGAGTATTGCATGATGCTAAAGAAGCTGAAAAAGGATTTAGTATTATTCAATCTGAAGCAAGCAAGGCTTTTGATAATCCAGAAATATATGTAGAAAAATTTATTAATAATGGTCGTCATATTGAGGTTCAAATATTAGGCGATAAATTTGGTAACTATGTTCATTTAGGAGAAAGAGAGTGCTCTGTTCAAAGAAATAACCAAAAATTGATAGAAGAATGTCCATCCAGCTTTGTAGATAAAGAGCTTAGAGAAGTGTTGACTTCAAAATCGATAGATTTAGCTAGAAAAGTGAATTATGTTGGAGCAGGAACAGTTGAATTTTTAGTAGATGAAGATAAAAACTTTTATTTTATTGAAATGAATACAAGAATTCAAGTTGAGCATACTGTTACAGAAATGGTTTATATGATGGATCTTGTAAAAGAGCAGATTAAAATGCATTATGGCAAAGAAATGTCATTTAATCAGGAATTGATTTCAAGCAAAGGGCATTCTATTGAGTGTCGTTTAAACGCGGAAGATCCTTTTAATAATTTTGCTCCATCTCCAAAGAAAATTGATTCCCTTAATTTTCCTGGAGGAATTGGAGTTCGTATTGACTCTTATATTTATGCAGGATATCAAATACCTCCTTTTTATGACTCTATGCTTGGCAAGTTGATTGTTCACTCCTCCACAAGAGAAAAAGCTATTATTAAGATGCAGAGAGCTTTACAAGAAACTTTTATTGAAGGACCAAATACTACATTACCGTTATTAGAAATGATTTTATCAAATAATGACTTTATTAATGGAAATTTTGACATAAATTTTTTAAGTAATTTTCTAAAAAAAATGAAAGGGGAGAAAATTGAATCATCCAGAGAATTTGAAGTATACATCTGAACACGAATGGGTTGAAATAAGTGGCAATATTGCTACTATTGGAATTACAGATTTTGCACAAAGTGAATTAGGAGATATTATTTTTTTAGAGTTTCCTAATATAGATGAAAATTTTAATGACGGAGATGTTTTTGGTACAATTGAGGCAGTTAAAACCGTGTCAGATATGTATATGCCAATAACTGGTAAGGTTGTTGAAGTAAATGAAGATTTGAATGATACTCCAGAGCAAGTAAATGAAGATCCTTATAAAAATGGTTGGATGGTTAAGATTGAATTAGACACAGATGCTGATCAATCTAAATTACTTGATGCAAAATCATATATCGAATTAATTGGATAGAAATGCTAATTAATTTAGACGATTTTTCTAGAATGTTAAAAATCGAACGAAATTATTCTGAAAATACTATTAGTGCATACCTATCAGATTTAAAATCTTTTAACGTTTTTTTAGAAAAGAATAAAATCAATTTTAAAGATGTCATAAATGATAGCAAACATATAAAAAGTTTTTTTAGGCAACTTTCAAAGAAGAAATTATCACCAAGATCAATAAAAAGGAAATTCTCTTCACTTTCCTCTTACTTTATATTTCTTTTAGATAGAAAAACTATCAAGAATAATCCTCTCAATGGAATTTTTACTCCTAAAGTGCCGAAAGCTCTTCCAGAAATATTGACAACAGAGGAGATAAATAAAGTTTTTTTTCAATCGGAAAATACTGATAATGAATTATTGGGGTTGAGAGATAGATGTATTCTTGAAATGTTGTATTCTTCTGGTTTAAGGGTAAGTGAATTATGTAATCTGAAAGTAAATAATATACAATTTGATTTAGATCTTATTCGTTTCTTTGGAAAAGGAAATAAAGAAAGAATGATTCCATTAACTTACTATGCAAGAAAGTGGTTAGAAAGATACTTAACACAATCACGAAGAATTTTATCTGAAAGGTCAACTAAAGGATCAAAATTTGTTTTCTTGAGTAATAATGGACTACCTCTTACAAGAGCTGCAGTTTGGCAGTCTGTAAAAAAATATATTAATAAAGCCGCTATTCCAAAAAAAATATCTCCACATACTTTTAGGCATTCATTTGCAACACATCTAGTTGATGGTGGAGCAAATTTAGTAGAAGTACAAGCACTTCTTGGCCATGCTGACATATCAACTACAGAAATTTATACTCATTTATCAAGAGACTTTATTGATAGTGAATATATGAAAGCTTTCGAAAAGGATAAGAATTAACTATTTTTTGATATGGGAATAGCAAGCGCACCATTAGAAATGCAATTGATTGTAATGCCATGTATTTTATTTGCATTAACTTTTCATGAGTATGCTCATGCTCGAGTAGCTTATTACTTGGGTGACTATACTGCTTACTATCAAGATAGAATGAATTTAAATCCTATTAGTCATTTAGATCCCATTGGAACGTTAGCACTATATTTCCTTGGCTTTGGTTGGGCTAAGCCTGTTCCTGTTAATATGCGAAATCTTTCCAAGCCTAGAACAGATATGATGTTAATTGCTATTGCTGGCCCTGCTTCTAATATTTTTTTAGCTATTATAGGTTCTATTTTCTTAAGATTTTCTACTATTATTCCGTTTGGTATTCCAGAATTATTTACTAGTGCTATGATATTTTTTGTTTTTATAAACATTGTGCTAGCTTTATTTAATCTTATTCCAATTTCTCCCTTAGATGGTTCAAGACTTTTGCCTTTATTCATTAGAGATGCTCGAACTTTATATCAAATCGAATATTATGGTCCTCGAGTTCTAATGGGACTAGTGCTACTATCATTGCTTGGCGGATTAAGTATCTTTAGTGTTATCATATTTGAGCCAGCAAAGCTGATTTTTAACCTACTAACAGGTATCAATTTAGTTTGACAAATTTTTTTGCAATAGTTGGCCCTACTGGAATAGGAAAAACAAGTCTTTCAATAAAATTAGCTAAAAAATTAAATAGTGAAATTATTGGCCTAGATTCTAGACAGATTTATAAGATGATTCCTATTGGAACTGCTCAACCATCTGAAAAAGATTTAAAAACTGTTAAGCATCATTTAATTGGTATAAAAGATTTACATGAATCAATATCAGCGGGCGAATTTATGAAATTGGTCGATAATAAAATTGCTAAAATCTTAGAAAAAAACAAAACACCTATTATCTGTGGAGGAACAGGATTATATCTTAAGTCGTTAGTAGATGGTATTTTTATTGGAAGTAAAACCGACACAAATATTAGAACTGATATTGAAAAAGAATATGATAATGGCAACTCAGAAAACCTCTATAAAGAGTTGATATCTATTGATCCTGAATATTCAAAAAAAGTTCATCCTAATAATAAAAGAAGATTAGTTAGAGCTCTTGAAATTTATAAAATTACAGGAAAAAATATGACAGAGAATTTTAAGTCTGAAAATAAAAAAAGTACTTTCCATAGTCATATACAGACTGCATATCTAAGAATGTCCAGGAAATCTCTTGAATCAATTATCTATCAAAGAACCTTATCTATGATAGAAAATGGTATGATAGAAGAGGTTCAATATATTAAAGATAATAAGTACAATATTGATCATATAGATTACATAGGATTTAGTGAGATATCGTCATATTTAGAAAAAAAAATGTCAAAAGAAGATGTCATCGAAAAAATTCATATTCGTACTAGACAATATGCAAAAAGACAGATGAAATGGTTCGATAACCAAAGCTTTGATCATGTTTTCGATGTGGACAATATGAGTGTTAATGATATAGTTGATAAATTAGTTGAAATAAGCTAAGTTTCCTGCAATTGGAGCAAAAAAATATGCTAAAAAGCAAACATCTTATCGGTTTAGAACATTTTCCAACCTCTGATTTAAATAAAATAATTGATACTTCATTTAAATTCAAAGAAATCCTAGAAAGTCCTGAAAGAAAAGCAATCTTACTTAAGGGAAAAACAATTGTTAATATGTTTTTTGAAAATTCTACTAGAACAAAAATAAGTTTTACACTAGCTGAAAAAAGGCTAGGAGCAGATAGTATTAATTTTTCTTCATCAACCAGCAGTGTTAAGAAAGGGGAGACTCTTAAAGACACAATTCAAAATATTGATGCAATGAAAATAGATGGTGCTGTTATTAGACATGGACATCCTGGATCAGCACTAAAACTAACTGAATATATTGATGGAGCTGTGATTAATGCGGGTGATGGATCTCATGAGCATCCAACACAAGCTATTCTAGATATGGTAACCCTAAAAGAAAAATTTGGTAAAATAAAAAATCTTAAAGTTGGTATAATTGGTGATATTCTAAATAGTAGAGTTGCTAGAAGTGATATTTTTGCTTTAAAAAAACTTGGAGCAAAAATTGTAGTTTGTGGCCCAAGCACTTTACTGCCAAGTAATGCGAAACAACTAGGAGTAAATATTACTCATAATATTGAGGAAGTCTTAAGTTGGTGCGACGTAGTTATTGGATTACGTATTCAATTAGAGAGAATGCATCTAGGAAGAATACCTTCTAAAAGAGAATATCATAGTGAGTTTGGCCTGACTTATGAAAGGATTAGTAAGTTAAAGAAAGACATAGTTATTATGCATCCAGGTCCAATGAATCGAGGAGTAGAAATTGATAGCAAGATAGCAGATTCAGAAAATGCTGTTATTCTTGATCAAGTATTAAATGGCGTAGCCTCAAGAATGTCAATTCTTTATCTTTTGCTTGCAGATAAACCGGAAAATTTATGATAGATAATCAAAACACAAAAAAACTTTTATTAAAAGGTGGTAGAATTATTGATCCATTCTCAAAAAAGACATTTATTGGTGATTTATTGGTTGAAAATGGATCTATTTCTAAGATCGCTGACTCTATTCCCTTTAAAGGAAAGAATTATAATATTATTGATTGTAAGGGCTTAATAGTTACTCACGGTTTTTGTGATATCCATGTCCACTTTAGAGAGCCAGGTAGGGAAGATAAAGAAAACTTAGAGTCGGGATCTATAGCTGCAATTGCCGGAGGCTTTACACAAGTTTGTACAATGCCAAATACTGACCCAGTAATTGATTCTCCTGAACACGTCCACTATATAGCAAGTAAAAGTAAAAATTTGCCAATAGAAATTTTCCCGATTGGTGCAGTGTCAAAAAATTTAGAAGGTGAACATCTAACTGAAATGATGTTAATGAAGAAAAATGGTGCAATTGCTTTTACAGATGACGGTATGTCAATACAAAATCCTCAATTTATGAGCTTAGCACTACGATATGCACAAATGATTGATGCGCCCATCTTAAATCATGCTGAAGATATTTATCTTAGAAATGATGGTGTTATGAATGCAAGTAAGACATCAAGCAATTTAGGTCTAAAGGGTAATAATAGTTTAGCTGAGGCTATGATGGTTTATAGAGATTTATTGCTGGCTACATCTCTAAATGCTAGACTACATATTTTACATGTATCTACAAAAGAATCTGTAGAATTAATTAAGAAATTTAAATCCAAAGATGGTCTAATCACTTCAGAAGTTTGTCCTCATCATCTATACTTTTCAGATGAAGATATTAAAGAATTTAATACAAATTTAAAGGTTGGTCCGCCAATCAGAGGAAAAGCAGATAGAAAGAAACTTATCGAAGGTATTAAGAGTGGTATCATTGATTGTATTGCTACAGATCATGCTCCTCATACACTGGAAGATAAAGAAACTACTTTTAACGATGCGGCATTTGGTATGATTGGACTTGAAAGTTGTTTTGGTGCCGTCAATAAAGTGTTAGTAAAAAATAATGGTATGAGTTTAAAATCTTTGATTGAAAAATTAACAGTCAATCCAAGAAAAGTTATGAATATTGATAGAGACTTGTTTGAAATTGGCAAGAAAGCACAGATTACCATTCTCGACCCAAATAAAAAATGGACATTCTCAAATGATGATATTTATTCCAAATCTTCTAACTCACCCTTCATCGGTGAAGAGATGGTTGGAAAAGTTAAATACGTAGTATCAAAAAGTAAGTTTTATACTTTATAAAATTACCTATCATTAATCATTGACTAATGGAATCACATCAATTAAGTTTTGAGGCATTTTTGAGACAATAATGAAAAAGATAACTAGTACAGTATCAGCAAAAGATATAAAGCAACAATGGTGGTTGCTAGATGCCGACAATCAGGTATTAGGGCGTTTTGCATCTCAAGTCGCTCAGATACTTAGAGGTAAGCACAGACCTAATTATGCACCTAATTTGTACATGGGTGATGCAGTTATTATAGTAAATGCAGATAAAATAAGATTAACTGGCAATAAGGCTGATTCAAAGAAATATTTTAGTCATTCTGGCTATCCAGGAGGAGTTAAGTTCGCTAGTTATAAAGATTTAATGAAAAATGATTCAGATAAAGTAGTTATGAATGCTATTAAGGGAATGTTGCCAAAAAATAGATTAGGTAGAGAAATTTTGACACATCTTAAAATTTATAAAGATTCTAATCATGGACATGAGGCACAACAACCGACTGAATGGAGTTCTATTTAATGAAAAAAGAATTATTTAATGGAGTTGGAAGAAGAAAAAATTCAACTGCTAGAGTTTACTTATCTGATGGATCTGGAACGTTTACAGTAAATAAAAAATCTAATATTGATGCTTACTTAAAAAGAGAATCTCTAGTAATCCATGCCATGAAGCCCTTAGAAGTTTTAAACTTGAAAGACAAATTTGATTTAACCATTAATGTTTCAGGTGGAGGTTTAACTGGTCAAGCTGGTGCAATTCAGCTTGGTATTGCAAGGGCATTACTTAAAGTGGATGAAGAATTTAGATCACAACTAAAATCACATGGACTCTTAACCAGAGATGCTAGAGAAGTAGAAAGAAAGAAGTATGGTCAACCTGGAGCGAGAAAGAAATTCCAATTCTCTAAGAGATAAAAAAATATGCAAAAAATTACAAAAGAAGATTTACTAAATTCAGGTGCTCACTTCGGGCACGTTTCAAGTAAAACTGATCCAAATTTTAAAGATTATGTTATATCCCAAAAGAATGGTATTGATATTATTAATTTAGATTATACACTTGAAGGCCTTGAAAAAGCTGTAAAGTATATTACAAGTTCAGTAGAAAAGAATGGAGAAATACTATTTGTTGGCACTAAAAAGCATGCCAAAGACGTTATCCAACAAGAAGCTGATAGATGCGGGATGTTTTATGTAGTAGAAAGGTGGTTAGGCGGAACATTAACTAATTTTTCTACGATTAAAAAAAGTATTAAAAGATTGCATTCTCTAGAAAAAGAAGGATCTACAGTATTCGAAGATTTAACTAAGAAAGAAATTCTACAATTAAATCGTGAAAAAATTAAGCTTTCAGATCAGCATAGAGGTATTAAAGACATGAAAAGATTACCAAGTATGATTGTTATCGTTGATGGTAAAACAGAATCTATCGCTATTAAAGAAGCACAAAAACTTGAAATACCAATTGTATGTATTGTTGATTCTAATACCGACCCAACACTATGTACACATCCAATTCCTGCTAATGACGACTCTATTAGAACTATTCAGTTGCTAGTTACAGAAATAGCTAATGCTATCATAGAGGTTTCACAAAAAAATGCAAAAGATGAAGAAGCAGAGAAACAATCTGAATTAAAAAAGGACGCATAGATCTATGAGTATAGATGCAAAGCTTGTAAAAACCTTAAGAGAGAAAACTGGAGCTGGTATGATGGACTGCAAAAAAGCTTTAGTGGATTCCAAAGGAGATTTAGATTTAGCTATTGATTTTTTAAGAAAATCTGGTATCGCTAAAGCAGAAAAAAAATCTTCTAGAGATGCAAACGAAGGATTAGTTGTTTCTTATATTCATCATGGTAGCAAACTTGGAGTTTTACTTGAGATAGGATGTGAAACTGATTTTGTGGCAAAAACTGATGGATTTTTAGATTTAGCAAATAATATTGCAATGCAGATTGCAGCTTCTAATCCAATGGCTATTGATGAAAGTAGTTTATCTGAAGACCTTATTGCTAAAGAAAAAGAAATTTATACCGATCAAGCAAAGTCTAGCGGTAAACCAGATAATGTTGTAGAAAAAATTGTCGAAGGTAAATTAAAAAAATTCAAAGAAGATAATTGTCTTGTTCATCAGTCATTTGTAAAAAATCCAGATGTTACAATTGGACAATTAATTCAAGAAGGGGTCTCCAAGCTTGGAGAGAATATTACTATTAATCGCTTTGTTCGTTTTGCTTTAGGCGAACAGTCTAACCACTAAATGTCACAAAAAAATAAAAAAAGAATTCTCCTTAAACTTAGCGGAGAAATTCTTTCTGGTGATCATGTTTTCGGTATTGATCCTAATGTAGCTCAACAACTTGCAAAAGAAGTAGCTTCTCTAAAAAAATTAGATATTGATATAGGAATTGTTTTAGGTGCTGGAAATATTTTTAGAGGTAGAGATGCTTCTGAAAAAGGGATGGATAGAGTTACAGCAGATTATATTGGTATGGTAGGTACAGTTATTAATTCTGTGACACTTCAAGACTCTTTGGAGCAATTAGGGCTTGAAACTAGAACTCTATCAGGTATTGATATTCCTAAAATTGCAGAACCTTATATTAGAAGAAGAGCTATTAGACATTTAGAAAAGGGAAGAATAGTGATTATAGCAGGTGGTACCGGTAATCCATTTTTTAGCACTGATAGTGCTGCAGCATTACGTTCTGTAGAGCTTGATTGTTCTTTATTAGTAAAAGCAACAAAAGTTGACGGAGTTTATGATTCAGACCCTGTTAAAAATCCAGAAGCAAAAAAATATGCAAATATTTCTTTTGCAGAAGTCTTAGAAAAAGAGTTAGCAATTATGGACTTAACTGCGATAACTTTATGTAAGGAAAATAAAATGCCTATTCTTGTTTTAGACATTACAAAAGAAGGGAATTTATACAATGCATTATCTGAGGAAGGTATAGGAACAACAATTAATTAATTATGTTAGATCAAAATATTCAACTAGCAAAGACTAAGATGGAACAAACGATTGTATTCGTTGGTGCAGAATTAGGTAAAATTAGAACAGGAAGAGCTAACCCTGATATGTTTAACAAAATTAATGTTAAGTACTATGATAATGATACCCCATTAAATCAAATTGCAAATATATCTGTTATGGATGCCATTACTATCAGTATACAACCTTTCGATAAAACAGCAATTGATGACATTGAGAGAGGTATTTTAGAATCAGATTTAGGGCTTAATCCTTCGAATAACGGAAATAGTATCATGATTACTTTTCCACCATTATCTGCAGAAAGAAGACAAGATCTTGTAAAGGTAGCTTCAAAAATTATTGAAGATGGAAGAATTTCAGTTAGAAATATTCGTCGAGAAATTATTCAATCCGTTAAAAAGGTAGAGGAAGACGAAAAAATTCCTGAAGATGATATGAAAAGATTTATGGATCAAATGCAGGATGTTACTGACTCATTTATTAAAAGACTTAACTTAAATCAAGAAGCTAAAGAAAAAGAAATATTAGATACTTAAATTATCTTCTCCAAAGTGCTTCTTGAAAATCTTCTTCTGTTAATTGATATCCCCAATGCTGTAACCCTTGTCTGATAACAGGACTAATTTTTTCATCGTTGTATTGAGAATCTTTTTTAAGAACCATGCTAATTAATCTTTGTTTCCATCGACCATTAGGACCCGTAAAGTTTTTCCATCTCTGGATTTGTCGTTTGTCATCATGACTTCTTCTTCCAGTATAAAAGTGACAATACCATTGAACCCAACCATAAGGATCTATAGGATCAATCCAATTCTTAGACTCCCAATATTCTAGATTTGTACCACTACGAACTTTATATCTATTTAATTTAAGATTTTCTTTATGTGATGTAAGGTATATAAGATCTATATCATTCCACCATTCATTTGGAAGTTCTAAATGAAGGTTTTTATACAATTTATTATTTGTTTTAGATTCTATTGGTCTCCAATAGGTTCCTCCAAAACTTCCTAATTTAAAAATTTGATAAGGAGTAAGGTTTGGTGTGAAATCAGAAAAGTCGTTAAAGGTAAGTTTCTCTGGGGTTACTCGCACTTAGACCAGCCGCAATCTTTACAAAGTAAGCAGCCACCTTCGTCAACTATTCCATGGCTTTCACACTCCTTGCAATACATGCCTTGTGGTTCTGTACGGCTTGGAGCTTCTTCGGCTATTTCAAATTGGACTTTTTTTTTAGAATGAGGAGTTTCTTCACCATCAAGAAAGGTTTCTAGGGCTCTTCCTATAGCATCAGGAGTTGATAAAATCAATTGTCCATCTTCCCATGTTGGGTTAGGTCCACTAATTCCTTTTAATTGGCTGATTACACTGTTTGGATCTACACCAGATCTTAATGCAAGAGATATTAGCCTACTAATCGCTTCTGTTTGAGCAGCAACAGTTCCGCCTGCTTTTCCAATAGCTGTAAAGACTTCACATAATCCATTTTCATCTTCATTTACAGTAATGTAAAGAGTGCCATCTCCTGTACGCATTCTTCTGGTTTTTCCAGAAGTAATCTGAGGTCTATTTCTCGCTGTTTTCTTACCAGTTTCGGCTGATTCTACAGCTTTTCCTTCTTCTGATTTCTCATCAGTAATAAGAATACCTTCTCTAGATCCTTCTCTATAAACTGTAATCCCTTTTAGATTACCTTTGTACGCTGTCATGTAAATATCAGCTACAGTTTCTACAGTAGTTTCTTCTGCTAAGTTAACAGTAGAAGAGATTGAACTGTCAATATATCTTTGAACTTCACCTTGCATTTTTACTCTGAAATACGGGTCTACATCATGCGCAGTTACCACGTAGTCAGGTAAGTTTTCATCATCACCAAACATTTCTTGGACTACAGGATGGTAGACAGTGAATGTGTCAAATTCTTTTCCAAGGCTATCATTTTTCTTTACTTTTCTTTTATAGGAGGTAGCAAAAATTGGTTCTACTCCAGAAGTTACTCTAGCAACAATAGCACCACTTCCGGTAGGAGCTACTGTAGTTAATGTAGAATTTCTAATACCATGGTTTTTTATTTTTTCTTGTAATTCTTGTGGAAGATCTTGAACAAAAAGACTCTCAGAGTATCCATCCCAGTCAAAATTAGGGAATCCACCTTTTTCTTGTGCTAAATCGGCACTAGTTTCATATGCAGTATCCCTATGAATCTCCATAATTTTACCAATAGTTTCTAATGCTTCATCTGAATCATATTTAATACCCATTTTTACTAACATATCACCCAAGCCTAGAATTCCCAGTCCCACTCTTCTATCATTGATAGCATTTTGTTTTTGGTCTTCTAGTGCGTGACGATCAACATTGTAATCAACTACATTATCTAAAAATCTTGCACCAACAGCTGTTGTCTCACGAAATCCTTCGAAATCAAAGTTTCCACTGTTGTCTACAAAGCGTTCTAGGTTTAGAGCACCAAGATTACAACATCCGCCGTCTGGAAGGGGCTGTTCTGCACAAGGATTTGTTGAAACTAGTGGACTACAGTATTCTGCATTATGATATTTCTTCATAGTGTCCCAGAATAATAATCCAGGCTCTGCACTGGCGTGAGCATGTTCAATAATCTTCATCCATAAATCTTTAGCATTTACTGTTTCATAAACTTTTCCGCCCCATTGTAGATCAAAATCAGAATCAGTTTGCACTGCTTCCATAAAATCATCTGTTAAGAATACAGATATATTAGAATATTTAACCATATCCACATCACCGGTCTTTATTTCAATGAACTTTTCGATATCGGGATGATCAACTCTTAGTGTTTGCATATTTGCACCACGTCTACCATGCTGTGCTATGGTGTTGGTATTTTCACTGAATAAATTCATAAATCCTACCGGACCACAAGAATCACCACCAGTCCCTAAAATAGCATTTCCAGAGGGTCTCAAGATAGACAAATCATGACCACATCCACCACCATATTTGTATGTCATAGCTTCTTGTACAACACAGTCATATATTGATTTGATAGAATCTGTTTTAATACCTACAACATAACAATTGTTCAATGTAGTAGTAATATCCTCTCTACCTGCACCATGCATAATTCTTCCACCTGGAACAAATTTGAAATTTTTCAATGCGTCAAAAAATGCTGCTTCCCATTTTTCTTGCAGCTCTTTTGTTTTTTCTACACTAGCAAGTGCTTTAGCTTGACGTTTCCATAAATCCCATGGATTTTTCTCCCAAGGTGCTAAATATTTCATCTCTAGCACACTCTTACCTAGATCGTCATTTTTATAATATTCATCGATTTCAAATTCTTTTGGACACACTTCTTCGTCTTTCTGATTTGACTCATCCATTGATTCTTTAATGTTAAATCCTAAAATTTGATTTTTTAGATCCGAATCGATGTTCGGATTTGATTCATTTTCCGTAGGAAAATTTATTTTAATTTCTTCTGCCATAATCTTAAATAATACACTTACCCTTGTTAATTAATTTTAATTCAATACACAGTTATACGTAATAATTGTATATTTTCTCTCTAAAAAAGAGACTGTTTGCAAATACTTCAAGCTTTCGAAAAGCTGATTGGCTGGCACTTCTAAATTATTTAATTTTTTTTATTTTAGTCAAGGTTAAAAAACTTTTTTTTACTATTTTTTTTATAATACATGAGTAATCAATCAAATAACACAATTCCTGAGTGGATTCTACGTCGCTTACCTTACAATCACTACAATATTAATGTAGATGGAAAAAATATGCATGTCATGGAAAAAGGGAAAGGGAGGCCTATTGTTTTAGTTCATGGGAATCCTATGTGGGGATATTTATATAAAAAAGTATTAGACAATGTTAACAGTGATAAAGCTCGATTGATTGTCCCTGATTTAATTGGATTTGGATTTTCTGATAAAATAAAGATAGGCGAACATTCTTTAGAAGCTCATACAGAATGGATGGCCAGTTTTTTTAAAACGATCAAAGAAGAATCTATTGGATTGGTAATCCACGATTGGGGTGGTATGATTGGTGTTGCTGGTGCAATGAGAGCAGGAAAGAAAATTGACGGATTAGTAATAATGAACACTTCAGTAACAGCGCCGAAAGATGGATTTACGCCCACATGGTTCCACAGTCTTTCCCAATTGCCATTGATAAGTGATTTACTCTTTAGAGTTTTTAATTTCCCGCTATCTGTTTTAAAGAGGTTTGAGGGGATTCCAGGCTCTTATTCAAACGAAGATTTAAAAATCTATAAATATCCGTTAAGAAAATTTAAAGATAATGTAGGACCGTTAGCTTTAGCTAGAATGGTTCCTAATAATATGGAACATCCCAGCGTTCCTATTGAAAAAGAAGTAGAAGAATTTCTAAAATCATATAAAGGATCAGCAGAGATTGTTTGGGGAGTAAATGATCCCGTTATGTGGAAGTTGAGAAGAAGAACCGAAAGATTATTACCTCAAGCTAAAACGTTCAAAACCGACGCAGGTCATTTTGTTCAACAAGAATCACCCGAAAAAGTTGTAGAATCCATAAAAAAAGTTTTTAAATTGGATGAATAATTAACTATGAGTAAGAAAAAATTAGATAAAATTGAATCTCATTTAAGCCTAAGAAAGCCATCAAATAAAGATGATGAAAAATTTATATCAGGAATAAACTCTCCATATGAAGCTGCAAAACTTAGAAGCGCATCATCAAATAAAGATAAAAACAATTTTCATTCTCCGGTTAGTTTTTCATGGAGTGCGTTTTGGAAATCATTTATATATGAAAATTTACCTCCAGTTATTTTTTCTCCTATAGCAGCTATTTTTCTTGAAGGATCTCTTTCAAGAGCGTGGCACGTGTCACAAAATAGACAGTTAATTGCTATATCAAGAAAACATCATTCTTTTACTACAATACGTAATAATTGGTTGATAATATATCCTGCGTCTTGGCTGATGAATATTGGATTATTTTTAGCATTGTTTTCCGATAAGCAATTGATTTTTAATATTGATCCTTTTCATATGATTTTAGCTTACCTACTTTTATTTTTTAGAAGGTTAATCATTGCAACTAAATATGGATACTTTAGACCAGAAGATTTAGAGCGCTTATGTTTACCAGCTCCAGATTGGGATGATAATAAAACTGTTAGAAGATTGATTGCTCAAGGTTGGATGCGTCCTTGGGAATTTCCTGGATTAATTGAAGATGAATTAACCATTGCAATGGATGAAAATGATGCTTGTTTACAAGGCATTCCATTGGAACCTGATAAAGAAACAAGAGAAAAATTAATTAAGGAATCAAATAGCGAATTATTTCCATCTTCAACGAGCTCAACAAAAGAAAACGAACTGCCTGCTGGGTTTATTTTGTATAATATTATTAATTCAGTGTACAGGCTGCCCGCCTTACCTTACATGCAGCAATTAACATATTTATGTATGCTATTATTGCCAACTGCAGCATTTTTATCTAAATATATTTATGGAATGGCTCTATTTGGAATAACTGCACAAGAAAAAATTATTTCAGTAGCAACATTATTAGGATTTTTTAACGGTTTTCAGCTAATGATGTTTGGAATGGTTTGTGCTGCTGATTATCAAAGAAGGTATGAAACTTCTAAAAAACTAGGAGAATTAGTTTCTTATCCAGGTTTAAAACTTTCCTCAATATTTAAAAGTTTTTTTAAAGATAAAAAGGAAGATAGAGTTTTTATTGATTTACAGAAAAGAGTTAACGTTTTTGCATGGATGAATATGAGAAATGTTTTGCGATCGTTTGGCGAAACATATTATTTACGTATTCAAGGCTATACATCTATTTTGATTTTTTATTCTTTATTGTGTGTTGGAATCTTAAACCTAATAGTTTGGACTGGAATGAAACATCACATTTCTACTGTTGTTGTTATTGGAGTAGTTATTATTGCTGTTTCTGTAATTTGTTTATTTGCGATTGGAAAAGCTATTCAATTACAATCTTTAAGCGCTCAGCATAGAGATTTTATAAGAAATGAACTTTTCATAATTGAAGAAGAAATTTGGGAATTGAAGCTATCAGGAAAAAGTGAAGAGAGAATTACAGACCTTTCTAGCGCAAAAGCATTATTACAACAAGTTGATGAATCGATTAATTATAAAGAATTGATTTATAAGCCGACAACAATATTCGGTTATGCTGCTAATAATGGAGTAATGGGATCCGTTTTAGGCTTAGTTTTGACAGGAGTTCTTTTTGCAATACAAGGATTTGTATCTGTTGAAATATCCTATAATTCACTAGGATGGTACATTCCTTAATCACAATTTTTTTTAAAATACTATAATTGAATTATCAAAAATTTATTTAAATTGATTTGCAACTAACTAAGCAAAAAAAACAAATATGGCAGGACAAATACTAAAAACTAACTTTAGTCTTAATGACAAATACACCCTTTTTGAAGGAAGAGTAGTATTATCCGGCATTCAAGCGCTTGTAAGATTGCTACTTGATCAACATAGAGCTGATATTATAAAAGGTATCAACACAGGTACATTAGTATCTGGATATCGTGGATCTCCTGTTGGAGTATTAGATATAAATCTCGTAAAGAATAAAAAGCTTTTAGATGAACATAATATCAAATTCATCCCTGGAGTTAATGAGGATCTTGGAGCGACTCTTATCTATGGAAGCCAAATGGCTGGAATGGTATCTAATGTAAAATATGACGGTGTTTTGGGTATGTGGTATGGAAAAGCCCCTGGAGTCGATAGAACTGGAGATATATTTAGACACGCAAACTTTTTAGGAGTAGGTAAAAATGGTGGTGTACTTGCGGTAGCAGGAGATGATCCATCCTGTAAGTCATCTACATTGCCTTCACAATCTGAGCCAGCATTATTTGATGCAATGATGCCAATTTTTTACCCTGGAAATGTTCAAGAAATTCTTGATTTAGGTCGTTATGCTTATGAGATGTCAAGATATTCTGGTTTATGGTCTGGATTCAAAATTGTTACTGATATTGCAGATGCATTTGGAAGTGCATTTGTTGATCCTCAAAGAGTAAATATTAGTATTCCAGATTTTACTTATAATGGCCAACCTTGGAAGCATACACAAAATGCTAAATTAGTAGGCCATCATAGCTTGCCCACTGAAAAAGAAATTCATTTAGGTCGTATTACAGCAGCTAAACATTTTCTAACTGCTAACCCTATTAACAAAATAACAGTGCAAGGCAATAAAGATAAATTCGGGATTATTACAGCTGGAAAAACTTATTACGATGTTATAGAAGCATTTGAATCTTTAGGATGGACAACTGACTATTTAAATAATGCTGGTATTAGAATTTTAAAACTTGGAGCAACTTTTCCTGTTGATTCGGTAATCATTGATAAATTTTGCAATGGACTAGATGAAGTCCTTGTTATTGAAGAAAAAAGATCCTTCATTGAGATGTTAGTTAAAGAAGAAATGTATAATCATCCTCATAAACCAGTTATTGTTGGAAAATTAGATGAAAATAATAATAATCTCATTCCTGGATATGGAGAACTAACAGCTGACAGCCTAATTAAAATTCTTTTTAAAAGATATTCACAGAAATTAAATATTGAATCTCCTAATAGTAAAATTAATATTCTAAATGAAATTGATAATAGGGTATATGCTCAATCTCTTTCATCTCGATCTATGTATTTTTGTTCAGGGTGTCCTCATAATACTTCTACAGTAAAGTTACCAGATAGTGACGATGCGGCTTTTGGAGGTATAGGATGTCATTTGATGGCGATGTTCGTTGACGATGGTAAAGCCTTTGGAACTACTCATATGGGTGGAGAAGGTGCTCAATGGGCTGGAATGGAACCTTTTGTTGAAAAAGAACATATGTTCCAAAATATAGGAGATGGAACATTCTTTCATTCAGGATCATTAGCTTTGAGACAAGCAGTAGCAGCTAATTCACATTTGACTTACAAAATATTATATAATCGTGCTGTAGCTATGACTGGCGCTCAAGATCCTGATGGTGGCCTAGATTTACCCGAATTAACAAAGTATTTAAAAGCTGAGGGTGTGAAAAAAGTTATTATTACTACTGATGATCCATCTGCTTACGATTCCATTGAAAAATCTCGATGGGAAAAAGATCAGGAAATTATGCACAGAGATGACATTATTGAGGCACAAAAAAAATTAAAAGCCGTAAAAGGAGTGACAGTATTAATTCACGACCAGTCATGTGCAGCTAATTTACGAAGATTGCGTAAAAGAGGTCTGGTTCATGAGCCAAAAGAAAGAATATTTATTAATGAAGCTGTTTGTGAAGGGTGTGGAGATTGTGGTGTTAAATCAAATTGTCTAAGTGTTCAACCTATCAAAACAGAATATGGTAGAAAAACACAAATAGATCAACCTTCATGTAACAAAGATTATTCGTGTGTGGATGGAAATTGTCCTTCATTTATTAAAGTAATACCCTCAGAAAGTGGAGATAAAAGATCATTACCTAAAACTAATATTAAAGCTAGTAAAATTCCTGAGCCAAAAAAATCCAATGCAAAGATTGGAAATATATTTATGCTTGGAATCGGAGGAACTGGTGTTGTAACTGTTAATCAAATTATATCAACAGCAGCATTTCTTGAGAATAAAAAAGTTGTAGCATTAGATCAAACAGGACTTAGTCAAAAGGGTGGATCAGTAGTATCTCACTTAAAAATTTTAGAGCCTGAAAATGCAGATTGTTCTAGTAGAGTTGCTAATGGAGAATCAGATGCATACTTAGTATTTGACTTGCTTACAGGGGCAAATCCTAAAAATATGGAGAAACTGAATCCAAAGCGTTCTATATCAATTATTTCAACTTCTGAAATTCCAACAGGCGATATGGTAAGATCAACAAAGACAGAATATCCAGAAGCAGATCATATGGTTGGATTAATTAAAGAATTCTCAAAGAAGCATGTGTTGCTAAATGCTACTGAGTTATCTGAGCACTTCTTTGGAAGTAATATGCAAGCTAATTTCATTGTTATTGGGGCTGCTTATCAAGCTGGATCTATTCCAATTGACTCTAGTTCTATTGAAGAGGCAATTAGTATTAATGGAGTTGCTGTTAAAAGTAATACTGATGCTTTTAATATTGGAAGAACACTTGTTTCTGATCCTTCATGGGTAGAATCAATTGATATGTATAGAACGGGAGATCTAAAACCAACACCTAAGGTAACAAAGGAAGCAAAAAAAATTATTAATTCAATTAAGCCAGATAAAGAGTTACGTCAAATATTAGAATTTCGTATTCCTGAACTAATTGAATATCAAAATATTAAATATGCTGAAGAATATGCTTCATTTATTAAAAAAGTATATAAAGCAGAGAAAAAAGAACGCTCAGCATCTGTTCTATCACAAAATGTCGCAAAATACTTATTTAAATTGATGGCGATTAAAGATGAATATGAAGTAGCAAGGCTATCACTAAAAGCTGAATTAGACATGGCATTAAGCCAGGAGTTTGGATCTTCAGCAAAAATACATTATATGTTACACCCACCATTTTTGAAAATGTTGGAAAATGTCCCATTATTGAATCGAATCCCAGGTGTTAAATCAAAAATAGCCTTGGGATCATGGTTTAGACCATTCTACATGCTACTTAAAAACTTAAAGTTTGTTCGCGGCACTAAATTAGATTTTATGGCATTATTTAGTAGTGATGTTAGAGAGGCTGATAGAGCAGTCTTAAATCATTACAAATCAAATATTATTAAAAATCTTCCCGATATCGGAAATGGTAAATATGAAACATTGATTAACTTTTCTGTATTACCAGATGATGTTCGAGGATATGAAGAAGTTAGACTTGAGACCATGAAAACTTATTATCAAAAGGCTGAACGTATCTTTAAAGTCTAGATTTTTTATTTTTATTTCAATTTTATAGAATAGCAAGTATATTTATTGCGACTGTTTTTTTATATACTAAATATTAAGGGATATTTACTTATGACAAAAAAAATACTATTTCTATTATCATTTTTAACTCTTATAAATGCACAGCATACCCACGATCATGAGAATTGGATTAGATGTGCTGCAGATGAGCTTGAACAAGAATTACAACTTATTGATCCAGAATTTATTGCAAAGCGTGACGCTTACATTGAGCGTGGTCAACAGCTTCTTAAAGAGAATCCTCAATGGCGCACAGACGCTAACAGTCAAAATACTATTTATATCCCAGTAATATTCCATGTGCTCTACAGTTCAGCCTCTGGTAATGTTTCTGCTGCTCAAATTGGAGCGAATTTTGATCAAATTAATTTAGACTTTCAGAATAAAAATCCAGATGGAGATGAAATTCCATCTTCTCCAAATCCAAGTGACGCACCTGACGATCCAGGAGTAGACTACAGTCATCAAGCTGCAAGAGGAACTCATCAAGTTAAATTTGTGGGAGCACAAGGCGAACAGACCGGTAGTGCTCTAGTTGAAGATATATCTATTCGTAGATATAATATTAGTCAGTCTTCCGTTGGTGGTGTTAGTGAAGCAAGTAGTTTAGCAGGATCAACAAGCTGTGGAAATTGTCCAGATAATGGTTACCAAGATGGTTTTTTAAATATTTACATTGCTCCCCTTACAGGAGGTCTTTTAGGTCAGGCATATTTAGGTTATCCTGAATCAGTAGTATTAGCTGGATCAGTAGGATCTGTTGAAAGTCCTGGAACTACTGGAGGATATAATAGGGGAAGAACGCTTACACACGAACTTGGACATAATTTTACATTTAATCATCCATTCAATAATTCTGACTGTAGCAATCAGTATTGGAGTGATATTCCTCAGCAATATGTTAATAATCGTGGAGCGAATATTTATGAGTGGCCTTCTGGTAGTGGAAATTTTTATGGTAGAAGTGCTGAAAATAGTTGTATTTCTATTTCCGGAAAAGGTGATCAGTTTATGAATTATATGGACTATGTATATGATGATCAAATGAGAATGTTTTCTGAGCAACAAGCTTTGGAAGGATACGCTTGGGCAGCTTCTAGAAGTTGGGCACAAGTTGCCAATGGAGTAAATGTCACATTAACCTCTGATGTATCTTATGCAACAACAAATGATGGATTTTCTGTTTCTGTAGCATTTGGCGAAACTATGACTGGATTTACAGAGAGTGATTTAGTTATTTCCAATGGTTCTGTAAGTAACTTTAATGGAGGAAGTAATGGAACATATAGCTTTGATGTTGTGGCGGCAGCTGATGGAGAAGTGACAGTTGATATCCTTGAAAATTCATGTGTTGGAGCGACTTCAGGTTATGCTAATTTTGCTTCAAATACAGTATCGGTAATTGTAGATAGAGTTGGACCAGTTGTAGGAGATTTATCTATTACAAATTTAGCAGATACGCAATACATTATACAGAATCCAAACGTTGAAGTATCTTTAGATAATTTCTATGATGCTACAAGCGGTATTGCTCTTTATTATGTAGCAGTTGGAACCTCAATAGGGGGTGAAGATATAATGGCATATACGCCGTTTAGCGGATCTCAATTTAATTTAAATGCTCTTTCATTAAGTGATTATCAACAATATTTTGTAAGTGTATATGGACAAGATTTAGTTGGGCTAAATTCCTCAACAACATCTGCTTCATTTTATTACTTTGGAACATTACTAGGAGATTCTAATAATGATTGGGTGATTGATTTTACAGATTATACTTCTTTCATGTCTGGTTATCCTGGAATTGATATTGCGCCTGTCACAGGTAGTGCACCATATTTCTTTCCAAACTTTGATGGTATATCTGATGTGCAAGATTTGGCAATGTTTGAATCAATGTGGAACTGGTCTATTGGAGTCAATGGTAGAACCGTACCAAACTATACTGTTCAAGGTATATCTCCATTCTTACGCGTCTTAAATGATCAGCTTGTAGTTAAATTCCCAGCAGAAACTGAAACCGCACAAGTTTATTTTGAATACGATTCAGAAAAGTATACTGTAGGATTGCTTCCTAGTAACGCATCGAATCAATTGGTTTTAAGTAATAATGATCAAGCAAATGGATTAATTCAGGTAGAAGTAGGAGAATATGGTTCTACAAACTCATCTGCGGAAGACCAAACAGAGCTTTACTTTAGTTTTGAAAACTTAACAGATTCATACGAATTCTTAAAAATAAGTTATTCAGCGTACAATCAGTATAATCAGGTTGTTTCAGAAGGATATAACCTATTACAAACAGCACCATCAACATATCGCTTATCACAAAGTTATCCGAATCCATTCACCAGTGGTGGAACTACTGTTGATTTTGATATGCCTGCAACAGAACGTATTTCAATGGTTATCTTAGATATTAGAGGAAGAGTAGTTCGAACTCTTATAAATAACGAAGAACGTTTTGGGTATCAATCTGTTCAATGGGATGCAAAAAATGATGATGGAGATGATGTAAGTAGTGGGGTATATTTCTATCAGATACGTTCTAGCAACTTTAACGCTGTAGGAAAGCTTGTTTACGTAAAGTAAATAAACTTTAAGAAGCTATGCTAACATCCAAACCTACTCTAAAAGACGTGCAAAGTGCGCAAGTATCAACAGCATCTATTGTACGTAAAACTCCTGTTTTAACATCAGAATATTTTAATGATTTATTAGGAATGGAATTATTTTTTAAATGTGAAAATTTTCAAAAGACAGGCTCTTTCAAAATTAGAGGGGCTTCCAATGCTATTTTTTCTTTAAATGCCCAGGAACGATCTCAGGGAGTAGCGTGTCAGTCATCGGGGAATCATGGAGGCGCTATAGCGTGTGCTGCACACCTTAAAGGAGTGCATGCTGACATTGTGATGGCTAAGAGCGTATCAAAGGCTAAAATCCACAATGTACGTACTTATAATGGCAATATGATTTTTTGTGATTCTATGTCAGAGCGTGATGAGTTATTTGCAAAGACGGTAGCAGATAATAATCGTATTTCAATTCATCCTTATGATAACTTTTCTGTAATGGCAGGACAGGGGACAATTGGTCTTGAAATCGTAGAGCAAGTGCCAGAATTTGACTCAGTAGTTGTTCCAATTGGTGGTGGAGGATTAATTAGCGGTATATCTATTGCATTAAAAGGATTAAATCACTCTGCAAAGATTATTGGCTGTGAACCAACTAGTGTAGATGATACTCATCAAATGTATACAGCAAATAAGCGTATTGAAATGACGCATAGAGAGTCTGTTGCAGATGGATTGATGGCAATCGTTGGTCATTTGACCTTGCCAATTATCCAGGAAAACGTTGATGACATTGTTCTTGCCACAGAAGAACAGATTATTGATGCCACTCGATTAGTTTGGGAGCGTATGAAGATTGTAGTAGAGCCTTCTTGCGCGTTAACTCTCGCAAGTATTATGGCAAATAAAGAGAAATTTACGGGACAAAAAGTTGTATTAATCATTACAGGTGGCAATGTAGATCTTGTGTCCTTGCCTTGGCAAAAAGTCGGTAAAGAATAAATTCTTTCTAATAAACTTTATGGTAAAAAAAAGCCCTCAAAAAATGAGGGCTTTTTTATTTTTCAGTGAAACTATCTTTTACAGATCGTATCCAACACTTAGTGTTGTGAATCTACCCATTTCAGGGCCTAAGAAAGTTTCTTTATGTACAACATCAGTGATGTTGTCAATTGATAAACCAACTGACATTCCAGGAACTGAATCAACATTCCATTTACCATTTACACCAAGAGTGTAGAATGATGGAATTTGTCCAGAAGTGCTGGCGAATCCGTCAGCAAAGTATGAGTCCTGGTAACGTAGTGACATCCCGTAAGATACACCTTCGCCTGCATACTGCATTCCCGCACCCATTTTAAATTTAGGTGTGTTCATGTTTACAGTACTTATGCGACCGTTTTGGTCTGCAGCATCAATAGTACTTTCACTTAGCGTTGACATGTTCATGTAGAAATTCCAGTCATTGCTAGGGAAGTAGTTTAATGTTGCTTCCATACCATTTAATTTAAGGTCTTCAGTTAACTGTTTGTATCCTACAACGATGTTAGCACCATAAGGTGATTGCTCTGGAGCAATTGAACCGGTTGGAAGCTGAGCAACTCCTGTTGCAATAAGAGCAGCAAGTTCGTCAGCACCACCATAGGCACCATTAGTATCCATCGCGTTAACAAAGTTAGTTAGGTTGTCATTACCAGCCATTCCAGTAAGTAATGCAGCAACATAACTTCCAGCATCAGCAGCCATAATAGTAAAACCACTAATTTGTTGTAGATTTGAAACATAGTCAGAGATATTCATTTGATAAACATCTACTGCTAATGTCATATTATCAGTTACTTGGCCTTTATATCCAAACTCTGTTTGAGCCCATGTAGTTTCTCTAATAACATCATAGTCACCATATTCTACATTAGGATCAACAACATTTAAATCTCCATCAAGAACTAAATTACCAATAGTTGGTATTGCTGTTCCCATTAGTTCTAAGAAGTCAACAGAAGCAGCACCGGCTTGAGCTGCACCGTATGCAGCAGCACCAGCAACATCGCCAGTAGCAGCAGCATAGCCTGCACCTACAGCAGCAGCATAGCCTGCTAGTAATGCAGCACCTTGATCACTTTGTAAGACTCCGCCACCAATAACTGGAGCAAAGATTCCCCACATTTGACCATTAACGACAGGGTCGTTTAAGCTATAATTAGTATTTACATCAGCGCCGCCATAGGGTGCTGGTAAACCGGGGATTCCACCCCAAGCTGGTGACCAATTTGTACGGTAAGTATGATTACCATTTGCATCTCTATTGTATGTCCAACCAGTTGTTGTTGATCCCATCGCTTTCGCTTGGAAGTCAGGTTGGAATGGTAATCCACCTAATGCTGGGCTAGTAAAGTCAAGACCATTAGCACCGTATACTAAATTAGTTCCTAGTACTGCAATATCAAGATTTTTAGTAAAGTTACCAGGTAAGTCAATATTTTCACCATATGTAAGACGGAAAGTTCCTCTTACATCTTCTGGTGACCATACTAACGCTAATTTTGGAGCAAACACGAAGTCAGTTCCAATATCACTTAGGTAGTTGTTACTATCCATTCTTCCAGTACCAACAAATTTAACGCCATTGTCCCATTTTTTCTCATAAGAGAAGTATGCTCCAATGTTATCAAAATCATCAATATCTTCGTTCTTACCATTAATGGTTCCTTGTGTGTCAGGAGTACGTTGTAACATGTCTCCACCCCATACAAGAGATTGACCATTATTTAGTTCGAGATTGTGTTGTAATTGGAATGCAAGATTTGATGATTCATCATATACAATATTACCTGTTGATAAATTGTAAGTAGATTTTTGATCATTCCAATTTGTAAATAGATTTAAAAATAGATCTCCACCTAAGAAACCTTGTCTTAAGTAAGACACTTGTGCTTGGTAAAGAGTTGCATCATCTGCAAGAGCTCTACCAACACCAGTCATTTCAATAGCAGAAACATTCGCCATTCTGAAATTAAGTGTTAGGTTGGATCTTAAATCAGGACGAAACTCTGTTTTCATATCCACTGTTGTTGCTTCCGGATTAAAGTCGAATGCAGCATCATTAGGAGATCCAGTTACTGGATCTTTATATGGATCATTTTCTCCACCATAAGAAATAAATGGATAAACTGGAGTTGCTAGTCCTCTACGAATCATTGTAGGTTCCCAATAGTTGTGACCCTGTGCATTCGCTTCTGCTTGTGTAGCAGGCATGTTAGCTTCCCAGTCATTAAATGATCTATGACTTATAGCAATACGAGTTGCTGCTCTAGCACCCCATTGCTGTGCAACACGCGCATATACTTTCATATAATCTCTTTCTCCAACAGTTACAGAAACTCTGTTACCTTGATTAAATGGAGATTTAGAAAACATTGCAATTACACCTTGTTGTGTATCAGGACCATACATCGGAGATGCAGGACCACGTACAAGCTCTACTCTTTCAATATCAGAGTCATCTGGACCCATGAATTGGAGCAATTGAGCGTTAACCACAGGAGCTCTTGTCCAACGGTTATCAACTACAGCGTGAATTGCACCAGAGAAAACACCATTAAAACCACGAACAGTCACATTGGACCCTTCAAGACCGGTTTTCATAGTTTCTACTCCAGCTCTATTACTTAAAACATCTGCAATAGTGGTTGCGCCTCTGGCTTCTAATTCAGCTCCGCCAAAAACTTCCACACTAGCAGGTGCTTCAGTAACTAATTCTTTTTTAAAAGATGCAGACACTACAACTTGATTCAGTCTTACATTACCTGATTCAAGAGTAAGGTTTACATTGGCTGCTTGTCCGCCGCTAACGCTTACTGTTGCACTTGCAGCATCATACCCAATGTATGAAGCAGTAAGTGTATAGTCACCGTCGCTTAAACCTGAAATAGAGAACGATCCATCTTGATTAGATGAAGCTCCCATATCAGTTCCTTCAACCGTTACATTTGCACCAGCAAGAGCAGAACCGTCAGCACCAGAAACAGTACCAGAAACAGTTTGCGCAGTTAGTGTCGCAACAGATAAAAGAAAGACAAACAAGTATTGAAAACTTGATTTGTTAAGTTTCATTATTTTATACCTCTTTTTATTTTCAGTTAGTTTTATGTGGTGAAAAACACCGCATAAGTATCAATTATTTTTAAGGTACTACCTCAATTGAAAAAAACCAAATAAAAAATGGTATCTGTTTGTAACTTGTTTTTAATGAAATACATCAAAATTATATCAATTATAGCCGCTTTAAATTTATTATACGGACAAACCACGGAAGAGATCATGGCAGAGAATAAAGAAAAATTAACCGATATGCAGTATTATGTCACACAATCATGTGGTACAGAACCTGCATTTGATAATGAGTATTGGGATAATAAAGAGCCAGGTATCTATGTTGATATTATATCTGGTAAAGCTTTATTTGCCTCAATTCATAAATACGATTCTAATTCAGGATGGCCTTCATTTTATCAGCCTATTGAGAAAGAGGAATTAGAATTTAAGCAGGATTATGAGTTAATTCTTCCTCGAACAGAAGTCAAAGGAAAGGATAGTGATTCTCACTTAGGACATGTATTTAACGATGGTCCTAATCCTACAGGATTACGTTATTGTATTAACTCAGCTGCTTTAAAATTTGTCCCATTAGCAAATATGGAAAAAGAAGGATATTCAGAGTATTTATCTCTTTTTAACTAGATTCTAAAATGGAAAAAGAATCTCGTTTACAGTCATTTCTTGCTAATCCGTCTAAAGCATTATGGACAATGGCATTGCCTATTATTGCTGGAATGATGGTTCAGACTCTATTTAATGTCGTAGATATTATGTTTATTGGTTGGCTTGGAGCAGAAGAAGTCACAGCTGTAGCATTTGTAAGTCCATTATTTTTTATCATTATTGGACTAACGGTAGGTCTTGGAGCCGGTGTAACAGCTTCTATTGCTCAGTTCATAGGACAAAAAGATAAGAAAAATGCAGATAATTGTGCTGAACATACCATTCTTCTTGGTCTAGTAATTACATTAATTTTATCATTTCTAGGTATTGCTTTTGGAGAAGAACTTTTAGTCTTATTGGGAGCTTCTGGTAATATTTTAGATATATCTTATACTTATTTGAAAGTACTTCTTTATGGAATAGGATTGGCTGTTTTTTCCTTATTTTTCCGTGCAATTTTAGCAGGAGAAGGAGAAACAAAAATCCCGATGTTTATTGGGTTAATTGGTACATTATTAAATCTTGTTCTAGATCCTATATTTATCTTTGTTCTTGAATATGGTGTAAAAGGAGCTGCACTAGCTACAGTTATTAGTCAAGCAGTGATGGTTGTAAGTTATCTATTTGTTATTTTCGTACGAAAATCTACATATATCACTTTTAATATCAGTGACTTTAAATATAGTCCGAGTATTATTAATACTATTTTTAAAATCGGGATCCCATCTTCTATATCAATGCTTATTATTTCTTTCGGTCAAGTAGTTATGAATAGAATTCTTATTAATTATTCAGTAGAAGCTGTTGCAGCTTATCAAATTGTATCAAGAATTGATATGTTATTGTTTATGCCTATACTAGGCATTGCAATTAGTCTGACAACGATAGTAGGTATGTTTTTTGGAGCAAAAGAATATAAAAAATTAGTTTCAATTGTAAGGTATGGCTTATTACGAGCTGTTTATATAACCATTATAAGTGTCGCAATTTTGTTTATTTTTGCAGATAGAATTCTTCCTCTCTTTAGTGACGATCCTGAAGTATTAAACATTGGGATAACTTATCTACGCATTATTATTCTTGCATATCCTGCAGTGGGACTAAGTGTCATTTGTTCAAGAATATGTCAAGCCCTAGGACAGGGAATGCCATTATTGGTGACAACTGTCACTAGAGTATTAATTATTACAGCACCTTTATCTTATTATTTCTACATCACTGGTAAACCAATCGAATGGGTGTGGTATGCTCAAGTATTTGCCATATTAATAGCTGCTAGCATATCATTTGGATGGTTGCGCTATTACTTCAAGAAGTTTGCTATTGTTTGATTTAGGCTTAAATCTTAATTTTAATTTATGAGAGTTCTAAAAAACCTTAGTGAAGCTGAAGCATTAGTAGGAAAAGAACTTGGCCTTAGTAAATGGCAAAGAATAAGTCAGATTCAAATATGGGGTTTTGGTTTATTTACAGGAGATCGTCAATGGATTCATATGAGACCACTTAAAGCAAAATTAGGATCTCCATTCAAAACAACCATTGCTCATGGATTTCTTGTTTTATCCCTACTACCTAAAATTTTAGAAAAAACCTATAAAGTAGCTTCTGCAAAAATGGGTGTTAATTATGGTTTAAATCGCGTCAGATTTACTGCGCCTGTTCCAGCTGGAAGTCATGTCAGAGGTCGGGTTACTTTAAAAGAATTTAAAAAGATTAAAAATGGTGCACAGCTTACGGTATCAGTTACGGTAGAGCTTAAGGGAAGTGAAAAGCCTGCATGTGTAGCCGAACAAGTATTTCTTGTTTACGAATAAAAAGGGGATAGAGTGAGTATATTACATTTAGTTCGTCATGGACAAGCTTCATTTGGAGCAGAAGATTATGATAATTTGAGCCCAAAAGGCATTCAACAATCAATTGAGCTTGGCAAAGCTCTTGCTAAGCAACAATCTATATTTGATCATGTGATTGTTGGGCCACATCGTCGTCACATGCAAACTTTTGAAGGAATCAAGAAAGGATATAATTCAAAAAATCTTCCAACTCCTGTCATAAATAATGATTTTGCAGAAAATCAACTAATGGAAATTGCTGACTATTTTATTCCACAGATTTTAAATACCAATCAAACTACTAAAGAGATCTTTAACGAGTGTGAACCAGCAGAACGACATGATAAGTTTTTAAAACTCTTTCAGATTGTCGCACAAAAATGGATGAATGAAGAATTAGATCTAAGCAAACCTGGTTTTGAAGGATTTTCTGTTTTTCGTTCTCGCATAACCAGGGCTCTCAAGACTATGCAAGATAACTTATTAGATAAGTCAGATATTATGATTGTTACGTCAGGAGGAGCAATTTCTGGAGTTTATGCAGATGTAATCGAATGTTCACATGAAGAAATACAAAAACTTAATTTTGGTATTAAAAATGTATCTATTTCAGAATTTTCAATGTCAACTGAAAGATTTACTTTAAAAGCTTTTAATAGTAGCTTAATACCAGAAGAATTAGAAACGTTTATTTAGGGGATACTATGGGAATATCAGAGAAAGATTTTCAAGATATAAAGAAAAAAATAGCAAATTTCGTTAAAGAAGAATTACTTGAAAATGAGAAACAATTCCAGGCTAATCATACCTTTGCAGATCATTTACCTTATTTAGAAGAAAAAAGAAATCAAGTAAGAGAAATGGGATTATTTACTCCTCAAATACCTAAGGAGTATGGTGGATTAGGATTGAGTTTGCACCAGTTAGGTCAAATCTATGAAATTTTAGCAAGTACTTTTTATGGCTTATATGTTTTTAATTGTCAAGCTCCAGATGCAGGTAATATGGAAATCTTAATGGATCATGGAACAGATTATCAAAAAGAAACATTCTTAAAGCCTCTTATTGATGGAAAAATTCGTAGTTGCTTTTCTATGACAGAACCAGAATTTGCAGGATCTAATCCTTTAATGATGGGTACAATTGCTAAAAAAGAAGGTTCTAATTATGTTATTAATGGACATAAATGGTTTACATCTTCTGCAGAAGGAGCAAGTTTTGCAATTGCAATGGTCATTACAGATCCAGATAATCCTAATCCATATCTTAGAGCAAGTCAAATTATTGTACCAACAGACACTGAAGGATTTAATTTTATTAGAAATATTTCTGTTATGGGTGATGAGGGAGATGGTTGGAATGCTCATGCTGAAATTCGTTACGACAATTGTATAGTTCCTGAAGAAAATGTATTAGGTACGCCTGGAGCAGGATTTAAAATTGCTCAAGATAGGCTTGGCCCTGGAAGAATTCACCATTGTATGCGCTGGATAGGTGAGTGTGAACGTGCATTTTCTATGATGTGTGAAAGAGCATCAAGTCGTGAAATATCTCCAGGGAAATTATTAGGATCAAAACAGACGATTCAGAACTGGATTGCTGATTCTCGTGCTGAAATCAATGCTTCAAGATTGATGGTCCTTGATGCAGCAAGTAAAATTGATGCAAGCGGAGCTGAATCCGCAAAAGTGGAAATATCCACCATCAAGTTTTTTGTAGCACAAGTATTGCAGAATGTTTTAGATCGTACACTTCAGACACATGGAGCACTTGGAATGACTGATGATACTTTTTTAGCGTCTTTGTGGAGGCATGAAAGATCTGCAAGAATTTATGATGGAGCTGATGAAGTACATAGATCTAGGGTTGCAAGAGAGATTTTAAAGCAATATTCAAAGTAAAATTTCATGTTCTCAAATAAGGCAAAGGTAGGTTTCAGAATTCCACTAAAACTTAAGCTTTACCTTTTTATGTCTAAATTTTATAAGCCAAAAAATAATATCACCTTTTCTATGGATAAAGCTAAGGATATTCGAAAGGGCGAAAATTTACCAATAGGTCCACTAAAAAACTTCTTAAACACTCAAGGCTTTAATACAGATGACCTTATTGTAAAACAATTTCCTAGTGGATATTCAAATCTAACTTATTTCTTAAGTACTAATAATAACGAATACGTATTAAGAAGACCTCCTTTTGGAGCTGATAGTTTAAAGGGTGGACATGATATGTCCAGAGAATATAAGGTGTTGAGCAAATTAAAATCTGAATTTAAAAAAGTTCCAAATGTACATCTGTATACAGAAGATAAATCAATCATTGGTGCCCCATTTTATATTATGGATTGTGTAAAAGGATATATTATGAGACCTAATTTATCTCAAGAAAATGCACCTGATGCTAATACAATATCTAAAATTGCAGATTCACTTATTGATACTCTTGTCAATTTACATCAGGTAGATATTGATAAGAGTGGTTTGAATGATTTTGGCAAAATAGAAGGATATGTATCAAGACAAGTATCAGGATGGACAAAAAGGTATTTTCATGCCAAGACACATTCTTTACCAGAAATGGAGTTTGTTGCTAAATGGTTAAACGATAATCAACCAAAAGAATCTGGAAGAGCTATCATTCATAATGATTTTAAATATGATAATGCTGTCCTTGATATAAATGACCCTTCTAAAGTTATTTCGGTATTAGACTGGGAAATGGCCACCCTAGGAGATCCTTTGATGGACTTGGGCACTACGTTGGGATACTGGGTAGATAAAAATGATGCACCAGAGCTTAAACTGTTCCAATTGAGCGCTACGACATTAGATGGAAACCCTTCAAGGCAAGATATCTTAACTATGTATGAAAAGAAATCAGGAAATAAAATCGATAATCCAGTTTTTTATTATGTATTTGGACTATTTAAAATTGCGATTATTGCTCAGCAAATTTATTATAGATATCATAAAGGATACACAAAAGATAAAAGATTTAGTATGCTTAATGTTGCTGTTAACACATTAGGGGTGATGGCTAATCAAGCAATCATGAAGAATAGAGTAAGTGATTTATTTGAGTAGAAAAATTTTAGATAAAAAAAAGGCCTTCATTGAAGGCCTTTTTAATTTAAAGATTAAAACTATTTTGTGTCCATCTTAGCAGCAGCATAAACAATCATACCGATAAGAATTTTGTTAACAAAATCTGCTAAATTGTAAACTTGATTTGTTAGATCCATGTCAACTCCACCAGCAGTGAAATATCCTAAGAAATAACCTAGAGGATAGATTGCCCATCCAAAAGTTACAATTTTCTTCATTCCGTCAAAAGCAAACTGACCAGCAGCGTTACCTTTAGCGTTTACTTCAGCAGCTTCACCAGACCAGATTTCTTTTAATAATAGTCCCCAGAAAATCATTCCAACTGCAAATCCTACAGTAGGGCTAACGAATGCAACAGCACCAGTTTCACCAAGATATCCACCGACTAACATTAATATTGAGTAACCTAGAAGTCTATTTAATACACCTGAACTAACTGCAGTTACTGCAGCAAGTACAATGTAAAATTCTACCATTTGTAGAGGCACAGTAATTAGCCAATCAATGTATCTAATTGATACAACATCAGTAGCATCCATGTTTCCTCTCATATAATAGTAGTGAACAGCAGCAATAAAGCAAACCATACCAGAAACTGTTAAAGCAGTTTTCCATTTTGGGTTTACATTATCTCTTTCCAACCAAAGAAAAAGACCGGCTGCAAGTAAAGCCATATTTGTTACAAAAAATGTAAAAGTTGTAAAGTCCATTTATTAATACCTCTTTAATTTGTTAAATTGCAAGAATATATAATATTTATTAATTAAAGTCATAGTACTTTATTGAGGCAAGTGTTATTTTATTGAGATTATGTCTCAAAACATTTTATAAAAATGAACGAAAAATTTACTGAAATATTCAATTCTATCGACAGAGATATGTCATCGGCTGTACCTGATTATCAAGATCCATTCCATTTATTTTATCTTGCCAGCTCTTTGGAAGAAATTCCTAATATTAGAACTGTAGTACTAAGAAATTTCTCTATGTCCAAAAAGATTTTTGAATTTCATTCCGATATTAGAAGTCCAAAAGTTAAGCAATTAAATGTTAATTCTAATTTTTCTGCACTTTTTTATAATCCGGATACAAAAATACAACTACGCTTTTCTGGCACAACAAACATTCTTCATAAGGATGAATCTACACAAAAGAGGTGGATTGGAATTTCAAATTCATCACGAAGATGTTATTTAGGGCCATACAGCCCTTCAAGTACAATAGAAGAAGATCATCCAAATATTCCTGATGAATTTAGGTTTGGAGATCCAAAAATAGAGGAAACAGAAAAAGGATTTGAAAATTTTGTTATTGTTCAATGTAAATTTACTAGTATCGATTACCTTAGTTTGAAATATAGTGGACATTCAAGGTGTAGATTTGACTTTATCGGAAAAAATGTTTCAGTTTGCTGGTTAGCTCCTTAAATTGATTAAAATCGGGGGAGCAAAGTTATTTTAACTATGGAAAATTTAACTATAAATAGCGCGATTTTAATTACTGTTGGTATACTGTTTACTACTAATTTAATAGGGTATATATACACTGCTTTAATTCTTCATACCAATCTTATCAATGATCATAGAATCCAACCTAAAAAATATTTTGCGAAACGTTTTTATAAAAGACTCCCTTTAATTTTATTTAATATTTTTCTTTTACTTTCCGTTGGAGTAATTGGAGTTTATCTATTCTATGATATACTTGATTTTGCAACTCCAACTATCGGAATCTTTCTATTACAGTTGGCTTTAATTTTTTTAATAGATGATCTATATTTTTATTTATATCATGCAGCTTTACATACGAGATTTTTATATAAGCATATTCATAGAACACATCACCGATCTACAATGCCCATACCAATGGAGTATATTTTTACACATCCTCTTGAATGGTTTTTTGGTGCTATCGGTCCCTTTATTGGGCTAGCAGTAATTGCAATTTTCATCCCTCAGATAAATATTTATGCATTTTGGGCTATGATTGCCCTTAGAAATTTACATGAACTAGATATTCATTCAGGAGTAAAGTCTTCGAAATTAACAACATCTATTCCTTTTTATGGTACAACAGAGCATCACGATCTTCACCATTCAAGGAATAAGGGAAACTATGCTTCAACATTTACACTTTGGGATAAAGTGTTTGGTACTGAGATTACAAAGCGATGAAAACTACAATTATTTTAATGGTTTTATGTGTTGTTCTTGGAACATTCTTTAATTTTCTTACAATCAAACGATATATTCGAAAAAAAAAGAATCAACGAAATACATAGCGGAGGAAGAATGATTAAATATTTTTTTTCAATTTTTATGGTTAGTTTTTTACTAGTGATGTGTAGTAAAAATAATAGTGATGTAGTATCAATGGAAGAATTTCAATCTGAGATTCTAAGCAAAAATACTTTTGTTTTAGATGTTAGAACAGAAGAAGAATTTTTTGGTCCTCTAGGGCACATTGATGGTGCAATGCTAATTCCTATTGATGAACTTTCTATGAGGATAAATGAGCTTGAAGAAGTGAAAGACAAAAATATTTATGTTGTTTGTCGAAGTGGAAATAGATCTAACATTGGAAAAAATATTTTACGAGAGAATAGCTTTAACGCTATTAATGTTGATGGCGGAATGTTGGCTTGGAAGCCATTAGATAATGAATAATAAAGAAGAGTTAATAACAAAATATAGAAAATCATTTATAACAATTATGATTATGTTGTTGATTTTACTGATACCATTTTTTTTCTATGGAAATTAAGCAAAAATATCCTATCGATTTTGCCAAAGGTATCACTTGGCTTATCATCATTGGATTAATTTATTATTTCAATCAATCCAATAATCTTACTGCATGGATTTATTTTTGTTTGCACGGCTCTTATGGAATTATGTGGGTCATGAAAAGTAATATTTTTCCCGATAAAACGTGGGAAAGAAAAGCCGGTATACCTTATACTTTATTAATTATTTTTGGACTAATGATATATTGGGCTCCAGCCTTTATTATAACTATGACTAGCCATGAAGCTTCCTTGCAGATTTTAGTAAGTGCGATTATTTTATTTTCGTTTGGTGTTTATTATCATTTTGTATCAGATATGCAAAAATATATTTTCCTAAAATATAATTCAGGATTAATTACTGACGGTCTTTGGAAGCAGTGCAGACATCCAAATTACTTTGGGGAGTTACTAATTTATTCAAGTTTCTTAATGCTTACTATCGAGTCATCTTTGTGGTGGGTTCCAGTACTTATTTTAAGCATTTTTATTTTCATCATTTGGGTTCCTGGAATGAAAAGAATTGATAAGTCTTTGTCTCGTTTTGAAGGTCATGAGGCATATAAGAATAAAACAGCGTTTATTATTCCTTATATTCTATGATGGAATCACCGCTTGTTATTTACTATGATGGGTTTTGCATTTTATGTTCAAGGGCTATGGACTTTTCTATTAAAAATGATCATAAAAAAATAGTTTATTATAGCCCTATGCAATCAAATTATGCTCAAAAAAATTTAGATAAAAAATATATCAACGATATGAACACAGTTGTAGTAAAAAAAGGTGATAAAACATTTACAAAATCAAAAGCTGCATTTATTGTTTTAGATACACTGAATCATCCTTTTAGATATTTTCAATTCTTTTTGCCGTCTTTTTTAACGGATAAGATTTATGATTTAGTAGCTAAGAGAAGATATAGCTGGTTTGGAAAAAAAGAAGAATGTATTTTTCCTATTAACAATTCACAATTTTTAATTGATTAATGACAAGAGATAAATTTAAAAGACTTTATGATATTGAAACCCGATGGTATGATGAAGATATGTTGGGTCATTTAAATCATGGTACTGCTGTAACGCTCATTGAGGATGTTAGAGTGAGGCATGCTAATGACATAGGTCTTGAACCTTATGATCGAAACAAATTTCCATTTATAGTAGCTTCTATGAAGTTTGATTATTTAAAACAAATTAGTCATCCAGAAAAATTAACCATTGGTATTAGGGTATCTCGTATTGGAGGAAAAAGTTTTGATTACGAATATGGTATGTTTAAAGAAGGGGATGATGAATGTGCCATTAAATGTTACATGACTTTGGTATGTTTTGATTTTGCTAATCAAAAAAGTATCCCTGTTTTTGATGCATTAAAAAATGAAATATAATTAAGGAAAATTTATCATGAATATTACAGTTGAAAACGATATTAAAATTATTAATATGGGTGAAAAGGGCCCAAATCTTTTAAGCGTTTCTAGAGCGAAAGCACTTATAGCAGAATTAAATTATGATGAATGTAAGGCTGTTATTCTTATGGGTAATGAAAAAGTGTTTAGCGCAGGATTAAATTTGAAAGATCTTATGTCAGCAAAAGATCCAAAAGAAGTTTCTCTTATTTTTGGAACCTTGAGAGATTTATTAGTATCATTTAGAGAATTTCCTGGTCCAGTAATTAGTATTGTAGGCGGTCATGCAATTGCAGGGGGTTGTTTGATAGCATTAGCATCTGACTATCGTTATGGAATGTTTGGAATGCATAGAATGGGGCTGAATGAAATGGCGATTGGTATTGATTTGCCACCAGATATGTTATCAATTATTAGTCATTCAATTGGAAGAGAAAATCTTTTTGAAGTAGCTACACAATGTAAAATGTATTCTCCAAAACAAGCTTATAAAAAAGGTTTAATCAATGAATATATTGGAAATCCTTTTATTGGTAAAAAAAGAGCAACATCAGAAGCTCTTAAAAGAGCAAAAAAATTGGCAAGTTTTTATATTAATGCTGGAGCGCCATTTACAAGATTAAAGCAGTCTTTGATGCATGATACTGATTTTGATTATGAGATATTGATTAGCAATTGGTTTAGTTCTGAAACTCAAGCTAAAGTTAAAAAGGTAATGAGTACATTAGCCAAAAAATGAAAATTCTTATTGCTGGAGGTACGGGATTAATTGGAGCTCGATTGGTTAATTCTTTAATTTTACAAAATCATACTATCGTTGTTTTATCAAGAAATCCATCAAAGCATATAAAGAAATTTGATAGTCAAGTAAGCTTAGTCGATTGGGAATCTAATGATATTGAATTATTAAAAAATATTGACGCTGTTGTTAAGTTAAGCGGAGAATCTGTAGCTCAATTGTGGACAAAAAATACAAAGAAGAAAATCTTAGCAAGCAGAATAGATTTATCACAAACTCTATCAAAATTTTTAATAAAAAATAAAATAAATAGTAAAGTACTTATCAATGCTTCAGCAATTGGATTTTATAGTAAAAAGTCAATGGAATATGATGGTGAAGTAAATGAAGTTTCTAATGGCGGAGATTCTTTTTTATCTAATGTATGTCAATTAAATGAAGAGTCTTGCAAAATATTTTCTGATCATGGCATGAGAGTTTCTCACCTTAGAATTGGAATGGTGCTTACAAAGAAATTTTCTTTATTAATTGGTCTTTCTTCTTTTTTTTCAATTCCAATCCCAGGAATAAAAAATAATTATTTTCCATGGATTCATATTGACGATGTCATAGGTTTTATTCATCATGTTCTTGATAATAATCTTGAAGGTCCTTTTAATTTAATTTCTCCTAATGCGATCAAACATAAAGACTTTTATCATACAATTAGAAAGCATTATAGAGCTGTTATTCCATGGATTATATTTATTCCAAGCTTTATGATAAGAATGGTTGGAGACATGAGTGAAATGGTTTTGTACGGACCTAAGACCATTCCATTGAGAACATTAGAAAGTGGATTCAAATTTAAATTTGAAAATTTAGACGATGCATTACATGATATCGATAAATAAAATACCTTGGAAAATAGTCAGGATTTATTAAATTTTACGCCGTGAAAACAATTATTTTTATCAAAAGGATATAATCAATTGGCAGTAAAAAAAACTAAGAAAAAAGCATTTAAAAAAGAATTATTAAGCGTCGAGCAAGAAATTCTAAAAATGGAGTCGGCGACTCCTAAAAAGAAAGCCTCAAAAAAGAAAGTCACTTCAAAGAAAGCTTCAAAAAAGAAAGTAGCTAAATCTGATAAAGAAATTCAAGCAGATTTGATAAGAATTGAAAAAGCTGAAGCTATGAAAGATGCAAAAGAGAGAGCAGCTGAAAGAATTAGAAGATCTAAAGTCTCTAGTGGTACCATTAGTATGTATTTATCTGAAATTTCTCAATATGAACCTTTGGCTCCTGAAAAAGAAGTAGAATTAGCTGTTCGTATTGAAAAAGGAGATAAGCAAGCAATGAAAGAATTAGTAGAAGCTAATCTTAGATTTGTAGTATCCGTTGCTAAGAAATACCAAGGAAATGGATTGTCTCTGTCTGATATTATTAATGAAGGAAATTTAGGTTTGATTAAAGCAGCCAAAAGATTTGACCCTTCTCGTGGATTTAAATTTATTTCTTATGCTGTATGGTGGATTAGACAGGCAATTCTGCAAGCATTAGCTGAACAAGGTCGTCTAATTAGATTGCCTTTAAATCGAGTTGGAACTATTACTAAGATTACCAAAGCTGCTGAGAAATTAGAGGCTGAAATGGGTAGACCTCCCAAAGTAGAAGAGATAAGTCATCAGCTTGAAGTCAAATCAGAGGAGGTATTCAATGCACTACAATACTCTAGAAGACATAGTTCTTTAGATGCCCCATTTGCCGAGGGAGAAGATAGTTCTCTAATTAATGTTATTGAAGACGAGCAAGAAAAAGATCCCGACAATAAAGTGATGGATACATCCATGAAAGAAGAAATTGCTTCAGCTTTAAGTACTTTAACAGATAGGGAAAGATCGGTTATTGAAATGTACTTTGGTATTAACCGCGATAGATCTTTTACCTTAAACGAAATTGGTGAGCAGTTTAGTTTAACTCGTGAACGCGTTAGACAAATTAAAGAAAAAGCTATTAGAAGGTTAGCTCATAAAACTAGAAGTGAACCATTACGAGTATATCTTGGTCAGTAGCTTAGACTCTACTTTAATTCTCTTTCCAATTTTTCCTATAGTTTTAATGATGCATATACATGTTGTTGTTAATGCCATACAAATCAGAAAGTCAGTATTAAATCAAGAACTAGATCCTAGATGGTTAAAGTATATGCCAGGCTGGCAAGAAATTCCAAACGATATTCAAGCTTCAAGAGAGCTATATAAAAATCTTTTTGAGGCTCCCATAGTTTTTTTGATTTTTTGTTTGTGTGCATTTACAGTCAATAATGTCACGTTATTCAATTTAATTCTAGCATGGTTATATGTTGTTTTAAGAATATGGCACTATTACGTTCGAACAGTTAATCCAAAAATATCTAAAAGAAGAGTTCCTTTTCAATATTCATTACTTGTTACATTCATCCTATGGATTGATTTATTTATTTTTTTGCTTAAATAATTCTATAGCACAACAATTGCGATAGTTGTATAATTCAACAACATGAGTAAAAAATCAAGAATTGCTATCATTGGAAGACCGAATGTCGGTAAATCAACACTTTTTAATCGACTCTCAGGAAAAAGAACGTCTATTGTTGATCAGGTTGAAGGCGTCACGAGAGATCGAATTTATGCATCGGGAGAGTGGCTAAATAAAGGATTTGATATAATAGATACGGGAGGCTTTGTCAGCTCAAATGAAGATATTTTTAATGAAAAAATTAAAGAACAAATTGTTGAAGCATTAAATGAATGTGATGGTATTATTTTTATGGTGGATGGAAAGGATGGATTAAATCCAAATGATAGTCATTTAGCAAAAATGGTTAGACATTCTAGCAAAAATTATGTCTTAGCAGTAAACAAATGTGATACTCCAGATCATTCTGATAGAATAAATCCATTTTTCAGTTTAGGTCTTAAAGACCCCGTACCAATATCAGGGCTTAATGGAGCAGGTGTGGGAGATATATTAGATACTTTATTTGCGCATGAAGATCTTGAGGGGCAAGACTTTGAAGATATGGACAAAGAATCTATGTCGATATCAATTGTAGGGATGCCAAATGTTGGCAAGTCCTCAATTCTTAATGCTTTGATTCAAAGAGAGCAGGCTATTGTTTCAGATATTGCAGGAACAACAAGAGATTCTATTGATACGCACATCAAATGGCATGGACATTCAATTAAGATTGTAGATACTGCAGGTTTGAGAAAGAAAAGTAAAGTTGATGATGATATTGAATACTACAGTTCTTTAAGAGCCATTGATTCATTAATTAGGTCAGATGTCGTTTTACTTGTGATAGATGCAGAAAAAGGTTTTACCAAGCAGGAAAAAACAATTGCTAGTGAAATTATTCGTAGAGGAAAAAGAATGATAATTTTAGTTAACAAGTGGGATTTAACAGCTAATAAAAATATTTCTGCAGAGATATTCAAAGAAGAAATGGCTCATGAATTTCCTTTAATTCAGTACTATCCAGTACTCTTTGTATCTGCTTTAACAAAAAGGCGTATTTCAAATATATTATCTGAAACTTGGTCATTATTTGAAAAGCAAAGAGACAAAATTAATACTAAAGTATTAAATGATTGGCTTGTAAAAGCTGTTAGAAAACATCCCCCTCAGGCATCTCTTGGTAAATCAATCAAATTAAAATTTATTGAACAAGTACAATACTCACCTCCAATATTTGCTTTCTTTTGTAATTATCCAAAGTTGATCACCGTTGCTTACAAACGATACTTACATAATCAGCTTAGAGAATCTTTTGATTTAGATGGGATTACAATTAAGTTATCTGTGAGGAAAGGATAATGAACCAAAAAAAAATCTATAGTTGGGCTCTTTATGACTGGGCAAATTCTGCATTTGCTACAACAGTGATGGCAGGATTTTTTCCTTTATTTTTTTCTCAGTATTGGTCTGATTCAACTAGTCTTTCAAGTAGTACTTTTTATTTAGGGTTAGGTAATTCAGTTGCCTCTATCATTGTAGCACTGTTGGCACCGGTCCTTGGAGCAATTGCCGATAATGGAAGTTTTAAGAAAAAATTTCTTATCTTTTTTGCTTTTTTAGGTGTAGTTATGACCATAGGACTAGGATTTATTGCTCAGGGAATGTGGCCTATTGCATTATTAGTATATATTTTTGCGACAATTGGATTTTCTAGTGCAAATACTTTTTATGACTCATTGCTACCAGCTGTAAGTAATAAAGAAAATGTAGATTATGTTTCTGCGCTTGGATTTTCATTAGGATATTTAGGTGGAGGAATTTTAATCGTTATAAATTTTTTAATGCTTACTTATCCATCAGCTTTCGGATTAATGGATGCTACTCAAGCAATTCAGTATTCATTTATTTCTGTTGGAATATGGTGGGCAATATTCTCATTGCCAATTATACTTTTTGTTGATGAACCAAAGTATCATGATGAAAAATCATTAACTGATTCTATCAAAGATGGCTTATCACAATTTAAAAGTACTTTTGATGAAATTAGAAATTTAAAGGTAGTAGCTACCTTTCTTGTTGCATATTGGCTTTATATTGATGGAGTAGATACAGTTGTTCGTATGGCAGCTGATTTTGCTATTACGCTTGGTTTTGATCAGACAGCAATTATGGGTGCTTTAGTATTGATACAGTTTATTGCATTCTTTGCTACACTAATTTATATAAAAATTGCAAGTAAGATTGGCTTAAAAAATGGTATTTATGCAGGAATCGTAGCATACATGCTAATTCTTTGTGGGGGATATTTTGTTACGGAGATATGGCATTTTTACTGCATTGCAATTTTAATTGGATGTTTTCAGGGAGGTATTCAGTCATTAAGTCGTAGTTTATACTCAAGAATAATACCAGAAAAAAAATCAGCAGAATATTATGGATTTTATAATATGTTAGGAAAGTTTGCAGCGGTAGTTGGACCTTTACTTATGGGTACTGTTACTCTTTTACTGAATGATATAATTGGTGACGAACAACAAGCTGCAAGATTTGGATTATTATCAGTAGGTATCTTATTTATTTTAGGAGCATATGTATTTTCTAAGGTAGATATCGCTGAAGGCGAAGCAATCGCTAAAAAATTATAATATTTTCTTATATTCTTTGGTAATTTAATGCTTACAATTCATCAGGTTTAACTGAAAAGGGGAAAGTTATACTACATTTTTTAAAGGAAATTTCACCGCAAGGAGCGGATATTTTTTCGGGTGATGCACAATTACTTCTAGAAAAACTCCACCAAAAATTTAATACAAAAATTGATCAATTACTTCTTGATAGAGAAGAGGGTCAATCTTTAGTTGATTCTGGAATTTTACCAGGATTTGACCCTGCCACTAAAGAAATACGCGATTCAGTATGGAAGGTAAGAGATATACCTCATGATTTACTTGATAGAAGGCTAGAAATTACAGGTCCAGTTGATAGAAAAATGATAATTAATGCTCTAAATTCTAATGTGAATGTTTTTATGGCAGATTTTGAAGATTCGCTTTCACCAACTTGGGAAAATATTCAAAATGGAATGATTAACATGCGAGATGCTGCACATCGAACGATATCTTTTCAACATCGCGTTACTTTAAAAAAATACAATCTTAATTCTAACCCTGCTACTTTAATGTGTAGAGTTAGGGGACTTCATTTAAAAGAGAAGCATATTACAATTGATGGAGTATCAATGTATGGCGCCTTAGTAGATTTTGCGATGTATTTATTTCATAATCATAAAGTATTGAAAGGTTTTGGTACTGGACCTTATTTTTATATTCCAAAATTACAATCTTATAAAGAAGCAGAACTGTGGAGTCAGGTAATATGTTTTTGTGAAGATGAATTAGGTCTTGATAGAGGAACTGTAAGAGTGACATGTTTAATAGAAACCCTTCCAGCTGTATTTCAGATGGAAGAGATTTTATATTACTTAAAAGATCATATTGTCGGATTAAATTGTGGTAGATGGGATTACATTTTTAGCTACATCAAAACATTACAAGCATTTCCTGAAAAAACATTACCTGATAGACAATTAATTACAATGGATAAACCATTTCTATCGTCTTATTCTACCTTGTTAGTAAATACATGTCATAAAAGAGGAGCATTTGGTATGGGTGGAATGGCTGCTTTTGTACCATCAAAAGATCATGAAGAAAATAGAAAAATTTTAAATAAAGTCAGAAAAGATAAGCTCTTTGAAATTGAAAATGGACACGATGGCACATGGATTGCGCATCCTGGATTAGCTGATTTCGTTAATGAGATTTTTCATGAAAATTTCAAGAGCCTTCAAACCAATCAATTAGATTTTATGAGCGAACATAGTATTACAGCTAATGATTTGTTATCTGGATATAAGGGAAATAGTACTGAAGAATGTTTGCGTTTGAATATTAGAATAAGTTTAAAATATATAGAGTCGTGGATTGGAGGAGTTGGTTGTGCGTCAATTTATGGATTAATGGAAGATGCCGCTACTGCAGAAATTTCTAGAACATCTATATGGCAATGGATTAAACATAAAAACAAGCTGTCTAACGGAAAGATTATGGATAAAAGCCTTTTTGTATCTTGTCTTGATGAAGAATTTCATAATGTGAAAAATGAAGTAGGAAATGATAATTTTAATAATGGAAATTTCACTCTTGCTAGAGCTATATTAGAAGAGATTACTTTATCAGAAAATTTAGAAGAATTTTTAACACTTAAAGCGTACGGGGAACTATAAAATGAATCTTGAAAAACAAGTTTTAGATTTAAAAAATGATTGGGAAATGAATAAAAGATGGTCTTATGTGAAAAGGCCCTATACAGCTGAAGAGGTAGTAAAATTAAGAGGTTCTCTTCAACCGGAATATACTTTAGCGAGAGTTGGAGCTGAAAAGCTGTGGAAGATGTTAAAAGAAGAGGACTATGTCCATTGTCTAGGAACATTAACCGGTGGCCAAGCAATTCAAGGAGTTAAAGCTGGTGCAAAAGCTATATATTGTTCTGGTTGGCAAGTTGCTGCAGATAATAACAGTGCAGAAGCTATGTATCCTGATCAATCATTATATCCCGTGGATTCAGTCCCTTCACTTGTTAAAAGAATTAATAGTTCTTTTAAAAGAGCTGACCAAATAGAATGGATGACCTCAAATGGTAATCCGAAATTTGATTTTTTCACTCCAATTGTCGCAGATGCTGAAGCAGGATTTGGTGGAGTGCTAAATGCATTTGAACTAATGAAAAATATGATTAAAGCTGGAGCCGCTGGAGTTCATTTTGAAGATCAGCTCGCCAGCGTTAAAAAATGTGGTCACATGGGTGGAAAAGTGCTTGTTCCTACGCAAGAGGCTATTAATAAGCTTGTTGCAGCAAGATTAGCAGCAGATGTTTCAAACGTACCCACATTATTGGTAGCGAGGACAGATGCTAATGCTGCAGATTTATTAACATCGGATATTGATGAAAGAGATGCTGAGTTTGTAACAGGAGAGAGAACTTCAGAAGGTTTTTACCGTGTTAAAGCTGGCATTGATCAAGCAATTTCAAGAGGATTGTCATATGCACCATACTCAGATTTACTTTGGTGTGAGACAGGAAAGCCGAATCTTGATGAAGCAAAGAAATTTGCAGAATCAATTAAAAAAGATCATCCTGAGCTAATGTTAGCTTATAATTGCTCACCTTCATTTAATTGGAAAGCGAATTTAGATGATGCAACTATCGCAAAATTTCAAAGAGAATTAGGTGCAATGGGATATAAATTCCAGTTTATTACCCTCGCTGGAATTCATTCAATGTGGCATGGTATGTTTGATTTAACCAAAAAATATGTTAAGACTGGTATGAGCGCGTATGTAGAGCTTCAAGAAAAAGAATTTGCTGACCATGATAAGGGATATACTTTTTCAGCTCATCAACAAGAAGTTGGAACAGGATATTTTGATGCAGTAAATAACTGTATTGTTGGAGAATCTTCAACAAGCGCGATGGATGGCTCAACAGAAGAAGAACAGTTTTAATTTTTGATAGTTATTTATTATAAATAACCAATGCTAAAGCAAATTTTTTTTTTAAATTAATGGCATGAGTAAAATATCAGAATATTCAGAATTAGTACAACCAACACATATTAACACAGCAGGTACCTTATTTGGAGGTTACATGTTAGCCTGGCTAGATCTAGCTGCCGCTAAGGCTGCAACAGAATTTTTAGAAAATACAGATGCTTGGGGGGCAGTAACTCGCGCATTAGATAAAGTAGAATTTAAAGAACCTGTGTTTCTTGGAGATTGGGTTAAATGTAAATCTGAGATTGTAAAAGTAGGAAACTCGTCCATGGTAGTACAAGTAAGAGCATTTGCTCAAAGTAAAGATCATGGTAAGCGATTAGCATGCACAGCTGATATTACCTTTGTCGCAGTTGTCAAAGATGAGAAAGGTAGCTTAATTAGTTTTAATCACAATATAAGTTTGAATAAGGAGAAATAATGGCACACATTAAAAAATTAGAATATGACGTAAATATGGATAATGCTAAAAATAGTGACATTTTAGCTATGGGTATATTTGAAGATAAGAATGATTCCGAGCTAATTAATAGCCAAATGAAAGGAAAAGTCGGAGAACTTGCTTTTGATTTTAGTGATAATCAAAAAATTCTTTATTTTGGATTAGGAAAATCAGAAAATGCTACTCCTGAAGACTTTAGAAGAGCAGCAGGATCAGTAATGGCATTTATAATTAGCAACAAATACTCTTCTATTGCAGTGCAATGTCCTAAATCTAATAAAAATGATGACTATTTTTGCCAAGCATTTTCAGAAGGTTTAGTGCTAGGAAGTTATCGTTTCTTAGACTTTTTTACAGATCAAAGAGGTGAATATCACCTTAAAAAAATTACAATGGTTGATGAGTGTTGTACTGAAGCGTCCAAAAAAGGAGCTACGATAGCAAGTGCAGTGTGTGACGCTCGAAATCTAGCCAATAATCCACCAAATGTAAGTACACCTTCTCGTCTAGCTGAATTTGCACAAGAGGTTGGCGAAAAAGGGAATATGAAAGTTACAGTATTTGATAGAGAGGAGTTTACAAAAATGGGAATGGGTGCCTTTGCTGGTGTTGCTCAAGGAACTAATGAACCTCCCAAATTTATTATCATGGAATATTTTGGCGCAGATTCTAAAGATGAAAAGCCAGTTGTACTTGTTGGTAAAGGATTAACATTTGATACTGGTGGAATCTCATTGAAGCCAGGAGCAAAGATGGATGAAATGAAATTTGATATGTGTGGTTCTGCAATTGTATTTGGAACAATGAGTGCAGTAGCAGAATTAAGACCAAAAAAGAATATTGTAGCAATTGTTCCATCCACACACAATATGTTAGGGGGATCCGCTTATTTACCTGGTGATATTCTTACGGCTTATAATGGTAAAACAATTGAAATATTAAATACTGATGCTGAGGGTAGATTAATTCTTGCAGATGCTTTGTCATATGCAAGCAAACATTATGACCCTGAATTTATGGTAGATTTTGCAACACTTACTGGTGCATGTGTTGTGACATTTGGACATATTGCAAGTGCTATTCTTGGTAATAATCCTAACCTTATCAAAAAAATTGAACAGTCATCTAAAAATACTGGTGAACATGTTTGGGAATTACCATTATGGGATGAGTACTGCGATCAAGTGAAATCTCATATTTCGGATGTAAAAAATTTAGGATCACCTGGACAGGCTGGTACTATAGCAGGAGCAGCATTCTTAAAAGCTTTTGTTGGTAAAGATATCCCTTGGACTCACTTCGATGTTGCAGGTACGTCATGGGGAGTAGAAAATAGAAGTTATATTCAAAAAGATGGTGCTTCCGGGCAAGTAGTTAGGCTGGTTTTAGATTTAATTGGCGCCTAATAAATGAATAAGTTAAAAGCTATTAATACTGTCCAATATTCATTACAGTTACTTACGGCATTATTGTTGCTTTATTTTACTATTAATTCTGATTCTCCAGAAAGAGTTGCAATTCCGATTCTTTTAATTTTTGGTTGGACTCTTGGATTTGCTCAACGAAGAATTACTAGAAAAAGAGTAAATAGATTAAGAAAGAACAATAGAAAAGATGTTTTACATGAAGGGTAATTAAATTAAAAATGAATGAATTATTTTCTAATAATATTTCTTTAGATCAAGAAAATCATAAATATGAATTAAAAGATAGTCCTGATTTCCACTTTTCAAGTGTAACCGAATTTATCCATCATTTTTTTGAAAAGTTTGATCAAGTAGGCATTGCTCAAAAATTAATCAATACTCATCCAAAGTATAGTGGTAAAACAGTTGAAGAGGTAATTAAAGAGTGGGGAAAAGGTGCAATAAGAGGTACTATTGTTCACAATGAGTTAGAAGCATTCATAAAAGAAAATATTACACCAAAACATGAGATGTCTATCATTGGAGCTGCATGGATTAAAGAAAAGCAAAAAGATCCTGATAATACATTTTTTTCTGAAGTTATTGTTTATTCAAAAGAGCTTGGTATTGCTGGAACGATTGATGTTTTAGTCTATAATAAAAAGCAGGATACTTATCATCTTGTAGATTGGAAAACTAATAAGCGTATCGATAAAACATCCTATAAAAAGAAGATAGGTATATTAAACTCAACCAAACATCTTCAAGACTGTAATTTTAATCACTATTCTTTACAGCTTTCATTTTATAGATACATACTAGAGCGTTATTATGGCATCAATGTCGGTAGTCAAACCCTTTTTCATTTAAAAGAAAACAGATATGAAATTTTTCCTGTAAATTACCATGAAGAAGAATTAATAAATATGCTTAGAGAAAAAGAATTAATATGATAAATACCTATTTACTTATCGCCCTAATTGCTGCAATAATATTTCTTGTATTCTATATTGATAAAAAATTCAAATCAATTGGTCAAGATGATGACGAAATCATCGATCAATTTGCAGCTATTGGAGAGCTATTTGCTGGATCTGAAAGAAATATAAATGATCTACGAGATAAATTATCAGAAACAAAATCAGCATTAGAGACTACTTATCAGAATAGTCAGAAAGAAGTAACTAAATCTCTTAATGAATTCAATCTAATTTTTAGAAGCTCGCAAGAAAGAGGTAGTTTAGGGGAGTATAGGGTAGAACAGTTACTCGAAAATCTTGGATTACAAGAAAATGTACATTGGAAATCTCAACAATCATATGGCAGTGCTAGACCTGACTACACTTTTTATTTTCCTGATCAAGTATATATAAATTTAGATTCAAAATTTCCTTTAGAGCATTACAAAAATATGGTCAATTCGGAAAATGAATTTGAGAAAGAGGCTGAAAAAAAAGCTTTTGAAAAAGATGTGAAAGATCGCATAAAAGAAATGCAAAAAGATGGATATGTAGATGTTTCAAGTGGCAGTGTTGATTTTGTACTAATGTTTGTACCTAGCCAAAGCGTATTAAACTTTATTAGAAAAGAGTTTTATGCTTTATGGGAAAATGCACTCAAAAAGAAAGTTATTTTGGTTGGAACGCCAGAACTATTTGCAATGTTGCAAATGTTAAAAACATCGGTTCATAATTTTACTCTAAGTACTAAGGTAGATGACTTTAAAACTAACTTTAATCAATTCAAACTAGAATGGACAAAAATGGAAGCTTTGCTTGAAAAGCATGAAAATCAGATTGAAGCATTAACGAAGAGTTATAAAGATATTACTACTACTCGAAATAAAAAATTAAAAAAATCAGTTGATCTTCTGTTGCCAAGCAATGATAAAGATGACTAATTATTTCTTATAATCCTATAAAATAGAAAAAATCTATTAGAGTAAATAAGAATAAATAACCAATTACTTCCCATAATCTTTTAATAATGCTTTTTATTCTTACTTGAATCATATCTGTAGATTCTGTTTTTTTATATTTAAAAATATTAGGAAGAAGCCTTGGAGTTGATTCATAATAGGCCTTATAAGACTCATCATGGGTGCTTAAGAGCACTTTTTCTTCATTTAGTATAGTTGGTATATGAAACAAAACAAATACAACTAATAGGGCAAATGATACAGCTATTGATTTAATTGCAAAGCACATTCCCAAAAACAGCATCAAGCTAAAGAAATATAGAGGATTTCTAACCATAGAATATGGACCTTCTTTAATTAGCTTTCTTGTTTTAAATCCTTCAAGATAAAGTGATGCCCAAATTCTTCCAAAACCACCCAAAACAACAAGACTAAAACCGATATAGCTAAATAATAAAGATGTATTCATATCTATATTTAATGAAAAAGCAGAAAAATTATTATCGATTATAATGAATGTAATAATTAGTATAATTGATATTCTTAGTATGGCCATTCTCTTTCTGGCAATATTCTTGATCAACATTTTTCCTCATTTCTTCCCCCGAAGAATTATTATTTAATTGAAACCCTCTTTTCTTGGATTAATTCACAACCAGCTACATCTTCTCCATTTTTCAAAGCTTCTTTAATTTTAGTTTTATCAATTGATTGAACTTCTTTTTTTTCAAGAAATTTATCAGGAATATCATTTTCATTAGTTATAACAACTTTATGTGGGTTATTTTGAATGGAGATAGTTATTTCAGAACTCTCAACTTTCTTTGTATTTGTTTTTTCTAAATTAAATCTTAGATATTCTTTAAGATGTTTTATTTTAGATTCAATTGATGTCCTTCTTTTATGCTGCCTAGATTCAACTTCTTTGATGCCTTCAGCTGTATGTTCAAGATTTTTAATATATTTGGCTACATTAGTAGTTTTGAGCTTGAATTCACCCTCCAAAGATTCTAAAGTATCTTTTACAGACTGGTCATCTAAATCAGTTAAACTCTCTAAAGCTTCTTGAAATTCATCTGCAAGTTCATATAGGCTAGGTAAAGACATAGATTAATATAAAAAAAATACTCTGAAATTTACTATAATTCTTTGATTTCTTTTAAAAGATCATTCAACATATCTTTTGCATCACCAAAAACCATGATAGAATTGTCATAGCCAAATAATTCATTTTGAACACCTGCAAATCCAGGATTCATACTTCTTTTATTTATAATAACTGTTCGAGATTTATCTACGTTTAAGATAGGCATTCCATATATAGGGCTTGACTGGTCATGTCTTGCTGCGGGATTGACAACGTCATTTGCTCCAAGAATTAATGCAACATCACAGTCTTCAAATTCAGGATTGATTTCATCTAAATCTTTTAATACATCATAAGAAACATTTGCTTCAGCTAATAACACATTCATATGTCCTGGCATTCTTCCTGCAACAGGGTGGATTGCATATAGAACTTTTTTACCCTGAGCTTCTAAAGTGTCAGCTACTTCTCTTGCAACATGTTGTGCTTGTGCTACTGCTAAACCATAACCTGGTACGATAATAATTTTTTCAGCAGCATCAAGAATCATTGCAGCTTCAGTCGTTGAGTAGCTCTTAATATTCATTTCTTGCTGACTTGAACCGCTGGCACTAGTTTCAGAACCAACAGCGCCAAAGATTACATTTGCTAAAGATCTATTCATTCCTTTACACATAATATTTGTTAAGATTAATCCTGAGGCACCAACAAGTGAACCACTAATAATAAGTGCATTATTTCCAAGTAAGAAACCTGTTGCTGCAGCTGCTATTCCAGAATATGAATTCAATAGAGATATAACTACAGGCATATCAGCTCCTCCAATTGGAATAGTAAGACCTATTCCTAATATTAGCGCTAATGCCGTAATCATATAAAAAATTGTATTGTCAGGTAATAAATTAAAATTGTGAGCTGCAAGTAATACTAGCATAGATCCAAAAATTACTGCGTTGATAGCTTGTTGTGCTGGAAATGTAATGGCTCTTCCAGATATAAATCCTTGAAGCTTACCAAAGGCAATAAAGCTACCAGAAAAAGTTAACGTACCAATTAAAACACTTAAACACATGATTATGTATGAACTATCTGATCCTGAAAAAAATTCAGAAGATGCAACAAATGCAGAAGCAGCTCCACCTAATCCATTAAATATAGCTACCATCTGAGGCATTTGAGTCATTTCAACACGAACAGCAAAGATAATACCTAATATAGAACCAATACCAACACCCAAAGCAATCATTTGCCAGTCAAAATTTGCACCAGATGTTAATGTTGCTATAATAGCAACTAACATACCAAGAGAAGCTAAAAAATTTCCGCTTCTTGCGGTTTTAGGATGGGAAAGACGTTTGATACCTACAATAAATCCTATTGCAGAAACCAAATATAATAAATTTTGTATATCGTTTTGATTCATCATTTTTTCTTAAACATTTTTAACATTCTATCTGTTACCAAAAATCCACCTACAACATTGACAGTTGCACAAATTAACGCTGCTAATCCAAGATACATACTAAGCTCTCCATCCACAGTAATAGCTAATAATGCTCCAACTATAGCGATTCCTGAAATTGCATTTGAACCCGACATTAAGGGTGTATGAAGAGTAGGAGGTACTTTGTTAATTATTTCATTGCCCACAAATACTGCCAAAATAAAAATTGTTATTAAATTAATAAGATCCATTACAAAGCCTCTTTAGTTGGTTGATGTCTAATTTCACCATTTTCAATGAATAACATTCCATCTATGATTTCATCTTCTTTATTGAGCTTAAATCCATTTTCTTCATGACAATGCTCAATAATAGCTTGAACATTTTTTGAAAATAACTGACTAGCATCTGTTGCCATTGTACTAGGAAAGTTAGTATTTCCATCAATTAAAACATCATTATGGAATACTATCTCGTCCGGTTTAGTCAATTCACAATTTCCACCATTTTCAGATGCTAAATCCATAATAGCTGAACCAGGCTTCATAGCTTCAACCATTTCTTTTGGAATAAGAACTGGCGCTGGTCTATTTGGTATTAAAGCAGTAGTAATTACTAGATCAGACTTCGAAATTCTTTCTTTCATGACTTCTTGTTGACGTATTTTGTAGGCATCACTGGTTTCTTTTGCATATCCACCTGACCCTACACCATCTTCACTATCATTTTCTACCTCAACAAACTTAGCTCCTAAACTTTCGACCTGTTCTTTTACCTCTGGCCTTACATCAAATGCTTCTACTTGAGCTCCTAATCTTTTAGCAGTTGCGATTGCTTGTAATCCAGCAACACCTGCTCCAATAACCAAGGTTCTTGATGGAGAGATTGTACCTGCAGCTGTCATTAAGAGTGGCATATATTTTCCAATATGATTAGAACCAATTAAGACTGCTTTATATCCAGCAATATTTGCTTGAGAACTAAGAATGTCCATTTTTTGGGCTAAAGTTGTCCTTGGAAGTAAGTTTAAAGAAAATGCAGAGCACTTAGTATTCTGTAAATCTTTAACTAATTCAATATCTTTAATTGTTTGAAATAATGAGATTAACAAACAGTCTTTTTTTAATAAATTAATTTCATCTTTAACGGGAGAGTTAACTTTTGCTATAATATTACAATCAAAAACTTCATTTTTTTCAACAATTTTCGCACCAGCTTCTTTATAAAGAGTATCAGAATAGTTTGATGCTTGCCCAGCATTTTTTTCTACGAAGAATAAATAACCCTTTTTTGTAAGGGCTGAAACTGTTGAAGGTATTATTGCAACCCTTTTTTCTCCAGCTTTGTTTTCTTTTAATACACCAATTTTCATATCAATTTCAACGGTGTAAAATTACACAATTCTTATTAATCAGCAACAAATTTATTATGTATTAAAAATATAATTTATATTAATTAAGTTATGTCATGAATTTATATGAAACAGCAGACCTATTTAACTCCTTTCACCTACCTGTATCTGATAGGCATAGTATTTACATTGAAGAATCAGGTAATAAAAATGGAAAGCCAGTTATCTTTCTCCATGGAGGTCCAGGAGGTGGAATTGATGCTTCATATAGACAATATTTTAATCCTGAGAAATGGCGTATTATTATGTTCGACCAACGAGGGTGTGGAAAAAGTACTCCATTTGCTGATCTAAACCAAAATACTACATGGGATTTAGTAGAGGATATTGAAAAGATAAGAATGCACCTTAATATTGAATCTTGGGTGGTGTTTGGCGGAAGCTGGGGAAGTACTTTATCTCTAGCTTATAGTCAAAAGTATCCAAGTGTATGTAAAGGATTAATTTTAAGAGGAATTTTTTTATTAAGAAAAAAAGAGATTCGTTGGTTTTATCAGGAAGGAGCAAGTAAAATATTTCCTGATGCATGGGAGAATTTTTTAAAGCCAATTCCCATTCATAAGCAGGATAATCTGCTCAAAGCTTATTATGAATTATTAACACATGAAGATTCTTCTAAAAGAATTGAAGCCGCAAAAGCATGGAGTGTCTGGGAGGGAAGTACGGTTAAGTTGATTCAGAATGAAGCCTTGATGGAACATTCTTCTGATGCACAGTTTGCAGAAGCTTTTTCAAGGATAGAATGCCATTATTTCACAAACAATGGATGGTTTGATACAGATAATTACTTGATTGAAAATGTAGATAAAATTAGACATATCCCGGCAGTAATAGTACACGGTAGATACGATGTTGTTTGTCCGGTAGAAAATGCTTGGGAACTTCATAAGGCTTGGCCAGAGTCAGACTTACATATTATTCCAGATTCAGGACATGCAATGTCTGAAGAAGGTATAAAAAACAAACTTATTGAGTATACAGATAAATTTTTAAAATTCTAGATTAGAAAAACATAGTTGATAAAGCTATAATTGCTCCAAAAAGAAATGTGGTTGAATTTGTAATATCGCTCATAGCAACAATTGCTCCTAACAAAGATAGTTCAACGGTCTTATCCGTTCTTTTACCTGAGTTTCTTTCCTTAAATCGATTGCTTTTTTTTGTATTTTCGTATTTACTTTTGCTTTCTGCAAACTGTTCAATATTGTCATCCATTGCAATACTTTTTTTAGCTTCTTCTTGTGACAATCTTAAAAGGAATGATATATTTTTTCTTGTTGGATTCGTTATCTCAAAAGATTCAATCTCTTTCTTAAGTTTAAAGGCTATTTGAGTAGACTCTTCATTATTTGCTATTTCAATCTTAGTTATGGCCTTACTAAGTGTTTGATTTGAAAGTTTAGTACTATCAGTTTTAGCATCATAAACTGTGAGATAAAACCATTCAGATGAATACCATGCAGTCACATCTTCTAGATCAATTTTTTTAGTACTACCTATGTTGATTAAAGTACCATTTTGTCTGGAATCAACTTCAAGACTGTTTATAGTGACTCCTTGTGCAAAAATGAACGAGAAAAAAAATAAAAATAGAATACTTATTGTTAGATTATTTTTCATCTAATGAATATATTATTTGTTTAGATTCATATGAAACACTTTATCCATGAAAAGTAAAGAAATTAGAAAATCATTCATTAAGTTTTTTGAGGAAAAAAATCATCAAAGAATTGAAAGTGCTCCCGTGTTACCTTACGGAGACAAATCGCTTTTATTCACAAACGCTGGAATGAACCAGTTTAAGCCAATTTTTTTAGATACAGAAAAACCTAAATATTTGCGAGTAGTTAATAGTCAAAAATGTATTCGGGTAAGTGGAAAGCATAATGATTTAGAAGAAGTTGGACGCGATGGTTTTCATCATACATTTTTTGAAATGCTCGGTAATTGGTCCTTTGGAGATTATTACAAAAAAGAAGCTATTCAATGGTCGTGGGAGTTATTTACTGATATTTGGAAGTTAGATAAAGAGCGTCTATGGGTCACAGTATTTGAAGATGACGATGAAGCTTATGAATTATGGGAAAAAGAAACAGATATTGATAAGAGTCGCATTATACGATCTGGAGCAAAAGATAATTTTTGGGAAATGGCCGAGACAGGTCCTTGTGGTCCATGTTCTGAAATTCACTACTATGTTGGAGATAATCCAGATACTCAAAAGGCTAAATATGTAAATAATTCTGACGAATATTGGGAGTTGTGGAACTTAGTATTTATACAAAGCAATCGCTTAAAAGATGGAACATTCGAAGATTTGCCAAAGAAGCATGTAGATACTGGAGCCGGACTTGAAAGAATTTGTTCAGTGCTACAAAATAAGAATTCAAATTATAAAACAGATTTATTTGAAAAAACTATATTCGATTTAGAGAAAATATCCAATACTAAATACGATGATCATGAAGTTTCATATCAAGTCATATGCGACCATATTAGAATGTTATCATTTGCGATAGCTGATGGAGTTTTACCTTCCAATGAAGGTAGAGGTTATGTGATAAGAAGAGTTCTTAGGAGAGGTTCACGATTTGCAATGAACTTGAAAATTAAAGAACCAATTTTATATAAATTAGTTCAGTCTGTAGTTTCAACAATGTCAGATACTTATCCTGAATTAAAAGATAAACAAAAACATATAGAACAGACTATTTTGAGCGAAGAAAAATCTTTCTTAGCTACCCTAGAAAAAGGAATTATTCAGTTTGAAAAAATAATTAAAAATTCTTCCTCTGATACCATTATTGGTTCCGATGCATTTAAGCTGTATGACACTTATGGATTTCCTCTAGATTTGACGGAATTAATGGCTTCTGAAAAAGGAAAAATTGTTGACAGTGAAGGCTTTGAAAGTGAAATGAAAAAACAGAAAGAGCTAGCAAAGAAAAATCAAAAATTTGTTATGGATAGTGAACATATCAAATGGAAACTTGCTAATGATTTACCACATTCTCATTTCATTGGTTATACAGATGAAAATAGCTCTAGTAAGATTATAAATTGGGCTAATATTGATGATAAGGTTTATATCGTATTAGATAACACTCCATTTTATGCTGAATCTGGGGGGCAGGTTGGAGATGTTGGAGTCATTGAAAATAAAGATTTTTCTGCTAAAGTAGTAGATACACAAAAAAATGGAGATTTTATTATTCATATATGCAGTCTCGTATCAGGAAATATTCTACAAAATATGAATGTACGTTGTAAAATAGATTTAATTAGAAGGAAAGATATTAAAATTAATCATTCAGCAACTCACCTACTACATCAGGCACTTAAAGATGTTTTAGGTAATCATATTAACCAAGCAGGGTCTTTGGTACATCCAGATTATTTACGACTCGACATTACTCACCCTTCTAAAATTGATACAAAAGATATTGTTGCAATAGAATTGCTTGTAAATAATAAAATTGCTGAAAATATTTCAGTTAAAACAGATATTAAAAGCTTAGAAGATGCAAAAAAAGAAGGTGCAACTGCTTTATTTGGAGAAAAGTATGGCGATACAGTAAGGGTTGTAACTATGGATTCTTTTTCAAAAGAATTGTGTGGAGGTACTCATGTCGAGTCAACAATAGAAATTGATAAGTTTATTGTAAAGAATGAGAAAGCAATTGCTTCAGGAGTTAGAAGAATACATGCTCTTACTGGAAAGCATGTTGAAGATTATCTTGACGAAAGGATAAAGGCCGATGAACTCCTAGAAGAAGCATCTAAAAAAAGAATACTTGAGAAAGAAAATCAATCAAATATGTTTGACGCCATTGATATTAAAAAAATGATTGAAAATCAAAGATATGTGAATGGTATTCCATTCATTAATGAAGAAATAATTTTAGGATCCAAGAATGATTTAAAAAAACTAAATGCAAAATTGAATACAGTATTTCATTCAGGTATTGCAGTCTTTTCAGTAATGATTGATAAGAAACCTGTAGTTTCTATTAGCATATCAAAAGACTTAATTGAGCAGTCTGTTTCTGCATCTTCCTTAGCAAAACTTATTGGAAGCAAGTTGAATGGTGGAGGTGGAGGTAAAGATGACTTTGCTACAGCAGGAGCATCTACAGATTTTTCTTTAAATGAAATTAGAGGTAAAGTTCAAAAACTGATAACATCTGAAATGGAGAAATTATAATGCAATTTCAAAAAATTGATAATTCATATATAGTGTATGTAGAAAAAGGTGAAAAAGTAATGGAAACACTTACTCAATTTTGTATTGATCGAGACATTACATCCGGTCAACTTTCTGGTATAGGAGCAGTTAAGAATATTGATATCGGAGCCTATGATTTGGCCTCAAAAGACTATATTCACAAGATATATGATTCAATACTTGAATTGCTTTCATTTCAAGGTAACGTAACGATTAAAGATAATGAACCATTTATACATGCCCATATTACCTTAGGAAATCATCATATGGAAGTGTCAGGTGGACATCTTTTTGAGATGGAAGTAGCAGCAGTAGGAGAATTTATAATACATGATTTTAAAGATGAAACACATAGAAAGCTCAATGAAGATATTGGATTAGCTACATTGAGTCTCTGTAAAATTTAAAAGGAAATAATAATGACTAACTTAAAAGCACCAACACCTGTAGGGCCTTATTCAATGTTTAGATATTTAAGCAATAAGACTAATTGGACTATGGCAGGATCAATTCCGATAGATCCTTTATCTGGAAAATTAAATAATGATACAGTTGAAGATGAAGTCAATCAAGTATTTGATAATATTGAAGCTGTTCTTGCTGAAAATGATAAAACTTTAAAGGATATAGGAAAATTTACTGTTTTTTTAATGGATTTAAGCTATACGCCATTAGTCAACGCAGAAATTGAAAAAAGAATCAAAGGAGCATATCCAGCACGATCTACAATTCAAGTAGCAGGATTGCCAATGGGTTCAAGAGTAGAAATTGAATGTTTAGGCTAATAAAAATATATATTTTTACTCTCGTTATTTTTTCAAATCTTTTTTCTCAACAAAAAGTTGATTTTCGTACAGAAGAAGAGCAGCTGAAAGATCCAAAGATTGCTTTGAAACGTTCACTAACCATACCGGGCGCTGGACAACTTTATAACGATCAAAAGGTTAAAGGATATGCTTTGATGGCTGGCGAAGTTTTAGCATTATGGAGTTTTAACGATAATAGAAAAAAATACAAGAATTATGAGGATTCTGATTCAAATTCTAGAGATCATTATTTAAGAGAAAGAAATCGCTTTGCATGGATTGCAATTGGGTTGTACTTTTATGGAGTCCTCGATGCAGTAGTTGAGGCTCATCTGGATAATTTCGATGAAGTTGTAAAAGAAAGTGATCCCTTAAACAATAAAGGAAAAGATAATGAGTAATGTTAGAGAGCAATGGAGTTCAAAAGCAAGTTTCATTCTAGCTGCTGCTGGTTCAGCGGTAGGGCTCGGTAATATCTGGAAATTTCCTTATATAGCTGGAGAAAATGGTGGAGCAGCCTTCTTGTTTATCTATATGATTTGTATTGTTATGATAGGTTTGCCAATATTAAATATTGAAATCTTATTAGGAAGAGCAACACAAAAAAATCCAGTTGGCGCATTTAAGGCATTGTCAGGGAAGCCATTTTGGACATATGTTGGTGCATTAGGAGTATTAGCTAGTTTTACTATTCTTTCATTTTATAGTGTTGTAGGTGGATGGTCTATAGCATATACAATTGAGGCTTTAAAAGGCTTTACATTTGAAACACCTCAAGTTGCAGGCGAATTTTTTGATCTTAAAAATAGTAATCCAATGTGGGTTATTGGCTATCATTCACTATTCTTTCTCATGGTAGTAGGTATTATTTTATCAGGTGTAAGAGCTGGATTAGAAAAAGCGAGTAAGTATCTAATGCCTGCATTATTTGCAATTTTACTTATTTTAGTAGTTCAAGGTCTCATGTTGCCTGGAGCAGACCGCGGAGTATCATTTCTGTTTGATCCTGATTGGTCAAAAATTAATGCACAAACTTTTTTATTAGCCTTAGGACATGCATTTTTTACCTTGAGTCTAGGTATGGGCGCAATGATGACTTATGGAAGTTACTTATCAGAAAAAGATGATATTGTAAACGCTTCATATCTAGTAGCATTTCTTGATACGTTCATTGCGATAATGGCCGGGGTTGCAATATTTACTGTTGTTTTTTCGTCAGGTTATGATCCTACAGCAGGGCCTGGACTAGTATTTCATGTTTTACCACCATTACTTTCTCAGTTGGTTGGTGGATACTTTTTTGCACTTTTATTCTTTTTATTATTGTCGATTGCAGCAATTACTTCTGCAATTTCAATATTAGAAGTAAGTGTAGCATATTTAACAGACGAGCTTAAATATTCTAGAAAAAAAGCAACATTAACCATGGCTGTATTAGTATATTTTTCTGCGATTCCATGTGCTCTTTCATTTAATATCCTTTCCGATTTTACTTTATTTGGAACAGGATTTACTTTTTTTGATATGGCAGATTACTTAGCATCGAATGTCTTGCTTCCATTAGGAGGATTTTTCTTAGCTATTTTTGCAGGGTATGTTTGGAAAGTTGACGAAGTCGTAAGAAACTTACTTATAGGTGAATCACGATCTATATATTTTGGAAACTCTATTTTAAAATCAGAATCTTTTGTAATGATATTTAGTTTTCTAGTGAGATACGTAAGTCCAATATCAATCTTTCTTGTATTTTTATATCAATTTGGATGGATTTAAACTAAATGCTTAAGAGACTTTTTCCATCTGAATCATCTCGATATAAGCATATTCAAAATTTAGTTAAAAGAATTAATTCTGATATAATTGATCGACTAGAAATTTTTTTTCCAATGTGGCTGATGTTTGCTTTTCAGCATTATCTTATTAAATCTTATGATATAGCAATTTTTAGTGCAATGAATATTGAACCTAATAGGTTTTATATGTTTTCAATGATTACTGAAGACTGGATTGGTATAGTAAATATTTTATTCCATTCGCTATTATTTTTATGGCTTATGAACAGATTTGAGTCATTTGGGCCATTTCGCAGTGTCAAAGTAGATTGTCAAACAAACTTTCTTTTATTTTTAACAATTTATTCTTTTATTGATGTATTAATTTTTGGAAAAATGATGATCGGGTTATTTTTACTATTTCTTGTTTTATATATTTTATATCGCTCGGATAGCGTGCGAAGTAAGGTTGCTTGCTTAGTTTTAACTATGATTGTATTAGCACATTCTATAAATCAAGATGAACCAATTTTATCCACTAGCGCAATACTATTTTTGCCATTTTTAATTATTACGTTAGTATTAAAATCAAAAGAATATCTTTATTATGCTCAAAAATATTTATTATTTATCATATTCATATTTCTATCAACAAAAGAGCTGTGGTTTGGATTTATAGGATTAGGATATTTTATATTTTTCTATTCGTATTATTATTTTACAACAAAGGAAAAGTATAATTGGCTAAAATTTGATAGCCATCAATAATCTGCTGGACTTTCATATCTTTTTCATTAAATTGTCCAATGTTGACCCTAATAAAAACTTTTTATCATAAGAGGTTTATCACAACAATCATTCCAACCTTTACGCTCGGAGCTTTTTATGTCTAAAAATACCATTGAAAAAACTTTAACATTTGATGACGTTCTTTTAGTTCCTCAAAAATCAGCTGTGCTACCTAAAGAAGTTGATTGTTCTACGCATCTTACAAGAAATATAAAACTGAATATACCTGTTATGAGCGCAGCAATGGATACTGTAACAGAATCAGATATGGCAATTGCTCTTGCTAGGCAAGGGGGGATTGGAGTAATTCACAAGAATTTGAGTATAGAACAGCAAGCTTTAATGGTTGATAAAGTTAAGCGATATGAAAGTGGAATGATCAAGAATCCTATTACTCTTGACCAAAGTAAAAGTGTAGGAGATGCAAAACAATTAATGGAACAGTACTCTATTGGTGGACTACCGGTATTAGCAAAGGGAAAGTTGGTCGGTATTATAACAAAAAGAGATATTAGGTTTGAATCAGATTTAACTATTTTAGTCAAAGATAGAATGACAGCAAAAAACTTAGTAACTGTTCGAACTGAAACCAGTAATGTCGAAGCAAAAAAAATATTACAGAAACATAGAATAGAAAGACTATTAGTGGTTGATGGCGAAGATAATTTAGCAGGTTTAATTACAGTAAAAGATTTAACTAAAAAAGAAGAATTTCCTAATTCTTCAAAAGATAATAATGGTAGACTAAGAGTTGCAGCTGCTGTAAGTGTCAGAGATGATTGGTCCGATAGAATTAAGGCACTTTCTGATGTTGGTGTTGATGCAGTTGTAGTAGATACTGCTCATGGCCATTCTCAGTATGTACTAGACCTAGTAAAAAAGATTAAAAAAGCATTTCCTAAGCTTGATTTAATAGCTGGTAATGTTGCTACATCTGAAGCCACTGAAGATTTAATTAAAGCAGGAGTTGATTGTGTTAAGGTTGGTATAGGAGCAGGATCTAGTTGTACAACAAGAATTGTTGCAGGAGTAGGAGTACCACAACTTTCTGCTGTTATCGATTGTGCTAAGGTTGGCTTAAAGCACAATATACCAATTATCGCGGACGGTGGAATACGTTATAGTGGTGATATAGCAAAGTCATTGGCTGCTGGAGCAAGTGTTGTTATGCTTGGAGGTATGTTAGCAGGTATGGATGAAAGTCCAGGAGAAACTATTGTTTATGAAGGCAGAAGATATAAGTCATATAGAGGGATGGGCTCATTAGCTGCTATGAAAGAAGGTGGTGGTGAAAGGTATTTCCAGCAAGAAAAAGATGAATTAAAATTGGTCCCTGAAGGTATTGAGGGAATGGTTCCATTTAGAGGTCCTGTTAATAATACAGTTTTTCAGTTAATAGGCGGATTGAAATCATCAATGGGATATTGTGGAGCTAAAAATTTATCTTTATTTCATAAAAATAAGAAATTTATTCAGATATCAGCAGCAGGTGGAAGAGAAAGCCATCCTCATGAAGTCAGTATTATTAAAGAGGCACCTAATTATCAAGGTCACGACAAATAATTTTCAATAAATAAAAAAATCATAATTATTGAGATTTAATCTCAACAATCAATAAAAGTATACTTAAATTACGCCATTAATATAATAGGGGAGTTATAAAGTTATGAAAAAAATAGGTTTATTTTGGGGAAGTACAACAGGTAATCAAGAAGAAGCTTCTGAATTGCTTCAACAGCATATGGAAGAAGCAGGTTATGAAGTAGATTCATACGATATTAGGTCAACTGATTTATCTAAAATGCTTGAATATTCAAACCTTATTATTGGTTGTCCAACATGGAATGTAGGTGAGTTGCAAGAAGATTGGGAAGAGGTATTTTTAGAATATCGTAAAATGGACTTTAGTAATATTACTGGAGCATTTTTTGGTGTTGGAGATCAAATATCATATAGTTTTAATTACTTAGATGCTGTTGGTTTATTAGCAAAACCTTTCATGAACAACGGTGGTAAGCTAATAGGAAAATGGCCTACTGAAGGATATGAATTTGATGAATCTGAAGCACTTGAAGGTGATGAGTTCTTAGGTTTGGGTGTTGATAATGATAACGAGGAAGAATTAACTGAGGAAAGAATAGCCAATTGGGCTGAATTCATTAAAGATAAGTTTCAATAATCTTTATATCGTCATAGTAATCAATTCTGAATACTACTTCAAATATTGGTGTTAGAAAAAGAATTGTAAATATTAGAATAAATAAAAAAATATTTATGCACTTAAAGAATTTAAGTAATTAGTAAGCCTTGATTTTTGTCTAGCAGCATTATTCTTATGGATTAAATTTTTGCTGGCCATTTTGTCGATAAAGGAGATTGCACTAGCATAAGGCTCAATTGCTTTTTTGGCGTCGTCCTGAGACATGACATTTTTTATCAATGTTCTCATCTTAGATTTGTTCTGAGCGTTAATCGCTCTTCTTTTTAAATCTTGTCGATCTCGTTTAATTTGTTGTTTATGTCTATCCATAAATTGCGTTTGCAACTTATCTCATTACAAATGCGATGTCAATAAATTTCTAGTTTTGATTATTGTTTTAAAAATATAGCAATTAAATTATAATATGAGTTCAAAAAATCTAAAGAGGATTCTAGAAAATGCAAAAGCGAATGATTTTATTGCAATTTCCGAATTGATGACAGGTATTGAAACAGGATTCTTGTCCAGAAAAGAAGTATCGAGTCATATTTTTAAAGACTCTTTTAATTCAATTAAGATTGGGATTACTGGTCCTCCTGGAGCAGGAAAAAGCTCATTGATGAACCAGTTAATACCTAAGATAAGAGAAAAAAACTTATCTGTTGGTATTATTGCAATTGATCCGTCTAGCCCAATCACAGGAGGATCTTTCTTGGGAGATAGGGTGCGTATTAATAATGCAGTAGATGATAATAAAGTATTTGTAAGAAGTATGGGTTCTAGAGCTGAGCTTGGAGGTGTTACAGATTTGGCAGAAGATTTTAGTGATATTCTTGCGTTCAGTGGAAAAGATATTATTTTCATTGAAACAGTGGGCGTAGGACAATCGGAGTATAGTGTATCTGAAATTACAGATTTAACTACATTAGTATTTGTTCCTGAATCTGGCGATGAAATCCAATTATTAAAGGCTGGAATACTTGAGTTAGCAGATATATTTGTTGTTAATAAGTCAGATAGAAAAGACGCCAATCTTTTAGTTAGATCAATTAATAATATTATTTCTGCCACTAAAAAAAATATTAACAAAATACCCATTTTTAGAACTAGCTGTAAATCAGGAGATGGAATTGAAGAGTTTGCTACTGCGCTAACTGACTATCACGGAACTATGAAAGAAAATGATCAAATTAAGAGCCGTCAACTATCGCGCTTTTCACGCAGAATGAAAAATATTATTGAGAAAGATATCATAAAAGATTTTTGGTCCAAAGATAGATTAGAATTTGTTGAAAAATTAAGTAAGGAAGATATTAAAATTAAATCCCCTTATGAAATTGTAGATAAAGTAAAGAAGATAAAATGAGCAATAATGATATGTCAATAGTAGACCATCTTGAAGAGCTTAGATGGAGAATATTAAAATCACTTGGTTCAATATTTTTGATGTCTATTATTACATTCAATTTCGCGAACTACCTAGTTGACTTATTGATTGAGCCGGCTAATCAGATTAGCGGAGAAATGAACTTACAGGTTTTGACTATTCAAGGAATGTTTATGTTAAAGTGGAATTTAGCAATTATTGGAGGAATTATATTTTCAATACCTGTTATAACAGTTCAAATATGGAAATTTCTATCTCCTGGATTATATGATAAAGAAAGAAAAATACTTTTACCTTTGATATTAACTGCATTTGCTTGTTTTATGTTGGGTGGTATGTTTGCATACAAAGTAATACTTCCATTCTCTTTAGACTTTTTTGCATCAATGATTACTGGAGGAATTGAAAATAATTTTTCTATCAATTATTATTTCAATTTTGTTTTAGCATTAATCATCGGTTCAGGAATTATTTTTGAATTACCTGTTGCTTCCTTTTTATTTTCATCTATTGGTTTAATAAATCCTGCTTTTTTAAGACAATACAGAAGAGAAGCTATTATGGGAACTGTTATTCTATCAGCTATTATTACGCCTCCAGATCCAATAAGTTTGATTATAATGTCGATACCGATGGTTATTTTATATGAGATCAGTATTTTTGTATCATGGTTTGCAAACAAACTATTTAATCAAGATTCATAATGAAAAAAATTCTTATTATAAGAATGAGCTCCATTGGAGATATTGTATTATCTACATCATTCTTGCAATCAGTTAAAACAAAATTTCCAGATTCTCAAATTGATTTTCTTATTAAGTCTGAATTTGCTGATATTATGCGCCATCATCCCTTAATCGATGATTTAATTGTTTTTAAGAAAAAAAATGGCTTAAAGGGGCTAATAGGGCTCGGAAAGACACTTAGACGTAATGATTATGATATGGTTTATGATATTCATAGTGTGTTTAGAACTAGAATATTGTCTCTTTTTCTAAGAAAGAGATTTTTTAAGCAAATTAAAAAACCTCGTCTCAGAAGATTCCTTCTTTTTTATGGTTACCAAAATTTTTTCGAAAAGAGTTTTAGTCATATTAAGATGTACCATTCTTTATTGAAAAAAACAGACTCATTTCCAGAAACAAAACTGCATATATCAGATAATGAAATTCAAGAAACAAAAAATTATCTGCTTAAAAAGAATATCAGTAAAAATTATATTACCATTGTTCCTGGAGCTGCATGGAGGCAAAAGCAATGGTCTATTGAGAATTATAATAATTTGATGATAAGGTTAATAGATTCATTTGATGCAACAATTTTAATCTTAGGTGCAACAAACGATATTATATGTGATCAAATTATTAAGCATGATAGGATTATAAATCTTAAAGATAAAACTAGCTTGAGAATGGCAATGGGAATCTTGAACTCTTCACAGCATACAATAGGTAGTGATACTGGGCTTCTCCATATTTCTGAAGCATTGGGTACGCCAGTAACTATGATTCTTGGTCCTACATCATATGAAACTGGAGCAAGAATTGTATTGCCTAAATCCAAAATTATTGAAAATAAAAGTTTATGGTGCAGGCCTTGTTCTCAAAATGGAAGTAGACCGTGCTATCGAAAAGAACAGTATTGTATGTCAGAAATTGATAGTAGTAAAGTATTTGATCATGTAAACAAATCAATTGCCATATGAATTCATTTTGGCTATTTATTTATAATGTTTTTCTTTATCCAGTATTTTTTATAATTACTGTATTTTTATTACCCTTCAATTCAAAAATAAGATCAGGTTTTTTAGGTAGATTTTATTCCTTAAGCAAATTAAGAAAGTTTAAAGAGAACAGTTCTTTTTCTGATATATACTGGTTTCATGTCTCATCTTATGGAGAGTTTCAACAGATAGAATCAATTATTTTAAATATAAAAAATAATAACGATAAAGCTGGAATTGTTGTGTCATTTTTTTCGCCATCTGGATACACTAATGTACATAACAAGAATATTGACTGTAAGGTTTACGTGCCTTTTGATTTTTTGTGGTCTGCATTTAGAGCTCTTAACATAATTAAGCCCAAAAAACTAATTCTTGCTTCATATGATATTTGGCCAAATATTATATTAGTTGCGCGTTTTCTAAACATTAAAACAATGTTAATTTCAGCAAGAATCCATAATAATAGTTATAAGTTAACCTTAACAGGAAGAAGTATTTACAAGTCTATTTTTAATCTTTTAGATCAAATATTTACTGTTAATAATGCTGATTTACATAATATGAAATTGATTGTTCCAAATAAGGCAATTGAGGCATTGGGTAATCCGCGTTTTGATATAGCACTTGATAAGGAATCAAGTGTGAGAATTAAATTTGATATCAATTATAAGTTGCAGAATAAGTTATTTATGTTCGCTAGCTTGTGGCCCGAAGATGACAAAGTGCTTTTTCCTTCAGTTTTTGATTTATTAGAACATAATGATAATGCAAAAATCATTCTTATTCCTCATGAATTGTCTGATAAATCAATTAACTATTATCAAAAACAAGCGAGCAGGAAAAATTTATCCTCAATTGTTATAGAAGATTATATTGATATATCTCAATTAAATGAAAAAGTAGTCATTGTAAATAAGATGGGTATCTTATATAAACTATATTGGCAAGCATATATAGTGTATATAGGTGGAGGATTTTCAAAAAACGGCATACATAATATTATGGAGCCTGCCGTTGCTTCTAATCCAGTTATTTTTGGACCAAATTACTCAAACGGCAATTTTTTTGAAGCTGAAGAGTTATTAAGAGCTTCTTCAGCTTATGCTGTTAATTCAACTGATGAGTTAATGGAATCTTTCAATAAGCTTAGCCAAACAAATATTTATAATTTTGCAAGTAAGTCTTCTAGAAAAGTTATACAAAATAATATAGGCTCAACAGATAAGCTTTTATCAAGGATAGTGTAGTGAGTAATCTTTTTAAATATAGTGACATCTTCCTTATCCCAAATTTAATTACCTATTTAAGATTTTTATTAATTGCTCCAATGATTATTACTTTCAATCTTGATATGAAAATTTATTTTTATATCATTCTTTTTATCTCTCTTCTATCAGATTTCTTAGACGGCGTTGCAGCAAGAAAATTAAATCAACACTCTGAGCTTGGAAAGGCATTAGATCCTATTGCAGATGGAATAACTTTATTTGCATTTATAATTCTATTAAATAGAAGAGGAGATATCGCTGATTGGTTTTGTATTTTTTATTTTGCTAGACAAATGACGATATTAATATTTTCTCTCATTTATTTACCAAAAATAGAAAAGATATATGGTTCAAATATCTTAGGAAAAACAGGTGTATGTTTTCTTGGAATCGTTTTATCAATATATGCTCTAGATTTGGTATATTTATTTTATTTAACTGAATATTTAATTCTTATTTCATCAGTTTTACTGTTCATAAGTTTGCTAGATTATATACGATTTTTCTTTACTTTAGACTCTAAAAAATAAAACCTATTGTCATACTTTATAAATTGTTATTTTCGTTAATAAACATTATATTTATTAGACAATATGGCAGACTTTAAATTAGTTTCAAATTTTCAACCATCTGGTGATCAGCCTGAAGCAATAAATGAGCTTGTTGATGGAATAAAAAATAACTTAAACCATCAAACATTATTAGGTGTTACAGGTTCCGGTAAAACATATACTGTAGGAAAAGTCATTGAAAAGATTCAAAAACCCACATTGATTATTTCTCATAATAAAACATTAGCAGCACAATTATATGGAGAATTCAAAAGTTTATTTCCAAATAACGCGGTAGAATATTTTATTAGTTATTATGACTACTACCAACCTGAATCTTATATGCCAATTACTGATACATTTATAGAAAAAGATTTTTCAATGAATGACGAAATTGATCGTCTTAGATTAAAGGCAACCAGTTCATTATTACAAAGAAAAGATGTAATTGTTGTTAGTTCGGTATCATGTATATATGGTTTAGGATCTCCTAAAGAATGGAAGAGTCAAGTAGTTCATCTTAAAAAGAATGATTCGATAAGTCGAAGAAATCTGACTGAAGCATTAATTGATATTTATTATAAAAGAAATGACCAAGTTCTAGAGAGATGTAATTTTAGAATTATGGGAGATATTTTTGAAATATTTCCAGCATATGAAGAAACAGCTATACGTGTAGATATTTTTTCAGATACTATTCAATCTATTGTTACTTTTAATCCTTTAACTGGTGAAGAAATTGCAGAAGTAGATGAATCTCATCTTTTTCCTGCAAGACATTTCGTATCTGATAAATCTAAAAATAAAAGGGTAATTAAAGAGATAAAAAAAGATTTGAAAGATAGAATAAAATTTTTCAATAAAAATGAGAAATTTTTAGAAGAACAGAGAATAACACAACGAACAAATTTTGATATAGAAATGATTGATGAAATAGGCTATTGTTCTGGTATTGAAAATTATTCTAGATATTTTGATGGAAGAAAAGAAGGGGAGAGACCTTCAACTTTGATAGATTTCTTTCCAAAAGATTTTTTAACTATTATTGATGAATCTCATGTTACTCTTCCCCAAATAAAGGGTATGTATAATGGTGACAGAAAAAGAAAAGAAAATTTGATTGAGCATGGATTTAGACTTCCAGCGGCATTTGATAATAGGCCATTGAGATCTGAAGAATTTGAATCAATTCAAAATCAGATAATATATGCTTCTGCAACTCCTGCAGATAAAGAGCTTGAGCTATCGTCTGGTGCAATAATAGAGCTCATTAATCGTCCTACAGGTTTAGTAGACCCTGAGATTATTGTTAAGCCTTCTGCTGGGCAGATAGATGACTTAATAAGCGAAATAAAGACTCGTGTATTAAAAAAAGAAAGATGCTTAGTGACTACTTTGACAAAAAAAATGTCAGAAGATCTTTCAGAGTACTTAAGTACAGTAGGTATAAGGGTTAGATACTTACATTCAGAGGTTAAAACTATTGAAAGAGTAAAAATACTAAGAGATCTTCGATTAGGAGATTTTGATGTTTTAGTTGGTATAAATCTTTTGAGGGAAGGTCTTGATCTTCCAGAGGTTTCTTTGGTTGCAATACTAGATGCAGATAAAGAAGGATTTTTAAGGTCAAAAAGCTCTCTTGTACAGACTTCAGGTAGAGCGGCGAGACATATAGATGGCAAGGTTATTCTGTATGGAGATAGGGTTACTGATTCAATGCAGTATTTACTAGATGAAACTAATAGACGAAGAGATATACAGCTTGCCTTTAATAAGAAAAATAATATTATACCAAAGTCTATTCAAAAATCTATTGATGAGATAATGGAAAGCACAAGCGTAGCAGAGTCATTCAGAGATAATGAAATTGAAATTAAAAGGGATATAAAAACTGATCGATTCTTAAATGAAGATAAGAAAGTGGTTTTAGAAATGATCAGACAAGAGATGTTGGAAGCTGCTGACAACTTAGAATTTGAAAAGGCAGCCAGCTTAAGGGATGAAATTAAAAAATTAGAAAAAGAAATTAAAATAAGTAGCTAAGAGGTTAATAATGAATATTGAATTAATTAAACAAAAGTCAGGCATTATCGGAGAAAGTGATGAAATTAATCATGTTTTAGATATGGTGAGTCAAGTTGCAGATGTAGATATATCTGTGTTGATAAATGGAGAGTCTGGAACTGGAAAAGAGCTTATTAGTAAGGCAATACACTTAGGAAGCAGAAGATCATCGAAAGAATTAGTTATTGTTAACTGTGGAGCTATTCCAGAAGGGATTATTGAAAGCGAGCTATTTGGTCATAAAAAAGGTGCTTATACAGATGCTAGTGACTCTAGGAAAGGCTATTTTGAGACTGCAGACAAAGGAACAATATTTCTTGATGAAATTGGAGATATGCCTTTAGAAACTCAGGTGAAAGTATTAAGAGTGCTGGAAGCTGGAGAGTACATGAGGGTAGGTGATTCTCTATCAAAAAAAACAGATACTAGAGTTATAGCTGCTACAAATAAAGATTTAGCGAAGCTAGTAAAAGAGGGAAAGTTTCGACAAGACCTTTATTATAGGCTTAAGACAGTGACAATTAATTTACCTCCATTGCGACAAAGAAAAAGCGATATCAGATTATTGGTAGATAGGTTTGCGCTACAATTTAGTAGAACGAACAATATTAAATATAAAGGATTTACTCCAGAAGCAATAAAAGCTATGCAAAAATGTGAATGGCCTGGTAATGTTAGAGAATTGAAAAATTTTGTGGAAAGTGTATTGATTCTTCAAAAAGGTGAGAGAATTACAGGTGAAATTATCGAAAAGCAGTTAGAGAATGAAAATATAGTAGATTTCTCTGATAACCCAGCGTTACCAGTATTAGTTAATCGAGATCCAGATCAAGCGGAAAGAGAATTAATATTAAGACAATTATTATTCCTTAGGCAAGATATCGAAGATATGAAATTATTGATAAAACAATCTGATTTTTCCAGCTTAAATTCTCCTAGAAATATAAATGCAGATTTTGGAAATCGTATCCACGATAATGAAATCAACAGCCCTGATAATGATAATTTAATTAAGGGTGAAGCTATTGGAGCTTTTAATACTAGAGACTTAGAAAAAGAAATGATTATTCGTACATTAGAGCACTACAATAATAATAGAAGAGCGGCCGCAAAATCGCTAGATATGAGCGAAAGAACTCTTTACAGAAAAATAAATGACTATGGAATTGAAAAAAAGATTAACAAAGATAATTAGCCTCAACTTAATTTTTTTATTGTTTGGATGTGCTTATTATTCAATGGCAGGATCTATTCCTCCCAATATTAAGAATGTATCTGTACCATTATTTATTAATGAAACAGTAGAGTTTGAATTATCAGAAAAATTAACATCAGGTATTATTCAAGAGATAGGTAGTCAAAATATTGTCAAAATAACAAATGATATCGATAGTGACAGCATTATTAATGGAGTAATTAGTTCTGTATCAGATGGACCATATTCTTTCAATAATAACGAACAAGTAAGTGAGTATAGATTTTCACTCTCTGTTAAGGTTTCGTGGGTAGATAATAATGATGAAAATATATTATTCGACAAAACATTTTCTGCATTTGGTACTTACAGTATCGACAACGATCCCTCATCTGATGGATTAGATAACGACAATGACGGAATTATTGACGGAGATGATAGTGATGAATTTGGAGATTCAAGGGAATTAGCGATTAATGTTGCAATTAATAAAATTGCAGTTGATATTGTGAATACAGTACTTTCAACATGGTAAGGTTATGAGCGAAATAAGCATTAAAAATTTAAAAAATTCTATTGGTAAAGACGTTCAAATTAATGGATGGGTTTATAATATTAGATCAATTGGAAAAATCTGGTTTGTAATTGTTAGAGACGGCACAGGTTATGTGCAGTGTGTAGTAACAAAAAATGATGTTTCAGATAAAGTTTTTAAACTAGAAAATTCATTAACTCAAGAGTCTTCATTAAAAATTAAAGGAACTGTGCAAGCTGACACTAGATCTGATAGTGGTGTTGAAATACTTGTTACTGATATCGATGTAGTCCACATAGCTGATGAATACCCTATATCCTTAAAAGAGCATGGGGTTAGTTTTTTAATGGACAATAGACATTTATGGTTAAGATCTAAAAAGCAATTCGCAATAATGAAAATTAGACATCAATTAATTAGGTCAATAAGAAACTTTTTTGACGACAGAGATTTTGTATTAATTGACTCGCCTATATTTACTGCAAATGCAGTTGAAGGTACAACAACGCTTTTTGAAACAGACTACTTTAATCGCTCTGCTTATTTATCTCAAAGTGGGCAGTTATATCAAGAGGCAGGTGCAATAGCTTTTGGTAAAACATATTGTTTTGGACCAGTTTTTAGAGCAGAAAAATCAAAGACTAGGAAACATTTAACAGAATTTTGGATGGTAGAGCCTGAAATGGCATACTGCGATATAAACCAAAATATGGATATTATTGAAGAATTTATGTCCAATGTAATTATGGATACTTTAGATAATTGTGTAGATGAATTAAAAATTTTAGAAAGAGACGTTTCAAAGCTTGAAAATATATCAGCTCCATTTCCTCGTATATCTTATGATGAGGCTGTCGCTATTTTATCTAAAAAAGGACATGAATTTCAATATGGTAGTGATTTTGGAGCACCAGACGAAGAAGTACTAGCTGCGCAGTTTGACAAGCCGGTAATGGTCCATTCATGGCCTCATGAAACAAAAGCATTTTATATGAAAAGAGATAAATCTGATAAGTTTGCATTAGGAGTTGATGTTATAGCTCCTGAAGGATATGGAGAGATTGTTGGTGGAGCACAGAGAGAAGATGATTACGACGTTCTTGTAAAGCGTATTAATGAACATGATCTTCCATTAGATGCTTTTAAATGGTATCTTGATTTGAGAAAATACGGTTCTGTTCCCCACTCGGGCTTTGGTCTTGGATTAGAAAGATTAGTAGCTTGGGTTTGTGGAATTGATCACATTAGACAAACTATCCCTTTTCCTAGAACTATGGGGAGGCTAGAGCCATAATGAAATTCAAAGGAAGAATCGCTGTTTTTGGTGGAAGAGTTATCACCGATTCAATTTATAAAGATACGGTTGAGATTGGTAAAAGAATGGCAGAAGAGAATTGGTTAGTATTCTGTGGTGGAGGCGAAGGAGTAATGGAGGCTATTGCCAAAGGAGTTTCAATTAATAATGGTGTTTGTATTGGAATTCTCAAAGATAAAGATTTTAAATCTGGTAATGATTTTTTATCTATTCCAATTTCAACAGGCCTTGATATCACAAGAAATGCTTTAATCAGCTATAATTGCGATGTTGGAGTAGCAATTTCTGGAGCTTATGGAACTCTAAGTGAAATAGCGTTTACTCTAGCACAAGATAAGCCTTTAATTGCATATAATAGTTGGGATATACCAAAATCTATTAATACGAATTCTGTTGATTCATTAATAACGGAAGTAAAAAATTGTCTAAATCAATAAAAGTTGGTATCTGCCAGATCAATCCTAAGCTAGGAAATTTTGATTATAATTATCAAAAATTACTAGAAAGTTATAATGAAGCTCTTGATAAAGGTGCAAATTTAGTAGTTTTTCCTGAAATGGTTACTACAGGATATCCTCCACAAGACTTACTTTTCTCAAAATCTTTTGTTAAAAAGAATTTAGAAGTAATAAATAATTTTTCTAAAAAAGTTTCTTCCCCATGTATTGTAGGTTTTATTGATGAAAAGAATGGAAATTTATTTAATGCAGCGGCAGTTTGTGAAGAAGGTAAAATAGTTAAAGTTTACCATAAAATTCTCCTACCTAACTATGATGTTTTTGATGAAAATCGTTATTTTGAAAATGGCTCTCAAATTGGTGACTTCAAAATTAATGTTAATGGAGAAAATTTTGATTGTATAGTTCAAATATGTGAAGATTTATGGGAAGACAATTATGACAGAAAATTATCAGAAGAAATCGTTTCAATGAGTCCAGATCTTATCATAAATATTTCAGCTTCTCCCTACCACAAGAATCGTAAAAATATTCGAAAAGATTTAATAATGAAAAAATTTAGCGACGCTAAATGCTCTTTTATTTATTGTAATCTTGTCGGAGGACAAGATGAACTTATTTTCGATGGGAATTCTATGGTATTTAACCCAGATATGAATTTGATAGCTGAGGGTAAAAGTTTTGAAGAAGATTTAGTTATTGTTGACATGAATTCTAAGCCAATTAATAATAGAAATTTAGATATTAATAGTGATATTTATAATGCACTAACTCTTGGAATTAAAGACTATTTCTCCAAAACAGGTCATAAAAAAGCCGTAATAGGCTTAAGTGGAGGAATAGATTCTGCATTAGTTGCATGTCTTGCTGTTGATGCTCTTGGTTCGGATAATGTTTACTTGGTTTCTATGCCTTCAAGATTTTCAAGTGAACATAGCAAAGCTGATGCCAAAAATTTAGCAAATAATTTAAATGCACACTTTGATACTGTTGACATAGATAGTCTATTTGAAAGTTATTTAGAAGTACTTAATCCTAAATTCAAAGGACTAGAAAGTAATGTCGCAGAAGAGAATATTCAGTCAAGGATCAGAGGCAATATATTAATGGCATTTTCCAACAAGTTTGGATGCTTAGTTCTGTCGACAGGGAATAAAACGGAACTTGCTTTGGGTTATTGTACACTTTATGGAGATATGAGTGGTGGATTATCAGCTATTGGTGATTTATCAAAAACAGAAGTTTATAATCTTGCAAAATGGAAAAATAAAATAAGTAATAATGTCATTCCTGAAAGCTCTATTACAAAGCCTCCATCTGCTGAACTAGCTCCAAATCAAGTAGATCCATTCGATTATGATTTAATTAGTCCTGTAGTTGATAAAATAGTATTAGGAGAGGATTTATCAAAAGATATGAGTCGCAACCCTGATCTAGCTGATATTGCATTAAGAATTAATCGTAATGAACATAAAAGAAGACAAGCTGCACCGGTATTACGTATAAGTAAAAAAGCTTTTGGAATGGGTAGAAGAATACCGATAGTGAATCATTTTGATGAGTGATATTAGTTCAATAAGAAATTTTTGTATCATTGCTCATATTGACCATGGTAAATCAACTTTAGCTGATAGATTATTAGAAGATACTGGTACAATTTCTAAAAAAAATATGCAAGATCAAGTTCTTGATAATATGGAACTAGAACGTGAGAGAGGAATTACTATTAAGAGTCATTCAATCCGTATTAATTATAAAGAACATATATTAAATCTTATTGATACTCCAGGTCACGTTGATTTTACATATGAAGTATCAAGAACGCTATCTGCTAGTGAAGGAGCATTGCTAATTGTAGATGCCGCACAAGGAATAGAAGCTCAGACTGTAACTAATTATTTGTTAGCACTTGAAAATGATCTAACAATTATCCCTGTCATCAATAAAGTTGACTTACCAAATGCAGATATTGAAAACGTAACAAATCAAATAATTGAACTTACAAGTTGCAACGAAGAAGATATTTTATTGGCCAGTGCAAAAACTGGAGAAGGGATTCAGACAATAATAGATACAATTATTGAAAAAATTCCACCTCCAGACCCTCCAAAAGATGATGCTTTTAAAGCGTTGATTTTTGACTCAAAATATGACAGATATCGTGGCGTAGTAGCTTATATTCGTGTTTATGAAGGATCCATTAGTCGTGGAAGTAAAATTAAATTTTTTTCTCACAATACCTATTATGATGTTGATGAAGTGGGACATTTTGTAATTGATAGAAAGAAATCTGAATCTTTAAAAACTGGTGAAGTCGGTTATATTATTGCAAATGTTAGAGATATTGAACATGTTTTACCGGGTGATACTGTAACTAATGTAAATAAGCCTTGTAAAAATGCGCTTCCTGGATTTCAGAAAATTAAACCGATGGTTTTCTCAGGGCTATTTCCAGCAGATGCTGCAGAATATGATGATTTAAGAACTGCATTAGAAAAACTTAAACTTAATGATGCTTCTTTATCATTCGAGCCAGAGGTAAGTGATGCATTGGGTTTTGGTTATCGATGTGGTTTCTTGGGCCTATTACATATGGAAATAATTCAAGAAAGATTAGAGCGAGAATTTAATCTCTCAATTGTTACTACTAGTCCAAATGTTAAGTATCTTGCTAATCTTAGAGATGGTAGCCAGATAGAAGTACAAAGACCGGCTTTATTACCAGAGCCCAAGGTTTTAGAAAGCATAATGGAGCCAATTGTTACAGCAGAAATTTTAACTCCGGTAGATTACATAGGAAATGTCATGAAAATCTGTCAAGAGAAGAGAGGGAAGTATAAATCTACCTCTTATCTTTCCAGTTCTAAAGTTCAATTAATATATGAACTCCCTTTAGGTGAAATATTATTTGATTTCTATGATAGTATTAAGTCTGGATCAAAAGGTTATGCATCTTTTGATTATACCTTCAAAGAGTATAAGGAGAGTAAATTAGATAAGTTGGATATTTTAATTAATAAAGAGCCTGTAGATGCCTTATCTATGATTTGCTCAAAAAAGGATTCTTATCATAGGGGACTAGCTCTTTGTCAAAAGCTTAAAGAGTTGATTCCTAGACATCAGATTCAAATTCCAATTCAAGCATCTATTGGTACAAGAGTAATAGCTCGAACTAATATTGCTCCTTTTAGAAAAAATGTAACCGAAAAACTTTATGGTGGAGATGTTACTCGGAAAAACAAACTGTTACAAAAGCAGAAAAAAGGAAAAAAGAGAATGAGAATGATAGGAAGAGTTGAAGTTCCACAAGAGGCATTATTAGCTGTTTTAAAGATTTGATATGATCAAAGATTATTTTCAGAAGTCTGAATCTCCTTTTTATAGTTTTATCATTACCTTACCAATGTTTTTAATATACGAATTAGGTCTTTTTTTGATGAGAGGTACCGAATTTAGTTATATTAAAAATGGAGCAGATATTTTAATAGAAGAAGCAATTTCAGCATTAGGGTTTGATATTTTTTATATATCTTCCAGCCTATTCTTACTAGTATTTTTCATCATAGCCTATTATCAAAAGAAAAATTATGATTCTTTTACCATATATAAATCATATTTGGCTATGATGTTACTTGAATCTTCAATTTATGCTTTATTGTTATTCGTTTTACTCGGAAATATGGGACTCTATTTAATGGATATTTCTGTCGAAAATATACAATTTAATCTAATTTTGTCACTGGGAGCTGGAATTTATGAAGAGTTAATTTTTAGAGTGTTTTCCCTCTTTATTTTTTATCGGTTGATACAATTTATTTTTAAATCAATGAGTCATTTTTCCACTCAGTTTTTTGCTTTATTTGTTTCTTCTATTTTATTTTCTTTATTTCATTTCATGGGATCAGAAACATTTAGTCAAGATGCATTTACCATACGATTTATTGCTGGAATTTTACTAGGATTATTGTACATCAATAGAGGTTTTGGTATTACAGCAATTACTCATTCATTTTATGATATATTTGTTATTTTTCAGTTAACTTAGCATATGAAAAAAATAATCTTTCTTTTCCTTTGCTCAGGATCAATTTTTGGACAGTCTATAATTGATACTCTTTCTGTGACTGTTTATCCAGAGTTTTCATATCCTGGAGTAGCAATTGAATATAAATTTGATGCAGACTCATTATCACAGTATGACTTTCAAATACCTAGCGGTATTGATTCAGTGTTATATACTATATCTGACAATGAATCTGAATTTGAAAAAATCGTAGAGATAGATGATAATATTTTAACTTCAATAAAACAAGCTGGTAATCATACAATTTACTTATTTTTAGATAAGTTTATTAATGCTCCAGGGCCCAGAGATTTTTTATATTTATTTGAATCTGCTTCTAATGTAAATGCATTGATATTGAGTTTCCAAGTACCTTTTGCTGCAAAAGATTTTCTTGCAGACGCAGGAGATATAAAATTAGAAAAAATTCGTGATCAAAATGGGTTAACTTTTATGCAGGGTATAGGAAGTAATTATTCAGGATTTGGTAAGAAAGCACTATTTTTTAGCTATTATAATCCTCATGGATTTACATCTATACAGTATGCTGCCAATATAAGCACTGAAAATACTCCATTAGAGCCACCAATTACTGCAAGTGAAAGATTCGTTAGGTATCCCTTTTTAACATGGGAGCCAATGGCTATTTTTCTATTATTAACTTTAATATTAGTATTCTTATATGAATTATCGATTAAAAAAGAAAAACGTAATTAAATATCTATTAATTTCTTTTTTTTGCATAGCATTTGTAAGCTGTGATATAAAAAAGGACGCAATAGGTGCAAACGACGATCTAGTTGTACTTGCTGCAAAAGAAGATAGAGAAGATATACGAAGCCTACTTTCTATTGTATTCAATGATACTCTTTTAACGCCTTCTCCAGAACCATTTTATAATGTAAAGTTTGCAGATCCTAGCAGCTATGATGCATTAAAAACTCAGACAAATCTTATTATTGCTTCCATTGGTGACTATGAACTTAACCCTGCAACAAAGCTTATTAGAGATTTATTGGGTAAAAAAGCATTTGATAATACATTAGAAAATACACCGGTTGTTTTGGCGCGAGATCAGTTTGCTAATAATCAATTATTTATGATAATGAGCGGCTATAAAGAAAGTGATATTAGGCAATATTTGGAAAAAAATGGAAGTTCAATTAAAAATGAATTTGATAACAATTTTGATCAAAAACAGTCTCAATACTTTTTAGAATCTAAGAGACAGGAGGATTTAGAGAATCAACTATTATCAGATTATGGGTGGAGTATCAATTTACCTTGGGGTTGGGAGATGATAAGAAACAATCCTGATTCAAATTTTGTTTGGATTGGTCAAGAAATGCCATTTAGATGGATGGCTGTGCAATGGAAAGATGGTAATCATTTCTCAGAAGAATATGCTATTGATTTAGGTGATAATTTTCCTCAATCATATTTTAAATCTCAGCAATACAATAAAGAATTTCTGTCAATTGATTGGGTTGATTATCGAGATGATGCGGCTTATAGATTATCTGGACTATGGGAATCTATTGATGAAGCTAAAGGTGGTCCTTTTGTAGGATATTTATTTTATGATTATGCTTCCGATAGAACATTCTATGTTACATATATGGTTTTCAATCCAGGTGGAAGGAAAGCTTTTTACATGAAGCAAATGGAATTATTTACCAAAACATTGAATATAAAATGATTAAAAATTTAGTCATACTTCCAACTTATAATGAGTCAAAGAATATCATCATCATTATTGATATGCTTTTAAATCTTGATACAGACCTAGATATTTTAGTTATAGATGACAATTCTCCAGATAACACTGCTCAAATTGTTAAGAAATATGATAGTGACAAAGTTTTCATTCAAGAAAGAGCAGAAAAAAAAGGGTTAGGTACTGCTTATGTACATGGCTTCAATTGGGCGCTAAGCAATAATTACGATAAAATTATTCAGATGGATGCTGATTTATCACATGATCCAAAAGAAGTCCCCCCTATGTTTGATTTATTAGATAATTATGACCTCGTTGTAGGTAGTAGATATAATAATGGATTAAGAGTTATAAATTGGCCAATTAGTAGACTCTACATCAGCTATTTTGCTAATCTTTATGCAAGAATAATAACAGGTGTTCCAGTTAAGGACCTTACTGCTGGATTTAAAGGGTGGAAAGCAGAAACTCTTCATTTAATTAACTTTAATGAATGTTCATCACAAGGCTATTGCTTTCAAATTGAAACATCATTCCGAGCGCATCAAAAAGCTTGTAAATTAGTTGAACATCCAATAGTATTTACAGATAGAACTGTTGGTGAATCTAAAATGAGCAAGAATGTTATGATTGAAGCAATTGTGAAGGTGTGGTTATTTGGATTTTGGAGATTATTTAGACTAAAAAAATAGATGAAAAAACATTATTTAACATTTGAAAAATCTTTAAAAGATTTAGACCATGATATTGAGAACTTAATTGCTCTCGACTCTGAATCAGATAAATTAAATCAGCTAAAGTCTGAAAGAGAGGAAAAGGAAAAAGAAATCTTTTCCGATCTAAGTGCGTGGGAAACAGTACAGCTTGCGAGACATCCTAATAGGCCATATACATTAGATTATATTAATGCTTGGTGCGATGATTTTATTGAACTCCATGGTGATAAGGCATTCGCAGATGATCATGCGGTAGTTGCAGGTATTGGTACAATTGGTACACATCGAGTAGTAATTATAGGACAGCAAAAAGGTAGAAATACAAAAGAAAATCTTTACAGAAATTTTGGAATGATGAAACCTGAAGGATATCGTAAAGCATTACGTGTTATGAAGATGGCAGAAAAATTTCATCTACCAATCGTAACCTTGATTGATACTCCAGGTGCAGATCCTGGTATTGCTGCAGAAGAGAGAGGTCAAGGTTATGCTATTGCTAATAATTTAATGGAAATGGCTTCTATAGATACTCAAATTTTGACTATAGTGATAGGAGAAGGTGCTAGTGGAGGTGCTTTAGGTATTGGATTGTGTGATAAAATGTTAATGCTACAAAATACGTGGTTTTCAGTAATAAGCCCAGAAGGATGCGCTTCAATTTTATGGAAAGATTCTTCTAAGGCTCCAGAAGCAGCAGAGGCATTAAAATTAACACCAAAAGATTTAATGGAGCATGATATTTGTAATATGATTATTCATGAACCATTAGGTGGTGCTCACCGTCATTTTGATGAAACAATCTCAATTGTAAAAAATACTATTATTAATGAGATTGATTCTTTCGAAAAGGGTGCAGGGGATAGTTTTTTGGATTCAAGAGTTGCTAGATATGATAAATTAGGTTCTTTCAGAGAATTTTAATAAAAATCAAAGCGATAATCTTCAATTTCAGACTCATCACGAAGTGCTTGTAGCCAATTACCCCAAATCAAATTTTGACGTTGAATAATTAAACTAAACTTTAACGATTCTTTCTTTTCTTCAAAATCTGATTCATTGATTTCACCAACTTCTAGTACCTTAATAAATGATTGGCCTCTCAAGGTCGGAAATGGCCCAAGAACGTCATTGACATTTGCATTGAGTAATGCACCTGAGACATAGTTACTTTTTCCAATTGATTCGAAGCTTCCTACTAAATTTCCGGAATCTTCAGGAATATATTCAAATTCAGGATTTTTGTTAGAAATATCAGCTAAAGTCATAGTTCCATTCAATTCTTTTGATATGCCTAGAGCAATATTTTCAATACTTTTTTCTTTAGTTGATATCAAAAAATCTGCCTTTAATTCTTCTTTAACATCCTCAAAATCTATTGTTTTTTCTTCTGATATAGAGTCTAGATAGAAAATAAGAAAATAGTTATCATTGCTTACTACATCAGAAATGGCACCAGGATTACTATTAAAAGCAAATCTTACTGCATCTCTTGCAACTCCAATATCTTGAATAAAGATCGATTCTTTTTGAACTCCACTAGCATCATTAATAGTTATTCCTAGCGAATCAGCTAATGCGGTAAAACCACTTTCTTTGGCATCTAATGAGAAAATGCTAGCAGTATCACTCAGATTACTTTCAGTATCTTTACCAGGAGTAACAGTTAGAAGAATATGAGAGGCATTAACTTGCTCTGTTCCATCTTCTAATGTCTTTTTATCGTTAATGTTAATTACGTGATACCCAAAACTTGTTAATACAGGACCAATTAAGTCTCCTGACTCAGCTTCAAAGGCTGCCTTATCAAATTCAGAAATCATTATACCTTTATTGAACCATCCAAGCTCTCCGCCTTTTGGAGCATTTTCTCCCATATTATTACTAGGATCTTCAGTATACATATTTGCTATATCACCAAAATTTTCACCTTGATTAATACGATACATAAGGTTTTCAGCTTCGAGTCTAGTACGCAATGAATCATTTGAGCTTGAAACTATAGGCCACTTTACATATTTCATGTAGCGCATTTCAGCTTGTTTGTAATCTTCGATATTTTCATCATAAAGCTTGTTCAACTCTTGATCAGTTGGTCTACCTTCCATCATACTTTCAAAGAATTCATTATCTTCTAAAGCTTTATCTGTAATATGCAATATCTCAATCTTATAATCTATAAATCGAGATCTATAGCTATCTAGTACATCTTGTTTGGATGTAGAAGCACTATTTACTACCATTTGTTGAAGCTTATAGTTTGGAAGATATATTTCTTGCATAAATTGTTCAATCGGACGCCATTCATCACCCTGTGGATTAAGAATTGCATCTAAATATTTTTCTAAATCAAAGTTTCCAGCAGTTTGAAAAGCAGAACTTCCCTGCAAGAAAGCAGGAGGATTATTTTTAAGTTGATAAAGAACTTCTTCGTCGCTTACAATGATATTATTTTTTTCAATTTGTTCTTGAATAATCAAGTCTTGAATCATTCTTTCCCAAACTACTGCACGAATATATTCTCTATCTTCGTCAGATATATCTTGACCAGATTGGGATTGTACTCTAGTGATTTCATCACTAACTAGACGATTAAAATTTTCATATAAAATTGGTTTACCATTGAGCGATCCAATATGATTTCCGTTTTGTTGACCAAAAATATCGCCAATACTGGCTCCACCTACAAGTCCACCAATAGCCATACTTATAATAAACAGGACAAGAATAGTCCACATCACTACTTGCATTCGATTTCGCATATTTGTAATTATACCCATAAGCATGGAATTTATATAAGCATAGATGTGAAAGCAAAACTATTTACATAAAGTATTTAGGTGATTTTGTTTAAAAAACTCATTATTATTCTTTAATGCGTTTTTTATTAACTATATTATTACTAACACTTGGTTTCTCCCAAGACAAAACTATTGAGTTAGAAGATATTTTCAATGGGACTTTTAGCACATCAGGTATTGGAAGATTCGATTGGGTTAATAACGAAGATGCATATTATTTTTCTAAATCTGATTCTGATGGTAAGCATTTTTATAAGTATAATGTAGCTGCAGGTGATACTACAAAATCTTTTTCAATTAGTTCTGAACTAATAGATCGATTTAGTTCAACTTTTAGTGCTGATCAAACAAAGTTATTGCTTAAATCTAATAATGTAAAAATTTGGAGGCATTCATCATATGGTACTTACCATGTTTATGATATTAATAGTAATAGTCTTCAGTCAGTTTCTAATCGTCCAGATAATTTGCGTAATGTAAAATTTTCTCCTAATAATGAGTATGTTTCTTATGTAAGAACTGATAACAATTTATATATATACTCCTTAACTAATATGGAAGAAAGTCAATTAACATTCGATGGAAGTGAAACAATTCTAAATGGACATTTTGGTTGGGTTTATGAAGAGGAGTTTGGTAGTTATGATGCATATAGATGGAGTCCAAATAGTCAATATATAGCTTATTGCAGAGAAGACCAGTCTATGGTAAGAAAGTACCCACTTATTGATTATGAGACCAAATATCCTACCGTAAAATACATTTACTATCCTAAGGCAGGCGAAGATAATCCTGAAGTATCAATTGGTTTAATAGATATTGTAAATCAACAATCTGATATCCGAACTTTACCTAAAGATTCTTATTATATTCCAAATATCTTATGGCAAAGGAATAGCAATAATTTTTTTATTACTACATTAAATAGAAAACAAAATGATTGGAAATTATATAGACATGATATTGATACCAATCAAAATACTCTAGTTTTAAATGATAAAAATAATACATGGATTGATGCATTTGATTTTTTTGGAATGTCAGGTGTATTCAATATAGACATACTAAGTAATGGAGAAATTATTTGGATGTCTGAACGTGACGGATTTAAACATATTTACAGAAGCCGCACAGATGGAAAATTTATCAATCAAATTACCAGAGGTAAATGGAAAGTAAATGGAATTAATGCTATCGATGAAGAGAATGAAATTATTTATTTCAATGCAAAAAAAGAATCGGAAATGGAAAATCATGTTTATTCAGTCAGATTTAATGGTTCTAGATTAAAAAGGCTTACTAAAGAAGAAGGAAGCCATTCTGCTTCTTTTTCCCCAACAAAAAATTATTTTATAGACACTCATTCTAGCTTTACCAGAACTCCAGAGACAGTTTTAAGATCAAATTCTGGTTCTATTAAAGGAAGTTTAGCAAAAACTGACAGAAGTAAGTTTGATGACTATGGATTTACCTACCCTAGACATGTAAACTTATTTACTGATGATGGTACCAGATTAAATGGTATTATTACCCTACCACACAATTTTGACTCAATGAATCAATATCCAGTTATTCTTTATAATTATGGAGGACCTGGATCTCAGATGGTAAATAATAGGTGGGGAGTTGCTAGGCATTCTTTTCATCAATATTTTGCTCAAAGAGGATTTATTATTTTTTCTTTTGACAACAGAGGTACTGGAGGTAGAGGAAAAGAGTTTAAAGATTTTGCGTACGGAGACTATGGAAAATATCTTGTTATTGATCATATTGCTGCTGCTAAATATTTACAAAGTTTAACCTATGTTGATGGTAATAATATCGGAATATGGGGATGGAGTGGTGGAGGTTATTTGACTAACATGTGTATGACTTTAGGTAGTGATTATTTTAAAGCGGGTGTATCAGGTGCTCCAAACGTAGATCCATTGTTATATGATACGATTTGGACGGAGAGATATATGGGTCTTGTTGATGAAAATCCTGAAGGCTATAAGAATGCATCTGTTTTAACTCATGTGGATAAAGCAAAAGGATTTTTACTTCAAATTCATGGCAATGCAGATGATAATGTACATCACCAGCATTCCCTTCAATTAGCAAGAGCGTATGCTGAAAAAGGGAAGCATATGGAAATGTTTATATATCCTAATGCTCATCATGGTTTAGGTAATAATAATTTTTTAACTTCTGAAGAAACAAAAATTAATGGGTGGGCAAATTACAATCATGCCTATAGAAAAATAATCACCTTTTTATTTGAACATCTTACAAATAATAGTCAAGAATAGACTAAGATAGAGATTGGTTTTTTTTATAATCTTTTTTTTCAGCTCTTAGAGCAATCTTTTTAAACTGCTTCATAGAATCTTTATGTTCGTTGGTAATATCAATTAATTCATCCGCCCAACCTATATTAGCATTTCCTACTAATTCATTTAATCTATCAATAGTATTTGTAAACATTTTTGGAAGGAAAGATGGCGTAGGAGATCCACCAGTCCCCTTAGCTTTTGTTTGATGTCTATATGGATCAGGTGCTCTTAGAATATACCCAACCACCATTTTATAATGATCTATACGATGTTGAATTATCCATCGAACAGAGCTAGCAAGACTTTTGTTTAAATTTGAATCTGATTCAATTGTATTAAAGTAAGATGAATTTTGAAGCTTTTGTCGAGTTTTAACAATCATTGCATGATGTGCTGGGGGTCTATAGCCTACTCTAAATGATTTGAGAAGCTTAGTAAGAGAGTCAATTTCGCAATCAACTGGCAAGTCTTCATCAGCTATAAATCCTTTGCTTAGAATATTCTCAATAATACATGCGTCTATCTCACTATCACATACGTATGCATTAGTATGTGCGCCTACTCCCGTTATTTCGTCTGCTATAGGGTGATATGAGCTATTAGCGCCAGTTTGTCCATGGAGTTTGCCAATATAAATACCTTTTTTATCATATGTCTTACTGTGTGTATCTCCACATCCCTCAAAGAATAAACCTTTATCATTATACATGCTTCCTTGATTTCCGTAGAGTCCTTGAATGAAAATGCGCACTTCTTTATTATAAAGAAGTGGTTCACTTACATTCCACATGCAATTAAAAAGTTGATTTGATTGCTTTAGAGCTAATTCTATTTTTTCAAGATTTTCAGAAATATTATTTGAATCTATAGCATCTAACGAATTTTGAATCATCATTTTTGAAGTTCGTTCCATAGCCAAGTGTGTCATTCTAAAGCCTTGCTCATTTCCATCAAAATCATGAAATGAAACCACAGGTTTAATAGATCTTATATAATCAATACTTTTTTTCATATCATCAAAGTTATCTAAGGTGTCATCTGGTAATATGCCTGATCGTAAAACATAGTCTGCTGCATATTCAAATTCAACTTGCTGGCCTGTAATTCTTGATGAAAGTAAAAGTAGTCCAGATAGTGGCCAGGGAATAAAGGAGCATGCTTTTTTCTCACCGTTAAAAATTGGTTCAATTTTAATACCGTTTGCCAACCAAGACGTCCAGCATCTTATGTCCGCAATTAGTTGTGCAGAATCTCTAGTAGGTTCTTCAATATGATTTTTAACATGTAATATAAAATGATCCATTAGACTGTCATCTAGAAGTAAAACTTCATCAAATAACTGTTTTTTTCCAATGAGACCAGTTTTTCCGTGATTATGTACAGCCATTTCACCTGCAAGGTCACTGATGCTAGAAAAAGGATGAGGTAAAGGTTTTAGAGTGCTGTATGGTAAAGTTGAATTAGGTTGCCAAATTAATTCTGAAGTTTTTTGTATTGTCGATGCATCAAACTTTAAGTTAAAGCATGTTTCATCAAAATTAATACCATTTCCAAGATACGGGAAATTATGATCTGTATTAATGGTAATGTTGTGCTTCATTTTTTTATAATATATTGTAAATAAAATCTACTACAGATTGATCATTCCAAATTGCAGATCCAACATCTTTTACTTTGACTACTCCAGCAGAGTCTACTATAAATGTAGTTGGAATACCTCGAGTACTGAATAATTCATCATCAGTAATAATTTTGTATAATGGTAGTTGTGCTAGAGTTTCATCCTTTGGTAAATAATCAATAATAGTATTTCTATCTTCTTTAGATAGAAATAAAAATACAATATCTTGATTATCTTTAAATTGATTATATAATTCAACCATTGATGGCATTTCAGCTAAGCAAGGGTTACACCAAGTTGCCCAATAATTAATAAATAATGTTTTACCCTTGAAATCTCGTAAAGAAAATTGAGAGCCTTCTAAATCTTCGAATTGAAGCAGGTTGATATCAAAATCAACCAAATTTATATCCATTTCTTCAATAGTTGGTGCTTTGAGTTCTGGAGGCTCTATTATTGATTGTAAATAAGAAATCGATACTGATTTGTAGTAACCTTTCCATTCTTCAAGCTCTTTATTTATCTTGTATTGCTGGTAAGAAAGATAAGAAAGAGCAATAGTCATCAATGCTATAATTAAGTATAGGTTTTTTTTACTCATTGTGATTGAAAATATTGTAGTTTATTCTAAAAAACTATTTAAATTTGTTAAAATATCTTCTAAATATGGAAAAAATAGGATACATACTACTCGTAATTTTTTATCTACTTACTTCATATTTAAGCTTACAAAAAATCGAACAATTTTACCCCGAAGGACTGTTAGTTCTATTAGCATATAGTGGAATATTTATTCTGCTTATGAAGGTGATAAGAGAAAGATTAAATAATAAGGAAGATGAATACTATTCCAAGGAGATTCATAAATGATTATTACAACTCAAGATAAAATTGAAAATAAAAATATAACACAAGTACTTGGAGTTGTGAGCGGTCAATCAATAAGAGCAAGGCATGTAGGAAAAGATATCATAGCTGGATTAAGAAATCTTGTTGGAGGAGAAATTACAGAATACTCCAAATTGATGGCTGAATCAAGAGAGCAGGCTATGGATAGGATGAAGTTTCAGGCTGAAGAGTTAAATGCAGATGCTATTGTTGGTATAAGATTTACTACATCTATGCTCCAAGCAGGTGCATCTGAAATTTTTATTTATGGTACTGCGGTCAGATTGGCCTAACTCTCTCATGAATCATAAGATATTTCAAGTTGAATCTTTACACTTTTATTTCAAAATTTCTTACATAGATGAAACTTTACATAATTTGACCTTTTCTGATAGAAAGAATGATCTCATGAATCCTCAGTTATCCCTAAAAATTAATGAAGGAAAATCTTCAAAATTTGCAAAGGATATTCAAATTCAATTAAATGAATATTTTAAAAGAAAATTAAAGAAGTTTGATATTCCATTGCATATTGGGGGAAGTGATTTCACAAAGAATGTTTTAGATGAAATTTCTAAAATTCCTTATGGAAAAACAAAAAGTTATAAACAGGTCGCAGAAAAGATAAAACAACCTAAAGCTGCACGAGCAGTTGGAAGGGCTAGTGGCGCCAATCGCATTCCTATTATTGTTCCTTGTCATAGAGTAGTAGGTAGTAGCGGTGAATTAGTTGGCTATAGTGGAGGTGGAGGCCTTTTATTTAAATCTTACTTACAGCTTTTGGAGAAGAAATGAGATTTTATATATATATTATTGTAGTCTTAGGATTTTCTTTGTTGAGAGCACAAGACTTAACATGGAATCAAGAAGTTATTACTTTCAAGAGTGCAAACCCTTTCTCTTTTGAAGAAATTATTACAAACTTAGATAATGAAAAAATTCAAGAGGTTTCGGGTGTATTAACTTTACCAGAAGATTTTAATCCGAGTATGAGATATCCCTTAATTATGGGCGTAGCAGGGAGTTTGAACTGGGGTCCCCATCATTTAAAATATTTGAAAATGTTCCAAGAGATGGGTTTTGCAACTTTCCAATTACAAAGTTTTGATAGTCGAGATGTACAATCGACAGTAGGTAGTCAAGTAGAAGTAACTACAGCTATGGTTATTTTGGATAGTTATCGAGCCTTAGAAACTCTCAGCTCTCATCCAAATATTGATACAAATCGCGCTGGAATTACTGGTTGGAGTCTTGGTGGAGCTGTTTCTTTATACGCTGCATGGCTACCATTGGTTAATGCGATTAATGACGGAGAATTTATGTTTGCTGCTCACTTACCTGTTTATCCAGGATGCATGGCATATCCTTATCCAAGTAAAAATATGCAGTTTAGCACTGCTCCTGTTCATATTCTTATTGGCGAACTTGATGATTGGGTTCCTGCTGCAGCGTGTACTGAACTGATTGATAAGATTGAGATAAGTGGATTACCTCACAATATTGATATTACGATTTATGAAAATGCTCATCATTCATTTGATCGAGTTTCAGAAGTAACAGTTAATGAAGAAGGTTATACGTTAGGAGACTGTCGGTTTCCCATGAATGAAAAGGGAGTTTTATGGCTAAGTGAATATTGGAATATTCCCATTAATACACCAATAAGACAAAAATTAGCATTATTGACATGTGCTGGACGAGGTCCCAGTATGGGAGGTAATACAAAAGCGCGTGAAGCATCATTCAAATTTTCTGCAGAATTTTTTTCTAAGTATCTAAAAAAATAATATCTAAGTTCTTGGATGGGGAAACTACCTAGAACATTCATCTTATTATTTCTTATTACGGGGCTAATTGTTTTTAAAGTAAATAGCTTTTTAAAGCCTACCGATATTCTCTATGAGGGAAAAATCACTGATTTAGATGTTGAAGATACAGTTGAAGTCTATTTTGATGACTATGGTGTCCCTAGTGTTTTTGCTTCTAATGATTCTGATATGTTTAAAGTAGCTGGTTATATAGGAGCAAGAGATAGACTATTCCAAATGTCATTTATGAAATATGCATATAAAGGTCATTTAAGTTTAGTGCTTAATGATTCATTAATAGCAGAAGATACATTTTTACGTACACTTGGATTCGAAAAAATTGCTAAAAAGACTTTAGCTAAAGTTCCTCCTTCAACATTACAACATTTACAAGATACATGTTTTGGTATCAATGCTTACATACAAACCTTAGCTCCTTCAGAATTTCCCTTAGAGTTTAAATTGATTGGTATAGATAAATTGCCCATTTTTGAGCCATTAGATATAGTTGCATTATCAACAATGATGGCTTGGGAATTACAAGGCGGATGGGATTCAGAGTTATTTTTTGGAGCAATTAATGAACAACTTGGTCCTGACTATTTAGCAGAAATTTTACCTTCATATAAAGAAGAATATGTCAGGATAGCGTCCAATAATGTTTTGTTAAAGAGCTATCAGCAGTTTGCAAGTGATACAAAAGATTTAAGAAATTTATTTAAAACAGATAGACATGGTTATGGTTCAAATGCATGGGCTGTTTCAGGTAATAAAACAGCTTCTGGAAAACCTTTACTAGCTAACGATCCTCACTTGGCTTATAACCAGCCACCATGGTGGTACGAAATTCGTCTTAAAAGTGATAATTTTAATTTTGGTGGTTATGGATTGTATGGTTTTCCTCTACCTGTTATTGGTCATAATGAGCATATTGGATGGGGTTTTACGAATGTAATGACAGATGATATGGATTTTTATATTGAATCTTTAAATGAAAATCAAACTCAATATTATGTCGATGGGGAATGGAGAGACTTAATAATTGAAGAAGAAGAAATAATGCTAAAGTCTGGAGAAAGTCGTACAATTATTATTCGCTCTACTCATAGAGGTCCTATTGTAAGTGATATTCATCCAGATGCCAAAGGGCAAAGCAAGGCTATTTCTTTTAAGTGGACTGAATATGACGCTTTTGATGAAACTACTGCATTGTTCATGTTGGCTCAAGCATCAAATTGGGAAGAATTTTCTGAAGCTTCGAAATTATTTGGTGCTCCAGGACAGAATTGGACTTATGCAGATAAAGAAGGAAATATCGGATGGAGACCTAGCTCAAAGATCCCAATTAGGCTTAATGCCGATAAACTAATTCCTTTTGATGGAACGACCACCAAACATGATTGGAAGGGCTATATTCCTTTCGATGAGATGCCATACTCATTTAATCCTAAAAAAGGATATATTTCGAATGGAAATAATAAGATCATTGGAGATGAATATCCTTACTATATTTCACGTTATTGGGCAGATCCAAGCAGAGGTGAACAGATTGATAGAAGGTTAAGGGTAGATTCATCATTTGATGTCAAAGATATGAAGTCAATACTCAATGATATTACTTCTCCATTTGGTCAAGAATATTCTCCATTATTTTCCTCAAATTATACAATTGGTTTCTCAGCTGAGGGAGACAAAATTTATAATATGTTAAAAGATTGGGATGGTGTTGAATCAATTGATTCGAAAGCAACAGTAGCTTTCCACGCAATTTATCTTAATCTTGTAAAAAATTTATTCCAAGATGAATTAACTAGTTTTGGAAATGAATCTTTTGATACTTTTTATAGTTTAAAATATATCCGTTCATTAGCTATTAGAAAAATATTTGATGGAGAGGCAACTTTATGGATTGATAACGTGTTAACCGATAAAAAAGAAACTTTAAATGATATTGTAAATGAATCTTTTCATGATGCTTATATTTCTCTAAAAGAGTGTTGTGGAAATCCTATCGATTTAACATGGGGCCAAATACATCAGGTGTCCTATCGTCATCGTCTAGATGGTGACCCTCTTGTCAAAACCTTTATAAACTTTAGTGTAGGACCATATCCAATGGCAGGATCAGGTATGACTCCAAGAGCTGCCAGTTATTCTACTACCGAACCATTTAATGTTAGAGCTGGTTCATCTATGCGAAGAGTAATTGATTTTTCAGATTTTGATAATGGATTTAGCATTTTACCTACTGGTCAATCAGGGATGTTTCAATCAAAGCACTATGACGATCAAACTGAGTTGTATAATAAGGGAGAGTTTAAGCCATTTAAATTCTCAGAGTCTGCTATTAAAAATAATAATTCAACACGCAAACTGATTTTTGTAAAATAATTAATTTATCTTGCTAACTGTATTGACCTATGTTTAAACTCTATAAAATGAAGAACTTTTTTGACTATTATTATTTTAGAAGCAGGGGGACTGTAGAGGCCTAATAATAGGACTATATAAAAAACTACATGAACCCTAGCTCTAGTCGCTAGGGTTTTTTGTTATATGGAGGTAATGATGAATAAAGATATACTAAAGAATAGAGAAAAAATAGATTCAATTGATAATCAAATATTTGATTTATTAATGGAGAGACTGGATGCAGTAACTACCATTGGATATATCAAAAAAGAACAAGGTCTTCCAGTATTAGATCAAAATAGAGAAAATGCAATTTATGCAAAAATTGATGCTAAGTTTTCAGCTATTGAAGCAGATTTTTTGAAAAATATTTATCAATCAATTATTACAGAATCAAAAAGAGTAGAGGAGAAATAATGAGTAATTGGACAAAAGATTCATGGAAAAATTTTGATGTTAAGCATATTCCAGATTATAAAGATCAAAATGAATTAAATCAGGCTTTAGATAGATTGAATACGTTCCCTCCATTAGTTTTTGCTGGAGAATGCAAAAATCTTAAATCTGAATTGGCAAAAGCAGTTGAGGGAAAGGCTTTTTTAGTACAAGGGGGAGATTGCGCTGAAAGTTTCAAAGAATTTAATGCCAATAATATTCGTGATACTTTCCGCGTGCTTTTACAAATGAGTGCAGTCATTACTTCAAAAATGAAAGTACCTGTTATCAAATTAGGAAGAATTGCTGGACAATTTGCAAAGCCAAGATCCTCAGATACTGAAACAGTTGACGGCGTTACATTAAATAGTTATTACGGAGACTCAATTAATGGAATAGAATTTACAGAAAAAGATAGAAATCCTAATCCAGCTCGACTATTACATGCATATTCTCAATCTGCATCTACTCTTAATTTATTACGATCTTTTGCTCAAGGAGGATTTGCAAATTTACGCAAAGTAAATTCTTGGAATATGGGGTTTGTTAAGGCGAGTAAAGAGGGAAAAAAGTATGAAGAAATTGCAAATAAAATTACGGAATACTTAGACTTTATGGATGCTGTGGGTGTTGATACACAAAAAGTAGTAGATTTAAATACAGTAGATTTTTATACTAGTCATGAAGGATTGCATTTACCTTATGAGCAAGCATTAACCCGCAAAGATTCTTTATCGAATGATGTTTACTGTACATCAGCTCATTTTATTTGGATTGGAGATAGAACCCGTTTTGTCAATAGTGCACATGTAGAATACTGTAGAGGTATTAGTAATCCTATTGGTATTAAGTGTGGACCATCTTTAGATCCAGATGAATTGATTAAAATTATTGATATCATCAATCCGAATAATGAAGCAGGAAAAATTTCATTAATTTTCCGCTATGGAAAAGAAAATGTTGAATCATATTTACCTAAGTTAGTTGATACAATTAATAAGCATAAAAAGTCTGTATTGTGGATTTCAGATCCAATGCATGGAAATACTGTAAAGTCTTCTTCTGGTCTTAAAACAAGAGATTTTTCATCATTATTAAATGAAACTACAAAAGCAATTGGTATCTTAAGATCTAAAGGATGTCACTTAGGTGGAATGCATTTAGAGATGACAGGTCAAAATGTAACAGAATGTACTGGAGGAATATATAAACTAAGCGATGATGATTTAAATTCTAGATATCATACACATTGCGACCCGAGATTAAATGCCAATCAAGCATTAGAACTCTCATTCAATATCGCTGAGGAAATGACAAAGTAATGATTATTAATTCTATTATTTCATTGCCAGGAGATAAGTCAATTTCTCATCGATCAATTATGCTGGCCTCTATTGCAAGTGGAGTAAGTCGTATTACGAACTTGAATGATGGAGAAGATTTACAGTCTACTATTAAAGCAATGCAATCATGTGGAGCATTAATAAAACAAGACAAAGATTTGATAGTTGTAACAGGTTCAAGCTTAGCAAGCCCTAAAGAACCTATTGACTGTGGAAACTCAGGTACAACTTCTCGTTTACTGACTGGTTTGCTGTCATCACAACATCTTTCATTTTCATTAATAGGAGATGAATCATTGTCAAAGAGACCTATGAACAGAGTTATTAAACCATTGAAAGAGATGGGCTGTATAATTAAATCAAATGACGGACTATTGCCCTTACATATTGATGCATCAAATAGCTTTAAGGGTATTGATTATAAAATGCCTATTGCAAGTGCTCAAGTAAAGTCAGCGATACTTTTAGCTGGATTAGGAGCTAAGAATCCATCTGTAGTAAAAGAATTGAAACATTCTAGAAATCATTCAGAAATTATGCTTGAAAGTATGGGAGCTAATATTGTAGTAGATGATAATAATATCACCGTAAATCCTCTCTCTTCTAAGTTGAAATCATTTAATATGGATATTCCTGCCGATCCTTCATCTGCAGCCTTTTTCATTGCATTAGCAGCTTTATTGAAGGGCTCTGATCTAACTGTAAAGAATATTTTATTAAATCCTACACGAACTGGCTTTATTGATGTGCTTGGAAAGATGGGTGTCCAGGGATTGGTATCAAATCCAATGACTAATAATGGAGAGTCTTGTGGAGATATACAATTTATTGGTTCTAATATTAAAAGCTGTGATGTACCTGCACATATGATTCCATCAATTATCGATGAAATCCCTATTTTAGCAGTAATAGCAGCATTTGCAAAAGGCAGAACAGTCTTTCATCGGGTAGAGGAATTAAGATTTAAAGAGAGCGATAGGTTAGATGCAATTATTCAAAATCTACAATCATTTGGAATTAATGCGTTTGAAGAAAAAAATAATTTAATAGTTGATGGTGGAAAGCCAAAAAAGATGGCCAAAATTATATCGTATGACGACCATAGAATTGCAATGGCTTTTATTATACTAAGTCTGGTAGCATTTAAGGAATTTGACATTGATAATACAGATTGTATTGATATTTCCTTACCTGGATTTTTTGATATTCTTAAGGAGATTCAAAGATGAATCTAGGATTAATAGGCAACCCAGTGGAAAAAAGTATTAGCCCGCAATTACAAAAGATTTTATTCAAAGAGTTAGACTTGAGTAATTTTCGATATGAAAAATATGAAATTACCCCTGATAATCTTCCTTCTTTTTTTGAAAAATTTGATAACAAAAAATTTGATGGTATTAATATCACCATTCCATACAAAGAAACAAGCTTACAATTTATTCATGAAGTTGACACTAATGCGAAGATTCTAGGAAATATAAATTGTATTAAAAGAACAGATAATATTTTAAAAGGATACAATACGGACTCACATGGGTTTGAAATGCTTCTTAAGAATAATAGCATTTCTATCAATTCTAACCGCTGTATTGTTTTGGGAGCAGGCGGCTCGGCTAGAACTGTTATTAAGACGTTAATTGACCGAGGAGCTGAATCAATTACAATAAAAAATAAATCAATAGAAAATGCATTAAAAATTAAGCTTTATGCAGAAAAATTAGGTGGTAAAAATATTGAAATTTATACTAAATCTGATAGCAGGTTTGATATTGCAATTAATACGACACCTTTAGGAATGTATCAAGATGAACAAGATAGAAGTTTTTTTGACATTCCAGTAGATAAAAATAGTATTCTTATTGATTTGATTTATGTATCAAGTCACACGCTGTTTTTAAATCGATATAAAAATAAAGTAAAGAAATCAGTAAATGGACTAGAGATGCTTATTTTTCAAGCTATCAAGTCTATTGAAATTTGGACAGAAACTACCTATAATGTGGACCAAAAATTGGATTCCATTAAAAAACAATTGGAGAAAGTAATATGTTAAAGAAAATATCATATATGACCGCGGGAGAATCTCACGGAAAAGGATTAATTGGAATTATTGAAGGCATACCAGCTGGTATGAATATTACTGAAGAGTATATTGAAAAAGATTTACTAAGAAGGATGCAAGGACATGGCAGAGGTGGAAGAATGAAAATAGAAAAAGATCATGCAGAAATATTTTCTGGTGTTCGACATGCTATTACGTTAGGATCACCAATTTCTTTGTTGATAAAGAATTTTGATTGGGTGAATTGGGAAGATAGAATGGCTACTGGAAAACCAAAAAAAGAGCATCGAAAAGTAACAATGCCTCGTCCTGGTCATGCAGATCTAGCAGGAGTAATGAAGTATGGATTAGATGATATTAGAAATGTTTTAGAGCGCTCTTCAGCAAGAGAGACAGCAATGCGCGTAGCAATTGGAGCTGTTTGTAGAAAATTATTAGAAGAAGTAGGTATAACTGTTGGAAGTCGAGTATATCAAATTCACAACATAGTAGATGAAACTCCTGTCTCGAATAATATGAGTCTAAAAGAATTAAACGATACAGTAGATGCATCTCCTGTAAGATGTTTTGATAAAGCTGCAGAGAAAAAAATGATGGATGTAATTGATGAAGCAAGGAATAACGGAGATTCTGTTGGAGGTTCTTTTGAAGTTATTGCAAAGGGATTACCATATGGATTAGGAACATATATCAATGCCGATGGGAAGCTTCAGGCTAGAATTTCACAAGCTATGATGTCTGTAAATGCATTTAAGGGAGTGGAGTTAGGTGCAGGTTTTGCTTCTTCAGCTGTATTTGGAAGTGAATTACATGATGAAATCTTATACGAAGATAATAAAATAACTCGCGCAAGTAATAATGCTGGAGGTATTGAGGGTGGAATGAGTAATGCTCAGCCAATTCATGTGAAAGTGAGTATGAAACCTATTTCAACGCTTATAAAACCTTTACGATCTATTGATTTGAATACAATGGAACCTAAGTTAGCTCACAAAGAAAGAACCGACTCTTGCGCTGTTCCAGCTGCTTCAATTATTGGCGAATCTATGTTAGCTATTGTTTTAGCTGACGCCTTATTAGAAAAGTTTGGTGGAGATAATTTAGATCAACTTAAAAAACACATAAAAGCTAGTGGAAAATATTAAACAAATTTTTTTAATAGGTATGATGGGTTCAGGTAAATCTACTTTAGGCTCGATGTTAGCAGATAAGCTTAATTGGACTTTTATAGATATCGATACTGAACTGGAAAAAGATCATGGTCTTTCAATAAATGACATGTTCAAAAAAAGTGAAAGTAAGTTTCGTACTTTAGAAAGCAAGAAATTGGAAAAAATAATATTAAAAGAACGAATTGTTTGTGCTACTGGTGGAGGAATTGTTGAAAAAGATGTTAATCATAAAATCTTAAATCAATCTTTTTGTGTTTATTTAGATACATCAATCGATGTTCTTCATGAAAGAGTTAAGCATGATAGTAACAGGCCTTTATTATTAAAAGGAGATAAAAAAGATGTATTGAGAGATATTTTTAACAACAGAGAAAAAAAATATAAATCACTATCTAAGCTCAATATCAATACTGATAATGTTGACATTAGTGATAGCTGTAAAACGATTATGGAATATATAAATGAGTAGCACGATAAAAGTAAATCTTGAAAGAGATAGTTACGATATCATCTTTGATGACAATTTTGTTGAATCTGCTATGGCATTGATAGGAACGTCTTCAAAATGTATGATTATCACTCAAGAAGTAATATATAAAACACTCGAAGAGAAGTTTTCTGTATTAAAATCTTTACCAAATGTAGAGTTTCATTTCATTGGACAGGGCGAGAAAGCCAAATCGATTGAAACTGCAATAGAAATTTGTGATAAGATGACCATGATGCATTATGACCGCTCTTCTACTATTTTTGCAGTAGGTGGCGGAGTGGTTGGCGATATAGCTGGATTTGTAGCTTCTATTTTTATGCGAGGAATTGATTATATACAATATCCTACTACATTATTAGCTATGGTAGATTCTTCTATTGGAGGAAAAACTGGTGTAAATCTAAAAAGTGGAAAGAATCTGATAGGTAGAATACATCAACCAAAAGCAGTTATTATTGATTTATCTTTTTTAGATACATTACCACAGAGAGAAATAAATGCTTCATTAGCTGAAGCGATTAAGTATGGATTTATCTATGATAAAGAGTTATTTAACTATATTGTAGAAAATATATCAGATATTCTTAGTGCAAAAAATCAGACAGCTCTCAAAAAAATTATATTACGATCGTGTGAAATTAAGAGTGAGGTAGTAAGTAAAGATGTCAATGAAGATAATATTAGAATGATTCTAAATTTCGGTCATACTATTGGTCATGCTCTTGAAGGTTATTTTGAGTATAAAAAATTACTTCATGGTGAAGCTATTCTTTATGGAATGAAATGTGCATTATACCTATCACATACCATCGGTAATTTGAACGAGAATGAATATCATGCAAGCTTAAAAGCTTTATCTGCTTTTACATTACCTGCTATTAATCTAAAAGATAAGGATTCAATTATTGAATTTGTAAAAAGAGATAAAAAGTTTAGAGAATCACAAATAAGATTTGTCTTAATTTCAGAAATTGGAAAGGCTGAGCTTAGCACAGAGATAACATTAAATCATATTGAAGAAAGTTTAGGAGTATTATGAATATTATTATTGTAAACGGCCCAAATTTGAATCTTTTAGGAGAAAGAGAACCAGATATCTATGGCTCTGAAACCTTAAATGAGATTAATTCTTGGATAGAAAATCATGAAATATGCACTAATTTGAACTTAGAATTTTTTCAGTCTAACTCTGAAGGCTCAATTATTGATTTTATCCATTCAAAACGTAAAGATACAGACTATCTTATTATTAATCCGGGTGCATTAACCCACTATTCATATGCATTGAGAGATGCAATCGTTGGTACTCAATTGAAGGCAATTGAGGTACACTTATCTGATATTCATGATCGGGAAAATTTTAGAAAAATATCAGTAATAAAGAGTGTTTGTCTAACTCAGTTTTATGGTGAAGGCAAGCATGGATATATTACAGCAATTAAGCATATATTGGAGCAAGCATGAAAAAAATAGGTATACAAGGAATTGAGGGAAGTTTCAGCGAAGAAGCAGCAAAATCTTATTGTAATAAATTTGATATAAAAGAATTTGAATTAGACTACTTGATTAGCTCAATGAATGTTCTAGATGGCTTAACATCAGAAGCAATTGATATTGGAATTTTTGCGATGGAAAATGCACAAGGAGGAGTAGTCATTGAAAGTGTTGAAGCGCTTGCTAAAAATCAATGTAAAATTATAGATATGTTCTATGTAGAGATTAGCCAAAATTTATTAGTAAAAGATGGTATCGCTCTTGGAGATATTGAAGAAATCCATTCACATGAACAGGCTTTAAAGCAATGTAAAGACTATTTAGCTGAAAAATTTTGGTCAAAAAAACTTGTAGAAGAAGATGATACTGCTCAGGCAGCACAAGATCTTGTTGAAGGAAGATTATCAGATAATACCGCAGTGATTGCAAGTAAAAATTCTGCAGAAAAATATGGACTAAATATTCTTGAAAGTGATATTCATGATTTAAAGAAAAATTTAACATTATTTTTAGCAGTAGAAAGGATTGATAGTAATGAATAGAGTCAGCATTATTGGATTTGGAAGATTTGGAACGATGCTTCATCAATTACTTATTAAGGGATTCGAAGTGGATGTATTTGATATCGAACCTGTAAGTCAATCAGATATTAATTTTGTGTCTCTAGATGATGTACTTAAAAATGATACAATTTTCATTGCAGTGCCAATTAGAGATTTTGAAGGGTTAATGAGTAGTTTATCAAGCAAGATAAGCGGCAAAAAGACTATAATAGATGTTTGTTCTGTTAAAGTGCATCCAAAGCAAGCGATGTTAGATCATCTTCCAAATGAGACAGATATCATTGCAACACATCCATTGTTTGGACCAGATTCTCTACAAGAACGTGGATCAATAATGATGATGGAAAAAGTGCGCGATACTCATGATAGGTATGAATTCTGGAAATCTTATTTTGAAAGTCAGAATATTACAATCGAAGAAATTACTTCTGAAGAACATGATATTATGGCAGCACGATCACAAGGATTAACTCATTTAGTAGGGAGAGTTATTGATGATTTTGGAACACAGCAAACTAATATTGATACGGTCGGCTATAAAGCACTCCATAAGCTTGTTAGTCAGACTTGTAATGATTCATGGGAGTTATTTGAGGATATTCAAAAATATAATCCTTATACTAAAAAGATGATTTTAGGATTAAATGAAAGTTTTAAAAAAGTAGTAGATAGTTTAGGCGACAATTAAAAGGAGAGAAAAATGAATGATATTTTTAAAAAAGCAGGTGCTGGTTTATTAATTTTAGGAATCAGTTTCTATGCTATAACACAAACAGTTACAGCATTAATTCCAGGTTTTTTAGGTGGAATAATACTTCTATTGACCTTATTGTCCGATCGTTTCACTAATCAGAGTAGACATTTTGCTCATGTAATTTTGCTTGTTCTACTTGCTGGAGCAGGAGCTACCTATAAGTCTGTAATTGATATATTTGGTTATTTACTTAGTGGAGATGCCTTATTAAGGCCGCTTGCTACAATAGAGCAATTTACAGCTTTTATCATATGTTTAAGTGCAATTATCATGGGAATTCAGTCTTTTATTGAGGCTAGAAAAAAATAATATTGAAACTTATTTTTTATTAGAGAGTAAGATTTATTGAAACAATTTTAAATATATCTAGGAGAAATAATGAAAAATCTATTATTAGTAATGTTACTTTTTACAGCACTTTTTGCCCAAGATCGAGACAAAAGGGCTGAAATGTCAAAAAAAGAATGGCAACAAAATAAAGATAGAAAAGAAGTAATGTTGGTAGCAAAACAAACTCAAGATCTTGACTTAAAACCACAACAAGCTGAGAAGTTTTTTCCATTACAAAATGAATTTCACGAACAAAGCTGATGGAGCAAAGAGAAGCTCATCAGCAAAAGATTGAGAGAATTACGATCTGGCTGCTAAAGACGATCGATCAAAATTTGATGTAGATGCTGCAATAGATTCCAAAATGCGAATGCAAGATGCTACTATTGTTAGATTGGAAAGTAAATTCTTGCAAGATACCAAAGGTATTCTTAGCGGAGGAGCAACGTAGTGAAATTGCTATTTTTTGAAGAAAGAATGAGAAGCTAATCTTGCTAAAGGAAATGAGAAGGCATCGTAGAGACTTTGAGTCGCGGATAAGCGTAGGGATCAAAAAGATTTTTTGACTCTAGACAGAAAGAAGATAACTAAATTATTTGTTAATCGATATAACAAGGGGATTATTATTAGAAATGAAAAAAATATTATTAATGTTTGGAATGGTGTTCTTTATTTCTTCATGTCAGGACAATATGTCTTACATGGATGCAGATATGATGAACGATGCACAGCTAATAGAAGCTATTGCTAACGATTCCAATAAGATAGAGATAGACAATGTAGATTTACCAGTTCTTTCTCGATTGGTTGTTGAAACACAATACTTCGATCATATAGCCATTGAAGTAGAATTATCACCTAATTACGGATATCAATTATCCTTAGGTGACATGGCTGTAGATGCTGGAGATGTTACAGAAGTATTTTTTGCTAAAGATGGTAGAAAGTTGGGTGACAGAGCTGGTGATGATAGAAAAAGACATGGAAAAAGAAAGTGTTTTAGATTTGTATTTCCATTATCATTCTCGTTCTCAGATGGCTCATCTTATACTGTAGCTGATCATAAAGAATTTTATGATGCATTAAAAGCACAATATGAAGCGACTGGAACTAAAGAAAAACCAGCTTTCACATTTCCAATTCAAGTACAATTCAAACCTGAAGAAGAAGGCGAAGAAGGCGAAATTTTAACAGTCAATTCTGACGAAGAATTAAAAGAAGCATTTCAAGCATGTAGGGGAGAAGAAAATGACAAAAGATGTTTCTCTTTTGTATTTCCTGTAAGCTTTACAATGCCTGATGGTTCAACACTTAGCGCATCAGACGAGGAAGACTTAGCTACAAAAATGAGAGCATTCTTTGAATCTTATGATGGCGAAAAAAAGAAACCAGAACTTGTATTTCCAGCTGATATCACTTTTGAAGACGGTAGTGTTTTAACAGTGAATTCTCATGAAGAGATGAAGCAAGCATGGAAAGATAATTGTAGACGCAAGGGCGGAGAAGAAGATGAAGGCGAAAGCGGTGGCACTCGCGGATAATTTTTTATCTCAAATCGTACAGATTAAAAAAAGGGCTATATTTTTATAGCCCTTTTTATTTTAGTATTTTTTATTAAATTGTTCGACTATGAAAATATTTTTAGATACTTCAGACGTAAATGTCATTAGTAAGCACTGTGAGTCAGGGCTGATAGATGGTGTGACTACTAATCCAACTTTAATGAAGCAATCAGGAAGAAATCCTATTGATGTTATTAAGGATATTTCTGCATTATTTCCTGATGATTCAAGTATTAGTGCGGAAGTAGTTGCTGATACAGCTGAAGGAATGATATCTCAAGCAAAACAATACTATTCAATTAGTCCTAATATTACTATTAAAGTTCCATGTACAGAAGAAGGTTTAAAGGCATGTAATGTTCTTTCAGCAAAAAATATTCCAGTAAATGTGACGCTTATTTTTTCTGTCACTCAAGCAATTTTATGTGCAAAAGCTGGTGCAAAGTTTGTATCTCCTTTTATAGGACGTTGCGAAGATAATGGTTTAAGTGGAATTGGATTAATAGAATCTATTAGAACTATTTTCGATAGGAATAATATTAAAACTCAAATTCTTGCTGCATCCATTCGTACAACTGAACATGTTACTAATGCTTTTATAGCTGGTACTGATATTGTGACATTGCCACCATCTATTTTTGAAGAAATGTATAAGCATGATTTAACGGATCAAGGGATTGATCAGTTTGATAAAGATTGGAAACAAGTAAATCACAAATAATTTTTGGGGCTGTAGCTCAGTTGGTAGAGCGCGTGGATGGCATTCATGAGGTCGCAGGTTCAATCCCTGTCAGCTCCACTTAATATTTACTAGTGTATTGCTAGGAATTTTTTATTAAAATGTTTACTGTCATTATAACAACAAAGGAAGGGGAGAAGAGTAAAAATGAAAAATAATAATATATTAACACTTATAACCGTCTTTGGAATGCTTACTGTATTTGCTTGCAATCAAACTGTAACTGAAGTAGTAGAGGTTAACTATGATGGAGTTGAATCAGCTGGAAAATTCGTTCCTGGGCAATGAAGATAATGAATTGTATGGTAATGCGTATGTGCTTGGAAGTGACAGTTCAGTTGATGTCGTATATGGAGGCTGTGTTCAGCTTACAATGCTACAGATGCATAGAATAATAGAGATTGGGATGCTATGAAGTCATTATTCAGAGATGATTTTGTGGAAAATTCAGCTGAAGAACATGACCAATGGACGTTGCATGAACGAGTGGCTTGAGTCTCTTGAATCAGTCAATATGCAGCCTTGGGCAGTAGTTACCTGTTAGATTGCAAGGCGTAGTGATAGTACAAGAGCTAGTTAACTTGTTTGGTCTGTTGAAGATAGACAGTTTGGAAGAATGGCTCTAAACGAAACACATAGACCTTTTTGAAGTCTTTCCTGTTATATGACGAAGGAAGATAAGTTGGGTGGATTGGCACCAATGGTATCGTATCAATTCAGGGCCCGAGAGTAACTGAGTCTCGGTCTACGCTGATGGTGGTAAGTTTATAGGACTTTATCCTAGATAATGAATATTGCTGGTCGTCCTTTTGTTTTTTCTAATAGAGGTGAAGTTGAGATACCATGGAAGCTGTTCCTTGAAGCGGCTAATAACTTAGATGTTGATGCTGCATTCCTTAAGCATTTATGCTCATGAATGGCAAGCTTTATCAGATCATGAATGGAAATGGAGCTGAACCAAAGAAGCTCAAGCTGACGCTAAAGAAAGAATGCAGAAATGGTTCGATCAATCTGAGAACCATCAGAGCTGGAAACCTTGGTCAATGTATGCCTTTCAAAATTTATGACACTGATCCAGGCATCAGGACTCACTGTTCGCTCTACAGCAAAAAGTGTTCGTAAAGATGGTTCAGCGTTATGGGAGATTTGAAGCATCTGGTAGACATGGTCTTACTTTGATCTTAGATGGTAAAATCACGGGTGTAAGATCAATTTACTCGCGCAATACCTAATGCACGAAGATGATTCTTAAGATCTGAATCTTGAAGCATAAACTAATCATCGATACTGTTGCTGTACTGATTTCTATGTCGCAGCTACAGTATCATTTAAACAAAGAATTAATTCTCATTTATATATTGTTTTAAGATGAAGTTTTTCAAAATTATATTAGGAGTAAAAGAATTATGATTAGAGTATTTGGCTTTATATTATTAACATTTTTAGTGATAGGGGTATTATTTATGACATTACTGAATAAGGAATCAGACGTAGCAGTAATTTCAACAAATTTTGGAGATATGGTGGTAGAATTCTATCCAGATATTGCTCCAATGCATGTTGAGAGTTTTATGGCACTAGCTAACGAAGAATATTTTAATGGGACGACCTTTCATAGGGTTATTCCAGGATTTATGATTCAGGGGGGAGATCCTAACTCAAGAAATGAAAATAGAGCTACTCACGGGACAGGTGGAAGAGCTGGTAAGTTCTTTGGTCTTGGTAACGAAGAAGACTCAAGTACTTGGCTTATTCCGCAAGAATTTAGTGATACGCCACATGTTAAAGGTATATTATCAATGGCAAGAACTAATGATCCTAATAGTGCTTCAAGTCAGTTTTTTGTTTGTCATGATAATGCAAATTTCTTAGATAATAATTATACTGTATTTGGTAAAGTTATTGATGGATTAGATATTATTGATGAAATTGCAAATGTTGCAAAAGATCAAAATGATAATCCACTTGAAAGAGTAGAAATGTCTATTCGTATTGCTAAAAGAAGTGAAGTGTTATCGGAATAAAGCTATTGTATTTAATTAAATAATTAAGAAAATTATAACCTATTCATTTAATTAAAGGGGGAATGATAAGGTGTCCAGAGCTCATTTAGAAAAATTTTCAACGCCTAATCGTAGGTTAATGGGGGCCGGTCCGTCTAATATCTATCCTGAAGTATCCGAGGCTTTAACTCGTCCTGAAATGGGTCATTTAGATCCTTTATTTGTTAAGATGATGGATGAGGTTAAATCTATGTTGCGCTATGTCTTTCAAACAAAAAACGAGTTTGCAATTGCCGTATCTGCTCCTGGAAGTGCTGGTATGGAAGCATGCTTTGTTAATTTGGTAGAGCCTGGAGATAAAGTAGTAGTATGTGTGAATGGTTTATTTGGTGGACGTATGGTAGAGAACGTTGAGCGTATTGGTGGAACAGCTGTTGTGATTCAAGATGAATGGGGAACTCCTGTTTCTGTCGAAAAACTTGAAGTAGCACTCAAAGAGAATCCTGATGCTAAAATTGTTGCTTTTGTCCACGCAGAAACATCTACTGGAGTAAGAAGTGATGCTGAAACCATCGCTAGAATCGCCAAAGTACATGACTGCCTAGTAATTGCTGATACGGTTACATCCTTAGCTGGAATACCTGTTATGACAGATGAATGGGGTCTAGATGCAGTATATTCAGGTAGTCAAAAATGCCTTTCAAGCGTAGCTGGCTTATCGCCACTAACTTTTTCTGATAAGGCTATTGAAAAAATAACTAATCGTTCGGATAAAATTCAAAGTTGGTTTCTTGATCAAACTTTAGTCCTCGATTATTGGAGCGGTGAAGGAAAAAGAAGTTATCACCATACCGCGCCTATAAATAGCGTATATGCCTTACATGAATCTTTGAGACAGGTATGTAATGAAGGGTTAGAAAATTCATGGCAGAAGCATCTAGACGCTCATATAAGGCTTAAAAAGGGACTTGAAGAATTAAATTTTAACTTTGTAGTTGAAGAAGAATATCGTTTACCACAGATGAATTCAATTTATGTACCTGACAACATAGATGAATTAGCAGTTCGTATGGAATTGTTAAATGATTTTAATTTAGAAATTGGTGCAGGTCTCGGTAAACTTTCCGGAAAGATATGGCGTATTGGACTTATGGGGTATAATGCTCGAAAAGATAGTGTTGATTATTGCTTAAATACTCTGAAAAAAGTTCTAAATAAATAGTTTATTTTCTAATAAAGATTTTTTTCCTTCTTCATAGCCAATATCAATCAATTCATTTGCTCTATGAAAGTCCCAACCTTTAAACTGATCTATCGGAGGTTCAATCAACAAATCTGGTTCATTAAATTTAAAGCTAAGGTGAGTAATATTGTTTAAAACGATTTTTGCTGAACGATCAATAATATCAATGATATTATATTTCTCATTTGTTTTTTCAGATGATTCCAGTCCATAAAGATTCACTGCTATTGTGCGATCTGCACCCATTTTTATGGCAGATTCAAGAGGAACAGGATCAATTAATCCACCATCGACACAAAGAATGTCATCTACATATGTAGGGTTCAATATGCCTGGTATAGCAATACTAGCTTTGATTGCATTAATTAAATCTCCTGAGTTACACTCAACTTTCTCATTTTTAATAATATCTGTTGCAACCGTAGTCAGGGGTATATCTAACTCCTCAAATGTGCTAATGTTTGTAATTCTCTTAAATACCTTTATTACCTCATTTCCATTCATTGCTGCTAATTTGGGATAGATAGGGTCTAGCTTGAATAATACATCTCTTATAAAGCTATTTTTATTTCTTACTTCTTCTTCAAATTGTGTAAGATTTCCAGATGCATATAAGGCGCCTATAAAAGACCCAATACTTGTTCCAGAGATAAAATCGAATTGGAATTTTTAGTTCATCTATAGCTTTTAGTACTCCTATATGAGCATATCCTCTTGCAGCTCCTCCGCCAAGTGCTATACCTATTTTATAATTTTTATTCATATTTATTTTTATTATACTATGTGAATCTAAATCTTAAACAATAAACAAGGAATATTAACTATGTATTTTAGACTAATTATTTTTTATCTTTTCATCCTTATGGCTCGTGCTGCAGATAACAACGAATCGTCAAATTTAGAAATACCTCTAAGATCTGATATTGATGCGAAATATAAATGGGATCTGACAGCGGTATATGCAACAGATGCCGAATGGGAGCTTGACTTAGAAAAGCTCAAAAATCTTTACCCTGAAATGGGTGATTTTAAAGGTAGATTGCTCTCAAATCCCGAGACTTTATTGGAATCAATAAGATTAAGTGAAACCATCAATCAGTATTTCGGAAAACTATATCACTATGCGTCCAACTCATTAAATGCAGATTTAACAAACGAAAAGTATCAAGAGATGGTGCAAAGAGTAAGAAATGTAGCCATCAAATCAGGAGAAGTGACTGCGTACTACACTCCCGAAATGCTCGAATCTGACTATAGTGTTTTAGAAGAGTTCATGATTAGAGAGCCTGAATTGAAAGTTTATGAGAAAGATTTTAAAGATATGTATATCGCTAAACCTTATATACTGTCAGAGAAAGAAGAAAGAATCTTAACTATGGCTGGAAAGTTGTCAGGAGTCCCAAATGAAGCTTATGATATAATGAGAGCTACAGATTTTAAATGGGGAACATTTAAAGATGAAAATGGAAATGATTTGACTATGTCTCCTGGAAGGTACGGTAAGTATACTAAATCAACAGATAGAAGAGTTAGAGAAGATATGTATAAGGCGCTATATGTGCCTTTTAAGAGCTCATTGAATACGATGTCAGTATTGATGAAGGGTAATGTAGAAGGTCATATTTTCTATGCTAAATCAAGAGGCTATGAAAACACCCTCGAAGCTAAAATGAAAGGCTCTGGAATATCGACAGATATTTATAAAAATTTAGTCAAGAGCGTAAACAATAATCTCCAGCCTTTACATAGATGGGCAGAGCTAAAAGCTGAGCTTCTTGGTGTAGATAAAATAAAGCCATTCGACACATATGCTCCTTTAGCAGCTTTTTCAAGAGAATATACATATGAAGAGGGTCAGCAAATGGTATTAGAGGCTTTACAGCCATTATTGCAGGCTAACGATGGAGAATTACAGAATTTTACTGAAAAAATGTATAGTGAGAATTTAATTGACGTTTTTGAAAACCAAGGAAAAGAAAGTGGTGCGTATATGTCTTCTACTTGGGATTTACCTCCAAGAATTAAGTTAAATTTTTCTGGTACTTTAGATGATATTTTTACATTAGCTCATGAGCTAGGTCACGCTTACCATTCTTATTTGAGTCAAAAGAATCAGCCATACCCATATTATGGATATGATACATTCAATGCAGAGGTAGCATCAGTGACTACCGAATCCCTACTTATGGATTATTTGCTAGCTAATGTAGAGAGCGATGAGGAGAAAGCTGTTTTACTCCAAAATTATATTCAAAATATTGGATCGACATACTACAGGCAGACGCGCTTTGCGGAATTTGAGTTACTAATACATGAAGCAGCAGAGAATGGCCAGATTTTAACTGAAGATTTTTTAACAACTAGTTTTGGTGAGATGTATAGCAGATATTGGGGTCCAAGCATGGAAATAACAGAAGAAGAAGCATATTCCTGGTCACGCATTCCTCATTTCTATTACAACTATTATATGTATGCATATGCGACATCATTTGCCGCAGGAGAAAAAATTTCTGAAAGGGTTCAGAATGACGGGCAAAGCGGAATTGATGACTTTATTACATTTCTATCTAGTGGTAGTTCTGATTATCCTGTAGAGCTGCTTACTTTGGCAGGAGTAGATATGACGACATCTGAACCTTTTGAAGCCGTATCAAGAAAGATGAACTTCTTAATGGATGAGTTAGAAAGCATTTTAAAATAATTTTGAAGTTAAATAAAAAGATAAGACTGGTTCATTATTGGATTTCTCCATTTATTATTGTTCCTGTAATGTTAATATTTACTACTGGAGTATTATTACAGTTAAAGAAGCAATCTAACTGGATTCAACCTAGCATTGAAAAGACCAGTACTAATAAACCTACAATGCTTATAAGTTATCTAGAAGCAGCAAAAAGTGTCCCTGAAGCAAATATTAAATCATGGGAAGATATAGATCGTATTGATATTCGCCCAGACAAAGGAATTGCAAAAATAAGATCAAATAATCATTGGGAAATTCAAATTGATAGTGCAACCGCTGAAATTTTTTCTGTAAACTATAGAAGGTCAGATATTATTGAGTCAGTACATGATGGTTCTTTCTTTACTGACTATGTTAAGTTTGGCTGGTTTTTACCTACAGGAGTACTTTTAATTGTTGTAAGTATATCAGGTATCTATATGTTTTTGTTACCATTGATGATTAAAAGGAAAAGGACTAGATTAAAAAAATGAAAAAATTCTTCATAGTAATATTGTTTAGTATTTTATATGCACAAAGCGAAGATGCGACTAAAAGTACTCAGAATGTATCTCTTGTCGCTACATCAAATGTATTTGCTGAATATTATGATTGTGGTTGTCCAAAAGCTCCGCTAGGAGGATTGGCAAGAAAAGCATTTTTTTTCAAAAATATGATGTCAGAGAGAGAGCCTCTTCTTGTTGATGCTGGAAATACCTTTTTTTCTCATGGTGTAATAAACCCTGATGGTTTAAGAGCAAATCAAAAAAAATATAAAGCTAGAAACTTGGTTGGTGCTCTTGAGCTTATTGGTTATGATGTTGTCAATGTCGGATCTAATGATTTTAAGTTAGGGTCAAGTTTTATAAAAGAGATTACATCTAAATCATCAATAAACTTTATTTCAGCAAATCTTTATGATAAAAACACAAATGAATTACTTTTTAAACCTTACCATTCTCTTGAATATGATGGAGTTAAAATCGGATTTATAGGATTGAGTGAAGCAACTCGATATGAATCTATTATTAATAAAAACTTTATATCTGAAGGTAATAAATATATCGAACTAGTAGATCCAAATGTAGATATTGTAGTAATGTTAATTGATATTAGTTCTAGTAATGCAGTTGATTTATCTAATGCTTTTCCACAAGCAGATTATATATTTTTAAGTGGAGTGACTAAAAGAACTGAACCGAGAAGTAAGCAGGCTCAAGATGGCCCATTAGTATATTCTACTGGTATTCAAGGAAAACATTTAAGTATTGTTGATATAAGAATAAAGGACATAAATAAGGATATTGAAGATGTTTCAGCACCATTTAGTCGTCTTCAAGAAATAGATTTTCGTCTAAAAAGATTACAGGCTAAGAATCCATCAAAAACATTAGAACAAATATACGCTAATGATCCTAATGTGCTGACTCTTGTAACAAAGTATCAAAAAGAAGCATTTGAGTTAGGACAATCTTTGGCAAAATATGGAGATCGTAGTATATTTTTTAGTGTTCCACTTTCTCCGACCATTCCCGACGATAGAGATGTCGCAGCATTTATAGAAAAGATAGCAGATAATGCAGATTTTTCTTTTGAAAAACCATAATTTTGTTTTATTATGAACCACACATGCGAGTGTAGCTCAGCTGGTAGAGCACAACCTTGCCAAGGTTGGGGTCGCGCGTTCGAATCGCGTCACTCGCTCAGTCTTTAACCCAAGTCAAAAAACTATCTATTATTCTCTTGTGAACTATCAATGAACTAGTCTTGAGCTCTTTTTCTCTTATTTCATAGTACCATTTTAGCATATTATCATCAATATGCTTCATCATAATACCAAAGCCATACCTTTTGACGATTATTTCTTTAAACTTGTCTAAATGGTAGTTTTGAAGCTTTATTGAGGTGCTTTTAGGTGGCTTTGTCTTAAAATGTATCATTTTATGCTTTAAGTAGGTTTTAACTGCTTTATTTAGCTGCATTTCTTGTTTTCCACCTTTTTTGATATCAAAAACACGATCAAGTTCTTTTTTTTGTTTTAAGCAATCATCCCAGGTTAGGGTAGGGCTGATTTTTCCTAAAGTTATATTAAAATACCTTTTTTTATTTTTTAAAGGATCGTACGCATAAATCGAATACATTACATATCCATCTTTTTTTCCGTTTCTTTTTCGTTTATAAATACTACTCATAATTATATTTTCTCTTTAAGTTTTGGTATAAATATGTTACAAAAATACTTAACACACAATTATTATACACACAATGTTGAAAACTTCGTATATGTAACAATATTTAAATTTAACAAAATAATATTAAAATAATAGAACTTTTTTTATGAGCGAAAATATAGAGATTATCAGTAAGAATAGAAAAGCTTTTCATAGCTATACTATTATTGATAAGTATGAGGCTGGCATGATTCTCCTCGGTAGCGAGGTTAAAAGTCTTAGAGAAAAGAAATTAAATTTAAAAGACAGTTTTGTTTCTATTAAAGATGGAAAAGTCTGGTTGATCGGAGCGCATATTAGCGCTTATTCTCACACTGGTTTTTCAGGTCATTCTCCGACGAGAAATCGTGAATTATTGCTTCATAAAAAAGAGATGATTAGGATTAAGAATGTTGCAGCTCAAAAAGGATTAACTATTGTCCCCTTAAAAGCTTATTTTAAAGGAGGCATAGCTAAAATTGAATTTGCTACAGCTAAAGGCAAGAAAACATACCAGAAAAAAGATGCTTTAAAGATGAAAGATTTAGATAGAGAAGCTCGACGAGAAATGAGCAAAAAATAATGGGATTTTTACCAGTAGATGATCAGTTAGAAATTATCTCTAAAGGCACAGAGGAGGTAATTCCACTTCAAGACCTAAGACATAAGCTCGAATCTTCTATCAAAAACAATAAACCTCTCGTCGTGAAACTCGGTTGTGATCCCAGCAGACCAGACTTGCACATCGGACATAGCGTAGTGCTTCAGAAGCTTAGAGATTTTCAAGACTTAGGACATCAGGCCATTCTAGTTATAGGTGATTTTACGGCAATGATTGGGGATCCTTCAGACCGTAATAAGACGCGCCCACAGCTTACCCTAGAAGAGGCAAAAGCTAATGCTGAATCATATATTGAACAATCTAAGGCTATACTTGATGTAAAAACCCTTAAAGTCTTATTTAACAGCACTTGGCTAAATAAAATGAACTTCTCTGATGTAATAAAAATGAGTAGTAAATACACAGTTGCTCGCATGATTGAAAGAGATGATTTTACCAAACGTTTTGAATCTGAGATTCCAATTTCAATGCATGAGTTTTTATACCCATTGGCACAAGCAATGGATTCTGTCGAAATTAAATCTGATGTAGAATTAGGTGGTACAGATCAAAAATTCAATTTATTAGTTGGAAGAGATCTGCAGCGAGAATATGATCAAGAACCTCAATCTATTATTACATTACCTCTTCTTGAAGGAACAGATGGAATAGAGAAAATGTCAAAATCTTATGATAATTATATTGCTTTAGATGATTCAGCAAAAGATATGTATGGAAAATTAATGTCTATTAATGATTCTATGATAACAAAATATTATAAATTAGCCGTATTTGCAGATAAAGAAAAAGTTTTATCCATTGAAAAAAAATTAAATGATTCATCTATAAATCCCAGAGATATCAAAAGAGATTTAGCTAAGGATTTGGTTGAGCGTTACTACGATAAAGATACAGCATTAGAAGCTGAACAGGCATTTGACCAAATATTTGTTAAAAAATCTATTCCAGATGATATGCCTACATTTAAAGTTAGGAGCAATTCTAATATCCTTGATATATTATTATCAGAAAAATTAATTGCTAGCAAGGCAGAGGGTAAGCGTTTAATAGCTCAGAATGCTATAAAAATTGACGGAGAAGTATGCTCTAATATAGGTTATGTGGTAAGTAATGGATGTGGAGAGCTTATAGTCAAAATAGGTAAAAGAAGATTTTTAAAAATTTTGGGCTAATCCTCTCTGAGAAATTATTTAACTTATTTTTTTGTTACTCAAATTCAATTATTCTTATAAATTCCATGGTAATTATTAATATGATTTGGAAAACTTATGTCTGATAAAATTATCAAAATAACAGATCAAAACTTTGATGAGCTTGTAATTAAAGCAGAAAAGCTCGTAATTGTAGACTTTTGGGCTGAATGGTGCGGTCCATGTAAAGCTATAGCACCCATTTTAGATAAAATTTCTGATGAATTCAGCGATAACGTACTTGTAGGTAAGGTAAATGTCGATGAAGTTAAAGAAGTACCCGTAAAATACGGTATTCGCAGCATTCCAACCCTTTTGTTTTTTCACAAAGGTGATATTGTAAGACAAGAAGTTGGTCTTCAGTCTGAGCAGGCATTAGTTGATGGTATTAACCAAATCATAAAAAAAGGTTAATATTAAACAATTAATTTAAGTGACAGATAAAACTATTCATAAAACTATCATTATCGGTTCTGGTCCAGCTGGATTAACAGCTGCGATTTATGCTGCTCGTGCTAATTTAAGTCCAATTGTGTTTGAAGGGAATCAGCCCGGAGGGCAGTTGACAATTACTACAGATGTAGAAAATTATCCAGGATTTCCTGATGGTATTTTAGGTCCAGATATGATGGATCTATTTCGAAAACAAGCTCAGAAGTTTGGAGCAGAATGTTTTTATAAGCACGTTTCAAAAGTTGATTTTTCTAATTCTCCATTCAAAATCTATGTCCAAGAAGAGGAATACCTTGCTGAATCAGTAATAATTTCTACTGGTGCATCGGCAAGAATGTTGGGTCTAGACGCTGAAAAGGAACTAATGGGTTATGGAATTAGTACTTGTGCAACATGTGATGGTTATTTTTTCAAAGATAAAGAAATTGTTGTTGTTGGTGGAGGTGATTCTGCTATGGAAGAGGCAAGTTTTTTAACAAAGTTTGCTAGTAAGGTTTCTCTTATTCACCGACGAGAAGAATTTCGTGCATCTAAGATAATGATTGATAGGGTATTAGATAATCCAAAAATTGAAATTATTAAAAATGCAGTGGTAGCTGATATTTTTGGTTCTCAAAAGGACGGAGTTTCTAGTATTCTACTAAAAGATACTATTGATGGAAAAGAAAGAAATTTTGATTGCGAAGGTGTCTTCTATGGCATTGGTCATAAGCCAAATACTGATCAGTTTAAAGGTGTTATCAATCTAAACGATCAAGGATACATTGTTACTGATCCAGGATCTACGTTGACTAATGTAGATGGGGTATTTGCTTGTGGTGACGTTCAAGATGATCATTATAGGCAGGCAATTACAGCAGCAGGTTCTGGTTGTATGGCCGCAATCGATGCAGAAAAATATTTAGAAGATTTATAGAATAGTTTTTCTGTCTTTTTAAGGAGAAAAAGATGGAATTAAAACAAATTTATGATATTAGTGGTCTGAAATTAAAATTTGGATCGAAAAAAGCATTGGAGATTAACACTCTAAAGTTTCACAACGGATTAATTTATGGTGTATGTGGTAATTTTGGATCTGGAAAATCATCCTTACTTAAAATTCTTTCAGGAATTCAAAAAGAATCAAATGGTGACGTTCTTTATCAGGGAAGCAAGTTCAAAACAGGCTTTTTTGGAGGTATTAAAAAGCATAAAGAAATTCAATACATTCATGCAGACATGTTTAAAGAAAGCTCTACCGTTGAACAATTCTTAAAAAGTATGTTTTCTAGTAAAATAAAACAAATTCAGACACGTCATTTTAAACATTTTAGTCTTGAGCATCTATGGAAAACTCCTATTGGAAAGCTATCAGATGGTGAAAAGCATTGGTTAAAAATTGTTGTAGGTGTGGAAAAAGATCCTAGAGTTCTTATAATCGACGATTATGGACTGCATCTAGATCCCAAGAATGAAATGATTCTCCGAAAGAAATTGACAAAAATGAATAATATTTTAGGAACAACCATCATTTTATCTTCAACAAATGATTATTTCGTGAAACAATTTGCAAATGTGGTCATATATTTAGATAACGGACATGTATCGAAAGTCAGAAAAGGATATAAGCGTAATAGCTTCAACAAAAGTAAACACAAAAACAAAAAATAGTAACATTCTTAATCTATTAATTTTTGTTTTATTTATTGGACCATTATTTGGTCAAGTTGATAATAGGTTTAATATTTTTAGTTGGGAGCAGTATGGTGGGCTAGGTGCGGTTAATTCTATATCAGAAGATTATTCATATTTCTACTTTGGTACAGAAAATGCTGGAATCTTAAGATTAAATAAATTTTCCCAAGAATTTGTGCGCCCTATTACTCAAGCCCAAGGACTAAAATCTAGTATAGTTGAGCATATATATTTTGATGAAAATACAGGAATTTTGTGGTCAATAGGAGATCGCTTTATTGAATATAGCTTTTCAAGAGAGGGAAGCTGGAGTAAGGTAAGCTATGATTTGCTTTCACTAAAATCTGGAGGTCAAGTTATTGATGTTGGTTCTAGTCAGAATTATTTATGGTTACGAACAAATAGTAAATTTATCAAATTAGACCATATAAGTGGCATTCTGTTAGGTGTTTATGCAAGACCGGATGAATCCAATATTTACTGGGGAGATGTTTCTTTAAAAGAATTAACATGGAATATGTTTGATTTCAACGATTATTTCGTTGAAGATGCATGGTTTCTGACTTCAAATGGAGCATCTGATAATAGGGGAAATTTTTCAAAGTATTTATCTTATTATAAGTCAAAAAACGGGATTAATTGGATGTCTCTTTCAAATGGATATGTGCTTAAAATTGATGAGTTTAATAAGTTGATTACTCCAATATTTTATGGCCTTGCTTCTATTGTTCCAACATCTATGACTTATGATAATGTATTATGGATTGCAGGTATTGGAGGAAAGTTGTCAAACGGTATTACAAAATTTGATATTGAAAATAATAATTTTGAAACTATTCTTTCAGATCATTATTCGAGCTTTAGCAAAGATGATATTTACTCAAGTGTTATGGTTGATGAAGAAGTATGGCTTGGTTTAGATAGTTATATTTTAGTTTATAATAGAAAAAAAGATTCTTTTAGGTCTTTTGGTTTTGATAAAGGTGTTCCTCGAGGTAAAATTACTCATATTGACTACAATAATGGATCAGTATTTGCTGGATCTATAAATGGAGTCGTTGAAATTAATATATCATCAAAAACTAAAGTAGATAGTTCAATTGAAAAATTTATTTTTTCTAGAAATTTATCAGTAGGCGATATTGAGAAATTTCAAGAAAAAATGTTTTTTGTTTTAAATAATAATATTTATAAATACGATAATGTTTCAGACAATATTTCAGCTCTAAATTGGAAGGATGGTATATTCAATCTTTCATTAAAAAATAATCAAGTTGATATAGCATCTAGATCTGTATCAAGAATTTTTTCCAATTCGAATAATTTATACATAATAACAGACTTGGGTGTCATAGACTTTAAAAAAGGGTCTATAATTGTACCTTCAAGTCTTTACTTTAATTATAAGATAACTGACCTAGCCACAGCGGAAAACTCTTTGTTATTTTTATCAACAACTAGAGGTTTATTTATTTTTGATATGGATTCAAAAGATCTAATTAATTACTATGATTTTCCTTTTTTAAGAAATATTTATCAAATGATGTATATTTCTGAATATTTAGTGTTACTAACAAGCAAAGGATTAATTAAGTTTAACTTCAATTTATGAAATATTTTATATCCAGCTTCTTAATATTACTTGGGGTAGTATATACTCAAAACTTGAATCAAAATATTGATCAGTTCAAGATCAATTCTTTTGTTCGACCTGTAGCTAAAGACTCTATAGAAGTTTTATCATTCTTAGAAATATCAAATAATGCTTTACAGTTTTTAAAAAAGGATGGTGTATTCGAAGCTCAATATGAAGCAGGTATTACCATATTAGATAGCAATAATGAAAAACAGTCTTCTGAATTAATTTCAGATACAATTACTGCTAAAAAGTTTGCTGATACAACATCGAAAGTAAATAGAAAAATAATAACAACAGCATTTGTTTTACCCATTGATAGCTATACTGTAACATCAAGCTTAAAAGATTTAGATATAAAGCTTTCTGGAAAGAAAGAGCAAAAAATTGACTTAAAGAGTTTAATTAATAATGCTTCATTTAAAATTTATGACCCAATTTTTATTAAAGAGTCAAAAGGTTTGTGGGGGTTTGGTTTAAATGAATTTCCAATCGATAGTAGGAGAGTAATACCAACAAATGACACCATTTCTCTTTACCAATATATTGTGTTAAATCCAGGAGAATATACTCTTACCATAAGTGTGATTTCAGATAAGAAAGTTCAATGGAAAGACTCTATTAATGCTTCTGCTGATAGTAATGTAATAGGACACTTAATTAATATACCTTTAAAAGGTGTTGATAAAAGAGACCTAAGTATAAAAGTGTCAGTAACTCAAAATAATAACACCTCATCAAGAGCATTTCCATTTAAGATTAAAAATAACATGCTTTTTGATGGAATTGATAATATCGATACTGCATTAGTTCAGATGAGCTATATTTTAACATCAGACGAAAAGAAAGAGCTAAAGAATCTTAAGCAGTCAGAAAAAGAAAAATTTTTTAGAAAAGTTTGGGCAAAAAGAGATCCTGTTGCTCAAACAAAAGTTAACGAACTTATGGTGGAGTATTACACTAGAGTTGGTTTTGCGGAAGAAAACTTTTCGCGAGGAACTTCTGGAGGATGGAAGTCAGATATGGGAATGGTCTATATTTTATTTGGTAAACCAGACGATATGGTTCGATCTATGAATATGCAGGGCAGTTATAACTATGAGACATGGTATTACTTTAAAATTAATGAAGAAATTACTTTTATTGATGAATATGGCTTCGGAGATTATAGACTAAGAACACCTATACTATATTAAATTTTATGGATAACGAAAAAAAATTAATCAAAATTTTAGATAGATTTAGAGATAAACTCTCACCAAAAGAAATCGATTTCATAGATGATATGTTTGATGGATTGAGTAGTTCAAAAAATTTATGGAATAATAGTAATTCTACTTATTCATTATTTACCGATGGTGCATCTCAACTCGACAAAAATAATGCAGGCATTGGAGGATTGCTTAAGAGTGGAGAGAAAGTAATTTTTTCTTTTGCTGAAAATGTAGGTAATTGTACGAATAATGAGGCAGAATATTTAGCTCTAATAAAAGGTATTCAGTTATGTATTGAGAAAAAAATACTAGATGTTAAAATTTTTTGTGATAGTGAATTGATTGTAAGACAAGTTAATGGAGATTACAAAGTTAAGAATGAAAGAATGATCAAGTTACATTCTAAAACCTTAGATTTATGTTCCATGTTGGAAAACTGGTCTGTATCTCATGTTATGAGAGAAAAAAATACAGAAGCAGATCTTTTAAGCAAAGAAGGTCTTGTAAAATAAAAAAACTAAGTAATGAGAATAAAATTTTATAAATTATAGACTATGAATTTCTTAAATCAAATTAAAAACGGATTTAGCGATAGCTTCAATTGGGTTAGTGGAGACATTGCAATTGACCTTGGAACAGCTAATACATTGATATGGCTAGCTGGAAAAGGGATTATTATTAATGAACCATCAATAATTGCAAGATCTACAAAAACAGGGGCTGTTATTGCTGTTGGTGACGATGCTAAGCAAATGTTGGGAAAGACTCATGAAGGCATTGAAACTATTCGTCCATTAAGAGACGGAGTAATTGCTGACTATACTGCAGTAGATGAAATGCTTCAAGGTTTTATTAGAAAAGTAAATTTAAATCGCTTAACTAGACCAAGGATGGTTATTTGTGTTCCATCAGGCGTGACCGAAGTAGAGCGAAGAGCTGTAAAAGATTCTGGAGAAAAACAAGCTGCTAGAGAAGTGTTTCTGGTTGATGAGCCTGTAGCAGCAGCGATTGGTATCGGTTTAGATATCAGTAAACCTGTAGGAAATATTATTGTTGATATCGGCGGAGGAACTACTGAAGTAGCAGTTATATCATTAAATGGTGTAGTTACAAAGAAAGCTATCAGAGTTGCGGGTGATGAAATGGATGATGCTATTCAGCATTGGTTTAGAAATGAACATAAGTTAGAAATTGGAGCACAAACAGCAGAGCAAATAAAGATTACAGTTGGTTCAGCAATGAGATCTCGATCTAAGAATATTTTAGTAAAGGGCAGAGATTTAGTTTCAGGAATACCTAAGACAATAGATATTAGATCTGACGAAATCAGACAAGCTTTAAAAGATCCTGTAAAAAGAATTTTAGATGTAATTAAAGATGCTCTCGAAGCAACACCTGCTGAACTGTCATCCGATATTATCGATCGAGGTATTGTCCTTGCAGGAGGAGGTTCTCAATTAAGAGGCTTAGACCAGGTGTTGCGTGAAAAAACAGGAGTACCTGTGAATGTTGCCGATGAACCACACTTAGCAATTGTTAAGGGCTGTGGAGCAGTAATAGAAGATTTAGAAAAATTTAAGCACGTCCTTCTTTAAGAATGGCTAAGACCGACTTATTTTTTAAAAAAAATTTAGATAGTTCAGTTTTATTTATCTGTATCATGGTATCATTTTCGCTAATATTTAGCAATAGTAATGAAAAAATTCAAAGCTTTCGCTCAAATTCATTAGACACTTTTTCTTTTTTATATAAACCTTTCGATTGGTTAGACGATCAATTATTCTTAATTAGGAAATTAGAAGTTCTGTCTCAAGAAAATTTAAAACTCAATCTTGAAAATCAGATTTTGGAATCCAATAAGATCGAAAATGAAAGACTGAGAGCCCTTTTGAAGTTTAGGAAGCGAAATGAGCTAAATCTTATTGGAGCTGATATACTATCAAAGGGTGTGAACTCCAACATGTCATCGGTTTTACTAGATCGAGGGCTTGGTGGACGAAATAGCAAATAATAGCGCAGTACTCTCTTCAAGGGGTGTGGTTGGTAAGGTAATTTTTGTATCAAAAAATCATTCAGGTGTTCAATTAATAAGCGATGTCAATTTTAGGTTAAGCGTAAAAATAGTTCCTTCTGAAACAGAGGGTATAATGCGGTGGATTGATAACGATATATGTGAGATTGCAGAGGTTCAAACAACGTCAGATGTTCAAATCGGTGATGTTGTACTAACTTCTAATCTTAGTATTTATTTTCCACCTAATTTACCGGTAGGAGAGGTGATTAGCGTATTATAAGAAGTCTAGTAGTTCAAATAAAACAGTTCGTATGAAACTTTTTGCCGATTTATCTACCTTAAATCAGTTATTTATTGTTCGGAAGGATTTATAGGATATGAATTTCAATTTTAGTAGATATCTTTTTATTGCCATCATATTGCAGTTGACATTCGCAGAGCTTCTAACATTTAATGGATTTCAGCCAAATATTATGCTATTATTTATTATCTCTGTCTTCAATTCCAATGGAAAGTACTTCCCGAGCAACAGTCATTGGGTTCGTTATTGGATTATTTTCAGATTTAGTTTTATTCAATGGATTTTACTTAGGATTATCAAGTTTAATATTCTCAGTATGTGCTTACTTTGCCTCCCAGGTAAGCTTTAACTTTGCATACAGGAATTTTGATTTATACTGGTTGAGTTTAGTATTATTGGGTACTGGTTTATACTCATTTTTTAGATACGACTTTTTCTTTTTTAATGACATACTTTTGTTCTTACAAAATTGGTTTTTTGTATTTGTATATACCTCTTTTATAGGCTTTCTTATTACTAGAATATTTAAGGTGAAACAGTCGGTATTACAAGATGCTTAAAATTGACAATAAAGCAGACATTTTTCATTATAGAGCCTTGCTTCTTATACTATGCTTCTCTCTTTTTTCTCTTCTAGGAAGATATTTTTACTTGCAGGTAGTCGATTATGAAAGACATTTTTCTAAATCACAAGTCAATAGTGTAAAAGCTCTTACAACTTATGCCCCGAGAGGTTTGATTTTAGATCGTCATGGAGAGATACTTGTTAATAACTATCCAACTTATATACTAACAGTAATACCTCAAGAATTAAAAAACAGAGAAGAGCAATTTTCAAAATTATCATCAATTATTGATATTGACGAAGATGAATTAAATAGAAGATACAAAAAGTATTATAGAGGACGTTTTCTTCCAACAACCATTGCAAAAAATTTAACATTCCAACAAATTTCTCAAATTGAGGAAATGAGATTAGAGTTTCCTGGAGTGCAGTATGATCGTTCTGATGAAAGAATTTATTCCCCAATTTTAAATGATGCTCACTTTCTTGGTTATTTGAGGGAAGTTGATAGAGATACAATTCCAACTCTTGATAAAAGCCTTCTTTATAGAGCGGGTGAATTGATTGGTTGGCAAGGAATTGAAAAGCAATATGAGAAAGAATTAAGATTCTCTAAGGGTGTTGACTACATAGAAGTTGACACATACGGTCGTGAAGTATTTAGATTAAATAATAATAATATCCCAGCTTTTCCTGGAAAGAATCTTTCATTAACAATCGATGCTAATTTACAACGATATTCAAGAAGTATCCTTGATGGAAAGAAAGGGTCTATACTAGTTTCTAATGTTGATACAGGAGAAATTTTAAGCATGGTAAGTAGTCCTTCTTATGACTTGAGTGTATATAGGGGAACAACTTCTGAAACAGAGTGGAATAACTTATTAAAAAACGAAGATAATCCGTTATTAAATAGATCTATAGCTGGCCTATATCCCGCTGGATCAAAGTTAAAATTGATTACAGTCATCGATTTGATTGCTAATAGCTTAGTAGATCCTTCAGATAGTTTGATGTGTACTGGAGTTTATATACCTCCTGGAAGTACAAATGAATTCCGATGTTGGCAAGAGGGAGGCCATGGTCTTGTAGATTTAAATAAAGCCATCGCACAATCTTGTAATATTTATTTTTATGAGACAGTACAATTAATTAGTCTTAAAGATTGGACAGATACCGCTAAAAAATTTGGTTTTAATCAAGCAACAAATATTGATTTACCCAACGAAAAAGATGGGTTAATTCCAGATAAAGATTTCTATGTTAAAAATTATGGAAGATGGGGTTGGTCTGAACGAGGAGTTCTATTAAATCTAACTTTAGGGCAAGGAGATATTCTAATTACTCCTGTTCAAGCCTTAAGATTTATTAATCATATTGCTTCTAGGGGTGAAACACCACAATTAAGATTAAATCGTTCTAAGGAAATATCTTATTATGACAAAATTGAATATCCAAAAGAGATATGGAATCGTATTTGGGATGGAATGTATGATGTTGTAAATGCAGACCAAGGAAGTGGTTGGAGAGCTCGATTAGATAGCTCAGACATTAAATTATACGGAAAGACTAGTACAGCTGAAAATCCACATGGAGAACCTCATGCATGGTTTATTGGATTTTTTGAGGTTGAAGATGTGAAATATTCAATTGTTGTAATGGTTGAAAATGGAGGAGGAGGAGGAGCTGTAGCTTCTCCAATTGCAGGTGAAATTGTTGATTATTATATTAATTCTTCTAAATCTTTAGCGGAAAATTAGAACTTATGTTTTTAGATCAATTCTCTTCATCCACAATGAAAGACTCGGTTTGGAGGCTCTTTTTTATAATTTTTGGATTAATATCATTTAGTTTAATTACTTTATATAGCATTTCTGATAATCCACTAAGTTTTAATAGTTCATTTTATAGACAATGTATTTTTCTCATTTTCTCTTCAATAGTTTTTATTATTATTAAAAATATACCTATAAAAATCATTCACGATAATTCAACTTTGATATTCATCGCCACCCTTATTCTCTGTATCATACCATTCTTTTTACCAAGAGTTGAATATACCTATAGATGGATTGATCTTGGATTTTTTTACATACAACCATCAGAATATTTAAAGTGTGCAACAGTCATTGTAATCGCAAAATATCTATCAAATCACCAACTAGAAGTAAAAGATAATTCTATTATCATAATACCATCACTATTAACTATTTTATCTGCTTTTATAGTCCTAAATCAACCAGATTTAGGAACTGCGGCAATCATTTTTGCTCCACTTTTACCAATGTTGCTTTGGGCTGGAGTAAGTAATTTTACAATTTTCCTTATGATTGCACCCATTATCACAGTCTTAGCAGCATCAAATATTATCTCTTTTTCTATATGGGCATTTGTAATGTTTTGTTTTTTTTTGACATTTCAAGCAAGTGTTGTAAATAAGTTTCTATTATACTTTGCTAATATATTTACTGGTTTATTGACCCCATTTTTATGGAATAATTTAGCAGATTATCAAAAGCAGCGTATTTTAACATTTTTAAATCCAGACCTTGATCCTATGGGTTCAGCTTACCATATAATTCAAAGTATTACTGCGATTGGTTCAGGAGGCCTATTTGGAAAAGGGTGGGGTGCAGGATCTCAAACACAATTAAAATTTTTACCAGTTCAGGAGTCTGATTTTATTTTATCTGTTATAGCAGAAGAATTTGGTTTTTTTGGAATTTCTATTGTGATGTTACTTTGCTTCCTATTAATAAAAACACTTTTAGATATTGCATTTCGATCATCAGACTATTTTGCAAGCTTAGTTATTATAGGTTTAGCCTCTATACTTCTTTCTCATATATTTATTAATTCTGCCATGACAATAGGTTTGATGCCCGTTAAAGGTCTTCCAATACCATTTATTTCGGCTGGAGGTTCTTTTTTACTATCTTGCTTTATCATGATTGGTTTAGTGGTCAACTTCTCAAAAGATTGATATACAAAAAATAATCTTATGAGTTGGTAGGTTTAATTCAAAAAACCAAAAATAATAATTATTTTTCGGAGTTGAAATTCTAGCTGTATATCGTTAATTTCTGACTACTCATTGATCATGACAAAAAAACTCTTTTATATAACAAGTGAAATGGATCCTTTTGCATCGGTTTCTCCTTTATCCGACCTTTCTGTTAAAGTTCCTTTAGGTTTACAGGAAAAAGGTAACGACGTTAGATGTTTAATGCCAAAATATGGCTTTATCAGCGAAAGAAAATATATTTTAAGAGAGGTTATTCGTTTAAAAGAGATTCTTTTTGATTTTGATGATGTTGATTATGCATGTTCAGCAAAGAGTGCTTTTCTACCAAAATCAAGACTACAGGTTTATTTTTTAGAGCATGAAGGTATATTTGGGGAATTAAATAATCTTCTCTATAAAGCAAAAAATGGTAGATTTTTAAATGATAATGATAAAAGATTCGCCTTTTATTGTTTAGCAGCTATTAAAATGTTACCAAACTTATTTTGGTACCCTAATGTTATTATTTGTAGTGGCTGGACATCTGCTTTGATTCCTATGCTGATTAAAATATTAGCAAAAGATGATAAAGATTTGTCAAAAATTAAGACAGTTTACGTAGCAAGTTCTTTAAATGAAGACGTTGTCTTTGATTCTAGCAATCTTGGATTTAAGAAGGAAACTTTCTCACCATTTAAGTCGTTAAACTTAAATCAGATTGGATGTAAGTATGCAGATAAAACTATTGTTGTTAATGGCGCTGAAAAAGTATCATCTAAACTGATGAAATTAAAAGTCTTTAAAGACGCTAAAAATTGTTCTACTGTAGATCTTGATTATGGAGATAATACGGATTATTCTCCTTTATTAGATGCTATTGAACTTGCAATAAAAAAAATATAAGAAATGCATAATTATCTTTCTAAAAAATGGCTATTAAATGCAGGTATTCTATGCTTGTTTTTTACTGCATGCTCAGAAGAAACTATTGTATATAGCGAAATAGAAAATCCAAATTATACCATTAATACATTAACTCTTCCTTTAGATCAAAATAAAGTATTCCAAGTGAGTCCAACTGCATTAGGAGGAGGAGGTAAGTTTTTCTTTGGAGACGTGAAGGGTTCAGAAAATTTATTTACTTTATTTAGCCTTACTTTATTTTCAGGTTCTTTGCCTCCAACTGCTTTATATGACCTGCTAGCAGATTCTATACAAGTCGATAGCGCACTAGTTTATATGCAAACTGCCGATTCTTTGAATTCAACATCCAACCTATCTTTATATTCAATTCTTGGAACGGAAGATAATATTTTTTCAGAAGACTCTACAAGTTACTATACGTTAGATAATTTTATGGACTTTGAAAATAATGCTACATTACTACATCAGATTCCACTGACTAATATTGAACCTGATAGTGCTGGATATGATACTTTAAATTTCTTATTTAAAGATGAAAGTCTTGAGCTGTTGAAAGAATTTTATTTTGATGTTGATACATATCCATCTCGAACTTTAATGTTAAAAGATGATGGATTGAATGAATTATTCACCATCGAAAGTGATGAGAGTAGTTATCAGCCAAGAATGAGAGTTTGGTATAAAGCAACAGTAAATGATACAACTATGATTGATACTTCAATTCTTTTCTTCGGAGATAAAGGTTTAAGTATTTTTTCTCCACCAGAGGTAATAGAAGAGGATAAGAGCTTTATAACACTTAATTCAGGATCAGGACTTCAATCTTTACTAAGATATGATTTAGATATCATTAATGATTTAGAAAGAAATTCAATTGTAAAAAATGCAAATCTTATATTAAATGTTGAATCTTCTAACCTTGAAGATGGTGATGAGTTTTATGTGGTGGTTGCTGCACTAGCAGATTCTGTAGAAAATTGGGATTTTACAACATTTTTATCAGATGATGAATCATTGAGCGATTCAGTTTATGCATCTGATCCAAACTTTATTATTTCGCGAAAAGTGGAGGATGGAAAGATTGAAATTCCTATACAAGCTTTTCTTCAATCATATAAAAATGATATTATTAGTAATCATGGTTTAATGCTTTATAGTGGTCCAGTAAATAGTCCATTTGATAAAGTTAGATTAGATATGGATTCAGTAGAGGTGTTGTATGTTAAACCGTAACTTTGTTCTATTACTATTTTTAAGTACTCTTTTCAGTCAATCGACAATGAATGGATATGGATACGGTATGTTTGCTAATAATAGTGATGCAGCTGCATTAGGTTCAGGATCTGTAGGATTATTACCTAGCTTTAAAACTGATGTTTCATTAACAAATCCATCAACATGGCATAAATTACCAGTAACATATTTGAGTACCTCTTTTGAAGGTCAAAATAATGAGTTTGGTTCTAGCTCAAGTTCTCATTCAGGTCTTGCTTCAGCAAAGTTAATTATCCCAGCTAAACAAAAATTATCATTTGGAATTTCCTTTAATCCACTTTTTTCTAGAGAAATCACCATAATGGATAGTACTTATAATGAATTTATATTTGCTGGAACTGATACTTTAGACTATTCTCGATCAAATAGGACGGGTGGAGGTTCATCGATGGCGCAGCTTGCCGTAGGATATAAGTTGTCGGATACCGATGATATTGGAGTAGGTTTAGATGTTATATTTGGATCATCCAGATCATCACAAAATCTTATTATTGATTCTGATGACCACTTATTGCAATCAAGAGATTATTTTTCAGGATCATTAGTTGAGTTATATTATACAACTAGTCGATTTTCACTTAATGAGAATCCATTAATTTTATCTTTAAACTATAATTTTTCATTGAACGATATAGATGTTGAAAGTGAATCTTATCAGGCTTTCCTAGATTTAAATTCAAATAATTATCATGATTCGCAAGATTATCCAACTGTTGCTGCTGCTTTAATGCCTACTAACACTGAATTTAAAAACGAAATTTCAATAAGTGAATTTAAAGCAGGAATTGATTATGAATTTATGGAAAGATATCACGCTCAAATTGAAATCAATTCATGGAATAATAATGGTAAAAATGCACTATCTAGCTCCGTTTATCCTGGCTATATCAAAGGAAAAAATAAGGTTAATATTGGTTTTTTAAAGTTTGCTAAACCATATTCAAGAGATAGGCTTAATTTTAGGGCTGGATTATCATTTAGTGATTATGATATTAAAAATCTTGATAATGTGAAAGAGGTTGGATTAGGTTTAGGTATAGGTATTGAATTTGGTCTGTATAGAAATCAAATTGATATTGGTTATAATATTGTAAACAGAGATAATATTTATAATATTGGAAGTGAAACTATACAATCATTTAATGTTGGAGTAAGTATTGGTGATTTATGGTTTGTTAAAAGAAGAAAAATTTAATAACTAGGTGAAAATATGAGAAATTTTTGGACTTTAATTGGTTTATGTATTTTATTTTCTGTATCTCTTGATGCTCAATGTAGAAGAGGTGAGCAGTTAAGAATTACAAATGATATTGAAATCAAAGTAGTTGATTGTAGAGAAGCTACTAGGCTAATTTATAATGATGGATGGTATCCATACTCTATTGAAGACGAGAGAGAAGATAGATGTCCTCAACTATCTAGCAGTTCTGCTGAATACTATAGGAGTAGCAATTGGGAATTAAGTGCTAATGCATACTCTGAAATGATGAATTTAAGATGCGACCAATGGGATTCAGATTGGGTCAACCCAAATGACGTATATTTATATTGGGCAATCGCTTTAGAGTATTTAGGAAAATTTGACGAATCTGAAAAAGTTTTAATTGATGGTTTAGAAGAATTGCCAGATAATACAGATTTAATGAAAAGATTAGCATATTCTTTCAAGAAGCAAGGAAAGACAGAAGAGATGATTATTGAATACGAAAGAATCTTAGATTCTGGAGATAGAGATACAGATACCTTACGAGACTTAGCATCTGCGTATGGAGAGCAAGGAAGAACAGATGAACAGGTATCAGTTCTGAAAAAAATCTTATCTTTCGACCCTAATAATTCAGCCATTCAATCTGAATTGGCTAGGGTATATGAAAGTTCCGGAGAAGATCCTCTTGAAATTTTTAAAGCGAGATTTGAAGATAATCCGGAAAATGCTTCATATGCGATAGAATACGCACAAAAATTAATGGATAATGGAGATATTGATGAAGCTATAGATGCATTAGAAAATACTTTAAGTTATAATGATTCTAATAATATGGTATACCTTACCTTAGGAAGTGCCTATAACGAGAACTCAGATTTTAATGAGGCTATTAAAACCCTTGAGGATCTTTTCGAATTAGATCGTAATAATTATAGAGTTGCAATAAAGATTTCTGAAAATCATATGGAATTAGATGAATTTGATAATGCATATGAATGGGCATCTAAAGCATTAAGAATCTCAAAAAATAATGCTGAATCTCTTTCCCATATAGGAAACTTATATTATAAGGCTATGAATGCATGCAGGGGAGATAATTTCTCACGATCAGATAAGGCAGTTGCGTCGTTAGCATATAGCTATTTTACTCAAGCAGAGGCAAAAGGTAATTCAAAGTACTTTAAGCAGAAACGATGGCTTGAAGAAAACGATGTTTTATTTGGGCGCGCAGATTGGTTTATGCTTGATAAAGATATCCAAACTACTGGTAAGGTTTCTCCAGCTGGAAGATGCTACGACTGGGTAAGTGAATCAGTTACGAAGCAGAGTGATTGGTAATAAGACAATGTCTTATTTGAAGAAAGAAGATAATGAAATTTTTAAAATCATTAAATCTGAATTTAATCGTCAAGAAAATTTCCTTGAATTAATTGCCTCAGAAAACTTTACAAGTAAAGCGGTTTTAGAAGCAGCAGGTTCTGTTTTAACAAATAAGTATGCAGAAGGCTATCCTGGAAAAAGATATTATGGCGGATGTATTCATGTGGATGAAGCGGAAAATTTAGCTATTGATCGCGCTAAAGAGCTATTTAAAGCTGAATATGCTAATGTACAACCCCATTCAGGGTCTTCGGGCAATATGGGTGTATTTTTGGCCATGCTCAACCCTGGAGACTGTATTATGGGCCTTGATCTAAGTCACGGTGGACATTTAACCCACGGCTCTAAAGTAAGCTTCTCTGGACAGCTATATAGCGCAGTAACATTTCATGTTAAAGAAGAAGACGGTTTAATTGACTTTGATGATTTATTAAAAAAAGCCAGAGAGCATAAGCCTAAAATAATAATTTGTGGAGCTAGCGCTTATCCTAGACAGGTTGAATTTGAAAGATTTAGACAAATTGCAGATGAAGTTGGAGCGTTCTTACATGGAGATATTTGTCATAATTCAGGTCTTATTGCAGCTGAAATGCACCCTTCGCCATTTCCACATTGCCATGTCGTCTCTACAAGTACTCACAAAACTTTAAGAGGACCTAGAGGGGGAATCTTATTGATGGGTAAAGATTTTGAAAATCCATATGGTATAGTAGCTCCAAAATCAGGAAGAGTAAAAATGATGTCTGAATTATTAGATAGTGCGATAATGCCAGGAATTCAAGGAGGGCCTTTAATGCATATCATTGCTGGAAAAGCTGTAGCATTCAAAGAAGCTTTATCTCCAGAATTTAAATTATATATAAAGCGAGTTTTACAAAATGCTCAATGTTTTGCAGAAGAATTTGCAAAAAGAGGATACAAACTTGTTTCAGGTGGTACAGATACACATTTAGTGTTATTGGACTTACAAAATAAGTCTGTATCTGGAAAACGAGCTGAAAATGCCCTTGATGAAGCGGGCATTACAGTAAATAAAAATATGGTCCCTTTTGACCCTAAGAGCCCATTTGTAACTAGTGGAATAAGAGTAGGTTCACCAGCACTTACTACCAGGGGGATGAATACTGATGAAGTCAGAATCATAGTAGATTTAATCGATAGAGTTATCATGAATAATGAAGATGAATCTGTTATTAATTCTGTCAAGCTAGAAGTACAAGATTTATGTAAATCATTTCCAATTTATGACTAATACTAGCATAGGAAAAGCTTCCTTAGCAATCTTTATCGGCTTATTTTTTAGTGCATGCTCCTCAAACAAAGATCTAATGTTTGGAGCCAGTATAGCAGAGTATGCTATCCCGATTTCATTTAAATCTCATGAAAAAAAAATTAAAAATGATTCATTTAATCCAGCCGTGTATTTAAATGCATCTAAAAGCTTAACACAATATTCATATGGTATTCTAATGGAAAAGGCTGATAGGTTGATGTATGTAGATTATTATACTGCAAGAGACTATTATAGTGAGTCATTAGACTTATTTTTAACATCAAGAAGCTATATGGTACAAGGACTTGCCTTAAGACATTCTGATTTTGAATCAAAAATGATGAAAAAAGAAAGAGTAAGTTTTAAAATAGACGATATACCTTACCTTTATTGGCTTAGCGGTTCAATGGCAGGATCAATTCAGGCAAGTCAAGGGGATCCAGAGTACTTAATCGACTTGACAAATATTAGATGGTTGCTTGAAAATGCTATTGCGCTTGATCCAAGCTGGGAAAAAGGTTCTTTATATGCTGCAATGATGAGTGTATATCTCAATGATTTGAGTGGAGATCAGGATTCTGAAAGAAAGGCTTTAGAATATTTTGAATTAGCTGATCGTGCGGCAAATGGATATAATATCAGTATTTATGTTACATTGGCTGAAAGTTTTGCTGTTTCAAAGCAAGATAAATCATACTTTTTAGAATTAATTGATAAAGCTTTAACGATTGATATTAGCAAAGATAAAGATATGAAGCAGGCAAATACGATATCTAAATTAAGAGCAAAATGGTTGTTAACTAGGGTTGATGAACTTTTTTATATGTAAGTTTATATCATGAATTTTATAAAAAATATTTTCTTAATTATTCTTTTGTCAGGATCTTTGCTTTCAAAGCCAATTATTATCAAGCTTGCTACCGTAGCCCCTGAGGGAACAGAGTATTATAATCTTCTTTTGGAAATGGGTCAAAGATGGCAAGAAGAGACAAATGGCCAGGTGCAGTTACGTATATACCCAAATGGTGTTGTTGGGGGAGAGATTGATACAATTCGTAAAATGCGTATTGGTCAAATTCAAGGGTCTGCTATGTCTTCCATTGGATTAGCGCGTTTAACCGACAGTATTCAAGCATTTACCTTACCTATGGGCTTTAAGGATTATAATGAAGTTGATCGTGTCAAAAATGCTATGTTTGATGATATCGACAGTGAATTATCCGATAGTGGATTTAAGTTATTATTTTTAGTAGATATTGGATGGGTTTATTGGTTTTCAGCTGACGAGATAGCAGTGCCTCAAGATTTGAAAGATGCAAAAATTTTTACATCAGCCGGCGATTATGTTACTGTAGAATTATTTAAAAAATTTGGTTTTAATGCTATACCGATAGCAGAAACGGATATTCTTACAGGATTGCAGACGGGAATGATTAATGCAATGCAAACTGTACCTATTTTATCTGCGAGTTCTGGCTGGTCTGCATTAATGCCAAACATGTTAGATTTAAAGTGGGGCGCTTTTATAGGTGCGGTAATAATTGATGATAAAGTTTGGTCAAAAATTAAACCTAAGCATCAAAAGGCAATGATTGCTATAGCAGAGGATATTGGAAGAAAATATCAGAAAAATGGTAGAGAAATGGAAGTAAAGGCTATTCGTGCAATGGAAGAGTATGGTATGAAGGTCAAGACCCCAAGTTCAGAGCAGTTAGAAGTCTGGGAATCGTTTAAAGATGAAATAACTCCAGATGTAATCGATACATTTTTATCTGAAGAAATTTATAATAAAGTTACCATAGCTATTGATGAACAATAGCTTGCTTAGCAAGGCAGAGAATTTTCTTTGTTACATATGTTTTGCTATCATCGTTTCTTTCCCCGTTTTTCAAATACTATCTAGATTTATAGATATATTCTCAATTCCTGCATCTCAAGAAATTGTTCAGCATATGACATTATGGATTGCTTTTATAGGGGCAGTATTAGCTGCTAGATATAATAGATTATTAGCAATTGTTCGGGAGCCAATATTCAATCAATCTTCTGAATTTAGAATTAGTCATTTTTTAGTTCATATGTGCTCGGTAGGAGTAGTTTTTGTTCTTGCCATTTCTTATTTAAAAATGATTCAGATTGGAATTGAATATCCAGAATTTATTGCTCCTTATATAACAGTATGGTTTGCCCAAAGTATTATTCCTACGGGTTTATTATTGATATGGTATCATATGATAATGACTAGTAGTAATAAATTAAATTATCGCCTTTTATTAATGTTAGGCTCTTTTTTAATGACTGCAATCCTTTATTATTGGCAGTTTCCATTCTCAAACGAAAGTCTTTTATATGTGAAGGTTATAAGTGTTATTGCTTTGGTTGCATTTGGACTACCTATTTTCATTGTTTTAGCTACTCTTTCAATACTTTTCTTTTTATCAGAACCTACCGATTGGGCTACAAATTTTGATCTAATGTCGACTATTAGTGATAGCGCTTATCGCATTGTAGTTTCTCCTACTCTTGCAGCTATTCCTATATTTACATTAGCTGGATACATACTTGCTGAAAGTAATATTTCTAAACGATTACTAAATTTTTTTAAGGCATCATTAGGGTGGCTTCCAGGTTCAACTGTGTTAATAGTAGTTTTGTTATGTGCATTTTTCACAGCACTTACAGGGGGTTCTGGAGTGACAATTTTAGCCTTAGGAGCTATTTTATATCCCATCTTAATCGAAGACGGTTATACAGAAATTTTCTCTCTAGGCTTAATTACAACTGCAGGATCTCTTGGATTGTTGTTTCCACCAAGTTTGCCTGCAATAATCTATTCTGTTACAGCAGGAATTAATCCGATTGAGTTATTTAAGAGCGGACTAATTCCAGGTCTTTTTTTATTATTCATTATTGTCTGTTATGGCATTTATCATAAACCAAAGAATCAGACTTCAATTAAATTTAATGTCAAAGACCTAAAACAGTCTTTTTCTGATGCAAAATGGGAGATAGCTATACCAATATTAATTATTTATGGATTGTTTAGTGGCATAGCTACTCTTGTAGAATGTGCAGCTTTATTAGTTTGGTATGTTGTATTTGTAGAGGTTTATATTTATAAAGATATAGAATTCAAGGATATCCCTAAAATTGTCATTGATTGTGCAACTTTAGTAGGAGGGGTATTAATTATACTTGGTTTTGCAATGGGATTTACTGGATATCTAGTTGATGCTCAAGTCCCTTTAAAAATTTTACAGTTTGTAAAAGTATCAATTGACTCTCCTATAGTATTTTTATTAGCACTAAATATTTTATTGCTGATTGCTGGCTGTATTATGGATGTATTTTCAGCTATTATTGTTATAGTGCCTTTAATTGCCCCACTAGCTGTACATTTTGGTATTGATCCAATCCACCTAGGAATAATTTTTATTGCTAATTTAGAATTAGGTTATATTACACCACCCGTTGGCATGAATTTATTTTTAGCCTCTTATCGTTTTAAGAAAGATATGCCAACAATTTATGCATCTACTATGCCTTACTTTTTTATAAGACTAATTGGTGTTTTAATAATAACATATATTCCTTTGTTCTTTTACTGATTATTATTTATCTTTGTCTATTATGAAATATAAAAATCTAATTGTATCCGCTATTTTATTATCACAACTTGCTATGGCTCAAGGCCAAGCAGGATCATTATTTTTATCTATTAACCCAGGTGCAAGAGCTAACGGAATGGGAGAGGCGCAAATTGGAATTGCAAACGATGCTTATGCAACCTATTATAATCCAGCTGGCTTGTCTAATCTTTCTAGCACCCAAGCTTCTTTTATGCACACTAGTTATCTTCCAAACTTAGTAGATGATATGGCATATGATTTTATTACATTTGCTACACCATTTAGAGAAGATGAAGCAATTGGTGGACACTTTACTTACTTAAATCTTGGAGACCAGATAAGTACAGATGCAAACGGAGCTGAATTAGGTTCATTTTCTAGTTATATGTATGCTCTTAACTTATCCTATTCTAAAAAAATTGATGAAGATTCATCTTGGGGAGTAAATGGAAAATATTTTTATCAAGAACTTGCTGTTATAAGTAGTCTTGATGCTTCTAGCAGTAGCGTTGCATTCGATGTGGGTTATTTTAAGCATAATGCAATGGACAATCCCAACCTGACCATGGGTGCTGTATTAACAAATGTAGGTCCAGGCGTTAGTTTTGGAGATGGTGAAGAAGATCCATTACCTACTAAGCTTGGTTTAGGTTTAGGTTATTTAACTCTTGAAGGTAAGGCGAATTTAGCATTTGATTTAAATTATGAAGTAAACGATCAGTCAATGGTTACTAACCTTGGAGTAGAATACTACCTTGTAGATGATTTCGCATTAAGAGCAGGTATCATGAACGATCCATCTGGTGATTTAAGTTATACAACTCTTGGTTTAGGTGCTCGTATAGATGCACTTGGATTTGATGTAAGCTATATCATGGGCGGAGAGCTTGATCCACATTCAAATATGGTGAGATTCTCTTTAAGTGGTTCTTTCTAGTCTTAATAAAGACACCAAATAGTATATAGTATGAAATTCATATTCTTCTCATTTATCTTTTTTATGACAGGTTGTGGTTGGGCAAATCCTTTTGATGATAATATTCCATACAAAACTAGGTTTGAAGATGGTTTGGTATTTTTTGAAGACGAAAAATATCCCAAGGCCGCACAGCAGTTTGATATTATTGTTGATAGAGGGTCACATACTGACCTTGGTGACGATGCACTATTTTTCTTAGCAGAATCTTATTTTTTAGATGAAGATTACGAATTAGCTCTTATTGAATATGAAAAACTAGTTTCAAGAATGGGATTTAGTCCTTACATCGAAAAAACTAGATGGAGAATTTGTGAAACTTTAATGGCTCTATCTCCAAACTATTATCATGATCAAGAATCCAGTAGAAAAGCAATAATTGAAATACAGCAATTTTTAGATGATTATCCTTCATCCAGCTACTCTTCTGATGCTGATAATTTAATTAAAGACCTAAGATTAAGATTAGCTCAAAAAAATATGGAAACAGGAGAGCTTTATTTCAAGTTAAAAGCTTATGATTCAGCAATTGTAGCTTATAAAATTGTAATAAGTGACTATTATGATACTTCATACTACAAAGATGCAAATTTAGAGGTAATACGCTGCTTAGTTCTTTTGAATCAAAATCAAGAAGCCCAAGAATTTTTTGATAGTTTAAATCAAAGTAAAGATACATTAATCAGTGAAAATTTTAAAGAATTAGCTTTAGATATCTTAAATAACAACTCCTAAGGTAATTAGATTATGAAAACCTGCATATTTGGTGGCACTTTTGACCCTCCTCATATTGGACATCTCTTAATTGCTCAGACTATTATTGAGTCTGAAAACTTTGAGAGATTAATTTTTGTTCCCGCAAATATATCCCCTGCAAAAAAAGGTAAAATTATTTCATCTTCAAAGAAGAGATTGGATATGTTGAACTTAGCTCTTACAAGTAATGATAATTTTGAGATATCTGATTTTGAAATCAACAAGGGAGATATTAGCTATACTGTTGATACTGTTGTAGAATTTGCTAAAAATCTAAATTTAAATAAAAAGGATTTATATTTTTTAATGGGAAGTGATACTTTGCGTGAATTTCACAAATGGAAAGATCCTGAAAAAATTATGGGCTTATGTAATATTATCGTTGCTATTAGACCAGGATTTACTCCAAGCGATATACCACAATGGGTACTAGATGAAGTTCATTTTGCTAATATCCCTCAATTTGAAATTTCATCAACCACTATTAGGGCGCGTTGGAGAGATGGTAAAACAATTAGATATATGGTGCCTAAAGAAGTTTGGGAATACATTAATAAAAATGGTTTATACTAATGTTATCTAGCATATTTTTTTTAATAATAGGTTCAATTGGATTATTTTATGGATCAGAGTGGTTAATTGATGGAGCAAAAGACATAGCAAAGAAATTCAAAATTTCTGATCTTGTCATTGGATTAACAATTGTTTCTATTGGAACTTCATTTCCTGAATTAGTAGTTGGAATTATATCTTCCATTGAAGGACACAATGATTTTGTAATTGGTAACGTACTGGGATCTAACGTTGCAAATATCGGATTAGCATTAGGATTTCCTGCACTTTTCTATATCATGAATTTTGAATATAAGAATGTGATATCGGCATTTTCTTATAATATTTTAGCTTGCGGTGCTCTTTACTATATTATTTTAGATAATCGTATTGATTCTTCAGACTCTCAGATACTTCTATTTTTATTTATTATTTATATTATTGCTAGTTTCTTAAGACCAAATATTACTTCCTGCGATGGTGAGCTTGAAAATGAAAAGAAAGTTGGTTTAAAGAAATCATTTGGAAGACTACTTGCTGGATCAATAATGCTTTATGCCGGCTCTGAGCTATTTATTTCAAATGGAGCATCACCATTAGTTCGTGAATTTGGATTTTCTGAAAAAGCAGTTGGAATGACTGTTGTAGCCATAGGAACGTCTCTTCCTGAGTTATTTGTCACACTTATGGCACTTTCCAAGAAAGAGGTAGGTATATCTCTGGGTAATATTATTGGATCGAATATTTTCAATATTTTATTTGTTTTAGGTGTAGTTGGCTTGATAAGTCCTCTTGAAGTAAGTAACGTATCTTTTGAATTATTCTTTGGAGTTGGATTATTGCTTTTATTAGCTTTGTTAAGCTTTTTTTATAAAGGACTCAATAAGTTATCAGGTTTTTTATTGGTATCAATATATGTCTTATTTCTTTATCTTCAGTTCTATGGTTGAGTTTAAAAATATTACATATAATTACTCATCAAAATCTGGAATCTATGATGTCGATTTAAATATCCAAGATGATGAATTTTGTTTTTTAGTTGGTCCTACTGGATCTGGAAAGAGTACACTCTTAAAGCTTTTATATTTTGACCTTTTTCCAGACAAAGGAGATGTAAAAGTTTTAAATTACTTCTCTTCAAAAATAAAGAAAAAAGATATTCATAGAGTAAGAAAAAAAATTGGAGTTATTTTTCAAGATTATAAACTGTTAAAACAAAGAACAGTCTATGAAAATATAGCACTTCCTTTACATATTAATGGCATAGGAAGAAAAAAGATATCCAACCTTGTAAACGAAGCTTTAGAATTAACTGAGCTATCTAGATATTCAAAAAAATTTCCTAATCAACTTTCTGGCGGTGAGCAACAAAGAGTTTGTATAGCACGTGCAATTGTTAAAAATCCAGATATAATATTAGCAGACGAACCCACTGGAAATCTTGACCCAACTACTGGACATAGAATTCTAAGGATATTAGAACAAATCAATAAAGAGGGTACATGTGTAATAATGGCTACACATAACTACAAGCTAATAGCAGAAAAACCTTATAGAGTTATAGAATTAGATCAAGGTAGAGTGGTGAGCGAATGATTGATAAGGTAGCTTTTCTTTTTGCAGAAGGACTAAAGAATTTTTTAAGAAATAAATTGACTAATTTCTTATGTATAATAACAATTTTAATCAATTTTACTATTCTCGGAACTTTCTTTGTTGCAGGTTTTAATACAGATAGTCTTGTTAATTTTTTTCGTTCGAAATACACCTTTGAAATTTTTCTTAATGAAGGAGTTGATTCAAGGCAAACAAATGCTATTGCTAGTGATTTGGAAGCAAATTTAGCTATATCTTCAGTTCTATTGATCGATAAAGAAGAATCTGCAGATATTTTCTTAAAAGAATTTGGAGAAAATGTAGTTGATATGTTGGGATACAATCCTTTGCCAATATCTTTAAAAGTTTATCTAGAAAAAGATAATTTTAATTTAAAAAATATAGAGTCAATGATTGAAGAGATAGAGAGCTATAATTTCGTAGATAGTGTAGAGTATCGAGGTGTTTATATTGATAACATTGAAGATAAAATCAATCTGTTTATATTCTTATTTTTAGTTCTAGTAATTGGAATCATTTTTATTTCAATTCAAATGATATCAAATACAGTGAAACTTTCAATGTCTAATCGAAGTGACTTCATTGAAATATTACAATATAATGGTGCTTCAAATATGTTTATAAAAATACCTTTTTTTATAGAATCAATATTACAATCTGCCATAGGGGCATTTATTGCATTTTTATTAGTGAATTATAGTTTCATTGTAATAAATTCTTACTTCAATCTGAATATTCAGGTTGACGATGTTTTATGGGCTTGGATGATTGGCTTTTCTTTAATTATAGGTATTTATGCATCTAATAGAGCGATGAAAAGAATATTATTATGAATAAAAAAGTAAAAAACGGATCAGGTAATTCTTCTGATAGTAAAAAAACTACTTCAAAGAAGAAAATGACCAAGAAAGACTTAGAGCTTTTAGTCATATCTCTCGAGGATAAGCAGCTCAGATTAAAAGCTGAATTTGATAATTTCAGAAAAAGAAAGGAATCTGAAATATCTGCACTTTTCAAGTACGATGGTAAAAATTTTATTATTGATTTTCTATCGATCCTTGACAATATAAACAGAGGAATTGATTCATATAAAGACGAAGAAACAAAGAAGGCATTAAAACTTATTAGACAAGATTTTCTGAAAAAAATGAATGATAAAGATATAAAAGAGTTCGGGAAGGTTGGCGATATTTTTGATCCAGAGTTGCATGAAGCGCTTACCACGGCAAGTTTAGAAGATAAAAAAGATGACTCAATCGTTGAAGTATATGAGTTGGGATTCAAGTATAAAGACTTGATTATTAGACATGCAAAAGTTGTGGTAAATAAAAAATGAAAGATTTCTATGACATATTAGGGGTATCAAAAGACACTCCTGAAAATGAGATTAAACGTGCATATCGTAAAATTGCTATGAAGTATCATCCGGATAGAAATCCTGATAATAAGGATGCTGAAAAGAAATTCAAAGAAGCCGCTGAGGCATATTCAGTTTTAGGGGATGCATCAAAGAGGCAAAAGTATGATCAATTTGGCCATTCCGCATTTAATGGAATGGGTGGCGGACAATCAGGATTTAACTCAATGAATATGGATGATATTTTTAATCAATTTGGAGATATCTTCGGGGGAAATAATCCATTTGAATCTTTTTTTTCTGGGGGAAGATCTTCATCAAAACCTAGAAGTGGAGGTGATGTTAAGGTAAAGATTAAAGTTTCGTATGCTGAGATTGTAAATGGTGCAGAGAAAAAAATTAAATTAAGAAGACTCAAGTTGGCAGATGGAGTTACATTCTCAAAATGTTCAATGTGTAATGGGCTAGGTCAAGTAACTAGAGTTACTAATTCTTTTTTAGGGCAAATGCGATCAACATCAGTATGTCCCCAATGTAAAGGATATGGTAAGACTGCTGATAAGGTTCCATCAGGTGCGGATAAAGATGGTATGATTAAAAAAGAAGAAACGCTCAAAATAAAAGTGCCAGTGGGTGTTGAAAATGGTAACTATATGACTTTAGAATCACAGGGACATGAAGATATTAATCGTAATGCAGGAGATCTATATGTTTTTTTTGAGGAAGAAGATCATGAGCATTTTTCAAGATATGGAAATGATGTTTTATTGCAAGTAAAGGTCGGTTATTCACAAGTTGTTTTTGGAGATAAAATTGATATTCCAACTATCAATGGACACGCCAGCTTAAAGATTCCTTCAGGTCTTCAGCCTGGCCAAATATTAAGAATAAAGGGAAAAGGATTCCCTAAGCTTGGAAAAGTAAGTAGAGGTGATCAGTTGGTTAAGGTTCAAGTTGATGTGCCTAAGAGTCTTTCAAAAGAAGAGAAAAGAATTATTAAAGATTATTATGAAATAGAAAAAGACAAAGATGTTAAATTTGAGAAATTTGAGGATTAATATCTTGCTATGTTCTTGATTTATTGTAAATTCTGTGGAGCCTAAAATGAATAAAGCCAAACAAAAATTTTTTAACGACTATCTAGAGATTATTACTTTCTTTGTTTTTCTTCTTATTCTTCTTGTAATGTATGTTCCTAGTATGATATGGGAAGAAGAAGATATGTATAAAAACGAAAGTAGATCTCGAATGCAAGCACTGTATAATATTGAAAACTTTCACAATATTTTAGTCGGAAAGTATGAGCAGGATGGCTTGAAAGCTGTCACACTTGTAAATGCTGTTAGAGATTCAGTGATGGCTGATTCCACGTTCTTAGGTGACCAATCAATCAAATTAAACGGAGAAGAGTTTTTAGTAAATATCCCTAAAGGTTTCGATGTAGAATATGATACAACATTTGGTCAAAGAAGAGTTGCAAAAGAAACTATTGTCGATACTACAGTTACCGTGGTAATGTTATCAGAGGATACTGGACTAGAAGATACTTTATATGTTCAAAAAAGAAATCTTTTTGAAATGCAAGAAGATCCACTTTTCTTGAGTGTAGTTAAGGAAGCAACTTTCGAGCGAATAGAAACTGTATCATACTTCGATAGAAGATTTAGAAAAGAAACTTCACCTTATAATTTTGTATTTCTTCCAGATGCATCTCAACTTGTATGCCCATTGACAGGAGAGCCTTACATTATTGAAATAAATGAAGAAGCAAATTCTGTAAGAGTATCAAGTCCGATTCGTTCATATAGAGATAATCGATATGGGTTTTTTGCCTTAAAGACAAGAAGTCATGGTTATATCATAGATGGAACTAGAAGTTGGGATAATTAGTTGATTGCTATACTTTATAGTACATAGCGATACTCTTTCTGTATTTAAAAAAAGCTCTAAAAATCAATCATTAAAACTAGAGTTAAAGGTCAAATTTCACCATAATCTTATTTCTATAGATAATAACTCTAAACTATTAAGCAGTGTGATTGCACAGGCTCTTGATGAGCTAGGAGAAAAAATAGTTTTAGAAAACCAACAAGCAGCTATTGCTATAGACGACTTAATACTTTCGCATTCTTTGAGTGTAATTCCTAAAAAAGATCAGTTAAATCTTACAGTTAAAATCAAGGAAGAATTACAGAGTAAGTGGCAAGATTTATTTAGAAATTATTTTTCAATATCAGAAAATAGAAAATCTTCAAAAAATATATTTCATTCAGTGGGAATGAACCACTATTTGAGAGAAAAAATTAAGCTTAATTTCAATAATTTTGGAATAGATATTAAATATCTTGTACCAATATCAAGTATCGTTCTTTCTGGGCTAAAAAGCACTCAATATGCTGTTACTAAATCATCTCGTATTTATTCAATTTTTAGTTATACAAAAAAAGGATTTTCTTTTTCTCAAGGAAGTTTTAAAGGAAAAAATAAAGGATTTAAAAGGGTTTTAGGGTTAGCCGATATGGTAAAATTGAAAGAAAAAGATATCAAAGATCCTAATCTAAAATTTATAATATTTAATGACGTAAAAATAATTGAATTTTTTGCAAAAATTATTAAAGATTCATATCCTATTTTAAACTTCACTAAACCTTTTGGATTGCAAATTTTAGAAAATGAATACCATGAAAAAGTAAGAACTGTTCTTGATAAAAGAGACCATTCAACCTTACTACAATATATGCAGAGTGTCATAGCTGGGTTATTAACTCTGGCTTTGATATTTTTTACACTTATATCTATAAGTGATTTTGATTTTATTTATAATGAATCATCAAAAGAAGTCCAAGAAGTGGTTAATAAAAATTCTAGCATGCTTATCAATCAATTAGATAGATATCACCTAAGTTCCTACATGGCTATTAATGAGTTTGTTGAAATTTCTATTTCTGATAAAATGGATAAAATCCAAAGTATAGTTATTCTTGATAGTCGTATTACTATTGATACTGATTCTAATGATGGTATAAGTGGATCATATATTATAAAATCATCTACATATCCATCAACAAATAGATCTATTACTATTGATAATTTTTTAAATTTGATATCTACATCAAATAATGCTATTCAATCTCAACAAACAGATGGTTTATTTTTTGATATAGAAACTGATAATTTAATTCTTAGATGCGAAAGTATAGAAGCGTCGATAAAAATTCTCGATAATATCAAGCAGTATAACAATCTAATTTTAAGAAAGATTCTTTATACAAAGAAAGATAGCTCTGTCCATTTATATGTTACTGCATTGAAATCATGAAGATACTTTCTGGAAAATTTAAAAATCAAACAATTTTCTTCAGCAAAAAATTTAAATATAGACCAACTACTTCTATAGTTAGAAAAAGTCTTTTTGATGCACTTAATACTCTTGAAAATAAAGATTTTCTAGATATGTATGCAGGGTCTGGCATGATTGGCTTTGAAGCAAGCAGTAGAGGGGCAGATAATGTTACTTTTATAGAAATGAATAAGCAGCATATGATGCAGATTAGAAAAAGCGCAGAATCTATCGATTTTAATAATTTTAATTTTCTAGTAAGAGATTCACTAAGATTTCTTAGAAAATGCGATAAATATGATATTATTTTCGCAGATCCACCATATGGTATTGGAAACCTTTCATTGCTTGTTGAATTAGCTTGTAAAAAACTAAATCCTGGAGGAATTTTTATTCTTGAGTGTAGTAAGAATGAATCGCTTGCAGGATATTATAAAAGTGGTAAATTTGGTGATACACAACTACTGTATTGGAAAGTATGAAAAGAATAATATATCCAGGCACTTTTGACCCTCTTCATTATGGGCATATTGATATTACAAAAAGAGCAGCGAAGCTGTTCGATGAAGTACATATCTGTATCTCTGATAATTTGCATAAGAATCCTTTATTTTCGCATGAAGAAAGAATGGATATGATAGAAGAATGTGTGCATGATATAAGTAATGTTTATGTACACTCTAATCCGGAAAATTTAGTAATAAGATTTGCAAAAGAGCAGGATGCTGTTGCAATTATTAGAGGATTAAGACACGTTAGTGACTTTGAACTAGAATTCCAAATGGCGATGGTTAATCATGGAATTAACTCTGATATTTCAACCATCTTGATGGTTTCAAATGAGAAATTTCTTCATCTTAATTCGACTATTATTAGAGAGTTAGCTAAGTATAATACCGACTTATCTAAATTTGTGCCAAAAAGCATTGAGAATAAATTAATTGATAAAATGAAAGAGAAGCATGGCTGATAAAATAACTTATAAAGATGATAAATTAATAGTAAGTGATAATCCAATTATACCTTTTATTGAGGGTGATGGTATTGGACCAGATATTTGGAATGCTGCACAAAAAGTGATTGATGCAGCAGTTGAGCATTCATATGAAGGATCTCGAAAGATTGAATGGCTAGAAGTGCTATGTGGAGAAAAAGCATTTGATAAAACAGGTGAATGGCTTCCATCCGAAACGCTTGATATTCTTAAATCTCACTATGTAGGTATTAAAGGTCCTTTAACAACGCCTGTAGGTGGTGGAATGCGCTCATTAAATGTCACACTGAGGAAAGAATTAGACTTGTATGCATGTGTTCGCCCGGTAAGATGGTTTCGAGGCGCTCCTGCGGCAATTTTAGATCCTTACAGAGTTGATTTTGTTTTATTTAGAGAAAATACAGAAGATGTATATAGTGGAATAGAGTTTCCAAACGATTCTGATGGAGCAAAGCAAGTCATTGATTTATTAAATGAGTTAGGGGAGGGCCATAAGATTAGATTCCCAGAATCAAGTTCTATTGGAATCAAGCCTATTTCAAAAGAAGGCTCAATAAGATTATTTGACTCCGCACTAAAATATGCGATTGAACATAATAGAAAATCAGTTACTATTGTTCACAAGGGAAACATCATGAAATTCACTGAAGGATTCTTTAAGAAATGGACTTACGAACACGCAGAAGCTCATTATGGTGATAAAGTTTTTACTTGGATGGAATATGATAGAATTAAAGAGCAGAAAGATGTCCATGCCGCTAATGCTGCTCAATCAAAAGCCGAGTCAGAAGGTAAGATTATCATTAAGGATGTAATTGCAGATGCATTTCTTCAACAAATTCTATTAAGACCCGATGAGTACGATGTGATAGCTACTATGAATCTAAATGGTGACTATTTATCGGATTCTGCAGCAGCAGCTGTAGGAGGTATAGGTATCTCTCCGGGAGCGAATATTAATTATAAATCTGGTCATGCTATTTTCGAGGCAACTCATGGAACAGCCCCAAAATATGCTGGACTAGACAAGGTAAATCCATCTTCAGTGATTTTATCAGCTGTAATGATGTTAAATCACTTAGGATGGACAGAAGCAGCTGTTCTCATAGATAGAGCACTAGAAATGGCAATTTATAATAAGAGAGTTACATATGACTTTGAACGTCTAATGCATGGTGCTACTTTATTGAAATGTTCAGAGTTTGGCGACGAAATTATTAGCAACTTCTAAGTTCTTGTTATGTTTATCGATTATGCAAAAATAAAATTGCAAGCCGGAAACGGCGGCCCAGGCATTGTTGCCTTTCATCGAGAAAAATACATTGATAAGGGTGGTCCTAGTGGTGGAAATGGAGGAAGAGGCGGCAATATTATCTTTGCAACTAATCCAAACCTCCATACACTTCAAGACATTAGATATCGTCGTTTATATAAAGCTCAAAATGGTAAATCTGGAGGTGCTAATAAGCGAACAGGGAAATCGGGAGAAGATCTAGTCATTCAAGTACCTTGTGGAACCATTATTAAGGATTTAAATACAAATAATGTTGTATTTGATATGATTAAAGAAAATGAAAACTATATCATTTGTAAAGGAGGTATTGGAGGAAAAGGTAACTATAACTTTAAATCTTCTGTGCAGCAAACACCTAGATTTTCTCAAGAGGGAATTCCTGGTGAAGAATTACATGTTGAGTTAGAATTAAAGGTTTTAGCAGATGTAGGTTTAGTTGGTTTGCCTAATGCTGGCAAATCTACTTTATTATCTGTGATGACTACTGCAAAGCCGAAGATTGCAGACTATCCATTTACAACATTACAACCACACTTGGGTATTGTAAAATATGGAGAATATCAATCATTTGTTATGGCTGATATTCCTGGACTAATTGAAGGGGCTAGCAAAGGTAAAGGGTTGGGACATCAGTTTTTGAAACATATAGAACGAAATAGAATTTTGCTGTTTTTAATTGATATTTTAGAACCTAATCCACAAGATGTATTTGACAAGCTATCAAATGAACTATCTAGTTTTAATAAAACATTAATGGATAAGCCGAAATTGGTAGTGAGAACAAAACGTGATACAATAGATAAAGCAAAAAATTTAGAAAATTGGAAGAATTTTTCAGAGGAATATATCGATGTTTCATCAGTAAGTAATTCAGGTTTAGATGTATTGAAAGATCGACTAGTATCTTTTTTATCGAGTTCATAGTATTCTTAATGTAAATTCCGCATATTGGAGAGGTGGCTGAGTGGTTGAAAGCGGCACCCTGCTAAGGTGTTATACGGGAAACTGTATCGAGGGTTCGAATCCCTCTCTCTCCGCTCTTAAAAAAATAGAATTGTCTTACTATTTTCTTATTTAAATAATTTTTTAACTTTTTGAATAAATGCTTTTCCTAAATCTCTTAAAACAATAAACATTAATCCAATAATCATAAAACTGATTATGCCAATAAGTATATTTTCAATAATAATATTCATATCAGAGTTTTGGTTTTGGATTAAAATTATTTAACTCTTCAAAAGAGTGAGCATACTCAATTAATTGTTTATCGGACCATGCAGTACCAATAAATGACATTCCAATAGGAAGTCCATCAACATAGTCTAAAGGAACAGTAATATGGGGATACCCGGCCATAGCTGCATAACTACCATTTACCCAAAATTTATATTCTGCAATCGCTTCATCGTCGCCACCATCGTGGTTGATTGCCCAAGCAGGGCTCCATGATAAACCAACAAGCGCATCAATATTGTTTTCTTCAAGCAATTGATCAATACCATTTCTGGTATCTATTATTTGCTCTAGGGCAATAAGATATTCATTTTTAAGAGAGCTAGTTTTATCGCTATCTATAAAAATACTTTGATCAAAGTGTTTTAAAACTTGTTCTTTATTAGCATCATTGAAGTTGATGAGCTCTGAAAGTGTTTTATAGGGTGAATTGGAAGTAGCTAAATACTTTTCAAGGTTTTCTTTGAATTCATACATTAAAACTAATAGTTCTGCTTCTCCTGGATATTCTCTTTTATCTTCAACATCCATGACAATTGCACCGGCATTTTCAAGTAATTCTTTTATTTTTTGAAGCGCTTTATTACCATCTTCATCGCTTGATCCTGTCGGGAGTAGTCCAAATCTTTTTCCTTTTAATGATTCTTTATTTAAGTCAGACGTAAAATCAAAATTAAAATCTTCAGGAATATTTAGAGTAGCAGGATCATGTATATCTTTTCCTGCAATAATTTCTAGTATTTCAGCAGCATTTTTTACTGAACTTGCCATTGGTCCTGCAGTATCTTGTGTGTGTGAAATGGGAATAATTCCAGATCGACTAACAAGGCCAACAGTAGGTTTAATTCCTACAATACCATTAACGGAAGAAGGACAGCTGACAGATCCATTTGTTTCTGTTCCAATAGCTACATCAATTAATCCGGTTGCAACTACAACTCCTGATCCGGAGCTTGAGCCACAAGGTGTTCGCATTGATCCATAAGGATTTATTGTTTGACCACCCATGCTTGACCAACCACTTGTTGAGGAGGAAGAACGGAAGTTTGCCCATTCAGATAAGTTAGTTTTCCCGATAACAAAATATCCATTATCAATAAGCTGTTGAATAAGAAAAGCATTATTTGAAGGAAAATTATCTTTAAGAGCTAACGAACCAGCAGTATTTGCAAATCCTTTTACGTCAATGTTATCTTTGATAGCAATCGGTTTTAAACCTTTAGATAAATTTTCTTCAATTTTTTCATTTGATAGCTTGCTAATGTAGATATTAAATCTATTTTCAATTTCTTCGGCTTGAGAATTATTGCTACATGCGTTTAGAAAGAAAGCAGTTATGGCTAAGATGTATAAGTTATTCATTTTTTTCCTTTTATTTAAGTGCAACAATTTAAGCATTTTTTTAATAATTAATAAATATGTAAAGTTTACTTGACATTAATATATGTAAAGCGTACTTTACATTATTGATTTAAATGACAATAATAGGAGTCAAAAATGAAACATATATTTTTTTTAGCTTTATTTCTTTTACTTACTATTTCATGTGAAGATAATATGTCTTCAAATAGTCAATCAGCACCAATAATTGATATGATTCCACCTACAGTTTCAATATCTTCTCCTTTGGATAGCCAGACTGTAAGTGGAATGCAGTCAATTATCATTTCAGCGGAAGATAACAACAAAATTCATGATGTCTCTTTGTATATGTCAACTCCAACATCTGACGAATTTTATGAAATTGAGCACTGGAACAATACTTCTGGATCGGCATCAGTTTCTTACTCTTACAACTGGGACACATCACTAGAAGTTGATGGTAATTATGATATAAAAGTTGTCGTTAATGATCATGATGCTTATCAAACTTCAGGAAATACTGGAACTAAAAAAGAAGTCGGAGTAATGGTGTATAATTATGTATATACCGGTGGGGGATCTGGCGGTGGATGGTCTGGTGGTTGTGGAGGAAGATGTGAATAGAATCCTTTTAGTTATCGCAATGATATTTATCTCCTGCGATGATCATTCATCACAAAATAGTCAATCCTCACCAATAATGGATATGAACCCGCCGACAGTTTCATTTATGTCTCCTAATCATAATGAAACAGTAGAGGGTAGCCAAACAATTTCTATAATAGCTCAAGATGATCAGAAAGTTCAAGAGGTTGATATTTATATCAAAGGACCATCATCTAGCGAATATGATAATGTTGCTAGTTGGAGAAGTTTGACATCTCCTTATGCAAATTATTCTTATAATTGGAATACTGAGCTTGAAGATAATGGGGAATATTATATTAAAACAATTGTTAATGATCACAATACTTATATGATAAGTGGAAACGCGGGAGCGACGGAAGATATTGTTGTAAACGTATATAATCAGTCAATAGATGATGGTAATGACAATGATGGGGGAGATTCTGATGGAGGAGATACAAATGGATACATTAATGTAAAAAATATCTCTCACAATAAAATTATTGGAGGTGTATATGGAAGTCAAACAAGATACAGAAAATCTCAATATGCAAACGGAGAAGGCTTAAATGAATGTTCATGTGGGGCATGCAATCCAAATAACCAATATGATTTTATAGAGCTTTATTACAAACCATCAACAAGATCGATCAAATATAAGAAAGCTGGAGATCAAAGTTACCAATACGCTTCAGTGCCATCAGATAGACATTGCGTACGATTTACAGAAGAGTAATGTTACCTCTAAATGAAAAGGCGCTTGGTCGAAGCGCCTTTATTTTTTTAATACCATAAACAAAAAATATTGTTTAGCTTAAAAGTAAAGTAAGCTTTACAATAAAAACTTTTAAAAAGAGGCAAATTATGACAAAAATTACTCATAACGGATTGTGGTTAGATTTTTCTTCTATGAAAAAAGAAGATAGAAGGAATTGTACTATAGCATGTATTTTTGCATTTATATCAGGGGTTATAGCTGGATTTGTAACAACATCAAATGCTTATGGAGATCCAATTCCTGCTACTGAAATGACTATTGTAGGTCTTATCTCTTTCGTGATGTCAGTTTTTTTCTGGATAAAGTTCTATATAGCACAAGATGAGATGTTTAAGAAATTTCATGATTTTTCAATTACTACTGGAGCCTACTGTTTCGTAGTATTAGGGATTATATTTTATTCTTTATCTCTTGCTGGATATATTGAAGAAGTTGTACATCAAGATGTTTGTTTTCCTCTTAATTTTTTATTTTTTGCAGTAGGAACTCAAATAGGTCAAGTTTACTTTTATAAAAAACACTTAGTTTAATACAGGGGATATTAAAGTGAAGAATAATTTAAAAATTCTACGTCGAGAAAAGAAGCTAAGCCAACAAGAATTGGGACAGTATCTTGATGTTAGTAGACAAACAATTAATGCTATTGAAAAAGGAAAATTTGATCCATCTTTACCATTAGCTATTAAAATCGTTCGATTCTTTAAAAAAGATTTAGAATCGATTTTTTTAATGGACAAGTAGCTCATAATAGTCTTAAATATTATCATATAAGTACAAATAGAAGTTTGATTATATTTATTAAAATTTATATAAATAAAATGAAGGGAATATTAAATGGAACCAAGAATTAAAAACGGATGGCTTAGAGCAATATTATTTATGCCAATATGGTTAGTAATAATGGGCTTAGTTCAAGGTATTGGAGTGGTATTAGTGATGGTAGTTTCTGGAGTGGATATGGCAAATCCAGATTCCGCAGAAGCTTTATTCGGTGAAATGAGCTTTGATTCACCAACAATGTTAATCTTAACAGTATTTTCACTTTTAGGAAGCTTTTTAGCATTGTGGTTTGCGACAAAATTTATTGATCGTAAACCTTTGATGTCTATTGGATTATCAGTAAAAGATAAGACTAATGAAATGCTAATTGGACTTGCGTTTGCTTTAGCTTTTATTGGCGGGCTTTTTGCAATTTTATGGTTGATAGGCGCAATAAATGTTACCGGTTATGTTGGGTTTAAACCTGGCGTTTTTATTGTCAGTATGATGTTGTTTATGGCGGCATTTGACGAAGAGTTAATTTTTAGAGGTTATATCCTGAATAATATGATGGATGCAACAAATAATAGATGGATCGCACTTGCTGGTTCTTCTGTACTATTTGCATTGTTACATGCTGGAAATCCTAGTATTTGGAGCACCTGGGTACCAATGACTGAATTATTTGCTGCTGGATTTATTTTAGGAATTAGCTACACTTTTACTAAAAACTTATGGTTTCCAACATTCTTCCATTTCGGGTGGAATTTTTTTCAAGGATTGTTTGGATTTGAAATCAGTGGACTAAATGTTGATTCGTGGAAAGTGATTAATCATGAAAATACTAGTAATGTTCCTGATATAGTATCTGGCGGTTCATTTGGAATTGAAGGCTCTGTTATTACTTTGTCTTGTACTATCATTTGTACTTATTTAATATTTAAGTACTATAATGACAAAGAATAAACCATTTATTGAAGTTGAGCCCAAGTGGTCTAAAAGAATAAATATTATCATACTTATTCTTGCAGTGATATCTTTTGGCTTATTTAATCTAAATTCTTCAGACATCCCGGAAGGGATGTTTGAAGATCCTAAAACAGGAAAACCTATGCTCTTAGGTAAAATCACAATAGAAGAGTTACAACAAGAGCCTTTTAATGAATGGTACCAAATGGAACTGAATGGTTATGAAGTTGATACTGAATTAACAAGTGCTATAAGTGATCCAGGTCAATATTCTTATGAAGTTTTCCTTGGCACTTGGTGTGGAGATAGTAGAAGAGAAGTGCCTAGGATGGAGAAAATATTTAGTGAAATGGGTATCGACATGTCCAGTGTTTTAATTGTTACATTAGATCGTGACAAAATCAGCCCAAGTGGTGAGCAAGAAGGTAAAGATATTCGATATGTACCAACCCTTATTGTTAGTAAAGATAATCAAGAAATAGGGCGTATTGTTGAATCACCATCATCCGAAACAGCAACTCTTGAAAGTGATTTATTTGAGATTTCTTTAGGTATTCCACCAGTACCAAACTATAGCGATATCGATTGATGTTTGAAAATATTGAGTTAGTTGGTTGGGTAGGCTCCACTCTCGTTATTCTTTCTTTTTTCTGGGATGGTTGGAAGATGAGGGTCATAAATAGTTTTGGTTGCTTCTCATGGATGTTCTATGCAATTGTGCAAGGAAGTATGAGTTTGCTCTTTGTGAATGCAGCTATCATTTGTGTCCATCTTTACAAGACACTTTCAAAATAAGTATATTTATTTCAGTTTAATTTGTTTTTTCTTCAATAAATCTATCTGCAGCACTGAAAATAAGTTGAGTTCTCTCTGGTTTTAACCTCTCAAGCGCCCTAGGCATGACAGCTAATCTTGGATTAGTTTTAAAGTAATCTAAATTGTTCTTTATGAATGACCAATAGAGTCCATCAACAATATCGCACCATGGACCTTTTTTAAAATTGCTCATTCGCATGATATAGCTTGAACCGCAGATATATGGTTTTGTAGAAAAAACACCTCCATCCGCATACGTACCCATACCATAAACATTTGGAACCATAACCCATTCTGATGCATCAATATACATCTCAAGAAACCATCTGTAAATTTCGTCTGGATGAATACCTGAGAGGTTCATGATATTTGAAATTACCATTAATCTGTTTATATGATGGGTATATCCATAATCTGAAGTTAGTTTGATAGCATCATCAAGCGGATCTATGCCTGTTGTCCCTTCATACCAATCATCTGTTAATTTCCTTTGATTGTCAAAAAAATTGTGACCAAGCTGTTTATGGCTCCTTGTTTGATATACGCCTCTAATAAACTCTCTCCAACCCATAATTTGACGAACAAAACCCTCAACAGAATTAATGGATGTATTATTTTTTTTACTAAAATTAATTGCTTCATCAATTACATCATTAGGTGTTAGTAATCCTATATTTAATAAAGGACTTATTGCTGAATGAAATAAGAAGTTATGATTTTGATAAATAGCATCTTCATAAGGACCAAACAACTCAAATTTTATAGATAAAAAATCATTAAAAAACTGGACTGCATCTTTGCGATTCATTGGAATCCAAGAGTCGTCAGAGGTATGACCAGGATGATCTGAAAATGATTCACTAACAAATTTATTAACTGTTTTTAAATGATGACTTTCAAAAGTTTTTTTTGAAGGAATTTCTAAACCTTTTGGTATCTTTTTCCTATTAAGTTCATCGAAGTTCCATTGACCACCAACTGGCTGATTATCTTCCATTAAAATATTAAATTCTTTTCGAGATTTTCTATAGAAATTTTCTAATAATAGCGCTCGTTTTCCTTGTTGATAATTTTCAAAATATGATCTACTATGCATGAACATTGGTGAATCAAGAATTTCATAGTCTAAAGATTGACTATCAAGAAAGTCTAAAATTACCGACTCAATATCCTTGTCTTCAATCTCATAGAGGTAAATTTTTTCAGGCTTAATATTTTTAATACACTCTGCAAGTTTGGATGAAATTGGTTTTTCAAAATGGTTATTGAAATCATAGTAGGAAACATTGTAGCCAGACTTAGTCATTTCGTCTTTATACTCTCTCATGGTAGATAAAAAGAAGGATAATTTTTTCTTATGGTGTTTAACATTTGTACAAAGCGTTAAATCTTCGCACATAAAAATATTAGTTACATCGTCTGGATGAAATTTTTTATCAAATAACTGATTTCCTAAAACAATTAATAAAGAATTCATTTATTGTTGAGTATTTTTATACTCTTCAGGAGTCAAGGTTTTCATGGTTAATGCATGAATCTCAACATGCATATATTCATCAACTGCTTTATAGACTAATTGATGTCTTTCTATCAACCTCATTCCTTCAAAATCTGGACTAACTAAGGTCATACTAAGATGAAAGTTTCCATCAAAAGTTGCATGATTCTCGTGCTGGGCAGTATAATCATAGACATCAATCGACTCAACTGTGATCGCGTCAGATATTTTTTTAGAAATTATGTTCTGTAATTCTTCAAGCTTCATTGTAAATTTGTATTATGATATCTGAATTTAATTCAAAATTCATAAAATACTCATGTCTTTTAGTATTTTTGCAGGCATGCGCTTATTTTAATACTTTTTATAACGCAGAAGAGCATTATAGTAATGCTGAAAAACTAAGAATTCAGAGTCTTGGAAGTTCATTACCAGCAAAAGCAATCCAAGAATATGGTAAAGCTATTGAAAAATCTGATAAGGTATTAAGTGAGTATAGTGACAGCGATTATGTTAAAGATGCTATGCTTTTAAAAGGTAAATCTCATTTTTTTCGAAGAGAGTATGATAGTGCCAAGGAAGTTTTTCTTGAATTACAAGAATCGGATGAAGGATTTTTCATCGATGAAACTAAATATTGGCTAGCATTGTGTAAATGGAAGGATTTAAAGCCTCAACCAGCAATTAATGACCTAAAAGACTTGCTTTCTAGTACGGATTCAGTCGAATTGCAGTCACGTATTTACTTAGTTTTAGGAGAAATATATCTTGAAAATGAAGATTCTGATAATGCATTTTACTTTCTTAATTTAGGAGCAGAAACAAGTAATGACCGTCTTACTAGAGAACAGATTTATTTTCAAATTGCAGAACTATCTTATCAACAGAAAATCTATGAACAAGCTTTAGACAGTTATAAAAAAGTTCTTAATAATAGTATCTCAATAAATAGAATCCGTGAATCAAATTTAAAAATTATTCAAACATATCGTTTGTTAGGTCAAATTGAAGAGTCCAAGAGTAGAATTGAAAAACTCTTATTGAATGATGACTTCTCATCAATAAAGTCTGATTTACGATTAGAGTTGACCAAGATAGAATTAGATGAGAGTAATACACAATTTGCTATTGAAAGCTTAGATATGATTGCTCAAGACTATCCTAACACAAAAATCGCTATTGAGGCATACTATATTCTCTCCACACTATATTTAGAAAGTCCAAATTTAGATTTTGAAAAGTCTAGCTTTTTTATGAATGAAGCAATGAAACAAAATGCAAACTCTAGTCATAAAGTTTTGATTTTAAATAAGCGCGATGCCGTTGCTAGTTTGATTAAGCTAGATCAGACATTGAGAAAAGATGACAATTCAGATAAGTCTCTTACTTTATTTAGATTGGGAGAAATATTAGCATTTGATTTAGGTAATTTGAATGATTCAATCGATTATTTCGAAAACATTGTAAATAATTTTGAAGAATCTACAGTTTTTCCATCGGCAACATTTGCACTTTATTCTATATATAACATTAAAAACGATAGTAAGAAAAATGTATATAGGGAAAGAATTTTGAATACATACCCTGATTCAGATTTTGCAAAATTTATTATTGAAGATCAGAATTTAAATTCAGTTCATAAGCCATCAGAAATGCTTTTAAAAGCAGAAAGCATGTGGTCAAAGAATTCTAATGAATCTCTTAAAATATATAAAAGTATTTTAGACATAGACTCTTCTACAAAATCTTCAAATATTGCGGCATACTTTTTAGGTTATTATTATGACTACGAATTGTCTAATGCAGATAGCGCAATCGTTTATTATAAATGGTTAGTCAGTAAGCATCCTAATTCTCAGCAAGGAGAGTTGGCACAAAAAAGACTAGAGAGTTTAGATGTTCAATAAGGTAAGAGCAAAAATTTTGTCATTAACATTTAAAATCATACGCAGATCGGTGATAAGTGTTTTTGCAAGTTGGCCAAAAGATTTAGAAAGGGCAATCATTCTAGGAGATTTGTTAAATCATATTATAATGAGTACTCCACTTAAATATTTTTTCAAATTTAAGATTCCAAAAAATATCCACACAAAATTATACGATTTAAGTTTTCCATCCCCAATAATAGCGGCATCCTTTAAAGATGACGTAAGTTCGCTTGCTCAGTGGCAATTAGTTGGTTTAGGTGGCATGACATATAAAACAGTCTTAAAAACACCGTCAGACGGCAATAATAGGCCAAGAATACAAGAAATAAAGTATAACGGAGGGTATGGTTTAATCAATTCGCTTGGTCTACCAACAAAAGGAGTTGAATATTTTGTTAATAGCTTTGAAAATCCAAAACTTTTATCATTTAATAGACCTATAGGGATAAGTATTGGAGGGAATAGTATTGATGAATATTTAGATGTATTTAACCTGATAAACTCTAAGGTAGTGCAATCATCATTTGACCAGTTCTTTTATGAGTTAAATATAAGCTGTCCCAATACTGAAGACGGAAAATGCTTAAGTGACGATACAGAAGGATTAAAAACTTTATTGACTAAAATGAGAAATTCTTGTTCAAATGTTATTATTGTAAAAGTTTCACCGGATAGTAGTGAGCAGGGTATGTTTGAAATTTGTGAAACATTAGCTGCTATTGATAGGTGTGCTATCAATTTGGGTAATACGAAATATGTCTCTGCAACATCCGTAGGATTAAATAAGAGTACTTTTTCTAAAGATGGAGGAGGTTTGAGTGGGATAGGCCTACTTAATACTACATTAAAGAATGTTGAATTGATATCATCTAATTTTGATATACCTATTATTGCTACTGGAGGTATTTCTTGTTACAAAGATGTAAGTCTAGCTTTAAAGAAAGGCGCTACCTTAGTAGGGATGGCAAGTCAATTAGTAATAGATCCATTTCAGATTCCTCTAATTAATAGTAAGTTATCAGATGAAAACTAATATTATTTTCACTTTCATTCTTTGTTTCGCCGTCGGTTGTGGTCCTAATATTGCTTATGGTGACTATGTTAATTCTAAGGGAATGAGTCGCAAGCAAATTGAAGCCATAAAAAATCACCCTAAAACTCAAATTGGTATTGCATCATATTATGGAAAAAAGTTTCACAAGAAGCTTACAGCAAATGGAGAAACTTTTAATATGTATAAGGTTAGTGCAGCTCACAAGACATATCCATTGGGCACAAAAGTCAAGGTAACCAATCTAGAAAATGGAAAATCTATTAAACTTTTCATTAATGATCGCGGTCCTTTTGCTAAAGGTCGTATTCTTGACTTGTCTTACAAAGCAGCTAGAAAATTAGACTTTGTAAATCAAGGGACAACTAAGGTTCGTATTGATGTGATAAGACTTGGTGATAATAAATATCACAAATGAAAAATATTCTCTGTATCGTTAACCCTGTTAGTGGGTTAAAGAAATCACTTAAAGTATATTATGAACTTGAAAATATCATCAAAGATCACGGTTTTATTCCTGAGTTATTAATAACTAAATACGCAGGTCATGCAAGAAAAGTTGTGTCAGAATTACAATCAGATCAGTTTGATCGCATCTTAATATTTGGAGGAGATGGAACAGTTAATGAAGTAGTTAATGGATTATATCAGTCAGATTTATGTTCTTTTTTCCCTATAGGAATTATCCCCACCGGTTCAGGAAATTCTGTTGTTCATGATATCGACAATTTAGACTATAATATTGCTATAGAAAAAGCTTTATCCGATGATATTAGATTAATGGATGTAAATAAAGCTATCTTTGACAATGAAGTAAGATTAAGTATTAGTGTAATAGGATGGGGGATGTTTTCTTTTGGTAATGTATTGGCAGAAAAATTAAGATTTCTTGGGACAATTAGATATGATGTAGCTTCTGTTATAAAGTTAATAGAAAAAACTCTTTTTAAGGCATCAATTTCTATTGATGGAAAGATATCTAATATTTCCTGTGCTTTTATGGTTGGGTGTAATAGTGTTCATACGGGTAAAGGTATGAAAATAGCTCCATCAGGAGGTTTTTACGACGAAATGATTGATATGGTAATTGTAAAAGATGATGTGAGTAGGTTGCAGTTAGTTAAGGTTTTTAAAGAGGTTTATTCTGGCAAGCATACTGAATTGCCATACGTTCATATGAGTAAGGCAAAATCATTCTCGATTGATGCATTAAAAGATTCATATTTTAATGTTGACGGAGATACAATAAAAAGCAAGAAAGTCTCGGTTCAAATACTCCCAAAAACAATTAAGCTTTTGGTATAATTCTAAACTTTGATTAGTTTGGCGTAATGAGCGCTTTAAAGTCTAGATTAGCTATAGGATTAACAGGATTTCCTCTCGTTGTCTTAGCAGTATTAAATGGAGGTTGGATCTTCAATTTAATTATAGTTTTGGCTGCAGCAATTGCATATAAAGAATTTCTTGCCCTAAGATCTGAAAACGATAATACATTTTTGTGGATATTGTTTGGTTTTGTATATGTTCTAGGAAGCCTTTTTTGTTTGTTAGTATTACGCGATATTGACGGATTGCTTGGTTCTTATTTTACGCTGATATTATTTGCAGGTGTTTCTGTAAATGATTCTTTTTCATATATATTTGGAAAATGGATTGGTGGTAAAAAAATTGCACCATCAATTAGTCCTAACAAAACATATGCTGGCTTAATTGGGGGATTAATCAGTACAGTTTTTTTCATATTCTACTTCGATAAATTTATATTTCCATTAACAATCATAGATCAGTTTGTATTTATCTTTATACTAAATATTGTTGGATTTTTTGGAGATATTTTTGAGTCATCTTTAAAGCGAAGAGTAAATATAAAGGATTCTTCTCGTCTATTAATGGGTCATGGAGGCATGTTGGATAGATTGGACTCTTTAATATTGACAACTCCAGTCACATTGTTTTATGTTATTGCGTATTATTTATGAGTAAAAAAATCAAATCTATATTAGCAACAGACTGCGGTAGTACAACCACAAAAGCTATTCTAATTGAATGGAAAGATGACCGCTATAGGCTCACTTTTAGAGGGGAAGCCCCTACAACGGTGGAAGCCCCCTTTGAAGATGTAACTAAGGGAGTATTAAATGCTGTAATGGAAGTTGAAGAGCTCTCCGGAAGAACTATTTTAAATGGAGATCAAATCATCACGCCAGATAACGGAGAAAAAGGTGTAGATATTTATGTTTCTACAAGCTCAGCTGGCGGAGGATTGCAAATGATGGTAGCTGGTGTAGTAAAATCTATGTCTGGTGAGAGTGCAGAGAGAGCTGCATTGGGCGCAGGATCAATCGTAATGGATGTTCTAGCTTCAAATGATGGTAGGCTACCACATGAAAAGATTACACGTATAAGACAGCTAAGACCTGATATGATATTGTTATCCGGTGGAACTGACGGCGGAACAACTACTCATGTAATGGAGTTAGCTGAAATTTTAGCAGCAGCTAATCCACGACCTCGCTTAGGGCAAAATTATAAATTGCCTGTTATATATGCTGGAAATAATAAAGCGCAAGACTCTATCCAGTCAACTCTTGGTGAGATTTCAGATTTAGATATTGTTGACAATATTAGACCAGTTCTTGAGAGAGAGAATCTTGAGCCTTCTCGTGATAAGATTCATGATCTTTTCATGGAGCATGTTATGGCACAAGCACCTGGATATAAAAAATTAATGTCTTGGACAGATGCCCCCATTATGCCAACACCTGGAGCAGTAGGATCTTTGATTGAGATGATTGCTAAAAAAGAAGGTATTTCTGTAGTAGGAGTTGATATTGGTGGAGCAACAACAGATATATTTTCCGTATTTGAAGAAAAATTTAATCGTACAGTAAGTGCTAATCTTGGGATGAGTTATTCTATTTGTAATGTCTTAGCTGAGTCAGGATTAGATAATGTTCTAAGATGGGTGCCTTTTGATATTGATCGAAGTGAGTTAACAAATCGTATTGGTAACAAAATGATTCGTCCAACTACAGTGCCACAATCATTAGAAGAATTAGTAATTGAACAAGCAATTGCTAGAGAAGCACTGAGATTATCCTTTATCCAACACAAAGCTTTTGCTACTAGTCTTAAAGGAGTGCAATCAGAGCGAACTATATCTGATGCATTTGAACAGTCTTCTAGCGGACAATCTTTGGTTAATATGATGGATTTAGATTTATTAGTTGGATCAGGTGGTGTATTATCACATGCACCTCGTCGTCAACAATCTGCTAGAATGCTTATTGATGCTTTCATGCCTGAAGGTATTACACAGTTAGCAGTAGATTCAATTTTTATGATGCCTCAATTAGGTGTATTAGCAAATATTGATAAAAAAGAATTAAAAGATGATGCGAGTCAAGCTGCATTAGAAGTATTTGATAATGACTGTTTAATTAGGCTTGGTACTTGCGTTACTCCAGTAGGAAAAGTTAAACCAAAATCTAAAATGGCGCAGGTTTCTATGACATTTAAAGATGGGTCAACAAAAGATATTGATATTTTAGAAGGTTCATTGGAAATGCTTGAAGTTCCTTATGAAGAGGTAAGTATTAGTATCATACCATCTCGAGGAGTAGATGTGGGTGCTGGAAAGGGTGAACCATTGGACTCTGTAATATATGGAGGAGTAGTTGGATTAATTTTTGATGGACGTAATAGACCGATTACATTATCAACTGATCCATCACAAAGAATTGATAGCTTGTTAAATTGGTCTAACGCAGTAGATGAATATCCTAAAGGAGATCTTTTCTAATGGCACATTCCTACACACCTGGATTAAAAGTACTTCAAAAAACACTTTTCAGAAAAGAGCGTATTTTACCTCTTAAGGGAAAAGTTTTAGTTAAAAAAGGAGATAATTTAAATCCAGATACTGTTGTTGCTTCTACAAATCTTCCTGGTAACGTACAGATGTTGAAAGTGAACAATATTTTAAATATTGAACCTAGAGATGTGATAGATTGCTTAGTAATTAAAGAAGGGGATAGTGTTAAAAAAGGTGATATGATTGCTGAGACAGCAGGAATTTTTGGTATGTTTAAATCTTCTGTAGAATCTCCAGTAGATGGAACAATTGAATCTATATCTGAAAGTACTGGGCGTGTAATTGTTAGGGAAGCTCCTATACCTGTAGAAGTAGATGCATATGTTAGTGGTACAGTTGATGAAGTAATTGAAAAAGAAGGAATTATTTTAAAATCAGATGCTGCTTTCATTCAAGGTATTTTTGGAATTGCAGGTGAAAAAAGAGGTGAACTAGTCTTGATTTCTAGTAGTTCATCGGATGAACTAACTGCCGATCAAATTACAAAAGATATGGAAGGAAAAATTTTAATTGGTGGCTCATTTCTTAGTCTCGATGCATATAAAAAGGCAATGAGCTGTAATGTAGCTGCAATTGTAGTAGGTGGATTTAACTATTACGATTTAAAAGCAGTATTAGGATATGATTTAGGTGTTGCAATTACAGGTACAGAAAAACTTCCTACAGCCTTAATTGTTACTGAAGGATACGGATCTATACCGATGAGTGATGCCACATTTGACTTATTAAAAAATAATCATGGAAATCAAGCTTCAGTTAATGGCGCTACTCAGATCAGAGCTGGTGTTATTCGTCCTGAAATTGTCATTCCTATCGATAGCGATTCTCAATCAGACGACTCTTTATCAAAGGAGCCTGAAGGTATTCAAGAAGGAAGTACCGTAAGAGTAATTCGTTCGCCTAATTTTGGAAAGATTGGTACAGTAAGTTCTTTACCTTCAGAGTTAAATAAAATGGAATCAGAAACAATGGTACGAGTAGCTGAAATTTCTATTGATGGAAAAAATACCCTTATACCAAGAGCTAATCTTGAAATGGTTGAATTGCAGTGAGTTATTTACTTACAAATGATGATAAAGCATTTTTAACAAAGCTTGCAAATAAGATAGATGAATTAAAATTAATTACTCCATCAATATTTTTTCTTGAGATGGTAAAACCACTAAACTTTATTGGAAGTCAAACAATGGTATTTTTTGGACCAATAATTAGTGCTTTTGTCAAAACAGATGGTTATTATAAGGCTGCTGAATTATTTGAACAGCATTCTAGTGTAGAATTTTTAATTTGTGAATTAGAAAGATTAAGTAAGAATGAATAACAAGCAAATACAAACATACTCAATAGGATTTATAGGTATTACTATATTTACCTTTGTCTTGACTCAGCTTCCAGAATCTATTCACATTTTTCAATCAGAAAGGGCAGTAATGTTTGCTCTTTTACTTACTATTATTATGGTAATGCTAAATGAGGTTAAAGAGGCTAGAGTCTCTGCTGACTCAATTTTTTTACGTACTATTCCAGGTCTAAAAGCTGTTGAAGAAGCTGTTGGGCGTTCCACTGAAATGGGAAGACCTATTCTTTATGTTCCAGGTATTATGGACATGAATGAAGTTGAAACTGTTGCTGGAGTAATTATTTTAGGTCACGTAGCGCAAATGACTGCTCAATATGAAACTAGTCTTGACGTTCCTGTTGCAAGATCTATTGTTATGCAGGCTGCTAGAGAATCTTGTAAAGAAGCTTATTTAACACAGGGTCGACCAGAGATGTTTAATGAAGATATGGTTCACTATGTAACAGATGATCAATTTGCTTATGCTGCAGGTGTAAATGGTATTATGCAAAGAGATAAGCCAGCTGCATGTATGTATATGGGTAAATTTTATGCAGAATCACTTTTGTTTGCAGAAACTGGTAATAGTATTGGTGCAATTCAGATAGCAGGTACTGCTTCTCAGGCACAAATTCCTTTCTTTGTCACTGCTTGTGACTATACCTTAATGGGTGAAGAATATTTTGCAGCAAGTGCATATCTTTCAAGAAAGCCTGAATTAATTGCAGGTGTTAAAACTCAAGATATGGTGAAGTTAATGTTGATTAGCTTTATTGGAGTCGCACTATTGTCACGTGCTTTATCAGATTTAGGATTAACCAGTTTCAATCTTTTAACATGGTTAGGTTTATAAGATGTTTTTAAAAAGATATATCCCAATTGGAATTGTTGCTTTTTTTGGATCTTTAACTTTGTTTGGATGGTTTATAGATAATGAATCGGTTGAAGCATTTGTAAATGACGACGCTACTCAGTGGTATGATATTATTGCAAGTTTTGCAATTTTCCTTGGAGCATTAAATCTTTTAAAATTACAATTTTTAAAAGTAGTAAAAAGACAATCAGGTTGGCAGTATAGCGTAGTTGCTATTGCATCTTTCTTTTTTGCATTCACAATTGGTTTCTTTATGAAAGGAGCCTTCTTTGTTGGAGAAGAAGTATACTTTACTCAAGGTGCAGCTGAGCAAGCCATTTTAGCATCTGGATCTTCTGAAACTGTTAAAGCAGTAGAGTGGGGAGCACACATATCTACAGAGGGCGGTTTATTTAAATGGATGTTTGATAATATTTTCACTCCATTATCTGCAACCATGTTTGCATTGTTAGCATTTTATGTTGCTTCGGCATCATATAGAGCGTTTAGAGCAAGAAACTTTGAGGCTACATTATTATTGTTAGCTGGTATTATTATTATGTTAGGTAGAGTACCTGTTGGAAGTTTAATTACTCCATGGATGGTAATGTATCTACTTGTTTTTGTGGGAACAATATTTATGGCTAACTATTTTAAAGATCGTAAAATTATTTTCGGTTCATTTGTTGTAGGTCTATTAGGCGTCACAGCTTTAGGAATAGGTATGGATTGGAATCCAACTGAGCCAGCAATATTCTTTTTACCATCTCTACAAGAATGGATTTATACAGTTCCAAATTTAGCCGGTGCAAGAGCAATTATGATAGGAATTGGTTTAGGAATTATTGTTACTAGTTTACGTTATATATTTGGCTTAGAAAAATCATACATAGGTGACCAATGAGATTCTTAGAAGACATGATATTAAAACTTGGTTCAGTTGATAGAAGATATATCTTTTTATTAATTGGTTTAGCAGTATTGATACCGCTTTTACGTCCTATAGATTTACCAATTAGAACAACGCCGACTACCGAAAAAGTGTATAAGGCAATTGCGGAAATACCTGCTAATTCAAAAGTGCTAATGTCATTTGATTATGGTCCAAGTACAAAGCCTGAAATTCATCCAATGACGTTAGGAGTTATGAGACAACTCTTACGTGAAGATCATCAAATATATATTACTTGTTTATGGCCTGACGGGCTGTATATGGCTCTTGATGCGTTAGAAGAGATTAATGAAGAATTTGAACTAGTAGAATACGAAGATTATGTTTTATTAGGTTTTAGACCCGGAAATGAGGCAATTGTCAAAGGTCTTGCCAGTGATTTACGTAAAGTATACACTGTTGACTATAGGCAAACAATGCTTGAAGATATCCCTATGATGGATGGGATCAATAATTTAAAAGATTTCCAATTTATTTTTACAGGTTCTGCTGGATATCCAGGTACTTTTGAATGGGTTCAATATGGAGGAGATCCAACAGGTGTTCCATTATCATCTGGAACAACTTCTATTCAAGTAAATGAAGTGATGCCCTATGTTCAAAGTGGTCAGATAAAAGGAGTTCTTGCTGGTATGCCAGGAGCAGCTGAATATGAAAAATTAATTGGTACTCCAGGTATTGCAATTCAAGGAATGGCTGCACAATCATTTGCTCATCTTGTTATTGTGTTATTTATTGTCTTAGGTAATCTTGCATACTTCATTACGGAAAGAAGAGAGAGGAAATATTAATATGGCATTCTCTACAATTTTCGGTGCATGGATTGCAGCATTTTTGACATTAGGTATTCTATCTTATCTATATAGAGATAATCCTTTCTACAAAATTGCAGAACATGTTTTTGTTGGTGTTTCAGCTGCTTATTGGGCAGCTACTTTTTACTGGACACAAATCTATCCTAATTTGTTTGGAAGATTGTTTCCAAAAGATGGTCCATTAGCATTTATTGCAGAAATCGATTTTAATCATGATTTTAATATTTTATATCTATTTCCACTTATTTTAGGTGTTATGATGTTGCTAAGTATATTCAAGCAGTTTAATTGGATGGCAAGATGGGGTATTGCATATACGGTTGGAATTGCAGCAGGATTGAAAGCATATGGTTATTTAAGCTCTAATGTATTGAGTCAAATCAGTGCAAGTGCAGTTGACATATTTAGTGGATCTTTACCTCTCTTTAGCATGTCAGGTGATAGTGTGTTTAATAATATTATTATTTTAGTAGGTACAATTAGTGCCTTGATGTATTTCTATTTTTCAAGAGAACAAACTGGCTCTTATGGAAAATTCACTCGATTAGGAATTTACTTCTTAATGATTAGTTTTGGAGCATCATTTGGTTTTGCTGTTATGGGACGTATTTCATTACTTATTGGACGTTTTAACGATCTAATTTTATTCTCTTCTCCTGACTATAACTACGGAACGTATTGGATGATGTTATTTATCGTAGTTATACTAGGTTTTTGGTCATTCCAAAATCCTGAAAAAAAGGAAGGTTAATAAATGAATAAAGCGGACATTAGGAAAGTAATTTCCCAAAGTATTCTTGCAGATGGAATGTCTCCAATTATCGATTTAGAAAAATCTCATGGTTCTTGGTTGGTAGATAAAGTTAGTGGTAAAGAATATCTAGATCTTTTTTCCATGTTTGCTTCTCTTTCTGTAGGATATAATCATCCTTATGTGCTTGAGCAATCTGAAAGATTGCGTATTGCCGCAATAAATAAGCCAACAAATTCTGATGTCTATTCGCAAGAAATGGCAGAATTCATGGATACGTTTAAGCGTGTTGCTCAGCCAGATTATTTACCTCACACTTTTTTCATCGAAGGCGGAGGTTTAGCAGTTGAAAACGCTTTAAAAGTTGCATTTGACTGGAAGCGAAGAAAAAATTTAGCAAAAGGGAGTAGTGCAAAGGGAGAAAAAGTAATTCATTTTAAGCAATGTTTCCATGGACGTACTGGATATACAATGTCTTTAACTGATTCTCCAGATAAAAGAAAAACAATGTATTTTCCAAAGTTTGATTGGCCTCGAGTTACAAATCCTAAAATTACATTTCCCTTGAAAGATAATTTAGAACATGTTCAAGAGTTAGAAAGAAAATCATTGCATGAAATCAAAGAAGCCATTGCTGCGAATCCAGATAATATTGCTTCTATTATTTTAGAACCCATTCAGGGTGAGGGTGGTGACAATCACTTCAGATGTGAGTTTATGCAATCTTTAAGAGAAATTGCCGATGAAAATGATATAATGCTCATCTATGATGAAGTGCAAACTGGAGTTGGTGTCACAGGAAAAATGTGGGCCCATCAGCACTTTGCAACTACAGAATGTGAAACTTGTGATTGTGAAGATGGTTTAGCAGCTAAGCCTGATATTATCTCATTTGGTAAAAAAACACAAGTCTGCGGTATCGCTGCTAGCACTCGCGTAGATGAAGTAGATGGTAATGTTTTTCAAGAATCAAGTCGTATTAATTCTACTTGGGGTGGAAGTTTGGTGGACATGGTAAGATTAACTATCTATTTAGAATTGATTGAAAGAGATAAACTAGTAGATCAGGCAGCAAAAAATGGATTATACCTTTTAAATAGCATTGAAGGCCTTCAAAATCAATACCCAGGTCTAGTATCCAATGCAAGAGGAAAAGGACTGTATTGTGCCTTTGATTTGCCTTCAAGCGATAAAAGGGACAAATTAGCAGAGCTTCTTATGGATGAAGGTTCAATTCTTCTAGGTTCTGGAAATTATTCGATACGATTTAGACCACATTTAAATGTCACTACTGATGATATTGATTTTGGAATGGACTGTTTTAAGCGCGCATTAAATAAGTTGGCATAATGTCTAATAGAGGCAAATTATTTGTCGTTGCAACACCAATCGGCAATTTACAAGATATTTCATTCCGCGCTGTCGAAACGCTTAAGAAAGTTAATTGTATTTTTGCTGAAGATACTCGAACCTCAAAAAAACTTATTAATCACTATGATATCGATACAAAATTATATAGTTATCATGATCATAGCAGTGAAAAAGAAATTGCACGTTTATTAGATATTCTTAAAGATCATAAAGATGTAGCATTAATTTCTGATGCAGGAACACCAACTATTAGCGATCCTGGATACAGTTTGATTAGGCAATGTATTAATGAAGGAATTGATGTTATTCCTATTCCTGGTGCATCTGCTTTGACTGCCGCTATTAGCGCATCAGGACTACCTTCAGACGCTTTTGCTTTTATAGGTTTTTTACCAACAAAAAAAGGAAGAAAAAAGAAAATTTCTTCTTTAGAAAATTTAGATATGACTATCGTATTATTTGAAAGTCCTCATCGACTGATAAAAACGTTAAATCAATTAAAAGAAGCATTGGGAGAGAGACCTATTGTCGTTGCTAGAGAATTAACAAAGTTGTATGAAGAAATTATTAGAGGTAATTTTAGTAGTGCAATTGAATTTTTTGAAGCAAAAAAAATTAAAGGTGAAATAGTAATTATGATTGGAAAAAATGATGACAGAATCAACTTCTAGCGGAAAATTTATAACATTTGAGGGTGTTGATGGATGCGGAAAGTCCACCCAAGCAGAAAAACTAGTTGAAAAACTATTTGAAGTAGATATTTCGGCTGTAACAGTTAGAGAGCCGGGAGGTGATCCTATTTCAGAATCTATTAGAAAATTACTACTTCATGCTGAAGAGTCTATGTCTGATCGTGCCGAAGCTTTGCTAATGATTGCAAGTAGAGCTCAGCTTACTGATAAGGTTATATTGCCTCATATTATTAATGGTAAATGGGTGGTAGCAGATCGATATGCAGATTCCACATTAGCATACCAAGGTGGTGGAAGAGGTCTAAGCGTTAAGGCTTTAGATGAAATAAATAATTTTGGAACATATACACTAAAACCTGATATCACTTTTTTTATTGATATTCCTATAGAAAAAGCAAACGAAAGAATGTCTGTTTCAAGAGATAGAATTGAGAAAGAAGGTTCAAATTTTCAACAAAGAGTACGCGATCAGTACTTGGCATTAAATTCTAAAAATCCAGATAGAGTATTCTTAATAAATGGGGAACAATCAATTGATAAAGTTTTTGAAGATATATGGAGCAAAATGAAAGTAAAATTCAATTTATGAGATATTTTAAAAAAGCCTCAATTATCTTGATGGTACTTGTAGTTTGTTTTTTTGGAATATTACGTAGTCAGCAGTTAGATGTTTACCGTGATATTGCACGATCTCAACAACAAATTATGACTGTCTATAAGTATTTATTAACAGAGTATGTGCATGAGTTAGATGTGCAAAAATTAACGTCTAGAATTATTAAATCTATGTTAGAAAACTTTGATCCCTATACGGAATATTATGAAGAAAAAGATTTAGAAGATTTAGCAATTAAAACTGATGGTGAATTTAGTGGAGTGGGTCTTCAAATATATATGTATGAAGATCAATTAACTGTTGTTGGTCCTATTGAGGGATCTCCTGCATCACGAGCTGGTATTTTTACAGGCGATGAAATTATGAATATTGATGGAGAAGTTACTAAAGGGTTAGAGCTAAAAGAAGCAACCAACAAAATTAGAGGGGATAAAGGAACTGATGTTATCCTAACAATCAAAAAGCCGATTACAGGTGAAACAGAAGACTATACTATAACCAGAGATGTAATTACAATCAAAGATATCCCTTATTATGGAATGGTAAATCCAGAAGTTGGATATCTTAGAATTACCAATTTTTCAAATAATACTCCCGGTGAAACAAGAGATGCTTTAATCTCTTTAATGGGAGAAGGCGCGGAAAATGTTATTATTGATTTAAGAGATAATCCTGGAGGCTTATTATCATCTTCATTAGATATTTTAGATCTTATACTACCAAAAAATATGGAGATGGTTTCAACAAAAGGTAGAAAAGGTAGAAGTCTTAAAAATTATAAATCTCTTAACAATGCTTTTTTACCGAATTCAATAGATATAGCAGTCCTTATTAATGGGGGTAGTGCTTCAGCAAGTGAAATTGTTGCTGGAGTATTGCAAGACCATGATAGAGCTGTTGTGCTTGGAGATCAGTCATTTGGAAAAGGTTTAGTGCAAACCGTAATTGGTATTAATCAGGATACTGCTTTGAAAATTACAAATTCAAAATATTATATTCCAAGTGGCCGCTCTATACAAAAAAGAGAATTTATTGATGAAGAATTAATAGCAGATGGAGCTTTAGCTGCGGATTCCCTATTTCAAACAATGGCTGGAAGAAGTGTTTTGGGTGGTGGAGGAATTTCGCCAGATATCACAGTAAAAGATGAAGGATCATTTCCTTTAGCAGCTTCTATTTTAAGAAATGGAGGTTATTTCAGATTTGTGCAACAATCTAGCGATCAGTATGCTTCATTAGATGAAGTTATGGCTGATAAAAGCTTAATGAAAAATTTCAAAACTTTTATTAACGATAATGATATTGAAGGCTATGTTGATGGCGAAGAAGATCTAGAGATAGCAAAAGAAAAGTTATCCAAAGAAGATAAAGACAATATTTTTCTAAAAAATGCTTTTAGCGTTATTGAAAGGCAAATTGATAAAACTCAATTAGAAATGTTTGAAACTGAAAATGACGTTATCAAGAGAATGATTTTAGGAGAATTTGCATTCTATTATGATGGTAATGATGGAAAATATGAGTTATATCTTAAAGATGATAAGGTAGTAATTAAAGCCTTAGAAGTCTTACTGGACGATTCTGTTTATTCATCACTCTTATCGACTCCTGAATCCAATCAAGTAGCAGCAATTAAAAGCTAATTATCTATGACAGCATCTAATATGCATGCAGGGTTTACTGTAAGTTCCTTTTTTAAAAATCATAATATTAATACGGTTTTTACATTATGTGGAGGTCATATCTCTCCAATTCTTGTTGGATGCGAATCTGAAGGAATTGATATTATTGAGGTTCGTGATGAAGTTTCAACAGTATTTGCAGCAGATGCTACATCTAGACTAACTAACAGTATTGGAGTTGCCATCGTTACAGCTGGTCCTGGTGTTACTAATACAATTACTGCAATTAAAAATGCACAATTAGCACAATCTCCCTTAATATTAATTGGAGGGGCAGCGGCTACACTATTGCGTGGTAAGGGTTCCTTACAAGATATTGATCAAATGGCACTTATAAAACCACATGTAAAGTCAGCAATAAGCGTTACTAAGGCTCGCGATATAACACCTAGCCTTACCAATGCTTTGAATACAGCTATCTCTGGAGTTCCTGGACCTGTATTTGTTGAACTGCCTATTGATTTACTTTATCCAGAGCAAAGTATTCGAGAGCAGCATGAAAGTCAGTTACCATCGAATGGGATTATGGGTAAGGTAATGAGTTGGTATGTAGATCGCCATTTAACTGATATGTTTTCAAGTAAAAAGTCTTCGATAAAAATTAAAAAAAATAAAATAGTGCTAGGGCGTCAAAAAGATATTGATAATGCAGCGCTTACAATTGTAAATGCTAAAAAACCTGTGATATTACTTGGAAATCAGGTCACTCAAAATAAAGAAGCTTTACCACAATTTCTTAAGAATTTAAATAAGTTATCTATCCCTACATACACATCAGGAATGTCTAGAGGGTGCTTTAGTGAAAATGATATTTTTTTTATGCGTCATAATCGTAAGCATGCTTTAAAGAATGCAGATGTTGTATTAACGGTAGGCGTTCCATTAGATTTCAGATTAGGATATGGATTTTCTATTAACTCAAGTGCAAAAATTATTGCAATCAATAAAAGTAAAAAAGATATAAACCAAAATAGAAAACCTTTTATTTCAATTCATGGTGATCCAACACGAGCAATTTGTGAAATTGGTAAAATTATCAATCCTCCCAAATGCAATGAATGGACAAGAGAATTAAATGCTCTTGAAGAAAAACGTGATAGTGAAATAATACAGCAATCAGAGTTAAAAACAGACTTTGTTAATCCTATTAAATTATGTACAACTATTAATAAATTGTTAGATAATGATAGTATTTTAATCGCAGATGGAGGAGATTTTGTAGGTACAGCAGCATATACTGTTCGCCCTAAAGGACCTTTAAGCTGGCTTGATCCAGGTCCTTTTGGAACATTGGGTGTTGGTGGTGGATTTGCGCTTGGAGCAAAAAGCGCATTTAAGCATAAAGAAGTTTGGATTATTTATGGAGATGGGGCATGTGCATTTAGTTTAGCTGAATTTGATACATTTGTTCGTCATAATTTGCCTGTAATTGCTATAGTTGGAAATGATGCTTCTTGGCAACAAATTGCTCGAGAACAAGTTGATATGCTTGGCAGTCCAATAGGAACAAACCTTGCAAATACTGCTTACCATCAAGTAGCAATTGGGTATGGTGGAAAAGGGTACGCTGTAGATGATCCTAATGAATTAGATAGCGTTTTATTGCAAGCAAAAGAAGATGCTAAAAATGGACATCCTGTATTGGTAAATGTTCGTATAGGAAAAACTGATTTTCGAAAAGGGTCTATATCGGTATGATAAACAAAATTAAATTTATTACAATCATCTTGATGTCATATTTTTATATGACTGTTGGAGTTAAGCATTTTATTGAACCTGAATGGTTTCTACAAATTATGCCACCTAATTTTCCATTTCATTTAGCTTCAGTCTATATTAGCGGATTTTTCGAAGTTTCGTTCGGTTTCTTGCTACTGATACCTAAAACACGTTATTATGCTGCCTGGGGGCTTATTTTGCTCTTAATTGCAGTATTCCCAGCTAATATCTATCTTGCATTAACAAATGGAGATGCAATGGGAACTACGGCTGCAATTGCATGGGGAAGACTTCCATTTCAATTTCTATTCATTGGGTTAGCTTATTGGCATTCAAAAGATGATTGAAAAAATATTAAATAAGGTCATGCATTTTTTCGCGTGGCTTATCATTAATTCAAAAGAAAAATAAAGGAGTAAATATGTTAAAAAAGATTTTATTGTCATTATTAATGGTTGGTTTTATATCCGCAAATACACCAAAAGTTATATTAATTACTGGAACTGCATATGGAATTGGTAGATCTACTGCAGAGTATTTATTGGATAAAGGTCATATAGTTTTTGGTGGAGATATTTTAGTAGAAGAAAATCTCTATTTAAATGATATTGGAGGAGTAGCACTTGAAATGGATGTCACTAATCAAGAGCATATTGATAAAGCAGTGCAGCAAATCATTAATGAGCATGGAAGAATTGATGTTTTAGTAAATAATGCAGGTTTGGGCGTATATGGAGCTATTGAAGAAGTCACCATGGAGGACGCTTATTATCAGTATGATGTTAATTTGTTTGGATTAGCTAGAGTTACAAAATCAGTACTTCCTCATATGAGAAAGCAAAAGAGTGGAACGATAATTAATATTAGTTCAGTGTTAGGAGAAACTTATGGTCCTTTAGCAGGATGGTATTTATCAAGCAAGCATGCACTAGAAGGTTGGTCAGATGCATTAAGAGTAGAATTGAAAGAATTTGATATTGATGTAGTTATTGTACAACCTGGAGCTATAAATACTAATTTTTTCAATGTATCTAGAAGTTATTTAGATAAATATAAACAAGACTCAAATTATACACATCTTTACGGGGAGCCAGTAGCAGATTCTGAAAATTCAGTGCTTTCTAATCAGTCAGAACCAATCGTGATTGCAAAGGTAATTAATAAAGCTATAAATGCTAAAAATCCTAAAACACGGTACTCAGCTGGCGCATATAGTAAATTGGGAATATTTTTAAGACGAATTATGACGGACAAAATGTTTGATAGATTCATTCTTTTTATTAATTGATTTAAAAAAAGGGAAATAGATATGTTTAAAAAATTTATTATATCAATGTTGCTTATTGGAAGTATTTTTGCTTTTGATAAGCAAAAAGTTATATTAATTACTGGTACCGCTCATGGTATTGGAAAGTCTACCGCTCAATATTTAATTGATAAAGGACATATTGTTTATGGAGGAGATATCCTGATTCAAGAAAATCAATATTTAAACGACATTGGTGGAATTTCTTTAGAGATGGACGTAACAAAACAAGATCATGTAGATAATGCTATTAATCAAATTATTGCAGAGCAAGGTAGAATAGATGTTTTAGTAAATAATGCTGGAATTGCTGTTGGTAGTGCTATTGAGGATGTATCTATGGAAGATGCAATGTATCAGTTTGAAGTAAATTTATTTGGTATTGGTAAAACCGTTAAAGCAGTATTACCCCACATGAGATCTCAGGGAAGTGGAACTATTATCAATATTTCTTCAGTATTAGGTAAAGCATATAACCCTCTTTATGGATGGTATGTTTCATCAAAACATGCTCTTGAAGGTTGGTCTGATGTACTTAGGCTAGAAGTAAAACAATTTGGAATAGATGTAGTTATCATTGAGCCAGGGATGATCAAAACAAACATTGGAAATTATTCAGCTCAATATTTTGAAAAGTATAGTAAAAATTCAGAATATAAAAATTTCTATGGTAATCCTGATGATTCTGACGAAAATACATTTGATGATTATTCTGACCCTATAGTAATAGCAAAAGTCATTGATAAGGCAATAAGAGCTAAAAATCCTAAAACAAGATACTCTGCCGGTGCATATAGCTGGATACTTTTAACAATGAGAAGTATATTACCTGACAAATGGTTTGACAGGTTAATCGTAAAAGTTACAGGTTAAGCTATAGTTAAAAATTGGGGGCGATTAGCTCAGTTGGTTAGAGCATCTGCTCGACATGTAGAGGGTCGGGAGTTCGAATCTCTCATCGCCCACTTCCAATATTAACGTAAAGTGAGCTTTACATTTGATACTTTTTAGTATATATTTAGTTTCATGAAATTCAAAAAAATACTATTATACGCACTTCTATCAATCACCTTTTTGCAAGCACAAGGTAAGTCTTACAAAATTCTTAGCACAAATATTGAGTCGAATATTCTTAAAGAAGGAATAGTCGAAATACAAGAAACGAGGGTATTTAGTTTTAAGGGAAATTATTCTTTTGTGTATAGAGATATTCGTAAAAAGGGGTATGATCAATTATATGATATTCAAGTATTTGAAGGAGATAATCCTTATTTAAATACTGAAATTGAAGAAGAGGGAAATTTTAGAATTGAATCAAGAGATAGGTATTATCGTATTTATTGGTATCATTCATCAAAAGATGAGAATAAAACATTTACTTTAAAGTATAAATTAAAAAACCCTTTTACTGTTGGAAAAACAGATGCACAATTTCGTTGGGTATATTTAGATGATAAATTTGACAAACGTCCAGGAAAGTTAAATTTGACACAAAAGTTTAATGGAATTATAGATACAAATACTATAGACTTTTCTGTTGAACAACCAATTAGATCTAAAAAGTATAAATTTACAAAAAAAGAAAATGGTATTTTCGAATTGTCTTCTGATTCATTTTCTAAAAAAAATGTTTTACAGCTGCGAACAATATTTCCGACTTCATACTTATCAAATTCAACTATCAATAATGAGGAGTTTTCTCTTGCTGGATTACTGTTAGAGGAAAGAAATCAAAGATTAGCTATTTATGGTATTATTGCAATGGCGCTTTTTTCTTTATTGATTGGAATAAACTTTATTAGAAAATACTTGATTGAGCATAAAGTAGAAATTAGTGATGATGTAAACTTTACAGAATTTCCATCCAATCATCATCCAGTGTTAATAGGATGGCTTATATGGAGATATCCAAGCGTTAGCGCGACTGGTATTCTTGGAACTCTATTTGAGTTAGCAAGTAAGAAAAAAGTTCATCTTGAGACGGTTGAGTCAGGTAAGTGGATTTTTAAATCAAAGAAATTAAAGGTTGATATTATCGATTCAGATACATCTAATTTATCTAATAGTTTTTCAAAATTACTGCTTGATAGAATTTTAACCATGGGAACTAGCACTTATTTCTCAAAAATATGGTCTAAATATTCATTCTCACATTCCAAGTGGAAACAAAATCGTACAAAAGAAATAAAGGAATTAGGATGGTTAGATACTTCTGGAGATGAAGAAAGAACTAATCTTTACATTCTTCAGATAATTCTCCATTTTTTAATAATTGGATTAAGTATTATTTATGGAATATTTTGGGGTGCATTTTTTATCATTATACCATCGATAATGCTACTTATCATTGCTTTGGGATCTAGGCTTACTAAAGAGGGTCAAGAGTTGTATTTAAGGTGGTATGCATTTGGAGATGCCTTACAAAAAAATAAGTTAAATATACAAGATTTTGAACCAGACCTTCTGTTACAGTATTGTATTATAATGGGTATGCACGGCGAAGAGCTTAAAAACGTTATCAATAAAGCAAACCAAGACGGCACATGTTATATGTGGTATGGAGGAAGCACCCCTTCTGATGTTTCTACCATCACTGCTGGTATTGCCGATATTGCCACCACTGGAACAGCTATTTCTGCGTCATATGGCGGCGATGGAGGCGGAGGTGCCGGAGGCGGTGGCGCTGGAGGCGGAGGCGGCGGCGGTGCTGGATAGAATGTTTTACTTCTTGATGTCGTTACTCTTTCTTTTATTAGTTTCCTGTGATACAAAAGCAATTGGTAATCGCTCCTATGAAGTCTTTAAGGATCAATCAATAAAATTTGATGAAAATATGAATTCAGATTCTGACGATTTTTTGATTATGGACAATGGACGTATTGCTTTAAAAAAAATTACTATACCAATGTTCAAAAAGCATACAGATGTGTCAATTGAGGCTTCTCTAGTTTCAGTGGGTGATCCTTGGGATAAATCTGCTGGAATATTTTTGATGCAAAATGATCCGCGAATTAGTTCTGAAAATCCCATTGAGTTATTACGCTTTATAACTCCGTTTGGAGTAGGACATTTTAGTAAAGACAATGATAGAATTGATGAGTATCGTCCAGTTTATATTCCAAAATGGGAAGAAAGTATTTCTTGGACAGAAAATATTACCCATTTACTCCCAATTCTAAAGGGAGAGGTTTGGATTGGATTATGGATAGATACTTGGCATAAAGATGGGTATTCCGTATCCGTTGATTTGAATTTTATTGAAAGTGACATTAAAAATCATCAAAAAGAGAATCTATCATTAATCCCTCTCAAGAATACCACGAATTATTTTGATGCTGATATTACTAAGAAGCATGATTTTTCTTCAAAGGATTTAAATATGAAGATTGAGCTAGAGCACAGAGCATCACCAATGCAAAATTATACTATTTGACTACTGGTCATGGAGCTCACAGTGAGGGAGATGAATTTAATCAGCGAGATAATAATGTAATGCTCAATAATGAGGTATTAACTGTGTTTGATGCTTGGCGAGATGACTGTGCATCATTTAGGCGATTTAATCCATCATCTGGCGCCTGGTTTGAAAAAACTATATGGAAAGGCGAAGAAATAAATGAGCGTATTGCATCTTCTGATTATTCCAGAAGTAATTGGTGTCCAGGAAGTAAAGTTTCTCCATTAGTTATAGAGCTTGGAGATCTAGATAAGGGTGATCATATTGTTACAATATCAATTCCTGACGCTCAACCTACAACAGATGAATATTGGAATTTTTGGAATGTTTCATCCTACATTGTTTATGACAATTAATATTAAAGTTTAATACTAATTTGATTATTAAATATTCTTTGTTAAAATTTAGAAACAATTGATGGGGATAAATGTTAAATAAAATAAATCTCTTAGCAGATAAGTTAATGTCAATTCTCGATACAATATACGGAGGTTTTATTGCCATATTTTTCACTCTTGTTATTGTATATTTACTGTTAAATGGAGGTATTGCCTGATGAATGATATGATTGCTAAGTTTGTAAGTTTTTGTCTCGATTCGAAATTTGTGATTTTTTTAATTGTTGTAGCATTTTTGCTAAAAGTGATGAGTATTATTTAAATAGTTAATAAAGGGGTAGAAAATGAATTCAAATTTATGGTATTTACTAATGATTATTTCAATTTTGATGGCAGTATTGTTATTTTTAAATCTTCCTGGATATGAAGATGCAGCGGATGCACGTCAAGTTGGAGTTTTTGTAGGTCTATGGGCACCAACATTTGGAATATTAGGTGTTAGATCTCAACTAAATGAAAATAATAGGTAAGAAATCATGATTACATGGGGTCCATTTACAATGCAGCATCCTCTAGAGATACCTATGTTATTTCTATGCATTCTTTTTGTCGTATTTATGGCATTTAGTATTGCTATGGATGAATAGATAATTTCTTTTCAATTCATTTAAACTGACAATTCATTCAAATATCCTTGCTATGGGAGTACTGTAGTGTATAGATTCACTAAGGTAGCCAACTAAGAAAACAACGAAGGAGACTTTTTATGTATTTAAAGAAACTTGATAACAAACTTGACGAACTTCATCTATTAAAACATCCATTCTATGTAGCATGGAATAATGGTGAATTATCACAAGAAATTTTACAAGACTATGCTGAACAATATTATCAGCATATCAAAGCATTTCCGCGTTATATCAGCGCAACACATTCACTTTGTGAAGATATTGAGCAACGTAAAATCTTATTAGATAATCTTAGTGATGAAGAAGATTTTGAGAAAGATCATCCAATGCTATGGAAGCAATTTGCTTTAGAAGTAGGAGCAGATGCATCTAAGCTTGAAACAATTAAGCAAGCAGGGTATACAGAAGATATGATCACAAACTTCTTTAGACTTGCTAGATCTAGTTATGCAGAAGGATTAGGTGCTTTATATGCTTATGAGCGTCAAGTTCCAGAGATTGCAGATACTAAAATTAAAGGATTGATAGATCACTATGATGTTTCATCTGATAAAGGATTAGAATATTTCGTAGTACATAAAGATGCTGATGTAGAGCATCGTGAGCAAAGTGCTATGCTTATGAATCAACTATCCGATGAAGACAGAAAGCTCGCAGAAGAAGCAGGAATGTCTACAGCGCATGTGTTGTGGGGATTTTTATCAGGTCTTTGTGAGAAATATGATATCCCAAACGAAAAGAACTAATGATGAGATATTTATTAGTTTTTTTATTTACAATTTCATCAACAGCAATCGCACAAGAAGTTGAGCAAGCAGCTTCCTCAAAATCTGGATGGGGAGCCTATGGTGGATATCAGTCCATGCAAATTTCAGGAATTGAAGACGATGCGTCTGATGAAGAGCTTGAAATGTTTGAATCTGACAGGTTGGGATCATTTTATATTGGAATATGGAAAAATACAGATTGGAAAATTGGTTCGTTGCCAATAACTGTTGGTGCCGAATTAGGACATCGAGGAACTAAATTCAAAACTGATCTTGAATTTCCGGACGGAGAAACGTTAGAAATATCAGCTGATATACTAATCACCTATCTTGATTTATGGGCATCAGCAAATTATGCTATGTCAGATAAGTTTAATTTATGGATTGGTCCTATGTTTGGAGTTCATCTAGACGATAAAGTCAAATTTATGGGTTTGGCTTTACCTGACACTGATGATGTTGATACGGATTTTGGATTTATTGAAAATGACTTTGGAATTCTTCTTGGTGCTGGTTACTCAATTACCGATAATATTAACATAAATGCTGGTTTATATCGCGGATTAAAAGATCACGATGGAGGCAAGTTTAATAACTTATTCATAGATCTCGGCTACAGTTTTTAAGAGATTTTTTTTGAACTAACTTTAGCAGCATTGTCTATTATTGAATTCCAATTAATATCAAATGATATTTCTGTACCCTTTGTTTTTGCAAGAAAGGTGCACCATATCTTTATAAATGCAGGAGACGGATAAAGATATTTTTGTCTTCTATCATCTTTATCGCTTTTAAGAAACAAATACCCCCGCTTTTTTCCTAAAGCGACATAGTTAACAAACGATGACTTTGATCCATACAGAGGACTTAATTTATTATAAACTCTTGATGGTGTTATTTTTTGTTCTGATAAGTAATGAGACATAATGAATGTTGTTGCTATTCTTGATGTAATTGTGGATAAAAAGAATCTTATAGTTTCAGCTTTTTCTTTATCATTAAAGCTATGTGTCATTGCATCAAATACATTAGATGCTTGTTTTGCAAAATCTTTTTTTGTCTTAAGTGCCAATTTAGTACCCCTCTAATTAACCATAATAACGAAATCAATATAATCTTAATTTTTAAAACAAATTAATAAAAAATTTAATACTAATATTTGATGTATTTGAAATCTAGGTAAATTGTAGTATAATTGGCCCAATATTTATGCATATTGAAGATATAAAAAAGACAATTACTATAGTCAACGATTATCCTATCGAAGGGATAGTATTTAAAGACATCACAACTTTATTAGAAGACCCAGTAGCGTTTAAAGCTACGGTAGATCTGATGATAGAGAAAATTGCTCATTTAGAGTTTGATAAAGTTGTTGGGGTAGAATCCAGGGGATTTTTCTGGTGTGCACCAATTGCTTATGCACTATCAAAGTCATTTGTTCTAGCTAGAAAACCAGGGAAGCTTCCTAGGGAAGCTGCTGAGAAGCATTTCACATTAGAATATGGAACAAATAGTGTTCATATTCATAAAGATGCAATTGGTAGTGGAGATAAAATTCTAGTAGTAGATGATCTAATTGCTACCGGCGGAACTGCAACAGCTACAGCTGATTTGTGTAGAGAATTAGGTGCATCCGATATCCATACATTATGTTTGATTGATTTGCCACACTTAGGCGGATCTGATAAACTTAGAGAAAAGTATGGTGAGGTTATTACTTTAATTGATTATTAATTAATCTTTGTCAAACATTGTAGAAAACTGTATAAACTTTATATAGTTGCCAGATACAGCTAGCTTTCCATAAGCTATTGCCTGTTTTGCGTCAGTAATACCCAATACAATCCCTTTCCATGTTGAGGTCTCAACAGTAACTTGAATTTCAGGTTCCTCGGGGATATCTTGAATAATTTCAGCAATATTATTTCGAATAATAATTCCAAATTGCTTTCCTGTATCACTCATAGTAAATCCAACCTTTATAAATTTATTATTAGCTTTTTCGGGGTTTAAGCGGGGTGGCATTGCTTCGAAAATAGTTTCAATAGGAATTTGTCGAACTTGGTTTTCAGTTAATTGAAAAGTTAAATCGGGAGTAATTTCTCCTTTTATTTCAAATGCTTCTGATAGATAGTAATTTCTAGCAATAGGATTAGTTTCTTCAATTGAAAGTTCTTCCAGTGATTTTGCATAAAGATTCTTAATCTCAAAATCATTTGGAAAATTTATAACACCTATTTGACCTAATTCAGCAGCCCATTGAAGTTCATTGTCGTCAATAGCTTCATTAATTAATGCTATAAGATTCGATTTAGAACCAATTATTTTAAATAATTTTTTACTACGATCCTTGGTGGATAAAGGCTCCAAATTAACAGCTTTGCCATCAAAAAATCCAAGATATCCATTATATACATTTCTAATACTCCATGAAACCTTACCATACTGTTCTCTTAAATCGAAATTTTCTTTAAAAAATTGTGGATATACAAATTCTTCAACAAGCTCATCAGGTGTTTTTCCTTTGTTAGCTCCTCGAATTGCGTAATCATGAATATATTGAATAGCGTCACGATAAATAGTCAATCGTTCTTGAACTTCTTTTTTATTTGATAAATAGGGACCATGAGAACTAACCAAATATGTAGGGTTATATGCACGCATTTCATCAACTGATTTATACCATTTATATGTATCTCTATATGATGTTCCTCTTATAGTGTAAAGATTTGGAAATCGCATGTAATAATTATCGCCAGAGAAGACAACTTCTTTGTCTTGATAATAGATGATAATTTGATCATCAGTTTCTCCTGGAGAATGAATGATTTCGAGTGTAATCCCAGCAATAGTGAGAATATTTTTTTTACCTTTCAATAAAACAGTAGGGTATATTACAGGAGGCTGTTTAAAGTCAAAATCTAATGTAAAACCAAGACCATGACCTCTCTGTAATTCTTTAGGAAGGAAGAATCCAAATTGCTTCATACCTCTCTCTGTTAAAATAGGCTTTAGTAGGTTATTTTGATCATAAAATCCTTTTTTAAAGGTTTCATGGGCATATACTTCTGTACCATCATCAACAAATGGAGCAGCTCCTCTCCAATGATCTACATGCGAATGGGTGTAAAAAATAGCTTCTATTGGCTGGTTGGATATCTCCTCAAATCGTTCTCTAATTTCTGCTGCTAATATATCACTTTCGGTTACATCAATAATGATATTACCACCATCACCAACGATTAAAATAGAGTTAGCTAAACCGTATCCTATTGCTACATAAACATTATCTACTACTTGATAAATATTTTTCTCAAAATAATAATCATCATCAACACTAATTTCATTATCGAACTCTTGAGGTATACTTAAGGTTTCTTCTTGTTTTTTGGAACAATTAATTATAATAAAGCATAGTAGAAGTATATTAAATATTTTATAATGCATTTATAAATATACATCATTATAAATTATATTTTTAGATAAATTAAGTGACTATTATGAAACACATTTCTTACGCAAGAGACAAATTTGTACCCACTAATGAAGTAAATCTAAATGTAATAGATAACTTCTTAAGTATTGTTAGAGGATACCAGGTTTTTACCTTTCTAAAAACAATAAATAAAGGAAAACCTGTATTTTTAGATCATCATTTAGACAGGGTGTTTGGAAATGCAAAATCAATGAATATGATTGTTAGGCAATCCAAGGAAGAGGTGAAGTTGTTAGTTCAAGACACTTTAAATCAAAATAGTTTTGATAAGAAAGAGTGTAATATCATGATTTTATTAGCTGGAACCACTCCAATAGATAGTTCTGCATTAATTACAGATGTTCCTGTTGAACTTTTTATCATTATAACGCCTGTTAAGATTTATTCACCTAAATCTTATGAAAAAGGCATTTCATTAGGATTATTTGAACATGAAAGAACAGATGGAGAGCTTAAAACACCATTTACTTACTTTGGTGGATTAAAAGCACAACATGAAGTGGTTAGAGACTCAGACTATGATGAAGCGCTATACACTAGCCGTAATATGATTTTGGAAGGTACTACGTTTTCTTTTTTTTGTATTACAGATGATGGAACTATTCTTACTTCACCTGCTGATGGAAGAATACTAAGAAGTGTAACACGGTTAGTCTTATTACATTTGCTAAAAAAACATCAGTTAAAGATTCATGAATCAGATCTATCAATTGAAAAGGTCCTAAAATGTAAAGAAGCATTTATTGCATCAGCAAACCGAGATGTTATACCAGTTATATCTATTGAAGGTAATCGTATTGGTGATGGACTAGTTGGAGAGCAAACTCGATCTATTATGAGCCTTTATCAAGACTTCATTAAATCAATTTAGTAGTAATATTTATAATTAGTTACTATTGTAGTTCTATTCTTTTTTAATTATTTTGATGGAAACATATTTACATACTTAGACGTATATAACTATATACAAACAACAACTATAAAGGTAAATAATATGAAACATTTTCAAATGTTAGCTTTATCAAGTCTTTTTGTTTTTTCATGCGCAATGAATGCACCAACCGCATCTGCTGAATCTAATGATTTTACATTAGGTAAAGTTCAATCTCAGCTTTCAGAAGGAATGAGCTCATCACAAGTAGTAAATCTATTAGGATCTCCAAATCTAGTAACAAGCACACAAGGTGGTGGCGAAGCTTGGACTTATGATAAGGTATCTCAAGAATCTGAATCTTCAAGTATGTCTGGAGCGGGAGCAGGTTCAAGTGGAAACTTTTTTGGTATTTTCGGTGGTGGTCGTAGCAAGAACTCTACTTCAAGTAAAAATTTGACACTAATTGTTAAGTTTAATGCTGATGGTGTAGTTTCTAGTTATAAATATCAAAGCATTAAATACTAAATGAAGAAAATCTTTCCCTATCTTTTCTTAGCTTCTAGCTTTTTATTAGTTGGATGTGGACCAGGAATATCAGATCGTACTACGGCTGTAAAGCGAGCAATCGAAACTAGAGAATACAATGTTAGTACCAAAGCATTGATGACTGCATCGGTAGGTGCTTTCCAAGATCTTGGCTATACTATTGATGTTCTGAATAGTGATTATGGATTAATTACTGGTAGTAGAACTCAAGGAACCCAAACAACCGAGGTGAATGATGGTACTATATTGGATGATATAGTAGCGGGCCTTTTTGGATTTGAAGGGCGCTCTGATGACATTGTAATTACACCATTAAAACTATCCGCAACAATTACAGTTAAAGAAATTTCTTCTGCACCTTTAATATCATCATTGAGAGTAAATTTTGAAAGTGGTGGCAGAAGATATTCAGACTTATTTTTTAGGTCTTTTTTTGCCGCTTTAGATCAATCTTTATTTCTCGATACAGCGACCGAAGAATAGTTAATGTCTAAAAAGAAAATATTCGCTTTATTTATCGCTGCAAATTTCTTAATAATTAGTTGCAGTTCTTCTGGTTCTTCAAAGAAAAAAACCGTAGCTGCACAGCGCGCAGTAGAAACACGAGAATATGCTGTAGATACAAAATCATTAATGCAATCATCAATAGGAACTTTTCAAGATCTTGGATTTACAATTGATACTATTAGCGAAGAATTCGGTTTAATTACAGCTAGTAAAGTAGAAAAGCCTAAAAAGAAAAAAAAATCAGATGCAGAAAAAGCATTACAAGCACTTGCACTTGTTGCTGTTATTTGGTGGGCATTTAATTCTGATAGTGATAATGACAGGGGTTCATCCGGAGGTGGAGGGAAAGAGACAACTGTAGTTAAAGACTATAAACTAACTGCAACGCTAACTGTAAAGGCTATTTCAGAAAGCGAACCTCTATCATCATTACGAGTAAATTTTGGAGGAGGAAAGAGAGAGCGTTCTATGGAATTCTTTAAAGAATTTTTTACGGCGGTTGACAAGTCATTGTTCCTAGATGATAACTTAGAACAAGCTAAAGTGATTGATTTAGAAACAGACAATTAAACACCTTCTTATTTCTCAGATTTCTTCTTATACTTTATATCAATAATTTATGATAAGAAAAATCACAAAATATCTGTTACTTTTTTTCATCTTCACAAATAGCATATTTGCATCAGCTGGCTCAAAAAGTCATTCTGCTGAAATGCTAAGCAGAGGAAGATATATCCCTATTGCAATATCTGATGATTTTTTAGTTACCGCTAAAACATTTTCTTCCCTTAGTTCTAGATCGGTAGATATCTATGAACTATACAGTGGAATTGACTCAATGGAAAAAACTGCAGAGTTAAATTCACCAAATCCGTTATCGGGAGATGATTTTGGTTTTAGTATGGCAATACATAAAAATTATTTGCTGATAGGAGCTCCAGGATCTGAAAATGGTAATGGTGTAGTTTATTTATATCGTAAAGGCTCTTCAGGAGATTGGATAGTCGTAAAAACATTTGAAAATCCTAATGCAACGACAGATCCTAGTCAATCACAAAAGTTTGGATACAATGTTGCTTTAAATGATAAATATATTGCTATTTCTTCACCTTTTTTTAATGATGGAACAGTATTTATATATGACTTTAACCCAGAGTCTGAAAACTTTAATAATGCTCGAACAATTCCTTTTAAGGAAGTGGATGTTCGAAAATTAGGTGATGTTGAGGGGTGTTATGCTGCTGGTCCAGAAAAGTTTGGATTTGGAGTAACAATGTCGTTCAACAATAACAAACTACTTATTGGATCATTAAAAGAATTTGTACATCTTGTTGAGTTTAAAAATGGACTTACTTTTGGGACTAACATCCTATCTCCAGAAGAAGAAGGCCAAAACGATAATCTTAATATACGCTTCGGTCAGTCTGTATATGTAGGAGATTCTAGTGTATACATTTCAGCTCTAAATGAAAGTAATGGGCAGGGAAAGGTGTATGTTTATCCTTACATTGATACAAATAATAAAACAGATGATAATCCATGGACAAATTTCTATACTATCCAACCCACAGATTTAATAGAAAATAGTTATTTCGGGTATCGATTTAGCGAGTTAGATAATCAGCTTATAATAAGTACATTTAATCAGTCTAATTTATATGTTTTTAATAAAAATGAATTAAATAACAAATTTATCTTGAGCGAAGTAATCGATAACAATAATTATGATAATTCTCATTACTTTGGTAGAAATGTTGTATTGATCGATGATGCTCTCATTACCGATGCTTATTATGCAGATGAATTAGTTTTATATAATAACCTATCAAGTAATCGACAATCTTTTCAAAATTTATCAACAAAAGGGCCAGTTTTATCTATTAATAGTAAAGTAGAATGTACTGGAGGTACTGCCGGTTCTTATCAATGTAAAGATATTGACTTAATGGCATTTATGGACAAAACTGATATTGGTGGAGGAAATACCACCAGTTTAAATGATATATGGGGTTGGACGGATTCAGTTACAAATAAAGAGTATGCGATTGTTGGAATGAGTAATGGTACATCTTTTGTGGATGTTACTTCACCAGATAATCCTATTTATATTGGAAGATTAGCAACGCATAGTAGTAATTCTACATGGCGCGATATTAAAGTATATAATAATCATGCTTTTATTGTTTCTGAGGCTAGTGGACATGGAATGCAAGTATTTGATTTAACGATATTACGTACATTTAATAATAGCCCTATCACATTTTCTGAAACGGCTCATTACGCTGAATTTGGTAATGCGCATAACATTTTTATCAATGAAGATACAGGTTTTGCTTATGCTATTGGTACTAGCACTTGCGGTCCAGGTGGATTGCATATTGTTGATATTTCAACTCCAACATTACCGTCAAAATCAGCTTGTGTGTCAGATCCTGCTACTGGAAGAAGTAATACAGGATATGTGCATGATGTACAATGCGTTGTCTATAATGGGCCAGACTCTCAATATGTAGGAAAAGAGATTTGCTTTGGTTCAAATGAAACCAATGTATGGATTGCTGATTTGAGTACTAAATCTGATGATTCTAGTGGAGCTAAAACTATCGGATTAGGTAGTTATGATGATTATTATACACACCAAGGATGGCTAACAGAAGATCATAAATATTTCATCGTTAATGATGAGCTTGATGAGTATAACGGTGGATTTGGAAATACCAGAACATTAATTTGGAACGTAGAAGATTTAAGTAATCCAACGCTGCAAACAACCTATACTGGTCCAACACCATCTATTGATCATAATAACTATGTTATTGGTAGCAATGTATATATGTCTCATTATACTAGCGGGTTACGTATTTTAGATATTTCGGACATTAATAATCCAAGCGAAAAAGCATATTTTGATGTTTATCCTTCTAACAATAATTCATCATTTGATGGTACATGGAGTAATTATCCTTATTACAACAGCGGTACAGTTGTTGTAACTGGTATAGATGAAGGTTTATATATATTAAATCCTACATTTGACGATACTGCTCCAGATGCACCTACAAATATTTCTTATGAAATTCCAGAGGATGGAACAGTTTCTTTTAATTGGACGCTTAGTGAAGATACAAGCTCTCAAGTAAGAATTTATAGATCAGAAGAAGCTTTATTTACTCCTTCTTCTAGTAATTTGATTGCAACAGTTAACTATCCAATTTCAGAGTTTATTGACGAAAACTTGGATACAACTAAAATATATTATTATAAACTTTCTTCAGTTAATAGCGATGGAGAAGAAAGTCAGTTTTCTTCGGAATATCAAATTCAGCCAGTAACATTTATTAATGCACCACCAAATATTGATACGGTGTCAGATGTCCAAATCAATGAAGATACTAATTTAGGAATACAGCTCACCGGAGTAAATTACGGAGCTGATGTTAATGCTCAAAATGTCACTGTGACAGCATATGCTGAGAATACAGCTATATTCCCATCATTAGTTGTCAATAATCCTTCTACTGGTCAATTTATACTCGATTTATCCCCAAGCGCAGATAGCAATGGTTCTTCAGTAGTATATGTTACTGTGCGAGATGACGGTGGTACTGCAGATGGAGGTATTGATTCTACTAGAGTATCATTTAATGCAACAATATTACCAGTAAATGATTCGCCTGGATCTTTTACAGCTAGTGGAGAATATTTATTCAATGCTATAGATGGTTCTGGTGCATTTTTATCGAATGAATATTTATTTATTACTCCAGAGAATCAAAATGATTCATTGCGTTTTGTTTGGGAAGAGTCTGCTGATGTTGATGGAGATACGATTGAATACCGTATGATAGGTTATGATGACTTAGAGTTTTTAAGTATGAATACTTGGACCCAGGATACCTCGATGGCTTGGGCACTAAAAGATCTAGTAGCACAAACCGACACAGTTAATGTTTCGGAGGGTTCATGGTCAGTCATATCTACTGATGGACAGTCTTTTCAGCAAGCAATATCTGGCTCTATTGGTAATTTAAAAATAGATGGTAGAGCTCTAATACCAGATATGTTAGAATTAAAGCAGAATTATCCAAATCCATTTACAACATTTACTACACTTGAATACGATGTTCCCTCGCCTCAGTATGTAGTTTTAAGAGTTTTTAACATTAAAGGACAGCTTGTTACTACTTTAGTAGATGAAGAGCAGGGTGCTGGTTATAAATCGGTTGTATGGGATGGAACAAATGATAATGGTGACACTGTGAGTTCGGGAGTATACTTCTGTCAAATGTACACTCCAGCAAATCCAAATGGTGGACAGTTTATTAAAGCTATCAAGATGTTAAGACTAAGATAAGTATTGAATAATCCGCTAAAAAATTTATATCAATGGGTATTATCATGGGCAGAAAGTGCCTATGGGACTACAGTTCTCTTCTTCGTGGCTTTTGCCGAATCTTCATTTTTTCCTGTTCCAGCAGATCCTTTATTAATGGCTTTATGCTTAGGTAGGGTCAAGCGTTCATTATATTATGTATTTATGTGTACTCTTGGTTCAGTTTTAGGGGGAATTTTTGGTTTTGTTATTGGTTATTTTCTATGGTATAGTCCTTCAGGAGAATTGACAGGAGTAGCTAACTTCTTTTTTAGAGTAATTCCAGGATTTACAAAAGAGGTATTTGATAATGTAGGTGCTCAGTACGATGCGCATAATTTTCTTGTAATTTTTACAGCAGCTTTTACTCCAATTCCATATAAGGTTTTTTCAATAACTGCTGGTGTATTTCAAATTAATCTCCCAACCTTTATAATGGCTTCAATATTAGGAAGAGGTGGTCGCTTTATAATTATTGGACTACTAATCCGTTCTTTTGGTGATCCAATTAAGAAAATGATGGATAAGCACTTTAATACCTTTATCATCATTTTAACTGCTATATTTGCCTTAAGCTATCTTTTGATTGGTTATCTATTCTAATTTGTTATAGTTTTTAATTATGAAAAATACATTATATCTATCTATTCTTTTTTTAGCCTCTTGTGCTAGTAACATGCCTGATGTTAGTGCGCCTGAAATAAAACCGACTGAAAGCGATATTACAATTGAAGATTTTAAGACACATATTGAATTTTTATCTTCTGATCAACTAGGAGGGCGTGGTGCAGGTACCGAAGGCGATAAACTTGCTGTTAGTTATATTAAAAAGCGTTTTTATGATGCATCACCAAACAAAGGAACAGTGGAGGTTCAGGAACATTATGTATTTAAAGACCGCAGACAGAAAAAAGATAAAGTTTTAACTTATAACGTCATTGGTTATTTGGTTGGTAATGACGAAAAACTAAAAGACGAATTTGTAGTTGTTGGTGGTCACTACGATACTACTGCAAATGCTCCTGGAAAAATAAATAATGGAGCTGATGACAATGCTTCTGGTACGTCGATGGTTATAGAGCTTTTTGAAAAATTTGCTTCGACAAATAATCATAAAAGAACCTTAGTATTTATGGCATTTGGTGGTGAAGAATTAGGGCTATTAGGTTCAAAGCATTTTGTGAATAATCCAACAATAGATCTAGATAAAGTTCATCTAATGGTCAATCTAGATATGATTGGTCGAATGGAGGATAATATCGTTCAACTTGGTGGGGCAGCCACTGCAGAAAATTTTTCTTCACGATTGTATCCGTTTTTGATGGAAGAGAATGTGAATGTCATTGAATTAGGAGAAGGTATTTTTAGTAGATCTGATCACTATAATTTTTACAAAAAAGATATTCCGGTTTTATTTTTCTTTACAGGTGTGCATGATGATTACCATAAGCCTTCCGATGATTTTGATAAAATAAATTATGATGGAATGAAATCTATTTCAAATATGGTAGAAGGTATAGTAGATGAGTTTGCTAATACTGAAAATAAGCTAGTTTTCAAATCGGTAGATCAGGAACAAACAATGCAGACGCCTGCAAGAATGAAAGTTACTTTAGGTGTGATGCCCGACTATGCTTATGATGGAAAAGGCGTAAAGATAGACAGTGTGATTGATAATCGTCCTGGAAAAATGGCGGGGATGTTAAATGGAGATATTGTCATTAAAATACAGGATATGAACATTACAGATATTTATAAATATATGGAAGCATTCTCAAATATTGAACCTAGCGCTTCTGCAAACATAACAGTGATTAGAGGTTCTGAAGAAGTAGTTTTAAATGTTCAGTTTTAATCACAGATATTTTAATAAGTTATGTATTCTTTTTTCACTACTTCTTTTTTCATGTAATCAACCTCAAACTTTTACTATTACTGATTTACAGCAAGTAACATTTACTGGAGATAATGGTGAAGGATATTTCAATGAAGATGAAACACAGATTGTCTTTCAATCTAAAAGAGATGGTAATGATTGTGACAAGCTTTATATAGTAGATATCGACGGTCAAAACCTTAAAGATTTTCCTGTAAAAGATGGTGCTTTTACTTGCGCTCATTACGCTCTTGATAATGAATTTATTTTTTTCTCTTCAACGATGAAAGATGGGCCAGGATGTCCAGAAATTTATCAACATCCAAATCCTCGAAAATATATATGGCCTCTAAGAAATTATGAGATATACAGATGGGATGGTGACACTGTAAAACAATTAACAAACGCTCCTGGGTATAATGCTGAAACAACCACTCATCCTACAGAACGAAAAGTAATATTTACATCCATGAGAGAAGGAGATATAGATCTTTATGAAATGGATTATGATGGTAATAATGTTAAACGTATAACTACAGAATTTGGATATGACGGAGGAGCATTTTATTCTCCTGATGGTAATAGTATTGTATGGCGTGCATGGTATCCAAGCAATGAAGAAGAAAAAGAAAAATGGTCTGCCAATTTAAGTAATCGTTATATTGATGCCGTGCCGTTAGATATCTATATTGCTAAACGAGACGGATCAAATAAGGTCAGATTAACAGACAATGGAGCCACTAATTGGTCTCCATCGTGGCATCCGGATGGTAAGCATATTATTTTTTCATCAAATATGGATGATTGGAGAGATGATTACAATGCCTATGGGAGTAATTTTGAGCTTTATATGATTAATATTGATTCATTGGCAATGCAAAGATTAACAAACAATGATACTTTTGATTCGTTTCCAGTTATATCTCAAAATGGAAAGATTACATTTTCTTCAAATAGAAATGCAAAAAATCCCCGTCAAACAAATATTTTTATCGGTTCTATCATTAATAAATAGCATATATTGAGATTAAATCTCAATAATACTTGCATTTAGAATTTTTCTAATATAATATTGCGACATAATCTCAATAACATAGTAGGGGAATAATGAAAAACATTGCAATTTTATTAGGATTCTTTGGTTTGATTTTTGCTCAAACTACTGTTTCTGGTGTTGTAACAGATGGAGACAACAATCCTGTTGCTGATGCAAATATCATTCTTTCAAACGGCTTTGGTACAACAAGTAGTAGTGATGGTAGCTTTACTTTTACTGCATCAGTTCCTACTACAGCAACATTTTCAGCAATTGGTTTCGCAGATAAAAGCGTAACTGTTAGTGGTGGAAGCGTATCTGTAGAACTTTCAAACAGACCTGTGGCATTAGATGCTGTAGAGGTATTAGCAGATGCTTCTAGTATTACTTCAGGCATGTTTTTAAGATCTGTCAGACCAAGTTCTGTTGTTTCAGAATCAGAATTAAAACAATTTAATCATACGGACATTCACCGTGTTGTATCTCGTATTCCTGGAGTTTATGTCCAGGAAGAAGATGGTCTCGGATTAAGACCAAATATTGGGATTCGTGGTACTGGTTTAGAACGTATGGAAAAGCTTAATGTAATGGAAGATGGTATTATTATCGCACCAGCTCCATATGCATCACCAGCGGCATACTATTCTCCAACCATGGGGCGTATGCAAGGGCTTGAAATACGTAAAGGTTCTACTCAAATTAAACATGGACCTTTTACTACCGGTGGATCATTAAATTATATCTCAACTGCAATTCCTTCATCATCGCTTAATAGTGTTGACTTTATGGCTGCAAGCTTTGGTAAAACAGTATTACATATTAAATCAGGGAATACAATGGGTCAATGGGGATATTTGCTTGAAGTATACAATGATATGACAGACGGATTTAAAGAGTTAGATGGTGGGGGAAACACCGGATATACTAAAACTGACGTAATGGCTAAAGTTCGTTATGCAATGAGCGTTAATCATGCAGTAGAAATGAAATTTTCTATGACAGATGAAATCTCAGATGAAACATATCTTGGATTATCTGATGAAGATTATGCTATAAATCCGTTAAGAAGATATCGTGCGTCTCAATTAGATGAGATGGATGCAGATCACTCTCAATTTGTACTATCATACGCAGGTAAATTATCAGATAATTTAACTATGGCAGTTAGTGCTTATAATAATGAGTTTGCAAGAAATTGGTATAAATTAAATAAAGTTGATGGTTTAAGCCTTGGTCTGATTGCAGACCCGGTTGGTAATGCAACTGCTTTTGCATTAATGGACGCGATGGATAGTGATGCTGATGCATACAGAATTAAAGCTAATAATCGTGAATATTTATCAAGCGGTGTTCAAGCAGTATTAAACTGGAACATTGAGAATCATGATATACAAGCTGGTTTACGTATTCATGCAGATGAAATGGATCGTTTTCAATGGGAAGACAGATATCAAATGGTTGGTGGTAGGTTAAACATGACCACAGCAGCAACTCCTGGTACTGATTCTAATAGAATCGATTCAGCTGAAGCTACTTCACTATATGTTGAAGATAGAATGACTTCAGGCAATTGGATTGTAACTAGTGGATTAAGATATGAAGAAATCACTGTTAAAAGAGAAGATTGGGGTAAAATAGACCCAGCTCGTGCAGGAGATGCATCAATCAAAGAAGATACATTTGATGTGATTGTTCCTGGTGTAGCAGTGGAATATGCACTTGAAGATGGAACTACGCTTGGATATGGTATTCATAAAGGATTCGCTCCTCATGGACCAGGTGGTACTAAGGTAGTGGATGGTGTTACTCAAGAAGTAAAATCAGAAGAAAGTTGGAATCATGAATGGACTGTAAGAACTTATGAAGGTCTTAATGGGTTAGAATTAACATTCTTCATGAATAACTATGATAACCTTCTTGGTGCTGATACTGCAGCAACAGGTGGTACTGGTTCAAACGAACTGTACAATGGTGGTGCTGTGGATGTATCTGGATTAGAATTATACTTAAGACGTATGCTAATGGATAACGGATCTATTCAATTACCTATTGAAATTGCATACACAAAAACTAATACTGAGTTTAAAGAATCATTTGATGGTTTCTGGGGTGATGTTTCTCGAGGAGATGAACTACCTTATATACCTGAAACAATGGTATCTGTAAACTTAGGTGTTAACATGGATAAAACCTCTGTTAACATTGGCCTGAAACACAATTCAGCAGCAAGAACAACAGCAGGGTCTGGTCGTCTTGAAGACGCAAACTCTACTGATGCTCTTACTCTAATTGATTTAGGTGTAAAGCATTCACTTCAAAATAATATTACTTTATCTATGGGTATTAAAAATCTACTAGATAAAGATGCTGTTGTAGCACGAAGACCGTATGGTGCTCGTCCTACAATGCCAAGATCTATTAATCTTGGAGTGAACTATAATTTTTAAGGTTGTCTTCTACTTAGTTGCTTTCAATTATACCTTAAAATAGATAGAATGGCGTCCGACGAAACCTTTCTGTCGGGGGGGTTATTTATTTTATGTAATAAAATAATAATTCTAATGTTATGCTAACATTTAATTACTAAAATTAAAGAATATAAAAAAAATAATGAGGTTAACATGAAAAAAATAATATTAATGACTATTTTTTGCTCTTTAGCTTTTGGACAGGCATACCATATGCAAACTGTTCTTGGTATCAAAGATGGCATAAAAGCAGCAGATTTTGAGAAAGCAATGATTCATCATAACAAAGCACATACAGGTCAAGGAGCTGTAAATACATTTTCGATCGTAAATGGACCTAATGCAGGTAAGTATGTAAGAGTTGCAGCTGCACAATGGCCTACGCCTTTGGATATGGTAGATAGTGTTTATGATGCCATGAGCAATCATGCGCCAGTAACTTATGATAAATGGAATAATAGTATGATTGAGCAAGTTGGAGGTATGGAATTTTGGACATTAAGACCTGATCTTAGTAGAAATATGCCAACGGTAGAAGGTGCTGATATAAATGGCGAACAACCAAACTTTATTACTATATATTATTATGGTGTTCAGCAGGGTGGAAATAATAATACAGAGGAAGTTTTTGCAAAGTTTAATGAAATTGCACAACAAACTGATAGCACAAGACCTTGGGTTGCAATGACTAAAACACTAGGTGGAAATGTTAATGTTTATTCGTATTCAACTCCTCATATGACAATGTCTGAAGTTTTAGCGCCTGCACAAGCTGAATTTGCTAATGTGATAGGAAAATTAAACGTGGAAATGCCAGATTTAGACAATAAAGTAAGAAACGGATGGTCATGGATGTGGAGTGAAACTTGGAGATTTAGACCAGAATTAAGTACAACAAATTAATTAATTTTTAAAAAGTACTTAAAATTGAAGAGCCTATTAATGATTGTTAATAGGCTCTTTTTCTATTAACATTCAAATATGTTCAATAAAAAGTCACAATTAGAGCTTAAAAGAGATTTAGAGCAAGAATCATTTAAGCGAATAACGTGTTCATTCTATCGATATGTAGATATTATGAATACTGAAGAGTTTCGTAATCGCTTATATCAGAAATTTTCACATTTAAATATCTTAGGTAGGGTATACGTTGCCAATGAAGGTATTAATGCACAAATAAGCGTTCCTGAGCAGAATTGGGCTAGATTAAAAGATTACATTAATTCAGAAAATCTATTAAGGGAAGTAAAGCTAAAAAAAGCAATTCAAGAAGGAAGTTCTTTTATAAAATTAAAAATTTTAGTAAAGAATGAAATTGTAGCTTACGGAGTACATCAAGATAGTTATGATATGGATTGTGTAGGCCAACATTTGTCTGCAAAAGAATTTAATAAATCAATTAAGCAGGAAGGGTCTATAGTCGTAGATATGCGTAATTATTATGAAAGTGAAGTTGGAAGATTTAAAAATGCAATTACTCCAGATATTCATCGATCTCAAGAATTATTACCAGAAGTAGCAAAATTAATATCTGATAGTAAGGATAAAAAAGTTCATTTGTATTGTACAGGTGGCATTCGTTGTGAAAAAGCAAGCGCCTATTTGATTAGAAAAGGATTTAAAGACGTCTATCAGTTAGACGGAGGAATTATCCAATATGCTCATGATATTAAAAAAGACAATATTCCATCTGAATTTATCGGAAAGAATTTTGTGTTTGACGATAGGTTAGGTGAAAAGATTACAAACGACGTTATTGGCCAATGTCATCAATGCCAAAATGCTTGCGATCAGCATATTAATTGTAATAATGATGCTTGCCATATATTATTTATTCAATGCGAAGATTGCGCAACAAAATATGATAAATGTTGTTCTGACAATTGCAAAGACTTTAAATCTCTAGATATTGAAGCACAAAAAAAACTAAGAAAAGATATAGATAAAAAAGTTTCTAGTGCTAAATTATCCACGAAATTTAGACCAAAACTATATAAACTATTTAACTATTGGAAATAAAGACATGTCACTAATGAACAAAATTAAAGAAATAGTAAGTAACCCAATTTCTGTCAGCTATAAAGAGAAAAAAGACTATAGTAAATTGGATATGATAGTTCTTAATCCTATTTTTCTCTTTCTATTTGTTACCTTTATTACCTGGTCAGCCTGGGATGTTTCAAGACCTCAAACTTCTTCACCTGCAGACGCAGCGCTAAGCAATGCAATGATGTATTTTGAGAGAGGAGATTTTGATAATGCAATTCTTCAATTAGAATCAGTAGTAGAAGATCATAGTAGAACATCGGCTGCAACACATGCTAAATTTTATATAGGTAGAACAGCTTTTATAAATGGAAATAATGATAAAGCTGTGGTTTTGTTATCTGAATCTGCTGCAAAATTAAAATATCCTACATTAAAAACTGAAGCATATATAATGTTAGGTCAACTCGATTCCGATACAGAAAAAGCTATGAAGCTTTTTGATAAAGCTGCTAAGAATGCTTTATCAGAAAATGAAATAACATATATCTCAATTTTAAAAGCAAAGCGTTTAGTATTGGATAATAACAAAGCAAAGGCTGTAGAAATTTTAAATAGCTTAGATGTAGAAAATAGTCAGTATAAAGAGTTATTTGAAGAAGTGTACGGAACTGCTTTAACTTTAAACTAAGTTTCTTGTTTAAACGGTTTTTAATAAATATATTTACGCTGTATTTGAATGGGCCACGGCCCATTTTTGTTATAATAAAAAAACTATATGATTTGAAAGGTTACTATGGTAAACAGAGATTTAATTGAAATTTTTATTGAATTAGCGAGAGAGAAGAACATTGAACGTTCTGAATTGGGAACAATTATTGAACAACTTTTTTTATTCATTATCGATAAAGAAAAAGGTGAATCTGACAATTGTAGTGTAATTGTAAATCTAGATAAAGGTGAGATAGAAATTTATGTAGAGAAAACTATTGTTGAAGAAGTTGACGATGACCACTTTGACATTACTTTAGAAAGAGCTCTTGAGCTAGAACCTGAACTTGTAGATTTAAAGTTGGGCGATACTTTCGTTGAAGTAGTTGATCCTGCAAATTTTGGTAGAAGATTGGTTGCCAATGCGAGACAATTTTTAAACAAAAGAACACGCGAAGTTCAACAACAGTATATTTACGAAGATTATGTACAAAGAATTGGTGAAGTTATTATTGGTACTGTTCATCAAGTACATAGAGAAAATACTTTTGTAAATATAGAGCAAACTGAGCTAAGAATGCCTAGAAATGAGCAAATTTTTTCAGAGAGATTTAGAAGAGGAGATACAATAAGAGCGCTTGTAAAAGCTGTTGAAGTTACCCCTAAAGGTCCAGATATATTAATATCTAGAAGTGACGATTTATTTCTTTATAAACTGTTTGAAATGGAAGTACCTGAAATTGAAGATGGTATCATTGAAATTAAAGGAATTGCTAGAAAACCTGGAGAAAGAAGTAAGATAATTGTTCATTCTATTGATAAAAGAATTGATGCAGTAGGTGCCTGTGTTGGTATGAGAGGAAGTCGAATTCAATCTGTTGTTAGAGAGTTAAACAATGAAAAAATAGATATTGTTAACTACACAGAGCGATCTGAAGTATTTATTACTAGAGCTTTATCGCCAGCTAAACCTATCGATTTATATATTGATGATGATAGAAAATACTGTGTAGCAATTTTTGATGAAGGTGGTTTAGAAAATGCTGTTGGTAGAAGTGGTGTAAATATTAATCTAGCTTCTAAATTAACAGGCTATACAATTGATGCATATACCAAAGAAGAATATGATGAAGTGCTAATTAATCAGAAAACAAATCTTGATACTTTTAAGGATATCAAGAAAGGGGTTCTAAAAAAATTAGCTGGTGCTGATATTGTAAGTGTTGCAGACTATCTAGCAACAAAGAAATATGTACTTGTTGACGAGTTAGATTTAACAGGAGATGATATTAATTCTATTAGCGCATCTGTTAATGCTTTTATTAGTAGAAATGATGAACCAGAAGAAACTCCTGTTGAAGAGGTTGTAGCAGAAGAAACTACTAATGAGACACCAGCAGAAGAAGCTGCTACTGAAGAAGTTGTAGTTGAAGAAGCTCTTGTTGAAGAGGTTGTAGCAGAAGAAACTACTAATGAGACACCAGCAGAAGAAGCTGCTACTGAAGAAGTTGTAGTAGAAGAAGTTACTTCTGAAGCACCAGTTGAAGAGGACAAATAATACATGACTGATTCTATTAGAATTTTTCAGCTCGCTAAAGAGTTGAATATATCTCACAATGACATTGTCGACTTTCTAAAGTCTAAAGGAATATCTGTTACAAGTCATATGTCACCAATCGATGGTAAAACTCAGCAAGTTGTATATACTGAATTTGCTAAAGATAGACAATCTGCTGAAAGAGATAGAAAAGAACAGGTGAGAAAAGAAATACATGACTCTAAGGTAGTTATGGAGACAAAATCTGTTAAAAAATTCAAAATCATGTCAGTGCAAGATCAAAGGCAGCAAGATAAAGTAAAGAAAGCAAAAATAAAAGAACAGGAACAAGAGTCAAAAACTTCAAGTTCAAAAGCAGAAAAAGTAATTGAAGTAAAGAAGCCAAAGAAAAAACTAAGAAAAATTACATTAAGAGATTCTTCGACACTTCAAGATAAAAAAGAGAATAAGAAGGACAAAGAAGCAATTAAAAAAGACACTTCAGCGGTCAAAAGGTTAAAAAAGACCTTAGCATCAATGGATTCAAGTCCAAAAAAGAAATCTTATAAAAAAGCAAAGAAAGATATTGATGTAGATAATGATAGTCCTAGATCTATCGAATTAGCAGAGTATGCTAGTATTGACGAAATAGCAAAAGTTTTAGACGTAAGCACAAGTGAAGTTATTGGAAAATGCTTACAAATAGGTGTATTAGCTACTGTTAATCAGCGATTAGAATGGGATATTATTGAACTGATAGCAGGAGAGTATGACGTCAGCTTAAGTAAATACGAAGAAGTAGTTGATGACTTGTTCGTTATGGCACATACTGATGAAGAATTAGTAGATGCAACTAATCGTGCACCGGTTGTAACGATTATGGGTCATGTTGATCATGGTAAAACATCTATTCTTGATTATATAAGAGAAACAAAAGTAGCAGCAGGTGAATCAGGAGGGATAACTCAGCGAGTTGGAGCTTATCAAGTAGATCATAATGGTAATAAAATTACATTTTTAGATACTCCTGGACATGAAGCTTTTACAGCTATGAGAGCTAGAGGGGCACAATCTACCGATATTGTAATCCTTGTTGTAGCTGCAGATGATAGTGTTATGCCACAAACTTTAGAGGCAATTAATCATTCCAAAGCAGCAGAAGTACCAATTGTCGTAGCTATAAATAAGATTGACAAACCTGGCTCAAATCCAGATACCGTTAAAAGAGAGTTATCTGAAAAAGATGTTCTAGTAGAAGACTGGGGTGGTAAAATTCAGTCTGTAAACACTTCAGCTATAACAGGTGAAGGTATAGACGCATTAATGGAGGCAATTCTGTTAGAGGCAGAAGTATTAGATCTCAAAGCTAATGCTAAGATTGAATGTAAAGGAACGGTTATTGATTCTAAATTAGATAAAGGCTTAGGAGCTATAGCTACGGTTCTAATTCAAAAAGGTACTTTAAAAATAGGAACACCGTTTATTTGCAATAATTATCCTGGAAAAGTTCGTGCAATTATGAACGAAAGAGGTGAGCGTATAAAGACAGCTGGCCCATCCGATGCAGTACAGATTCTTGGTTTTGACCAAGTACCGCAATCAGGAGATATTTTTGCAGAAGTAACCAATGAATCAGACTTGAAAAAAATAGCAAATGAAAGACAACGAATTAAAAGAGAAATTGACCTTCAAATGGTTCAAAAAACTTCATTAGATAGTATTTCTGCTCAAATAAAAGAAGGAGATGTTAATAATCTAAATATTATTATTAAAGCTGATTCCGATGGATCAATCGAGGCACTTATACAAAGTTTAGAAAAAATTAATAATGAAGAAGTTGGAGTTGATATTGTACATAGGGGCGTAGGTAATGTAACTGAGTCTGACGTATTGTTAGCTCAAGCTTCAAAAGCTGTTGTGATAGGTTTTGGAGTCCAAGTTCCTTCAAATACGAGATTGTTAGCAAATCAAAGTAATGTTGAAATTAGAGCTTACAATATCATTTATCAGGTTGTTGAAGATGTGAAGCTAGCTGTTGAAGGCTTACTAAGACCTGACCTTGTAGAAGAAATACTTGGCGAAGCAGTTGTTAAGGAATCATTTAAGATTCCAAAAATTGGTTTTATTGCTGGATCCCAAGTTGAAAGTGGAAAGATTACTAGAGATTGTTTCACAAGGCTTATTAGGGAAGATGAAGAATTAGTATCAAAAGGAAAGATAGTATCTTTAAAACGCTTTAAAGATGACGTAAATAGTGTTGATTCCGGCTTAGAGTGCGGTATTGCAATTGAGGGTGTTAAAAAATACTTTCCAGGAGATAAAATCGTCGCATATAAAATAAATGAGATTAAAAGAAAACTATCGTAACGTTGAATACTAAACCATTTTCAAGATCAGAGCGCGTTGAACAGCAAGTTTTAAAAACCATTAATCAAATTTTATCTAAGGACTTAGATTTGAGAAAATATGGTTTTTTAACATTTTCTGACGTCAAAATGACTTCAGATTTAAAGCATGCGAATTTATTCTATAGTATTATAAATCCGACTAAGGACTTAAAGATTATAAATAAAGAATTAAATTTATTGGTGCCCACATTTAGAAAGTATCTTTCAACATCTCTAAAGTTAAGATCTACGCCCACTTTAAGATTTATTTATGATGATTCTTTTGAGCAATTTCAAAAGATAAATGAATTAATGAAGAAAATTGACTAGTTATGATTTATAATATATATAAGCCCAAAGATTTTTCATCTTTTAGTGTAGTAAAACAAATTAAAAGAATTACTCGTGAAAAAGTAGGTCATTCTGGTACATTAGATCCATTTGCTGACGGTGTTTTAGTATTAGGTGTAGGGAAGTCTACCAAAAAACTTTCAGACATTATTCAATATGACAAGTCCTATAAAGGGGTTATTAGGTTGGGTATAAAAACAGATACAAAAGATCTTACTGGGAAAGTGGTAGAGAGTAAAGATGTTCCAAATTTTGACAATATTAACTTTAAAGAAATTTCCGAATCTTTTTTAGGTATTCAAATGCAAGAAACTCCTATGTATTCAGCAAGAAAAGTAAATGGTGTTAGACTTTATAAGCTCGCTCGAAAAAATATTTCAGTTAAAAGAAATCCTAAGCAAATTGATATTAAATTTTTAAAGTGCGTTTTAATAGATAGCAATACTTTAGAAATAGAAGTTGAATGTTCATCTGGAACTTATATTAGGGTTTTAGCTGAAGATATTGCAAAAAAAATTGGTACTATTGGGCATTTAATAAAATTAACTAGAACAACAGTTGGTGCATTTTCATTAGATGATTCATTAACTGTGGAAAAATTTGAGCAACAATGGAAATCATAAGATCAATTAACGATATGAATGCACTAAAGTCTTCCGTCGTAACGGTTGGTAATTATGATGGCATACATCTTGGTCATCAAGATGTATTAAAGCATATAATATCAGTTGGTAAAAAAGAGCAGATTCCGTCATGTTTGATTACTTTTGATCCAAATCCAGCATATGTATTATCGGATAATAGTAAACCAATGAATCTTCAAGATATTGATTCAAAATTAGCATTACTAGAAGAAATGGGTCTTGATATGGTTTTGGTTATTCCTTTTACTTTAGAGTTTTCTCGTATGTCTGCAGAAGATTTCTCTGATAATATTATTAAAAAATTATTTAATCCTAAGTTGATTTCTGTTGGAGAGAATCACTATTTCGGATTTAATAAAAGGGGCGATTTAGCTTTTTTGACAAATTTTTGTAATGAAAATGAAATTGAGTTGCATACACCTGAAATAAGAATGTTAAATGGAAAACCAATTTCTAGTACTCTTACAAGAAGATTGATTAATGATGGACTTCTTGATCAAGTTCCATCTTTATTAGGTAAATTTTATGGTTTTAATGTACTCACCGTACATGGTTCAAATAGGGGAAAATCCATGAATTATCCTACCGCAAATTTTATACCACTAAGTAAATATCAGATGATTCCAGAAGGAGGAGTGTATCTTTCAAGGGTATCTTTAGACGGAGAAAAATACTTTGGCATGACAAATATTGGATATAGACCAACTTTTAATGAAAAAAAATTTGTTATGGAAGTTCACATTTTATCTGATAAATTCACCGAGTTGTATGACAAAAATTTTTATATCGAATTTTTACATAAGATTCGAAATGAAATAAAGTTTGAAAGTAAAGATTACTTAATCAAACAAATTGAAAACGACAAAGAAGTATGTATTAAATTGATAGATTCTTTTAAGGAGAAATATGAAGTATAGTAAAGAAACAAGTAAGATTATTCAAGACGCAGGTCTTGATGCTAGTAACGTAGGTAGTAGTGAAGCGCAGATTGCACTTCTTACTGATCGTATTAGATCATTGACAGAACATGTAAAGTTACACAAGAAAGATGTTCATTCAAGACATGGTTTAGTTAAGCTCGTATCGCAAAGAAGAAAACAATTGAAATATTTAAGAAAAACTAAACTAGATAGTTATGATGCATTAATCACTAAGCTATCAATAAGAGGATTATAAAGAAGAAATTATGATAAAAGTAGAAAAGAATATAGCAGGCCGACTATTAAAAATTGAATCAGGCCAAATAGCAAGACAAGCAGGTGGATCTGTATTTATTAGTTATGGAGACACAGCAATGCTTGCAACAGTATGTTGTTCAGCTGAACCGAGAGAAGGTATAGACTTTCTTCCAATGCAAGTTGAATATAGAGAAAAACATTATGCAGGTGGAAAGATACCTGGAGGTTTCTTTAAAAGAGAGGCGAAACCAACTGATGCTGAAGTGTTAACTTCACGTCTAACAGATCGTCCAATTAGACCTTTAATTCCTAAGAATTACAGAAATGAATTACAAATTATGTTAACCACAATGTCTTATGATGGTATCAACACACCAGATGTAGTAGCAGCAATTGGCGCTTCTGCAGCCTTGTTATTGTCACCAGTACCATTTGATGGTCCAATAGCTTCTGTTAAAGTAGGATTAATTGATGGAGAGTATATTTTAAATCCAACAAATGAACAAATGGAATCATCAGACCTAGACCTTATGGTCACTGGTAAGAAAGATAAGATTTGTATGATTGAAGGTGGTTCAAATTTTGTGCCAGAAAAAACAATCTTAGAGGCCTTAGATGTTGCAATGGATGGTATCAATGATATTGTCGATCTTCAAATGGAATTTTCAGAACATTTTGATAATTCTTATGAGATAGTAGATACTTCTGTTATTACAGAAGAAGTTACAAACTCTCTTGAAGAGCTTTACTCAGATAAGATCCAAAAGTTACTTGATATGGATTCTAAGAAAGCGATGGATGATGCATTTAATGTTATTGCCAAAGAAGCTTCAGAATCTTATAAAGAGAACGAAGAATTATATCCTGAAGTTAAAGGTCATATTAAAACAATGTTTAAAAATGCAGTAAGAAAAAGCATATTAGATAGAAAAGTTAGAGTTGATGGAAGAGGATTAGCAGATGTTAGACAAATTAGTATTGTACCGTCTTTACTTCCTCGTGTTCATGGTTCTGCTTTATTTACTAGGGGAGAAACACAAGCAATTGCTGCTTTAACTCTTGGTTCTAGTAGAGATGAGCAAATCATAGATTCTATGGCAAGCGACTATAAAAAATCATTCTTATTACATTACAACTTTCCTCCATATTGTGTAGGAGAGACTGGTAGAATTGGTTTTACAAATAGAAGAGAAATTGGTCATGGTCATCTTGCTGAAAGATCGCTAAAACCTATTCTTCCTTCATCGGAAGAATTTCCATATACAGTCCGAATTGTTTCAGAAATTACTGAATCAAACGGATCATCATCAATGGCATCTGTTTGTGGCGGTTCATTAGCTATGATGAACGCTGGAGTACCAATTAAAGAGCATGTAGCAGGTATTGCTATGGGTTTAATCATGGATGGTGATAACTATGCTGTTTTAAGTGATATTTTAGGTACTGAAGACTTCTTAGGAGATATGGACTTCAAGGTTGCTGGTACAAAAGATGGTATTAGTGCAATTCAGTTAGACTTGAAAGTACCTGGACTACCTATGGATGTTTTATCTAATGCGTTAGAACAAGCAAATGAAGGTAGATTACATATACTTGATGAAATGAATAAAGCAATAAGTACACCAAATGCACTATCTGAATATGCACCACAGATTGAATCTTTTAAAATTGATAAAGAGAAAATTGGAGCCCTTATTGGTCCAGGTGGTAAAAACATTAAAGCGATTCAAGAAAGAGCTGAATGTGTTATCAATATTGAAGATGATGGAACTGTTAGTGTTTCAGCAGCTGATAAAGCAGCTCTTGACAATGCAATAGCTCAAGTTAAAGCAGTTACAGAAGATCCAAAAGTTGGTACTGTTTTTGATGGTAAAGTTACAAAGCTAATGGAATTCGGTGCTTTTGTAGAATTTGCTCCAGGACGTGAAGGTTTAGTACATATATCACAATTAGCTTGGGAAAGAGTTAATAAAGTGAGTGATGTGCTATCAGTAGGAGATGCTGTAAAGATCAAATTATTTGAAATTGATAAGCAGGGTCGTTTAAACTTTAGCATGAAATTGCTAATGGATAAACCTGAATAATAAAAGATATTTAACCTTAAATAACGAAGTTCAATATGAAAATTGGCGTTCCTAAAGAGATTATTTCTCAGGAGTATCGTGTATCGATTAATCCTGAGACAGCAAAACTTTTAATCGAAAGTTCGCATCAATTGTATATTCAAAAAAGCGCTGGAGATGGCAGCGGATATTCAGATGAAGACTATAAAAGTCTTGGATGTGAAATTGTGGATACAGCTTCTGAAGTATTTACTAAATCTGATTTAATAGTAAAAGTTAAAGAACCTTTAAATGAAGAAGTAGAAATGATGAGAGATAAAATGCTCTTTACATATCTACATCTTAGTTCCTCAAAAAAATTAACAGAGAAGCTTTTAGAATGTAATGTCACATCACTAGCATATGAAACCGTTGTAATTAACAATGAAACTCCAATGCTGAAACCTATGAGCGAGATTGCAGGAAGGTTATCACTCTTAGATGCTATCGAATTACTTAAAAAGAGTAAGGGAGGTAAAGGAAAGTTAATTTCCGGTACTTCTCTTTCAGATCCAGCAAATGTATTAATTATTGGAGCTGGTATTGTTGGAATAAATGCAATGCAAATGAGTCTAGGTCTTGGAGCTAATACAACAATATTAGATATAAATAATGAACTACTTACCACTATTAAGCAACAATATCCAGCTGTCAATATAGGTACGTCTTCAAAAGAGCTTATAGAAGGGTTATTACCCATAGCTGATATTGTAATTGGAGCCGTCTTAACACCTGGAGCTAAACCTCCTACTGTAATAAATCGACAAATGCTTTCTTTAATGCAACCTAAGAGTATTCTCTCTGATGTTGCAATTGATCAGGGAGGTTGTTTTGAAACCTCAAAGGTAACTTCTCATGATGATCCTACTTATGAAGTTGATGGTATAATCCATTACTGTGTACGTAATATACCATCTGCAGTACCATTTACAGCAACAAATGCATTAAATCAATCTACGAGGCCATTTATAGCTAGATTAGCAAATGATGGGGTAGAAGGGCTTAAATTGAATAAAAATCTGCTTATGGCATTAAATACACACCAAGGACATCTGGTAAACCAAGAAGTTGCAGATGCTCATGATTTAAAGTTTTCTGATCCAATAAATATTCTTTAAAGATCTATATTAAAGAATAACTTTAATCGCTTGTTTTTTTATTAAAAAAATAATAACCTAAAGTGATGCTTGAATCTACAACAAAGCTGTATTATAGTATAAAAGAAGTAAGCGAGATGACTAGTCTAAAACCTTATGTTTTACGTTACTGGGAGTCTGAATTTCCATCATTAAAACCTTCTAAAAATAAAGCAGGTAATAGAACCTACAAAGAGAATGACATTAATGTTATACTTGAGATTAAGAAATTACTTTATGATAAAAAATTTACAATCAAAGGGGCAATTGAAGAAATGAAGAATGGCCCCAGTACTGATTCTAATTCAACAAAAATGTCTAATAGTGATATATCTGTTCTTGTTGAAATTCGTAATGAGTTAAAAAGTATATTAAATGAACTAAATAGGCATTAAAGATGGATTCCTCAATAATACTTACATATGCCATCCCATTCTTTTTATTGCTTATTATTCTTGAATTTGTCTATGGGGTTATTAAGGGTGAAAATAATTATAGATTAAATGACGCCTTAACCAGTATGTCCTTAGGTTTAATAAGTCGATTTGTTCCATTGTTAGGTTTAGGTTTTCAATATGTTGTATATAAATATGTTGCTGAATATTACAATTTAAAGCTTTTGAACTTAGAGGATATATGGGTATGGATTTTTGCTTTTATACTTTATGATCTTTGTTATTACTGGATGCATCGTATTCATCATGAAGTTAAGGTTTTTTGGGCAACACATGTCGTTCATCACCACGGAGAAGAGTTTAATTTATCCACAGCTTTAAGACAAACAAGTAGTGGATTTCTCTGGAAGTGGGTATTCTTTTTACCGATGTTCGTTATAGGAGTACCACCAGAAGTTTATGTTAGTGTAGCTGGAGTTAATCTTGTATATCAATTCTGGGTACACACGGAACATGTTGGAAGATTAGGTTTTCTAGAATACATATTTATAACCCCATCAAACCATAGAGTTCATCATGCTCAAAATGATGATTATTTAGACGCTAATTATGGCGGTGTATTCATATTGTGGGATCGTATCTTTGGAACATTTATTGATGAAAGAAAGGATTTAAAACCAGTGTATGGTACTGTTAAGCCTTTAAAGTCATTTAATCCTTTTTGGGCTAATATTGAAGTGTTTTATCAAATGATTTTAGATTCTTACAGAACAGAAAAGTTTGGGGACAAGTTTTACGTTTGGTTTTCTCCTCCTGGTTGGAGACCGGAAGATGTCAAAGAAAAATACCCTATTACGAAAAATGATTTAAATAGTTTTGAGAAGTATGACCCTCAAATTAATAATAGACAAAAGATGTTTGGTTTTTTTCAGTTTACAATGATTAATGCTCTAACCGTTATAATGCTATTTAATATAGATAAATTCTCCTATTCTGAAATGTTGTCTGTGGCTGCTCTAGTCATAACTTTAGCAATCTCAAACTCTTTCATGCTAGATGGAAAGAAGTACGCAAGTAAGGTAGAGATATTTCGACTTATAGGTGTGCTTACATTCTTATATTTTGGATTTTTTAATAGTTTTATGTATTTAATTTTAGCTCATACTATTATAGCTTTTACAGTGATATTATTTTTATTAAAAACAGAGGATTACGAGCTTGTATCATAAGAAATAAAATTTCTAAAATTGGTAGCCAACTAAAAGCCTTTTAATATTTAATTATTGAGAGGCTTTTTTTTTATTAACATCATAAAAATAGTATTAACTTATTATATGAGAATAAAAAGATTTTTAAACTCAATAGTTGTAGGAATTGGAATATTTCTTGCTTCATTCTTAGTGCCAGTTATTGGTGGAATAATATCTATACCTATGAGTTTAATTGGAGCATGGATGTATTATGATCACAGTAAATAGAAGTTTGTATAAACTTTCCTTATTTTTGCTTAGTTTTTTTAGCATAATTATGGCGGAAGAAAATAAAAATCAAAAAGAAGCTTTTTTTGCAGCTGGATGTTTTTGGGGTGTAGAGTCCACATTTCAGCAGTTAGAGGGCGTAGAATCAACTAGTGTAGGTTATACTGGAGGTAAAGTAAAAAATCCTTCATATGAACTAGTATGTACAGGATTAACAGATCATGCTGAAGCCGTCCAAGTTGTATATGATGCAAGTGTGATTTCTTATGAACAGTTACTAGATACTTTTTTTGATTTACATGACCCTACAACTATAGATAGGCAAGGGCCAGATGTAGGATCCCAATACCGTTCAGCAGTTTTTTATAAGAATGAAGAAGAAAAAACATTGGTTGAAGTTAAGATTAGTCAGGTTAATGAATCTGGTAAATTTAGGTCAAGAGTTGTTACTGAGATAGCACCATTGAGTGATTTCTATGATGCAGAAGATTATCATCAAAACTATTACAAAAAAAGAGGAATTGTTGGTTGCGCAATATAAAACCGGGAGAATAAAATGAGATTGCAAAAAAGTGTTTACTTATTATCGTTTTTACTATTAGTTGTTTTTACTGCTGACTTAAACGGTCAGTTTAGAAGAAAGAAGGTTAAGCTTAGCGAAACCAATAAAATTGAAGAGTTTATAAACGATCATATTCAAGATCCGTTTATGATTGAGCATATCCAATCAATACAATCTGAATTAGTAAAAATGGGCTTTGAAATTCTTCCTCCTGATACGGATGGTCAATTAGCTGTAGAAATTGTGTTTGAAGACTTTAATTTTGATCCATATTATGGATCTACTGCAGACCCAAGAACATCGCATATCATTTTTAGAAATCCAAAAACAACAAAAGTAGTCGCAAAGTTTATGGCAAATTCAATACTTCAAGATGACGATTTTGATGGACCAATGACAAACGCTTTTGGAAATACAACAAATTCTTCTATGAGTAGTGGATATGGTGGAAGTTCAGATCAGCCAATTGATGTTAATGCAATTATTTTAGATTGGATGAAGCAAATTAAGAACTTCTACTAAGCTTTGGCCTATAATCACAAAGCTATAGAACCTAAATGGCAGAAATATTGGTCTGAAAATGAAACATTTAAGACCGGTACAGACAGTGAAAAGCCAAAATATTATGTTCTTGATATGTTTCCTTATCCTTCCGGTTCAGGTCTTCATGTAGGTCATGCCCTAGGGTATGTAGCAACAGATATTGTTGCAAGATACAAAAGAATGAAAGGATTTAATGTTCTACACCCGATGGGCTGGGATGCCTTTGGATTGCCTGCAGAGCAATACGCGATTAAAACAGGTACTCACCCAAAAATTACAACAGCAGAGAATATCAGCAATTTTAAGCGTCAAATTAATCAATTAGGATTTTCTTATGATTGGTCAAAAGAAATTAATACAACCGATCCAAACTACTATAAATGGACACAGTGGATATTTTTACAATTATATGATAAAGGATTAGCTTACGAAGAAGAAGTGGCCGTTAACTGGTGCCCAGAGCTACGTACTGTACTTGCTAATGAAGAAGTTGTAGATGGAAAGTCTGAAATTGGAGGACATCCTGTAATTCGCACTCCAATGAAACAATGGATTTTAAAAATTACAAAATATGCAGAATCACTCTTGGATGGTCTTGATGAATTAGATTGGCCTGAAAATATTAAAGAACTTCAAAAGAATTGGATTGGTAGATCTGAAGGGGTAGAAGTAGCATTTTCAGTTGATGGATATCCTAATGAAAAAATAGAGGTTTATACAACAAGGCCAGATACTCTTTTTGGAGCAACTTATATGGTTCTTGCCCCAGAGCATGCATTAGCTAAAAAAATTGTTACAGAAAGTCAGTCAGATAAATTAGATCAATATATAGAAGAAACTCAAAAAAAGTCAGATTTTGACCGAACAGAGGTTAATAAAGATAAAACAGGTATTTTTACTGGGTCTTATGCAATAAATCCTTTTAGTGGTGAAAAAATGGAAATTTGGGTAGCAGATTATGTTCTAATCAGTTATGGTACTGGGGCTATTATGGCGGTTCCAGGTCACGACGAAAGAGATTGGGAATTTGCATCAAAATATAAACTACCTATAAAAGAAGTTGTACAGGGTGGAAACATAGCAAAATCAGCTTATACAGCTAAAGGAAATGCTCTTATAGTTAACTCAGAGCATAAAGATACATTATCTTTAAATGGACTTAGTGTCGATAAAGCTATCGTTAAAGCAATAGAGTATATAGAGAAAAATAGCTTAGGCTCTGGAACAGTAAATTATAAACTTAGAGATTGGTTGTTTTCAAGGCAGCGATACTGGGGAGAACCATTTCCTATTATTCATACTGAAAACGGTATTAAAACCGTCAGCAAATCAGACTTACCAGTTAGGCTTCCAGAGGTAGAAAATTATAAGCCATCAGATGATGGAAAGTCTCCACTTTCTACTATTGATAATTGGGTTGAAGTAAAAGATGCATCTAATAATATTATTGGACTTAGAGAAACAAATACTATGCCTCAATGGGCAGGTTCTTGTTGGTATTATTTAAGATTTACAGATCCTTCTAATCATACTGAAGCATGGTCAAAAAAGAATGAAGATTATTGGATGCCTGTTGATTTGTACATTGGTGGGCAAGAACATGCAGTTCTGCATTTATTATATGCTAGATTTTGGCATCATGTATTATATGATTTAGGTCTTTTATCAACCAAGGAACCATTTAAAAAGTTATATAACCAGGGAATGATTTTAGGAGATGATGGTACTAAAATGAGTAAATCTAGAGGAAATGTTATCAATCCTGAAGATATTATAGAACAGTACGGTGCTGATGCTATGAGACTATATGAAATGTTTATGGGTCCATTAAATAAATCAAAGCCCTGGAATACAAAAGGATTACAGGGATGTTATAGATTTATTAACAAATTATGGTCTATTATTGTTGATGAAGAGGGAAGTTTGTCCTCGAAGATTTCAGATGATCATATTTCAGATAATGAAACTTTACATCTCCATCATACTACCATTAAAAAAGTAGAAAATGATATAGAAAACTTGCATTTCAATACTGCAGTTTCCCAATTAATGATTTATTGTAATCACTTACAGAAATGTGACAAAATTTCAACAGAATTAGTTATAGATTTAGTAAAAATATCTGGACCTTTTATCCCACATCTTTCAGAAGAGCTTTGGTCCTTATTAGGTCATAAAGAATCAATTTCTAATGTGCCGTGGCCAACGTTTGACGAATCCTTGACACAGACAGACGAAGTAACAGTTGCTGTTCAAGTAAATGGTAAGTTGAGAGCAAATATCACTTTAGATAAGGACTCAGGAGAAGAAATAGCTGTAAATACTGCATTGGAGTTAGAAAAAGTACAGAATTATACCTCAGAAGGATCTATTATTAAGACTATATATGTTCCAAATCGACTATTAAACTTTGTTGTTAAGTAAGTCGGTTCCTTTAGACATTATCCAAATAGTACCAACAAGACTTAAAACCGCAACTTTCTGATAAGTGGCATGCATTGTTAATGAATCAATAGATTTCCATGGTGCTGGACCAACTTCAAGAAAGACTATATATCCGAAAACAATAAATGAACAGATAAAAAGAGCATAGGTGACATTTTTTAAGCCTTTAGAGTAAAAAAGGTAAGCATATATACCTAAAGTCAATAAAGCGCAGTTAAACACTGAATTAGCAAAGAAAATATGGAGAGAGTACAAAGAGGGAACATCAGCTGGCGTAAAAACAACTCCAAGCAAGCTAATTGATCCACATGCAGCTGATATTTTAGCTATAATACTTATCTTAGGTTTATCTTTTGAAAAAAATTCTGCGGCATTATATAAGTAATAAAATGAAGCAAAGATCTGAGTTAACATTCCAATTGAGAATAAAACTATTGATATAGTGTTATCTTCACCAGAATGACTAGTTGTTCGACCTAAGTCGCTTATAAAATTTGTAAAAAAATTATAGTAGGGCGTTTGTTTTTCAATATAATTACCACCACCGTAAAAGAATGCTGCTAACGTTAGTAGTCCAATATAGGAGAGTAGTAGTCTCCTTGTATTTATTCCTAGTTTATTTTTCATACTTCCCCAATTATACATAATATATATTCTGCGTAAATTATATATTTGCTATAAATTATTATAGAATTCTGTGACCCAATGAGTGTAAACATATTTCTCAACAATAAGCTTAGTTCTTTTGTTGATTACATTAATAACTTTCTGAACATCATTTTTACCAGATGCATTAAAATCATTCCATTCTGAATTTTCAGATAAGTCAATTGCTAGTTTGAAAGTAGATGTCTTATAAATGGGTTTTTTTTCTATAAATATTTTATTGTCACAAGCGCTATTTTTTAAATCTTCTAAAAGTGTAAGATTACCTAACATATTTATTGTTTTAGCAGGTTTTATATCTTTTTTTGGTATTTTCCATTTCTTAAATGGGCTTCTTGGCAAAATATGCTCAGCTTCTGTTTCATGATCGTTTGGAAGACCTGAATTATTTAAACATTCTATTTCAATTTTTCTTAGAACATACTTAGCTAGAGCATTACTAGAATATAAAATTCTATCTGATGCTCTCTCAATATATTTATTTTTGTCGTCTGGTTTGAGATTTTCAATTTCATCCTTAAACATATTAAAAGTTTTTTTAAATTTTGAATCTGAATGATCTTTTTCGATGTGCCTATTGAAGTTTCCACAATAATCATGCATCAACTGAAAAAATGTGTTTCCACCTAAACCTAAAACAGTAAAATAGTTAAACACAAAATATTCCATTAAATGAGCGAGCTTATCTGGATGAATACCTTTATTTTGATATTTTTTAAGATTATATAAGTAATTCATCATTATAACTATCCATGTTGAATTATTCATAGTTCTTAGTGCCATTATAGATCTATAAAATTTTTTCCTTTTTTGGTGCTCTCTAATTTTAAAAGACTCTTCACCTCCCCTTAAGAGGTTGATATAATGATCGCAATAAATACCTATTTCAACTAATAGTAAGTTCCATTTTTCTTTTGAATATTCTTCTGTCTCTTTTTTAATAGCTCTATATAGTTTCTTACCTCCACCGGAAATGTATTCTCTTTTAGCGCACCAATAATAATTAAAAAACTGATCTAATGAAGCACTTGGAGTATCTTTAATTTTTTCTTCAATTTCATTCCACTCATATTCAGCAGACTGCCTATCAGCCTCTGTTAAATTTTTTAAAAAAAGATTTCTTAAAAGATTAGATATAGTTAACTCAACGCCTTTAGCGTTTACCGCATCAAAGTACTCATAAGCTAACGACTCATCTCTAATTTCAATTTCAACACATTTAAAGTCTTTAAATCTTTTAACTAATTTGAAAAAATATTCATGAACTTTATCTGTAGCAAGAGCATCTTTAAAATCTTGATCATTTTCAATTAGCTCTTTTAATTTTGTATAATTACTAACAATTAAATACTCTTCTCTGTCAGACTTAAATTCTAAATCAATAATTTTGTGCTTTAAGTCAAATTTTTGAATGTTCTCATAAAAGATATCTTTAAAATTGTCTTTATTGTGAACTATATATTGTTTTTTAATTGGATTTCCATCATCGTCAAAATCATCTTTCCATATATAATTATTTTCAAGTGTTTTTGCGAAAAGACTCATCTTACCAGCTTGAACTTTGGAAATTTCTGGTGCATTTTTAGCTAAGTCAGCAAGAAGATTTCGAACTAATGAAATAAATATTGTCACAGTGGTAATTCTTTGTTGACCATCAACAATATCTATAGATGAATCATTTTCGTGAAGAGTATAAAGAAAACTACCAAAAAATATCATATGATTAGATTTTATATCTGCCCAAAAATCCTCGATATTTGTAGTATCCCATGAATATTGTCTTTGATATCTTGGAACAATAAAGGATGAGTCTTGACACCTTTTAAACACGTCTGTTAAACTTGTATCTTGGGCCTCAAAATGTTTACTATTAGACATTATACTAATCTAATAAACTTTTTCCTAATTTAGCAACAATACCTGTTACCATTGCATTTCCCATAAGAAATGCTCTTCTGGTATCTAAAACTTGATACTCTTCCCCACTCTCATATAAGCCTATTGCAGTAAAATTATCTGGAAACATATTAAGTCTTTCTAGCTCCACAGGAATAAGTCGTCTTGATTCACCATTAGCAGTTTGAATCAAATGTTTCATCCTAGAAGCAGACTTTCCTCCCTCTCCAGTGATAATAGTTCTAGACGGTTCATCTAAACTGTCATAAAGATCCATCTTTCCAAAGCTTATATCGTAGGTAAAACCATCTTTTGTCGTACGAGTTCTGGTATAACCGCCTTTTTCTGCTTTCCAGGCTTCTAGAGATTGATTGTCAACGTAAAACTCATCTGGTACGGCATCTTTAACAATAATATCACCTAAAAGCGTATATGCATCATCATAAGTAGGAATAATGTCGTATGTATCGTATTCACGATCAATGCAAGTACCATACTGAAAAAACTTCTTTGGGGAGTTATACTTATAAGCACTTTTTGTCTTTTTTGGACACGGATTGAAATTCCTTAAAACATCTACGGGTGTTCCTGAACCTAGAAAATTGCTTAAAGGAAAGGACAATTGCGCACTTGAAGACTCTTTCTTTTCAAATGGAAAAGCACGTTTTAAGACGCAGGAACTGTTTATTTTTAATTCGTTATACTCTTGAGTTCCTTTTTTGTAACACATAAAAAATACACGCTTTCTTTTTTGAGGAAAACCATAAGCAGATGCATCAATGACCATCCATTCTACTGCATAGTTCATATCATTTAATGTTGCAAGCATGTAAGCAAAATCTCTTCCTCGTTCTAAAGCTGGAGATAATAATAGTCTATTAACATTTTCAAAGAGACAATATTTTGGCTTTTTACGTTTAATAAGTTCTGCAATAGCATACCAAAGGTTTCCTTTTGTACCTTCAAGCCCTTTTGACCTACTTAATGTATTTGCTACTGAGAAATCTTGACAAGGAAAACCTCCGACAAGTAAATCATGATCTGGAAAAGAATAGTTATTTTCAAGTAAAACGTTCAAATCTTCATTGACAAGTACATTATCACCAAATTGTCTACGATATACATTTGCAGCATGTTGAACTTTAGTTCCAGGCTCCCATTGATTTGCTAAAACAGTTTCAAAGCGCTTTGATGCATTTTCAAAACCTATTCTAAATCCTCCTACACCCGCAAATAATTCGATTACTTTCATTGCACAATTTAAATACGAAAGTAGATGTGATCAACATATATTTTGCAAGGCATAAATTAGAATGTATATATTATGCAAGGCATGGCTTGCATTTTCAGCATTTTTGCAAGGCAATGAACATGTACAAATTTCCCTTGCACCTCAATAAATACTTTGACTCACAAAAAAGCATTTTTTGCAAGGCAGTAACTATGCCTTGCTACTCTTTCTGACCTCCCCATACTGCATATCCCTTTTTTCGATAAAAATTTGCAAGATTCTGTTCATGTTTTTTAGCAGCAAATACAGTTTTATGTTTTTTCTTGAATGGAAGTTTTTTTCTTTCAGGTCGATCAAAAAATTCAGCAGCATATGGATTCCAGTTCCTTATAGGTTTTCCTGTCTTGCTTAATTTTTTTTTAGGAATTCTATTTTTATGTTGAAGATATCTTTCTTCAGGATCGATGCTGGTGTATCCAATATACACACAAGGTTTTATTTTTGATTTTAAATCATAATCAGGATTCGCTTTTAAAAAATTTTTGGCAGTAAACATCCCAGCCTCAGGAGTATCTTTTACTAGAACATCTTTTGATAGATGAATCATATAAACAGAATACTCTTTAGATATCATCTTTATAGCTATAACAATGCATTGATTTGCTTAGCAGCATCAACAATAGCTGACTCTGAAGATCTAAACTTCCACCCCAAGATATCTCGTGCGTTATTGGAATGGTAGATACGTAGAATGTCTATATCTTTTAAGAAGAATGATAGTTGTTTATCAAACCTTCCTAATATTCTAGCTAATAAGGTTGGTAAATTTCTCTTGGGTGCTTTAAACCCATTATCATTGAGCACTTTAGCAATTTCAGGAAAGAACATATGATTATTGGATGCGATAAAGCGTTTACCAGGAGCTTTATCATTAATCATGGCTTCAAAGTGCATATCAGCCACATCTTTAATGTGCACAATATTAAGACAAATATTTAAGGTGAATGGCATTGATCCATCAATTAAGCGCTTTATAACAATATTAGAAGCACCAATGTCATCGGATAAAGAACTACCAAAGACCATAGAAGGATTGATAGCGACAGCTTCCATGTCCGTCTTCCCTTCATGTTCTTTCATAAAATCCCATAAATATTGCTCTGCTTTGGTTTTACTGGTTTGATAAGGACCTACTTCCATGGTTAAATCAGTCCAATCGGTATCATCATATTCATTTTTGTGATTTGACCCCCCCTACTGCTGCAACTGAGGATGTCATGACAAACCGTTTGATATTATTCTTTAATGCGGCGTTAAGGCATCGTTTTATGCCATTTACAGCAGGTTTTACTACAATATCATAATCATTAGAATTAGTAGTAGGAATTGGTGAAGCAATATGTTGTACATAATCGCATCCTGCAACTGCTTCATCCCACCCTTCATCTTTTAATAAATCAAGTTCACAGAATTCTAGCATTCCCTCTGTGGGTACTTCTTTTTCTACCGCATCTATGACTTCTTGTTTACGATCTAACGAACGTAATGATGTTCGAACTTGATACCCTTCTTGAATGAGTTTTGAGATTAAATGCAGAGATATAAACCCTGATCCGCCGCTTACAAATACTTTTTCCATAGCAAAAGTTATAAAAAATTTGAAACAAAAATGAAAATTAAATGTATATAGAATATGAAAGCGAAATCAAGAGGCACAAACAACGGAGTTAAAATAAATGAATAATATTGAAAAGTTTGTCCTTGGTGGAGTTGTACTCTGCATCGGATCGCTTCTTTTTATCATGAGTGAAACAGAAGAAGTAATATTAACCTCTAACAAAACCTTTGATCAAGAAGTTACAAATGTTGTTATCGCTGACGTAGCAGAACAGGTCTCAGAAGAGGTTACAATCCCAGAACCACTAGAAGTATCAGTCGTAGCATTTGAAGACGAATCTGATATGATTGTAGATGAATGGGATAATAAGAACATGTTAGCTAAGAATGGAGATATCAGTTTCAGGGAAGCATTTGCTAATGCACGTACACAATTAGGCCCTGGCCAAACCTTTGAATGGTATGGCGAACGATATACTACCGATTATTTTTATGAAATTAAGACAGTTGTAGGAGAAGTCGTTATTGTCAATAATAACGAAGGTAATCTAGAACTAGAACAAAAAGAGTCCTTAGCGGACGTTGAAGAAATTGTCACCTATCGTGACAACGAAGAAGAAAAAGTATCTTATGAATACCTGTTCCCTGACGCCATTGCGAAAGCAAAGAAGAATGGAACATATGACGATACAAGAATTATGAGTAATGATTAAGTATTAAGATTTTCTCAGTGTTACCTTCAAACAAGAAAGGCGCTTGGTCGAAAGCGCCTTTTTTATTTAAGCATACGTTTTAATCGTTTTTTCGTATCCCAGTACCTTTGATTCTGTCGCACAAAATACTGTAATAAGTGTAAACATTTATCATAATCATAATCTGATACGGCGCTATAGTATTTAGCTATCATCTTGACAAGATCACTGTCCGAAGTTATTCGAGATAAAGATTTCATTCTGTCGCGTAAAGAAAGCGATTTAAAATCAATTCTATTTAAATCAACAAGTGAAAAACTATACTTACTATCCTGTTTTGTAATTAAAACGTTTCTACGGGTATAATCCAAGTGATCTATCCCCTGATGATGCAATTCTAAGGTAAACTTCATAAAAGCCGTCCAAAGGGTTTCACTGTCTTTAAATGGTGTCTTATTATCACCTCTTTCTGTAAATAAAACGCTTAAATCATAATCAGATGAATAGTATTCAGAGATATAGAAGCTTTCCTGAAATTGTAATCCTGTATAGTGCTCTATATACCCTACGGGTTCTGGTGTATGAATTCCTTTTGAAAGCAGGATGTTGGCATAATCAAACGAGCGCTTTGCTTTGGATGGAAAAATATTGCCATAGGTATAGCTCTTAAGGGCAGTTGATTTTTTAAAGGATTTAACCACAAATTTTTTATCATCTAAATCGATAATTTTTAAGTGATTACGCCCTGATTTAATCGATTCTCCTGTTGAACGAAAATTCTTTTTGACGTCAAGAATTGCTTCTTTAAGAAAAGAGTATTTAGGACTGATATTATATTTCAATGACATATGAGGTTGAAATATATCTAAACTTCTGGAACGGGCATACTACTTCCAAATATTTTTTTCAAATCTGAAAAGCCACCAATAGGAACGCCATCTACAAAGATTTGTGGCACAAAGAAGTCTTCAATCCCCACTTCCTTAAGCTTTAGCTTTGAAATACTATATTCATCAACATCTACTTCGGTATAGGTAATATTTTCTTGATTTAGAAGCATCTTAGCTCCTTTGCAGTATCCGCACCACGTAGCGGTAAAAATAGTTACGCCTGCATCGTTAAAATCTGCTCTAGTAATTGTATCTTTGGTAAAGGTTGGATTACTATTTTTAATAACGATGGCTTCTATAATATCTCGTTCTTTAACCTGATAATAAAAAAAGGTTGCAAAAAAGACACCAAAGGAAACTAGTATAGCCAGAATTAGGGATTTTACTTTATTCATCTGTAACGAAAATTAATGAAATTAATAATAAGGCAAAAGGATACATTACATTCTTGGAACCGAATGGATCTCCCCAAACAGCATAATGCATATAAGCTGCACCCACCATAACAATTGCAATCATCGCTGCCCCAAGCTTTGTTAAGATGTCATATTTCATACCTAATAGCATAAATAAGCCACCAACAAACTCAAAGAGCACAACTAAGTAAACCAAGAATAATGGTAAAGCTCTTGATAATCCTTCACCGTCAACAATTGGCCACTTTCCCATCCCAGCTTTAATAAAGATAAACGCAAGAAGGATGCGCATAAAAAACATCACTCCTACCCTGTAATGGGTTAAATCTGTATCTAATAATCTATTTATAACTTTTTCCTTATATACTTAAATGCGACCCATCACAATATGGTGCATTTTTAGATTCTTTACAACCACATAAGTAAGCTTCTTTACTATCTTCCGCTTTAAATACTATAGGCTGCATATCTGTTTTTGTATGACTTCCATCGCAAAATGGTTGATTGCTCGACTCTGAACATGCACACCATGCATAATTATTATCTTTTTTAAGTGCTACTAGATTTGGTTCTTTTTTATTGCTCATTGGATTTCCTTTCTTTTATATACTTAAATGTCTTTCATTGCAATAAGGAGCATTGGCAGATTGTTTACATCCACACAAATTAACCTCTTCATCCTTTTCTGCTTTTATAATGATTGGCTTCTCATCTTTAGCAATTAACCGTTGACCTTCACCTTTACTAGCGATCATATTGACATCAACCAAAGATTCAATAAGATTATTTTCTTTTTCATTTATCTTTTCATGACTACCGTCACAAAATGGTTGATTTTTAGAGCCTGCACACTGGCACCAAGCATAGGTTTTGCCTTTTTCCAACTTTACAGAATATGGTTTATTTTTCATGTTTATTTTTCCTTTCAAAAAAATGATATGAAAAATTATCACATAATATTAAATTACACAAGTAGGCACTATTTTTTAATATAGTAACAAAAAGAGGACTATAATGAAAGAAACACAATGCTTTGAAGATATATGTGGATGCACTGTTGATTCATGCCCTATCACCTATTCTATGAAGATGATTGGTGGTAAATGGAGACCAATAATTATTATGAGAATTGCTCAAAATATTAATCGTTTTGGTATTTTACATCGAGCAATTGATGGTATTAGTAAGAATATGCTCACTAGAGATTTAAGAGATCTTGAGAAGAATGGTATTATTTCTAGAAAGATTTTTGCTGAAATTCCACCTCGAGTGGAGTATTCATTAACCAAAAAAGGTAAAACACTGGTTCCAGTATTTGATATGCTGAATGATTGGGCTTCAGATTATATTAAATAAGTAGCTATTTTTTTGGAGGAAGTAACACTAGCTTGGACGTTCTTTCTGTATATGCTAAATACTCAGAGTCGTTACCCCATCGCTCTTTGGCAATATCATCCAATAAATTTATTCCACTTACCTTCGTGAGTAACAAATAAACAAATACAGGCGATATTAACGTAGCTAATTGCCATCCAGATAATACAGGAAATGCTAATAGAGCTACACCGCTCCATAGAGTAATTTCACCAAAATAGTTTGGGTGTTGTGACCATGCCCATACACCGGTTGAAATAAATTTCCCTTTATTATTTGGATCTTTCCTGAATTGTCTTTTTTGGCTATCAGCCATGACTTCAATAATAAAACCAAATACCCATAATCCAATCCCTATGAATCCTATTAAACCGATCTCTAAGGAGGTTTTTGATGTCATAGCAGCTAGACCTGCACCCATTGTTACTAAGACCCATAAACCACCAATTGTCCATAAATTTAAAAAAAGAATAAATTTAGTTTTGATGACATCTAACCGCCCATCTTTTCCATCCTGTTTAATTCTAGTAAATAAAAATAATCCTAAGCGTGTAGCCCAAATAACTACCATACTACAAATAATTATGCCTCTCAAATCAAGTGAAGGTGATAACATTGCTGCAGTAATAGCTGTAGCCACATAAGATGTTGAACCAATTAAATCAAAGTAATGATCTGTTCTTAGGATATAAGATGGAATAAAAAATGTCCAATGTAATAAGAAAGCAATTGGAGCACAAAGAGCAAATAATGGCCAACCATTTACCACAATGCTTCCTTGACTACCTGCATTAATTAATAAAGCTGAAATTATCAGTGAAATTACTATTGCAATAGCTGCTACTTTTGTGCTCATTATTTTTCCTCGAAAAGTTTCTTTAATGGTTTACGAATTTTGGTACGATATTGATGACGATCATCTTCTGTGCGATATCCAACTGGTAATAACACTGTGGAGGTTAAATTTCTATCGCCTAAGTCTAAAATTTTATCATATGCCTCGGTACTAAATCCTTCGAATGGACAAGAATCAATACGCATATCTGCACAAGTTACCATGAGTTGTGAAACTGCTAAATAACACTGTTTTTGCATCCAATGAAGCGCTTCTTTTTTATCTCGACGACCAATATCTGCTTTTGCAATAGTTCCATACATGATAATCTTTGCTTTTGACTTTACTTTGTCTACATATGCACGTTCATCATCTTCTTGTCTTCCCTTTTCCATCAGTTCAATAAATTCATCTATATGTTCGGATTCTACATTCTTATAACTGCAGAAAACAAATAAATGTGAGCAATCACGTATTTGGGATTGATAATAAGATTCTTTATAAAGTTTATCTTTAATTTTTTGGTCTGTAACTACAATTACTTTATAAAGCTGGAATCCATAAGAAGATGGTGTTAACTGAATCGCTTCTTTAAGGGTGGCAATATCAGCATCACTCACTTTTTTGTCGGTATCAAATTTTTTGGTGGCATAACGCCATTTTAAGCTGTCAATAATACTCATTTTATAAAAATCTTATCAGAATTTAAGGGTAATTCCATTACCATGTTATCATTAACAACGACCGTTTTATGAGATGATTTTGATTTAAAACGTCTTAAAGTACGCTTAACAATTGGTTGATCTTTATCCGGAATGATATGAATCAATGCTAACATACCAATATCTATACCCTCTAATCGACTTAATAGCCCTGGTTGGTCATCATAGTCCATTAGATTGGCATGATAATTCTGAATATCATGGAATATTACTCCCATACGATCATTACCAACACGATAAGCTGCACGACTAATTTCGGCACTTTCCATTTCAAGGATTGCTTCGTGAATCAATACATCTACTCCATTAGCAAAACTGTAATCGTCCATAAGGTCAGTATCCCCTGAAATAATAACAGAGCGATTACCCGCTACAATACGGTAACCTACTGCTCCATGAATCGGTCCGTGAGGTACACTAAAAGCAAAAACTTCTATATTATTATCTTTAAATACAGACGCTTCACTTTTTGGTGAATCAAATATTTTTGCTTCCAACAATCCATTCTCTGCAATGAAAAAACCTTTACCATGATGATTAACACGATGATCTCTATCTGGCTTATAAGCCAAATTAAATCCATCCACAACATTTTGCGTTAATTGGCCAGCACCATAAACGGGCAATGAACTTGTTCTTCCACGTCCCCAAGATGCTAAGACTAACTCTCCCAAACTACCAATATGGTCAGAATGAGTATGTGTGATGAATACAGCCTCAATAAAGGCTGCTTCTAAGGTTCCCTGAGAAATAAAATTTGCTGTTGAGCGTGAGCCTGAATCAAAAACATAATTCTTATTATTAATTGATATTACAACGCTTTGTTGCGCAATATGTGGCGTTACTGGAGTGCTAACACCGGTATAAACTATACGCAATACATCTGGTTGATTGGGTGGAATTACCAACAAAGGTTCAACCGCACGATCATATAATTGTTCTTTTATACTTCCCGGTGACTTTAAAGCTAGAACAATCCCAGCAGTAGATAACATTAAAACTATAAAAAATAGTGCTAAATATTTTAAAATTTTTCCTTCTGAAATTATATTCATCCTTATTTCAGAGCACTTTCTAGCCATTCAGCATAATCTTTGTCAACTTTCTTTGTTTCTATGCTTGAGATTTCTGGAGTCTTATAGTTGTGCAACTCTTTTATAGTCTTGTAAACTTTATCCTCAAAAGCTTCTGATGTCTTAATAAGCAACATAACCTCCCTAGACTCAACAATACGTCCATCTAGTACATATTTTGAGCGCATTCGGGGTATAATATTTACACATGCAGCGTACCGATTATTAAGGAGTGTATTTGTGATATCTTTCATAGCCTTATGGCTATTGGAAGTTGTTTTTATGATAATCATTCTCTTTTACTTGTTTTCAACCCACTGAACAACAATATCTTCAAGGATATCCATTGGAACTCCTCCATTCTTTAAAACAACGTCATGAAATTCTTGAATAGAGAAATTGTCGCCGAGTGTATCTTCAGCGTAAGCGCGTAATTCTTGAAATTTTATCATACCTATTTTATAAGAAACAGCTTGGCCTGGCCAAACAATATGTCTTTCAACCATTCCAATGCAATCACCTTCGGGGTTTGCAGTGTTATTAATATAATAATCGATACTTTCTTCTCTAGTCCATCTATAATGATGAATTCCTGTATCAACCACTAAGCGACATGCTCTCCATAATTCACCAGATAAACGACCAAAATCCGAATATGGATCTTTATACAGACCAATTTCTTTAGGAAGTGTTTCTGAATACAATGCCCATCCCTCTGAATAAACACTATACCCACCATACTTTCTAAAACTTGGCATCCCTTCAACTTCAAGTTGAATTGCAATTTGCATATGGTGACCTGGAATTGCTTCATGATAAGCTAAATTTTCTAATTTATAGATCGGCATATCTTGCATGTTATAAAGGTTTGCATAATAAATACCAGGACGACTACCATCAGCTTGGCCTCTGCTATAAAATGCAATTCCCGCAGATGCTTCTCTGTATGCTTCAACAGGCTTAACAACTAAAGGAATACTTGGTAATCCATAGAATAATTCTTCAATACGAGCAGAAAGGGTGTCAACAACCACACTTACCTGATCTAAATACATCTGACGTCCTTCTGCGCTCTGCGGATAGTAAAATTGAGGATCAGTTCTCATAAAATCAAAAAATTCCTGTAAGGACCCTTCAAAATTAACAGTCTGCATAATAGCATAAATTTCTTGATGAATACGTTCAACCTCACTTAAGCCAATTTGATGGATTTCTTCTGCATTAAGACCTAAGGTTGTATATTGATCTAAAGTATACTGATAATATTCAGCCCCATTTGGATATTTCCAAACCCCGTCATTGTTTGTGGCTTTTAATTCTTGTTCACTTAAAAAATCAATTAAATTTCTGTAAGAAAAATTAACAACAGTTACTAAAATAGCTTCTGCTTCACTTTTATATCGAAGTTTTACTGCATCGGCTAAATCTATAGCATCTATTTTTTTGACAAAATCTTCATAGATAACATTTTGTTTTTTTCCTTCTTCAAAAGGAAATCCTGATATAATATTTTTACTAACAGCAATAGCTTTTGGAAAAACAAACTTAGGAGCAATTGTTCCAACTTCTTCTCTTAAAGTTAATTCTTCAATTAAATCCTCAATCAAAGGTTCAATGTTACGTAATCTACTTAGATAGTCCTGCACATCTCTTTCATCTTCAATAGCATGATAATTAATTAAAAAAGATGGTATAGAGGAATGTTTTCCTCCTCGATGGGTGACTAAATATTGACGAAAAAGAAAATCATCTGATTCTATTCTTCGTTGTAGAGATTTCTCCATCAATCGATAACTTATCGCTGTTTTATCATCTAATTTTTCAATATTTATATTTTCATTTATATAATCTAAATCAAAAATAGCTTGTCGTGCATTTTTTCTACTTCTTTTGTAGGTAATATCATCCCATTGATCATAATTAGACTTATAGCCTAATCTTGACTGAAATTCAGGACTATCTAATACTCTATCTTGAAAAACAGATTCAAAAAATTGATTAGCTTTTTTAATTTCGTCTTGATCAACCTTGGTACTGGTACATCCATTAGCTCCAAAAAATTGTAGCGTAATAATAAGTAGTAATAGTTTAATATATTTTGTCATAATTCGCCTAATTTAACAACAATTCTGCAGACAGAATTGTATTTTCTACTAACATTGCAATCGTCATTGGACCTACGCCTTTTGGAACCGGGGTAAGTGAACTTGCTTTTCCGGAAACGCTCGATTGATTAACATCTCCAACAATACAAGACTTTCCATCCCTCTCAATACGATTAATACCTACATCAACAAGACAAGCCCCTTCTTTTATAAAGGAAGCATCTAAGAATTCTGGTGAACCCATTGCAGCTACTACAACATCTGCTTGCTGCGTAAAATATTTTAAATCTGATGTACCGCTATGACATATTGTGACAGTTGCATTTCCTAGTGATTTTAAGCTTGATAAGACCGAAACAGGTCTTCCAACAATATTACTACGTCCTACTACTACAACATGCTTACCATTTAAATCTACTTCAAAGTGTTTCAACATAAACATAATGCCTTTAGGAGTACATGGAATAAATCGTGGACGTCCTATTGATAATAATCCAGCATTCTCAGGATGAAACCCATCTACATCCTTTGTTGGATGAATTGCATGTATAACTTTATCACTATCAATATGATTTGGTAAAGGTAATTGAACTAAAATTCCATGAAAACTATCATCGGTATTAATTTTTGCAATTAAATCAAGAAGTTCATCTTGAGAAACATTCTTTTCAAGACGATGTAGTTCTGATTTTAAGCCTAAAGCATCAAAGCGTTTGGTCTTATTTCGAACATAAATTTGCGAGGCTGGGTCTTCTCCTACTAAAATAGCTGCTAAGCCCGGTGTAATACCCTTATCTTTAAGTGAGCCTATACGTTCATGTAAGCTATCATAAAGTGCATGACTTGCTTCTATCCCCGATAAAATTTTTGTATTAATCATTTAAGCCTCTATCTATTACTGTTAAACTATCTCTTCAATACGTTCTACCAAAGATTTAATCTTTGATTCCACTTCACCCTTAAAAGAGTATTCCCCTCTTTGGGCGCTCATTAATTCATCAGAGATGTTCATTGCAGCTAAGATGGCTATCTTGGATGCATTTAAAGATGATGGAGCTGATCTTTGAATTTCAGCCATTTTCTTATCAACTAAAGCTGCACATTCTCTTATGTGAGCTTCGTTAACTGTGGCACGAATAGAGTATTCTTGACCAAAAATTCTAACTTTAACAACTTTTTTTTCTGCATGTTCCATAATTATCTTCCTATTAATTATCTCTTAATTTAGCATTAAATTTCTTTGTTACAACATTTATAATTTCTGCAATAACTGCATTTACATCATTATCTTCAAGTGTTTTTTTAACACTCTGAAACGATAAATTAAACAACACGTTTTTCTTATTATTTTCCTCTTTTGACTGGTAAATATCTACAGGAAGCACATCTTGCAATATTGACTGATTGATTGATTTCATTGATGCGCATACTTCACCAAGGTTAATGCTGCTATCAAATTTAAAATTAAGATCTCTATTTACCACAGGAAACAAGAACAACATCTTGAACCTTAATACTATGGTTATAATGTTCTATGAAAAGGGATGTATTAATATCCATTACACAAACATTTGATTTATGAGCAATATCTAGTTTTTTTAGAAATGAATCGGATACCATACCTATCGATCCAACCGTATTCTTTTTTCCATCTACAACACGATAAAATACGTCACAATATGAATGTTTGTCCTCAATAAATTTCACCTTAGCTTTCGTTAGCATTGCAAAAGCATTTGTTGCAATACCTTTTAACAAGAAAAGATTATTTCCTACGGAATCAAAATGAACATTCTTGTCATAAAAATTTCCATGTACTAAACAAGAAAAGTTACCAACCTGATTTATATCCTTTAGTGTGTCCCCTTTTTTTTCAAATACAGTTCCATACTCATATATTAATGTATTAGAAGAGCCATTTTTAAAATTAAAATCTAAGTTTTCGAATAATCCTCGATGTAAAGTTGTACGTAAGGTGTTCATTCTTTCTGATGAAGGATTCATTACAGATACTGGATTTATTTCAAAGGCTTTTACCTCATCAAGGTCTTGCAGGGAGTTATTGTAGCATTGATTGAATCCTAACGAAGATAAGTACTTTTTTAACTCAAAAATTGGTTGTTCTGCATCATTTGCGTATTGCATTTGAGAAGAAAAACTATAGGAAGATTGTATTTTTTCATATCCATAACAACGTAATACTTCCTCTATTAGGTCCACTTCATGCTGTATATCATGTCTAAATGATGGAATAGTACAATCCCACCCCGTTTTTGATTTCTTATTATTAATGTGAAGTCCATCAAGAATTGAACTCACCGATACTGGGTCAATTTCATGACCTGTATATTTTAATAATTTATTACTTGAGAGTGTGACTTTATGCAATGTTGAATCGATGGTAGATTCATCTGTGACGACTGATTCTAAACTACCTCCAGCGACTTCATTCATTAAACCAACAATCATATAAAATGCTTCCAAAGTAGCTTCTGGGTCAGCACCTCTTTCAAAACGTCTAGATGCTTCTGATAATAAATTTAATTTTTTAGATCCTTTTCTTATAACAACAGGATCAAAATAAGCACTTTCAATTAATACGTCAGTAGTAGTATCTGACACAGCACTATCTTTACCGCCGATAATTCCAGCTAATGCTATCGTATTAACAGAATCTGTAATAATTAGGTGGTCTGTGTCTAGTTTATAAGTTTCTTCGTCTAATGCATGAAAGTTTTCATCTTTCTTCGCCCACTTTACTTCAATGGTAGGCTTTGAAAGCTTATTTAAATCAAAAACATGTGTTGGATGCCCAATCTCTAATAGCATAAAGTTTGAGATATCAACAAGATTATTAATGCTCTTTTGACCTACAGACTTTAAATAGTCTGCTAACCATTTAGGCGATGGGCCAACTGTAAGATTTTTCATTGTTCCTGCTATGTAGCGCGTACATCCACCTTTTCCATCTAATTTAACCTTAACGACATCTTTTCCTTTTGATGTAGCTTTAACTACCTCCATAGGCATCTTAAGCTTAGACCCTGATATAGCAGCTATTTCTCTAGCTATTCCACGATGACTTAATGCAAATGCTTTATCTGGAGTTACTTCTACATCAATTGCATCGTACGCTTCTCCTAATATAGAATCAATCGTTGCACCCACTTTACATGAATTGTCTAAAACCATTATACCTTCATGTTCTTCTGATATTCCAAGCTCTCTTTCAGAACAAATCATTCCAAAACTCTCAACGCCTCTAATCTTAGCTTTACCAATTTTAAAATCTCCAGGTAATACAGCACCTACTTTAGCAAAAACAATCTTTTGATCCTTATCTACATTAGGAGCACCACAAACAACGTTGTATGTCTCTATTCCATCTGAAACCATACATACCTTCAGTTTGTCTGCATCTGGGTGTTTTTCGGCTGATTTTACCTCTCCTACAACAATATGATCTAAAGAACTGAAATCTGTCACTACTTCTGACTCGAATCCTTGCATAGTTAACTTATCTGCAAGTTCAGATGCAGAATAGTCAAAATCGACAAAGCGTTTTAGCCATGATAATGAAACTTTCATTAAAATTGCTCCAAGAATCGTTTATCATTCTGATAGAAAAGACGTATATCTTTTATTCCATATTTAATCATTGCAATACGCTCTATTCCCATTCCAAATGCAAAACCTTGATATTTTGTATTATCATAACCAACATTTGTAAGCACATTTGGATTTACCATACCGCATCCTAAAATTTCCATCCATTGGTTAAGTTTATCATTCCATATATCAACTTCTGCGCTTGGCTCAGTAAATGGAAAATAACTTGGTCTAAAGCGCATTTTAGTACCTTTACCAAACATTTCTTTTACAAAATATTCAAGGGTTCCCTTCATTTCCGCGAATGAAGATGATTCATTTATTACTAAACCTTCTACCTGATTAAATAAACAAAAACTTTTATAACTTACTGCTTCGTTTCTAAATACTCTTCCACAGCAAATGTGGCGCAAAGGTGGATCTTGATTTTCCATCAAGTGAATTTGAACATTAGAAGTATGCGTTCTTAGAACTGTATTTGGATCAACAAAGAAAGTATCTTGCATATCTCTAGCAGGATGATGCTTTGGTACATTCAACGCTTCAAAATTATGATAATCGTCGTCAATTTCAGGTCCATAGGCTACAGAAAAACCGATAGATTGGAAAATTGACTTTATCTCACTGGTAATTTGTTCTAACGGATGTAGGCTTCCTTGAGGAAGTTTATAACCAGGTAATGAAAAATCTTCTGATTTATCGTTAGAAATGTCTTTATTTGGACTTAATTCATTTAATTTTTTATTAAAGGCATTTGTAAGATCGTTTTTTAGGATATTGAGTGTTTTTCCATACTTAGGTTTTTCGGAACCAGGAAGTTTTGTGAATTCTTCAAAGAGCGTAGTAAGCTTACCTTTTCTTCCAAGATATTTAATACGGATATTTTCGAGGTCAGTAGATGTGTTACAGCTGGATAAATCTGATTTGAAAGATGCCTTAATTTCTTTGATAGTGTTATCTAATGACATCTTTAATTTTTTATTTTTTCTTTAAATATTTTACAAGGTCTTCAAACACAGATGGATTGTTAACTGCTAAATGAGCTAAAACCTTTCTGTCTAAATCGACACCTTTCTCCTTCAATAAATGTACAAAATTTGAATACGATAAACCATTTAATCTTGATGCAGCATTAATACGCACAATCCATAGACGTCTAAACTGACGTTTCTTTTGTCTTCTATCTCTATAAGCATATAAGCCAGCTTTTACTACCGCGTCTTTAGCAGCTTTATAATTACGACTTCTTGCTCCGAAATATCCCTTCGCTAACTTAACAGTTTTGCGATGTCTTCTATGTCTTGGTACTGAACTATTGGACCTTGGCATAACTTATACTTTCCCCATCATTTTTTTCATGCGCTTCTCAAAAGAAGGTGCTACTACTGTTGCTTTTTTAGCTGAACGCTTCTGATCTCTATCTCTACGTATTAACATATGTGAGTGACCAGCTTTGTTACGTTTCAGTTTTCCAGAAGCAGTAACTTTAAATCTTTTTGACACACTTTTTCTTGTTTTCATCTTTGGCATAATATTTCCTATTTCGGGGCTAATATTATAGATTTCTTTCGTCCCATCAAAGGAGAATCTTTTTCCATTTGTGCATGCTCACTTAATGACGACAAAACACGTGTAAGTAAATCTTGCCCTAAATCTTGACGCGACATTTCTCTTCCTCTATACATCAAAGTAATCTTTAATTTATATCCACCACTTAAAAACTTTTTACCCATTTTTAGTTTATTTTCTAAATCATGATCTCCAATATTTGGTCTCATTCTTAATTCTTTAACTTTTATAACTTGATGATTTTTACGACTTTGCTGAGCTTTCTTCTTTTCTTCATATTTAAACTTACCAAAATCCATAATCTTACATACTGGTGGCTTTGCGTTTGGTGATATCTCAACAAGATCTAAACCCACATCTTCCGCCCTGTTTAAGGCTTCTGGAACTGTTACAACACCTATTTGTTCTTTATCATGCCCTATAAGTCTTACTTTGTCTGCATAAATTCTATTATTTACTCTTATTCTTTGTTTTTTAATTCGGTACTCTCCTATCATTTATTTCATCTAATATTTCTTTAGAGAAATCCTCGATTGAAACGGTTTGTTGTTGTTTAATAAATCTTCTTCTTATAGTAAGAGTGCTGTCTTCAACTTCTTTTTCTCCAACTATAATCATAATATTAACCTTTTGCATCTCTGCGTCTCTAATTTTAGAACCAATTTTTTCTGAACGACTATCAACATCAACTCTGAGTCCTTTAGTTTTTAATGTATTACATACCGAGTATGCGTAGTCATTGTATTTATCTGAAACAGGAAGTATTGTTACTTGCCTAGGAGCAAGCCACAATGGAAAGTTTCCACCAAAATGTTCAATTAAAAACCCAATAAATCGTTCATGTGTTCCTAATGGTGCTCTATGAATGCAAAGCGGAGTTTTTAACGACCCATCTTTATCTGTATAATGAAGATTAAATCGCTCAGGGATAGCAAAATCAACTTGATTAGTTGCTAAGGTAAATTCTTTTCCAATTGAGCTCCATACTTGTACATCAATTTTAGGACCATAAAAAGCAGCATCACCAACAGACTCAACAAATTTTAACTTAGCATCTTTCAACGCATTTCTTACATCATCTTCGGTTTTTTTCCATAAAGTAGGATTGTCAATAAACTTATCACCTAACCCTTTTGGATCATGAAGACTTAATCTCATTTCATATTTTTCAATACCAAATATTTTAAAATACATCATGTAAAGATTGCAGACATCAATAAATTCTTCTTTAAACTGTTCTTCTGAGCAGTATATATGACCATCGTTCATTTGCATACTTCTAACACGCATCAATCCAAAAAGCTCTCCAGACTTTTCATATCTATAACATGTTCCATATTCAGATATTCTATATGGTAAGTCTCTATAACTTTTAGGAGTATTAGCAAATATCTTGTGATGATAAGGACAATTCATTGGCTTCATATAATAATCTATTCCATCAACATCCATTGGAGAAAACATACTTGAACTATAATGGTCAAGATGACCTGACTTTGAGAATAAGTCACCCTTTGTTAAGTGAGGAGTTCTGACTCTCAAATAACCACTTGCTGTTTCTTTTTCTTTTGCTAACGCTTCTAATTCATCTATTATTACCGTTCCATTTGGGGTCCAAAGAGGTAATCCGGGACCTACTTCATCATCAAAAAAGTATAAGTCTAATTCTTTTCCAATTTTTCTATGATCACGCTTCTTTTGCTCTTCAAGCATTAATAAATATTTTTTGAGATCCTTTTTATTTTGAAATGAGGTTCCATAAATCCTTTGTAATGATTGATTATTTTCATCTCCTCTCCAGTAAGCTGATGACGATGAAAGCAATTTGAAATGCTTAATAACTCCAGTAGACTGTACATGAGGACCTCTACAAAGATCTGTGAAATCACCCTGGGTATAAACTTTTAACACCTCAGAATCATCTAAATCATTAATAATTTCTAATTTATAATCTTCTCCAATATCTTTAAAATATTCTAAAGCCTCTTTTCTTGACTTTACATCATGAACTATATCTATTTTCTCTTCTGAGATTTTGAGCATTTCTTTTTCAATACTTAATAGGTCATCTTCTGTAAAAGGAGTAACTACATCAAAATCATAATAAAATCTATTATCTAAAAATGGTCCAATAGTTACTTTTGTTTTAGGAAATAACCTTTTAACAGCTTGAGCCATTAAATGAGCAGTGCTATGCAGAAGAACACTATGACCATCTTTACTTTTTCCATCAAGGAATTGTACTGTACAATCATTCTCAAGCTTTACGCTAAGATCCATAAGAACTTTATCGACTTTGCAAATTAATGTATCATTTGAAACACCCTTAATTGAAGAAAGTAGCTCTAGTGGTGTTGTTCCGGCTGGATATTGCTCGGTTCCAAACCCAACGACGTTAATAGAGATATTTTTCACTAAAAATTACTATCTATCATGAACACTGCCATTGAAAATAAACTTACCATACTAAATACGCCCATACGATGACGTCTAACTAATAATTTTTCATCTTCTGTTAAATCTTTTCCATTTAAATCTGAAACTAGATTTTGTTCCTGCTTTGCATCATAATATTTTGCATAAAACTGATCTAACCAATTCATACCTTTTTCACAATCTAAATCATCGCTTGAGCAATGGGTTAAAAATACGGACGAGTCAGTACCTGGTATTGGACGGACTAATTTTGTTGCAAGTTCCATTCTCGATAATTCATCTTGAAGTAATTCAAACTCTTCAACATCCCTATAATCAAAATCAAAATTTTGAAGCTCTATTGTTATTGCCTGATACTCTGCTTGAGTATACAAACTTATAACGTAGCGTTGATTATCTGTAGGTAAAGAGATTTGTGCTGGGAATATTCTTTCTGATGATGCCCATGGTAAATTCCATACATATACATCTGCTACTGCAACATTGGAATAAATATTAACTAAGGACTCAGATTTAAGCATAGCTCTACTTCTTTCTGAATAATTATCACTACCAGGTGTATGAGAGTCTGGCTCAATTTCAACATTTTGACCAAAAAGAAGCTGCATGCCAAAAAATATGGTGAAAAAAGTTTGTATTGTTCTCATTGAAGAAAATTTAATATAGAATACCTCAAAAAGGTATGATTTATTATAGATGAATTAATCACTTAAAAGACAAAACTTCTTGTTCATAAGCGAAACAACTTAACCAAATATCAAAATACTCTTCAGCTCTTGTTCTTCCATATTCCGATATAAGAACGTCTAAGATATCATAATTCTTATCCTTAAGGTATGGGTTAGCCAAATATACAAAAGTATATGTACCGTCCTCATTCTGTCCTTCTGGAGTTAAGAATTGTAAACTATTATAAACTGCAATATCATTTCGTTTAAAAGCAGGAAAAATAATCGTTTTATTCATCATTTCAAATTGACCCATTTTTGTAGGCAAGATATGATTAATAGCCATCATCGTTGAGCTATCTAATGCATAAACGCTTGTTTCAGCTTTATTTGCATCATTTGGCTTATTATTAATGCGCTTAGATAGTTTCTCTCCAACTGATAGAGATACGCAGCCATTTATAAACAATGCTGCTACTAACAAGTAAAATTCTATTTATTTTAATCATCCTAAAATAATGAAAGGGATATACACCCATTAAGTGTTAGTGAAAGTAATATTAATATAATCTTCTTCATGTTCAATCTCCTAAAATAAGTATTGAAATTTAATAAATAATTGTCTTTTGCTTTCAGTTAAACTTGAAAACATATTATCTTCTGTTTCTAGCAAGTCATTGATTCCAAAATATAGCGCACTAAAGGCATTTGGTTGATAGGTAATCATTGGCTCAATAAACCAAGAATTAGAAAAGTCACTGTATTGAATTTTTGTTCTCATAGTGAGCTTTGAATTAAATGAATTATTTATACCAGCTCTTAATAAAATTCCATCATAATTATCTTCTGCCTTTTGGTATGAAATACCAATACCAAAATTAGATTTATCTGATATTTTATATTCAACATAATTTGTTACCTGATAAAAATTTGAATTTTCAGGTATATCTAAATTTCTAATAATAATTTCTCTGGATTGCAATTCATTATAGATCTTAAGCTTTGAATTAATTTGGTTGCGGTAGCCAAACTCAAACTCATAAAGATTATCAAATTGATACCCTCTAAAATTTTCTCTTTCAAACTCCAAGCTAAACTTAAAAAAATCTCCATTTCTTAAATCTGAATTAGATGATAATGATAATTCTTGTTTTTTAATAAGTCCTGTATAGTTTGTTTTATAAATAGTCGAAATGTTATAATCTGTTTTAAGTAGCTTTGGATTAGTTTCATAAAAAACGGTTTTTCCTCGACTAGCTTTAAGCCATTTAGTAGCATTGTTTCTTTCAAAACCATTACTAGTTCTAAACCCTGGAGATCGTAACCTCAGAACAACTCCAAAATTATCAGTTCTTGTTCGCTTATTTAAACTAAAGCCAAGTGCATTACCAGTCACTTTTTCTCCATCAAAATTCTTAGTATATCTTCCACTGTCAAATGTCATATCGTTATCATCTGCAGTAGGTTCATATATGTATTCAAAATTATCAGATTCATTATGAATTGATGCTGTTGCATGTAAAGTTATATGGTAATTATTTCCAGGATGATAATGAAAATCTAAACCTCCTGTAGTCATATCTCCTGCATCATCAAATACCCTATTAGTTAAAATGGCTCCTATAGATCCTCCGTTACCACCAATCATTCTTTTGGCTCGAATAATATTTGAAGTACTTTTGCCCATTGAAACTATTGTACTAGTTTCTTCGAAAGGTAACAATAACAAGGATGATTCATCGCGAGCACTAATAACTCCATATGATGTTTTGCCAATTTTACCAGTATACTTTGCCGCTATGGATGGATCATTAATAGTTCTAGAGTAAAATAAGTTTATGTAACCGCGTTGAGATTGAAACTTAAAAAGCTCTGCACCTTGGCTAAAAAATGGTCTTTTTTCTTCAAAATAGAGAGCATTAACAGTATTTACATCGTTTTTTATATCATCTGATTCAATCTGACTAAAATCAGGATTTATTGCAATTTCAAGTAAATCAACAGAAGAAATGGGAAGCTTCATAAATAATGACGCTTCATCTGTTGAAGATGATGCATTTGTTGTAAAGTCATCAGAAACTGCAGCAACAACAGAAGGAATGTATTCTATATTACCTCTTTTTTGTTTCGGTGGTTCTATATTTTCAAGAAAGCCTAACTGACATGTCTGACATGCTATTCCATCTAATCTAGAGGTCCAGTAAACATATCTTGTTAATTCATCGGATAATGTAAATCCTCTACCAAAATCGATTCTCCAGGTTTGAATTGGTGCTATGGAATATCTTAGGCTCGAAAATGGAATAACCATTTCAACCTCATACCTATTATCAAAAATTTGAACTTTAGTGTCATAAACAAGATCCAAAGACTGATCAAAGCCATAAGTAGCTCTACCATCTATTTGAGCTCCTCCCGCACTTACTCCAATACCATAGGTCAATGATTCATCATCAAAGGCATCAATATTTATCCAAACTCTATCATCTTTGTCATCAAGATTATCTCTTTTTGTAATACTATAGCGCAACTCATCTCTATCAACAAAGGCTTTAAATGATATATAGAGATTAGTATCATCATACATCAACCTAGCTTCGGTTTTTAATAAAGCATCTTCGCCCTGAAACGAACCTGAACCAATAAAATTAGTTGCTACCTGCGCATTACCCCACTCCTCCAAATCCACTTTACCATCGAAAGTAATAGATGAACTCATCTTAAAGGGCTTATAAACCGGTCTTTCGGAAAGGTCTTTAAAAGATTGACTAAATAAAGATGTCAATAAGAGACAAATAATAAATTGTTTTTTCATGTTAATGCGCATCAATAATAGTAAAAATATTATTAATACAGTACTATATTATTTAAAGATTAAACTTTTGATTTCTTTTAGCAACATTAAAACCGTTTTTTCTAATCTCTTTTGTAGCATTTGAAGAAGTATTAAGCGCAGGATTTGTATGATTTAAATGAATAAAATGAACACTAGATTTATTTTTAACCTTTTCTAATACTTTAAATGTTTCAACAATAAAAGGATGAGGAATTTTTGACATATCTCTTCCTGGTAGTTCATTAATATCATAAAATGTTCCATCTAGTAAACTAAAATCATTTTCATGAACCATATCTTGAATATTTATGTTCCATTTCTCCCATTTGTCTATATCGGGTATGAAAATTAATGATTTATTTGGTCCTTGAATTTTATACCCAACTGTTTCAGAAAATTCATCTCTATGAGGAACAAGGAAAGGTGTAATACTTAAATTATCATTTAGACTAACACTGGTGTTATTTTTAAGACTTTTAATATCAATATTATTTAATTCAATAAGCTGACTCCATGGACCATTATTAGTTAAAAAAATCTCCATTTTAGGCATAGCATATACTGGAATTTCTTTTGCGCCCATAACTTCACGTCCTAGATGAATTAATCCTGTATAGTGACCAATGTGAGCATGAGTAAGAAAAACGCCCTTAAATACCCTTTTTTGTTCCATTGTTAAGGTGTTTAATTGAACAGAGAAGTCTGGTGTGGCATCAATGATCCATACTTCATTAGTTAAGGGATCAACAATACCTATACTTGATACTTGATTATGCAATTGTGGATTATCCCATTTGTGAATACAACATTCTTTTGTACATGCAGCATGGGGAGCTCCTCCGTCTTGAGCAATACCTAGAACAACTACATAAGGTGTTGATTTAGATTCGATAAAACTAAAAAATACTATTGAAGCGAATAATAAAGATATTATTCTAACCAAATAACTGACCTTCATCATCAGTTGCAACTTTTGGTTTATTTGGAGAGTTGTAAATAGCCTCAATTTCTTCTTTATGCTTTTCTACAACAACTTTTCTTTTAATAGACATTTTTGGTGTTAATTCACCTCGATCAACAGTCCATTCATCTGCGATAAGTGCAAACTTTCTAATAGATTCATAGCGTGAAAAATTTGTCATAGTATTTTTAACAATAGCATCGAACATATCATAAGCTTGATCATGAGCACAAAGAGACTTGTAGTCTAAACTCGCCAAACCTTCCTTTTCAGCCCATGCCAATAAGTTTTCCTTATTTGGTACAATCAATGCAGAAATAAAGTTTCTGTCGTCTCCAACAACATTACATTGTTCAATATATTTACTAGATGTAAGTGAAACTTCCATAGGTTGTGGTGCAACATTTTTTCCACCTGAGGTTACAATAAGGCTCTTTTTTCTATCCGTAATTCTTAATAAGCCATCTTCGTCAAATTCACCTATATCTCCTGAATGAAACCATCCGTCAACAATAGATTCATTGGTTGCTTCTTCGTTTTTATAATATCCTTGCATAACACAGTGACCTTTACACAAAATTTCACCGTCTTCAGCAATTTTTACCTCTACTCCTGGAATTGGTTTACCTACTGTACCAAATTTAAAGAAACTAGGATGACCAATAGTCATAACTGGACTAGTTTCTGTCAAACCATACCCTTCAATAATTGAAATTCCAATTCCACAGAAAAATGATCCTACCTCTTTTGATAGTGCCGAACCACCAGATGAACAAGCTCTTACTTTACCACCAAGCGCAGCTCTAAACTTATTTAAAACTAACTTATCAGCTATTTTATATTTTAATCCTAACATAAATGGAAGTTGTTTGCTTGCTTGACGATAAGGAACTGTCTGCATTCCAACTGCAATAGACCACTCAGCAAGCGATTTTTTAATTCCTGTCATTTCAGAAACAGTATCCATTATTTTTGCATGTATTTTTTCAAAAATTCTTGGAACAGCTGTTAAAAAAGTTGGTTGAACTTCTCTAATATTTTCGAATAATATTTCGGGAGTAAAATTCATTTCAGCATAATATATAGAAGTTCCTTGACTAAATATTGAATAATGACCGCCTACTCTTTCAAAACTATGACTAATTGGGAGGAATGAAACAAATCTTTCTATGCCATCTTCTGGCTTTAACTCTGGGTTAAGCTCCATTGCTGCCTTTATAGTACTATCGATTGAGAGAAGATTATTACAGATATTTGCATGACTAAGCATAACACCTTTAGGATTTCCTGTAGTTCCACTTGTATAAATAAGTGTAAGAAGATCATCCTCAACTACGGTTTTTGATAGCTCTCGAATATCATGAACTTCATTATTCATTTTAAAAACATGAGAAAATTTTACAACATTATCTTTATTGCCATCATAATTATCATCCATAATGATAATAGTGTTTAAATTTGAATTTGCATCATTTATTAATGGGTAAACTTTATCTAACTGTAATGCATCTTGAACAATTGCAATTTTACTTTCTGAGTGCTCAACTACATATCTAGATTGAGCAGGAATAAGTGTTGGATAAACTGGAACAGAAACAGCTCTAATGTGCGCAATAGCGTAATCTGAAATAGCCCATTGACGAGAATTTGCACCAACAATTGCCACCTTATCATGTTCGTTAATACCTAAATTTTTTAATCCATTAGCAAAATCTTCAACTAACTTTTGCAAATCTATTAACTCAACTCCATCCCAACCGTTTTCACCTTTCGTAAAAAAGGTTTTTTGGTTTGGTCTTTCTTCTACTAGATGTTGAAACATTTGTGGTACGGTTTTAAATGACACTTTTTCTCCTTGGTTAAATACTATACTATTGACAAGCTACATAATTTACTTGAAATTTGTCAACATTTTTGCCGGGGTGGCGGAATTGGTAGACGCGCCGGATTCAAAATCCGGTGAGGATTTCCTCATGTCGGTTCGAGCCCGACCCTCGGTACAAAAAAAGGGCTTATGAAAAGCCCTTTTTTTTAAACTAAATAAAATAACTATTATTTCTTTTCTTCACCTTCTTCTTCTGGAGGAAATACAGATTCATTTAATTTCTTAAGATCTTTCTTTATATCTGAAATAGATCTTCTTGTTCTGCGTTTTTCGGAGTCAAAATTATCTTCAAGACCTTCTAAATCACGCTGAACATTCTTAATCTTTTTACTTAGATCGCGATCAACTCTTTTAATTTCGTAAGCTAAATCATCAATTAAACTACCAAGAGAATCAGCTTTAGTATAAATTAATTTTGTGTTAGCTGTAATACGATCTTGACCTCTTTTAATTTCTTTTCCTTGGCCAATATTTTCAAGTTCAACAGCTTTGACTCGTTGCTTGAATTCTTGATTTACCATATCTACATGCTCAACTTGCTCTTGTCTCAATTGGGCCATTTCATCCATTGCAGAGTTATATTGTAATAATGAGAAACCTACTGCAAAAGTAAGAGCTAAAGCGACAACGCTAAGAATTTTTTCTGTACTTGTTAACATTTATAATACCTCAATTGTTTTTTTTAAGTCCACCGAAACTAATCAATGAAAACCCAATATGAAAACTTTTTTTTTCTAATTGGGAATTTTTCCAATACGTGAAAGTCTTGGAGCATAACTATCTAGATTAATTGAAAACCATGTAATTACTGGTTGACCTAATATGTGACTCTCCGGTACAAAACCCCAATATCTTGAGTCTTCACTATTATCTCTATTATCTCCCATCATCCAAAAATAATCTTGTTTAACTTTATACGAATCTACATCTGTGATTGATTCTCCATTTATGTATAAATGCTTAATGTATTCTTTTTTAAACATAGGAGACCAAGGATTAATCAACGTTGCCCCTTCAGATGGAACATAGTCATTAAATACAGATCTATCTCCTGTTCTCCTAAAAATATCTCTTGGACTTTTATTTGTGAAATTAAATTTTGTTTCCTTATAAACTAACTCAACAATATTTCCTTCATAAAGCAAGATAGGTATTACTAATTGCCAATCCATCGATTCATCCAAAGAAAAAATATCTCCTTTTTTGGGGACAGTAATTTGAGGAAATTGATCTTTATTAGCATTTAAACCCGCATTATTTCCTTTGGCCCCTAAAAATATTTCGGTATCAATAATATCTTTTTCTGCATATTTATCAGATAAAAATTGACCTCCATTGGGTAGCTCGCTTACTAATCCATTTACGAAAACTTCTCTATTATCAATACTTATGGTATCACCGGGTAATCCAATACATCTTTTAACATACTTATATACAATATCTCTGGGATACTCAAAAACAACCACATCACCTCTTTCAACCTTCTTAAATGCAGGAAATTTATATTCAGGTAGAAAGGTTGGAATGCTTATTGCTGTGAAAGGTACCCAAATTTTTTGTGGCATTTTCATTCCATAAGAAAAACGACTACCTACTAACATATCTCCTTTTAAGATATTCTTCTCCATACTTGTCGTAGGAACTATGTATAGCTCAACAACAGTCTCTTTAAGAAAGAGCACAATGAGAATTAGTGCTATCAGTGATTTGATTTCTGAAATAATCTTGTTCATTTATCTATCATACCAGATATAGGTTTAAAAGTTTCCCTGTGAATTGATATATAGGAAAATTCCTTAAGTGCATCGTAATGTTGTTTTGTTCCATATCCTTTATTTTTATCGAACCCATATATGGGATAAATATAGTGAAATGAGCGCATAATTTCATCTCTAGTAACTTTTGCTATAATTGATGCTGCCATAATTGATTTTATTTTTTGATCTCCTTTTATAATACCTTCGTTTTCAATATTTATATCTAAAGAAAAACCGTCAACCATAATTTTGTTGGGCTGAGGATTTAAGTTATTAATTGCTTCAATCATTGCATGCTCTGATGCTACTTTAATATTAAAACTATCGATATAGTCATTCCACTTTATTCCAACTGCAATAGATATTGAATTATCTTTAATAATTTTAAAAAGAGTACTACGTTTTTTTTCAGTTAATTTTTTAGAATCATTAAGGCCTTCAATATCATTATCTAATATAACTGCTGCTGCTACAACTGGCCCAGCTAGTGCGCCTCTACCTACTTCATCTACTCCTGCAATTAACATTAAAAGTAAATTAATAATAAAATTCATGTTTACTTTTAAAAAAAATTTTTAATATGCATGCATGTCAAAAATTAGACTTTCAGCAATTGTATTTAGTATAATAGGTATAGTACTTGCAACTCAAGGGGTTCACTTTTACGATTCAGCATGGTCTTTTCCTGGAAACTTATTTTCAGATAGTTTTAAAACATCTTTTCCTTTAAGTAGTGTTCCATTTATGGTTGTCGCACTACTGGGGACTGGTATTTATATGACTTTCAAGCTAGGATTTCCTCAATTAAGAAGGGTTCTTCATGGTATTCGAGTAACTAAGGGTGATTACGATCATGTTGAGGATGAAGGTGATTTAAATCACTTTAAAGCTTTGTCAACTGCGCTAGCAGCAACGGTTGGTATTGGAAATATTGCTGGTGTTGCTATAGCTATTTATTACGGTGGTCCAGGGGCTTTATTCTGGATGTGGATTACTGCTTTTTTTGGAACAGCTTTAAAATATGCAGAATGTACCCTTGCCTTAGAATATCGTGAAACCGACTCACTTGGAAATACTGCTGGTGGTCCAATGTACACTATTGAAAATGGATTAGGTCCAAAATGGAGATGGCTAGCTGTTACTTTCGCTTGCTTTGCTATTATCTGTTCATTTTTTACTGGTAACGCAATTCAATCAAATACATTAACTCAACAATTGTATGCACAAATATTAAGCATTACAGGTCCAGATAATGCTCTTATGGCAACAAATTCATTTACAATGCTTGGTAGCGAGTCAAATATTTCTATTATGCATGTCATTATTGGACTATCTTGTGCTGCCATTGTAGGTTCTGTTATTCTTGGAGGTATTAAACGCATAGGTAACGTAACTAGTTATTTAGTACCAATTATGGCTGCAGTTTATGTAATGTGCGCTCTATTTATTATTCTTACTAACTTTGAAAGAGTAGGAGAATCCTTTAGCACCATTTTTACAATGGCATTTAATCCCCCATCAATTAAAGATCCAGCTATTGGTATTGCTGCTGGTGCCTTCATTTCTTTTTTAAACACTATGATGATGGGCGTAAAGCGAGGTTTATTTTCAAGTGAATCTGGACAAGGATCTGCAGCTATTGCTCATTCAACTGCAAAAACACCATATGCTGTTAGAGAAGGTGTTGTGGCATTACTGGAGCCGTATATTGATACAATTATAATTTGTACGCTTACAGGTCTTGTTATTATGGTAACTAATTCTTGGCATTTAACTGAATTTTATAGCCAAAGAATTGATCCGTCAATCCTTGATACAGATTTAAAAGCTGGTGTACTTTTAACCAGTCATGCTTTTGGAATTGGAATGCCTTCAATTGGAGCACAAGTTGTAACTGTTGCTGTAGTTTTATTTGCTCTGTCTACTGCTATAAGCTGGTCTTTTTATGGTGATAGAGCTACAGAATACTTATTTGGAACAGGTGCGATTCCAATCTATAGATATTGTTATGTTTTTATGGTATTTGTAGGTTCGATGCTAACCTTAGAACAAGTTTGGATTTTTGGTGATGCTGCTTTAGCGTTTATGACTTTTCCAAATCTTCTTGCAATAATATTACTAAGTAATAAGCTTAAAGATTTATCTAGCGAATATTTTTCTAAATATTAATTTGTACTAGGAATAAATCTTACAATACATTCAATATGATGTGTCATTGGAAATAAATCAACAGCCTTAATCTTATCTAACTTATAACCGGAATCATAAAGAAACTTAGCATCTCGAGCAAGCGATGCTGGATCACATGAAATATAAACAACAGCTCTTGGTTTCTTGGAAATAATTTGACCTATTACTTTTTTACCAGCTCCACTTCTGGGAGGATCCAAAACAATAATATCTATATTATTAATTTTTGGAAGTTTTCTATCTACGCTGCCACGATGAATAGATACATTATTATAATCTTTAAATATTTTAAATGCATCTCGAACAGAATGATTACTAATCTCAACGAGGTGGACGTGACCCTCATTACCAATTTTTTTGGTTATAGGCATAGTAAATAGTCCAACGCCACCATAAAGATCACAAACTATGTCTCCAGGAGTTAATTTCATCAAATCTATAGCCAAATTGATTAATAATGATGGAGCATTAGTATGACTTTGCCAAAATGATTGCGGAGAAATATTGTAAATATTATCGCCTACTTCTTCACGGATTTTTTTTGGACCATCTATAGTCCTTTTTCCTCTAGATATGTTTAATTGTTTTGAGCTAGAAACAGCAATTCTAATACGGTCACTTCCATACCATTTTTTACTAAAAATTTCAGAATTATTAATATCCTTGATAGCAATTAAACACCTATCTATTTCAATGACTTTTTTTGTTTTAGATGAGTATAGACCAGCTTTACCATTTTCAGATAATGCAAAATCAAAACGAGTACGCCAATGTAAACCATTATTAGGCTCGGTGTTTACCATTTCAGGATTGACCTCTATCTTTGCAATGCGCATAAATTGGTCTTTAATAACTTCTAATTTTAATTTTTTCTGAGCAGATATTTCAATATGCTGAAAATCACATCCTCCACATCCATCTGGTACTGCATAATTACAAGGAGGCTCTACCCTATCATTTGATTCACTTAAAACTTTTATAGCGTCACCGTGTGCTAATTTTGAAGAAACGGATGTAATTTTTACGATAGCTTTTTCGCCTGTAATAGCATGTCTAACAAAGATTACTTGTCCATTATGACGTGATATGAAATGTCCACCATGTGCGATGGGTCCAATTTCTACTTCAATTTGATCGCCTATTTTTAAGCTTTTAATATTAAGCTAATTCTAAATAAGCTTTAACATCGGATAATACACTTTTAAGAAGTTTATCATCTGATTCTAGAAGCATTTTGACTTTTTCTCTTCCTTGAGCGATTTTTTCACCTTTATAAGAGAACCAAGACCCCATCTTTTCAACTACACCGCCCTGTAATGCTAAATCGAGCAAGTCACCTGCATATGATATACCCTTACCGTACATAATATCAAATTCAGTCATTTTGAATGGTGGAGCAACCTTATTTTTTACCACTTTAACTCTTGTTCTATTTCCAGTCATATCTGTACCCTCTTTAATTGCAGCAATTCTACGGATATCTAATCTTACTGATGAATAAAACTTTAAAGCTCTTCCACCCGGAGTAGTTTCAGGACTACCAAACATAACTCCAATTTTTTCTCTAATCTGGTTAATAAATACTACACAAGTACGAGATTTATTTATTGGTCCAGACAATTTACGCAAAGCTTGTGACATTAGACGTGCCTGTAATCCAACTGTAACATCACCAATTTGACCTTCAAGCTCTTTTCTAGGAACAAGAGCAGCTACCGAATCAATTACAATGACATCTAGCGCTGCTGTCTCTAATAATTTTTGTAAAATATCTAATGCTTGTTCTCCAGAATCGGGCTGAGAAACTAAAAGGTCATCTGGTTTACAACCAAGATTTTCAGCGTAAACAGGATCTAAGGCATTTTCTGCATCTATAAACGCAGCTGAACCGCCATTTTTTTGACATTCAGCAACTATATGTAAAGCTAATGTTGTTTTTCCAGAGGATTCAGGACCAAAAACTTCTATAATTCTTCCTTTTGGAACACCACCTACACCTAAAGCCATATCTAAAGACAAACACCCTGTAGAAATTGCTTCAACATCAAGAGTATCTGTTCCTCCTAAGCTCATGATAGAGCCTTCGCCATACTCTTTATTGATATCCTGTTTAACGGTTTCTAGTACTTTACTTTTATTTGCTTTTTTTGCTGCCATTTTTATTCCCTTTTTAAATTTATATTTCTTTAGAATTTTCTAAAATTTTTCTTATTTCATTTAAGCATAAGGTAACTGTTAATTCGCGATTGATGTTACGGTTTGGAGTTAAATTATACTTCTTAATATATACATTATTTTTATAAGATATTCCAACAAATACCAATCCTACTGGTTTTTTTTCAGTTCCACCATCTGGACCAGCTATTCCTGTTATACTTACCCCAATATCACTATTTAATTTCTTAGCAATATTAATAGCTAATTCATTTGCAGTTTCCTCGCTCACTGCTCCATAACGATCTAAGGTTTGTTGCTTCACACCAACTAAGTCACTTTTTAGTTCATTGCTATAACATACAACACCACCATTAAAGTATTTTGAGCTACCAGCGACATCTGTTAGTTTAGCACTTAGCAATCCTGCAGTACAAGACTCAGCTGTAGCAATTGTTGTATTATTGTCTATTAAAAGATTTGCTACAACTTCTTCTAGCTTATCTGTATCAAAACCATATACATATTTACCTACTTTCTCCATAATTGAATCTATCAATATATTAATAAGCGATTGATCACTTGTAGTTAATCTGATATCTACACCGAGCATTCTATGTGGTAGAAAAGCAATATCACATTTGTCTTTATTTTTATCAATTATATCAGATATTTTTTCTTGAAGAATTGATTCTGGAACTCCAGTAGTCCTTATACTCCTACAAACTACTTTGTTTTTATTGGTTTTTTCAATTTCAGGTAGAACATAATTAGAAAACATTGATTTCATTTCTTTCGGAACTCCGGGTAAAGCATAAAAATTAGTTTCAGTTCCATTAAATACAGACTTAACAAACTTAAAAAATGATGCGTGTTCTTTTGTATAATGTAACCCTCTAGCTGATCCAACTTTATTTGGAATCATATTTCCTTTTTTAATTTTAAAAGCCTGGTTTTTATTAAGATTCGGCATTTTAAAGTTGAGCTTTTGAAAGCGATCTTTAAGAATACTCCAATATTCTTTGTCGAAGTCGTGTTTATCTTCAAAATAATCTATAAATACTGAAACTGTTATATCGTCTACTGTAGGACCAAGCCCTCCAGTTACAATAATATGATCACACTCCCATTCTTTCCACTGATACTCAAGAGTATCGTAAATATCTGAAAAATCATCAGCTATTGTATGATGAATATTAACTTTGATACCTGCAGATAATAATTGTTGTCCAATCCATGCAGCATTTCGGTCTAACGTAAAACCGCTTAAAAGTTCATTTCCAATTGTTATAATGCCTATTTTCACTAAAGTACCCACAAATAAATACTTAAGGATACAATTACAATCCCCGCGCTTAATAGTGCTGCAACGATATCATCGCCTATAACGTTCATATATTCATTATCCTTATTTTTATTCCAATTCTTCCACCATAATGGGGATGTTCTTGGGTTTTCTGTCCATCCTACGGGACCAATTTTGCTAATGTCAAATATTCTAAATAGTATAAACGTCAAAAAAAATAAAAATTCCTGATTGTTTATAAAATTAGGAAGATCAAGAGTGAAGCTTCCAAAAATATCAGAATATACATGAACTACTATTAGAGCCAAAGCCATTCCAATAACTTCATCTAAAACAAATTCTTTTGGGTCTTTAGAATTAAAAAATGATAGTGATTTTTTGTAAATACTAGGCGCAGAAATAAGAGTAATTACAGTTAAAAATATAAGAATATTAGCTGGATCTTTAGTTATCGTAGCTAACATTAAAACAAATAAAGAAGCCCAGGTACCTCCTCCTGGAAGCCTTCCTAAACCAAAAAGAGTAGCAAGTTGATAGTTCATTTTTTTTTAAAATCCATTTTTATATAAATATTCAAGTCCTGTTCCTGCTGCGTATATAGCATTTATTGATACGATTATATCAATAATTTGTTGTGTCGGATTATTTAACAAGATAAAAATGACCATTACATGCTGAAATACTGTCTTCCACTTACCATATTGAGATGTTACTAGAGGCTTATCTTTTCCAATTAGATAATTTCTATACATTGTAACTAAAATATCTCGACCAATAATAATAATATAAGCCCAAAATAATATTATCCCTTGATAAGCTAGAATTGTTAGTGTCCCTATCATAAGAATTTTATCTGCTAATGGATCTAGATAGTTACCTTTTTCAGTTACAAGATTATGTTTTCTTGCTAATCTTCCATCTGCAATATCACTAAAACTGCAATATGCAAAAACTATAGCAGCTATTGTATAGTTTCCGATAAAAATAAGATATATAATAATTGGCGTGAGAATAATACGAGAGTATGTTAAAAAATTAATAAAATTTTTCAATTGATCTTTACCCTTCCAGAAATTGCAGTAGATATAGTCTTATCATCGATATACTCTAAATTACTTCCAACAGGTAAACCTACTGCCAGCCTGGAAATAGAAACTTTTTTATCCTTTAAAATCTTTTCTACATACATTGCCGTAGCATTACCTGAAGTACTTGGATTAGTCGCAATAATAACTTCTTTAGTATTTTTGTCAATTCTATCAAGCAATTTATCAAAAGATAAATCAGATGGTCCAATACCATCAAGTGGAGAAATGGCGCCTCCTAATACATGATATGATCCATCAAAACTATTAGTATTTTCAATTTTTATTGCGTCTTCCATATTTTCAACGATACATAAGAACTTTGAATTTCTATTTTTATCATCAAATACAGACTCTTCTCCTTTTACGATTATCATGCCACTAATTGGACAAATATCGAGTTTATCATTTACATCTGTTAAAGTTTCGATCAAATTTTTACTAAAAGATTTTTCTGATTTAACTATAAAATATGCTATACGCTCTGCTCCTTTTCTTCCAATACCGGGAAATTTTGTTAATGAATCAACGAGCTGCTCTATATATGTAGTAACCTTACTCATTAGAATCCTGGAAGATTATCCATCAAACCACCTGTGACAGATTTTAGTCTTTTTGCAGATGTATCTTTTGCTTCTTGTAAAGCATTATTAACAGCAACTTTTATTGCGTTTTCAATAATATAAGCATCGCTGCTCAACAACGTTTCATCAATTGTAACCTTAGTAGTTTTCATATCAGCAGTCATGGTTATAACGCATGAACCGTTGGAGGAAGATCCTTGCACCTCTACCTTCTCTAATTCTTTTTTAACTTTTGTCATTTCAGATTTCATACTCTGTGCTTGCTTCATCATTTCTTTCATGTTTCCAAACATTATGCTAAATCCTTTCCGTCAAATAGTTTGACAATATCATCTTGATTAACTTCCTCTTTCACTTCTTCAATTTTTTCTACATTTGTATCGACAATAATTTTTACTTTAACTGAAGATTCTAGTACTGAATTTATTGTGGATGCAACAAATGGATCTTGAAGTAATTTTTGACTAAAGTCATTGCTATCATAAGATATAATTTCAATAGTATTATCTTTCAGGTCTCCAACAATACATGCTTCCAATAATACCCCAATAGATCCTCTTTCTTTTGATATCTTTTTTATAATTTTCTCCCAGGATCCTTTTACTTTTTCTAAAGATAAAGAAGAAACTTTTTTGTCTAATTTTTTATCTTCTTTTTGTATTGGTTTATCTGTTTCAACTTTAGATATCAACTTTACTTTTGGAGTAGATTTTACCTTTGGAGTAGATTGCTTAACTGTCTTTTCAATATTGTTACTTTTAATAGCGTCTGATTTCAAAAAACTTTCTATATCTATACTTTTATCGAATTGTAATAATTTAATTAAAGTCATTTCAAAAATTAGATATTGATCAGAAAATTGCTTAATTGATGAATACAACTCCGACACATTTGTTGACAATCTTACAAGATCTTTCAATGTCCATTCATAACTTGTATTCTTATACACTTTAGTTAATTCTGGTGATATACCAGCTAATCCTAAGCCATTACTGTAATGCAACAATGAAAGATTACGAAAATGAACTATTAACCCTTTAAGGAGATCTTCAATGATATATCCCTTGTCTCTTATTTTTTGTATTACAGATACTAAACTATCTCCATCTTTATTATGAAGCGCATTTGTAATATCAAAATAGATTTCAGTAGGAACTATGCCCAGTAAGTCGGTAACTATTTGGCTAGTAATATTTTTATCGCTGAAAACTAATACCTGATCTAAAAAACCTAAAGCATCTCTCATACTTCCTTCCGATTTATTAGCAATCAATTCTAGAGATGCATCATCTATCTCTACAGATTCAACTTTCAATATATGATTTAATCTATCTTTGATAACAGTATTTGTCATTGGTAAAAAGTCAAAACGTTGGCATCTAGAAATAATTGTTTGAGGAACCTTATGTATATCTGTTGTTGCCATAATAAACTTTACATGAGCAGGCGGCTCTTCTAATGTTTTTAGTAGTGCATTGAATGCTTGAACTGTCAACATATGCACTTCATCGATAATAACTACTTTAAATTTACCAGATAAAGGCATGAATTTAATATTTTCTCTTAGTTCTCGTATTTCATCAATTCCTCTATTTGATGCACCATCAATCTCCACCACATCCATAGATCTACCCTCGATAATTTCTTTAACTGTATCTGAATCTGCATCATAGTCAATTGAAGGGGTATCTGATCCGTTTAAAGACATTGCCAAGAGTCGAGCTGTAGTAGTTTTTCCAACACCTCTTGGGCCTGCAAATAAAAAAGCTTGGGCTAAACGGTTTTTTTCGAATGCTTTTTGTAAAGTTTCGGTGATATGGTTCTGACCAACAACATCTTTGAAATGTTTTGGTCTCCATTTTAGTGCTAAAATTTGGTAATTTTTACTCAATTGAATCCTTTGCTTTCGACAATTTAAGGAAAGTTTTAAATTTTATAATGATAAATAATGAAAGGTTGTAAATAATGTTTATAGTACCAACTGAAGAAACAATTAAATATGCTAAAAAAAATCACGATGATGGCAAACCTCTGATCCAAATAAACCTATTTTCATACAATAAGTATGCAAAGTATGAAGATATAGCGTTGAATAATATATCTGGAAGAGATGCTTATAAAAAGTATGCTAAAGTTGCTACCAAAGCTGTAACTAAGGTTGGTGGAAAGGTATTGTGGTGGTCAAAAATAAGATTAACCATGATTGGTCCAGATAAAAATAAGTGGGATGAAGTTGGTGTAGTATGGTATCCCAATATGAAGAAATTTCTTGAAATGACAGAAATTGATTGGTATAAATCCTCATTTATTCACAGAGAAGCTGCTTTAGATGACACAAGACTAATTACATGCTACGATATGTCGTTATCTATGAAAATAAAGCTAAAAATAGCATCATGGTTTGGGAAAATATTTCTTAGATAAAAAGTGCAGGGAAATTCCCTGCACTCCTTATTAAACTCAACTCTTAATTATTTTCTTTATTCAATTCATTTCTGAGGCTATCAGCTTTACTAACACTTGCCTTAAGACCCATTTTAGCTGATTGTTCAAAATATCTTAAAGCATCAGCTTTATTATCTACTTCTAAATAATAATCTCCCATTGAATCGTAGGGATTAGCAGATCCAGAAGCTCTTCTAATCTGCTCTTGGAATTTCTTACCTGCATTATCTAAATCACCTTTTTCCATATATGCGTATCCCATCATATTTAGTACCGGTGTAAAGTTAGGATTCATAGCATATAATGCTTTTGCTCTATCAAGGACGACATCTGCTCCCCTATCTGAGATTGTAGCAAAAACTGTTTCAAACGCTAAGAATGAATCATCTGAATATTTATCAGACATTGACTCGCTTAAAGCGTTAAAAGTGCCAGTTCCATTTTTCATATCACCAGCTAATGCATTAATCATTGCTGCCTCATCTTTTGAAGCATTTAAAGACATACTAACAGCAATATCTAAATCATCTGCAATATCTCCTTGGTTTCCTAAGAAAGCGCTCGTTCTAGCTCTCATAGCATATGCTAAAGCAAAATTAGCATCTTGATCAATTGCGTTTGAAAATGATTTATGTGCATTTTCCCATTCCAAGTTATAAAGCTGCCATCTTCCCATGTCAAAAGCATTTTTTGCTTCGTCGCTATCAGAGGTAACTTCAAGAATCTTTCCCTTACCCATGGATAGTTTTGCTTGGTACTGAGCTAAAGCAGTATTTCTTGGACCCCATGAAAAATTTGGATCTAATTCTGTTGCCTGCATATAGTACCTTACTGCTAAATCATAGTCTCCTTTATTCAGATAAAACTCTGCTAAAGAATCTAACGCATTTGCTTGCTTTGGATCTAGCTCTATATACTTTTCAATATATGGTAAGGCCATATCATATTCTTCTGATTCAGGATCTACATTCCACATATAAGAATATGCTAGCAAGTTATATAAATGTCCTGCATTTAGTCTTTCAGCTGCCTCAAGCAACATTGCCCTAGCTTCTTCAACCTTATCTTCGCTTTGAAGACTTCTGTAAGCGCCCGCAGCTAAAAATCTATCATTAGGATATTTCTTATATAAATCTGAATATCCCGCAAATCGACTACCTTCACCATTTATCCAGTCTACTGCTGCTTGTGCTAACACAGTTTCAGGGTGTCCAGGTTTTGATAGCTCAAGAGCAGTCTCAAATAATTCCCTTTTTAATACTCTATCTTGCTCTGCATGAGCTTTATTTAAGTAGCATGTCACACAATTTGGATCTTTATCTATTCCTTTATCAAATTCAGCTCTAGCTACATCGAACATAACATGATGTGCTGCATCTAATCCAGCGGCAGCTTCTCTTGAAGCATCTCCTGTTTGTCTTGCCATTTCACCGTCTGAATTGTTACAACTAACAAACAGTGAAGCTGTTATTAATAAAGAAAAAATTAATGTTCTATTTTTCATTCTATTCCCCTTTTTTTATTGTTTATCTCGTAAATACAAAAGTTGATTCATCGGAAAGCTTTGAATCAAAATGATAGTTGTCATAATCAAAATCTTTAATATCCTTATTAGAATCAATTTTATTTTTCATAATAAATTGAGTCATAAGTCCTCTTGCTTTCTTAGCATTAAATGAAATAAACTTTAATTCATCATTTCTGTATTCCTTAAAAACTACAGACAATATTTTTCCTTCAAATTTATTTAAGTCAATAGCAGAAAAATATTCTATAGATGCGCAGTTAACTATTGTAGAATTTTTATGTTTTTTTAAGGTTCTATTTAAGTTTGTTGTTAGATCATCTTTCCAAAATTCATACAGATTTTTTCCTCTTTTATTTTTAAAAGATATCCCCATTTCTAGCCTGTATGGCTGAATGAGATCTAAAGGTTTTAAAATTCCATATAATCCAGATAAAATCCTCAAGTGGTTTTGCGCAAAATCAAAATCTTTCTCTTTAAAATCTTCTGCTTTTAAACCTGAATAGACACCACCGTCGAATGCTAAAATAGCCTGCTTTGCATTTGAAGTATTAAAAGGCAAAGACCACCTATCAAATCTTTCACGATTTAATTTTGCAAGATTATCGCTAATACTCATTAAGTCTTTCAAATCATTTTCTGTAAGATTTTTAGCTTCATTTGCTAATATTTCTGCACTTTGAATAAAATCACACTCAGTATGGCTGTGAACAATATTCTGTTCATTAAAGTTTAGTTTTTTTGATGGTGACAATAATGTAATCATTTGACCTCTCTTAAGTTTTTTTTGATATGATCTCCGACTGGAATTGATTTTTGTTCAACAAAATTAAACATTACAAAAGTATGGATACTTTGAAATGAAGGAGCATTATCCCCTTTAACAAATATTCCTTGATGTACATCATAGCTCTTAGAACCAACTCTAGTAATACGATATCCAATTTCTAATTCTGCAGGATGATGAACCTGCTTTATGTACATAACTTTCATAGAAGCCAACAAACCAGCTGCTGTACTATGTAAACCAAATTCATGCTCGTTACTACCATGAAGATGATCAATAAATTCTTTATGTTTTGTTTCAAGTAAACCTAAATATACAGTATGATTTATGTGACCAAGTGTATCCATATCTCTCCATCTAGTTGATGCAGAATTAAAATAATCATACTCTGAACGCATAAGAATTTTTTGCTTCATTTTGATAACTTTTCCTTAAAAGATTCACATAAATGCCATACTTGCTCCCATTGATCTTTATCATATGATGCTTTTGATGATTTGATTGGTTTACATTTAAAGAAATATTTTCCAGAAATGTTTTTAACCTCATCTGAAGTACTTAGATAGATACTTGAATCTGCACCATTCTCAACAGTTCGAGCAAATAGCTTTGATCCAAATTTAACAACTCTTTTGATTAATGAACCTTCATTTCCACCAATATTTGTATCAACAAAACCTGGGTGTAAAGCATTGACTGTGACTTTATCCTGCATTTCTGCCAACCTGTATGTAAACATAATATTCATCAACTTGGAAATACAGTATGCTTTCCAGAATGAATATCCTTTTTCGGCATTAATATTATCAAAATCTATAGAAGCGCCTATATGAGCATTAGATGCAACATTAACCACCCTAGATCCCTCTGAAGCTGATAAGATATCCATAAGATTTGTTGTAAGGGTGAAATAGTTCATTTGATTTGTTGCAAATGTTTTTTCTAGACCTTCAGAAGTGATAGTTTTATTTTTACTTGCACCTCCAGCATTATTAAGCAATACATCTACTTGAGAATATTTATTTTTAATTTCTTCAGAAAGCTTATTAATTTCAGATATCAAGCTTAGATCTGCTTGAAAAAAGTCAAGTTTGTCATTTCCTGTTAAGCTTGCAATTTGCTCTATTGCCTTTACACCTTTTTCAGGATTTCTACCAACTAAACCTACTTGATTTCCAAGAGCAGCTATCTTTGTTGCTGCTTCTAAACCTATTCCATCGGTTGCACCAGTTATTATAATTGTTTTATTAGCCATAAACACTCTTTGAACGAATCAATATTACCTATAAATTATTATCGATGTTACAAATTTATCAAACAGCGCTAGATTTCTGGTTTTTATTAGGATTTATAACCTTCCTTATTTTATTAAAAGTACCTGCACCATATGGAAAATTTTCTAAATCAAATTGGGGGTCATGGTTTTTTATAATGATTCCTAGCCAGTTAGGATGGGTGGTTATGGAAATCATTTCACCAATCATGTTAGCATATTTTTTCTTAACTGGGCCTGTAGAAAAAAGTTTAGTATCATATATTTTTTTTATACTATGGGTAGCACACTATTTTAATCGTAGTATTATTTATCCTCTAAGACAAAATAATCCGTCTAAAATGCCGCTATTAATTCCGTTGCTTGCCTTTTTATTTAATATTATAAATGCTTCAGTAAATGGGTACCATTTAGGCTTTGTTCAATCATATTCATTTGAATACATATATGAATGGAACTTTATCTTAGGTGTCATATTATTTTTAATAGGAGCTATTATCAATATTAAATCTGATAATATTTTATTGGGCTTAAGATCTAACGATAAAGGCTATCATATACCTAATGGATTTATGTATAAATATGTCTCTTATCCAAATTACTTAGGCGAAATAATGGAATGGGTTGCATTTGCTTTAATGACATGGTCTCTTGCAGGATTATCTTTTGCAGTATGGACTATAGCCAATCTTGTACCAAGAGCAATTGCTGGCCATAAATGGTATAATGAAACTTTTGATAATTATCCGAAAAAAAGAAAAGCTATACTTCCGTATATACTTTAACTAAAATTCTGAATCTTTACTTTTCTTTCTTTTCTTAAAAAAATATTCTTGAATCAGTACTAAAGAATCGCCACCCAAAACATTTCCTCTTACTACGCTAGGAGTTTTGAATGTTGGATTTCCACAGATATCTAATTTTGATCCACATGCACCAAAATCTTCGTCATAACATCCAAAATATAAGGCGTCAATACGGCTATTTATAATAGCTCCTGCGCACATAGAGCAAGGTTCCTTTGTAACGTAAAGACTGCATTCGCTCAAGCGCCAGTCTCCTATTGTATTTGAGGCAGCAGTAATTGCTAACATTTCTGCATGTGCAGTAGAGTCATTAAGAGATTCACATTGGTTATAACCTTGACCGATTATTTTTCCTTTATAAATAATGATGGCACCGATTGGTACTTCATCTTCTCGCATTCCTTTTGATGCTACACTTAGAGCACGACGCATCCAATCTTCATGCGAAACAGCTCCTAACTGATTTTCAATAGACATGTGTACGCCCGGAAGGATTTGAACCCACAACCTTCTGGTCCGTAGCCAGACGCTCTATCCAATTGAGCTACGGGCGCATATGTAAATAAGACCGAAACTTATTAATCAAAACTAAGAGCTTCAACCTGGAAGATTTTTTTCTCATTAGGTCCGCTATTATCAAATTGAACGAAAGCAACAAGATTTAAGTCTTCAACGCTCCAAGATACGCCAGAATCATTTGGCCAATTACTATCTAATGTCCAGTTATAAACTTTTGTATAAGTTTCATTTACACCAAGATTTAATGGTTCTCCGTAAGAAATCATATCGCCAGAATTGTCAAGAGTTAAGAAATCGATAAATGTTTGATCAAATACAGTTTGACCATTTGGTGCTTGATATTGAGAATTGTCATGAGTCACAGCTACAAATAGTCTAAATCCAAGATTATTTACATCACCCGCTGACGATACATTCACATTACCACTGAGATTATATCCATCTCTTGTTCCAGTTATTTGTATGTTAAAAGGCGATACACCATCAACTGCTAATCTAGCTTGAGTTCTCCAACCAGATGCAGTGCCACCAGCATCCACTTGACCCTGAACAAACATATGAGGGACATAACCTACACTATAATAACTTTCGCGATCTATAATTGGCGCTGTATTCCAATCATAATAAGGGTCTCCTGATGAAGGCCACCATACATGATAACGTAACACAATCCAGTCGTCGGCTAAATCATCAGCATATACGGATGATTCAGGATTTAAATAATTATTTAAGGTTGTATTTTGAGGAAAACATGGTCCACATGTTGTAGAAGTAAATAACTCCATCAACACCTTTGACTTTACATTAACAGCTGAACCATCATTTCCACCAGTCTCTGACGTACTATCGGTGGAAGCATTAACACTACTTCCTCCATTCGAACATGATATAATAAACATAGAGCTTATTGCTGTAATAATTATTAAAGTTTTATAATTCTTCATAAATATTTTCCTTCCCTAAAAGAAATCTTCCATTCATTATAATGAGATAAGTTAATCTATATTGAGACTGTAGTCAATTCTTATGCCGTCGTCAAATGCTTGTATATATCGACATACACCATTTGTACAGTCAAGTCCACCGCGAATAGATCCGTAAAATAGTTCTAGCGTATGGTCTGAATCAAACTTGTAAGCCATTGATATTGAACTCCAATCATTGGCGCTATCAAAGGATTCATCTTGACCACTATCTAGTAACAACTCATCGCTATTTGTTGATTCATGAGAAACATTAAAAGACCATTTTTGATTATAATTTGTTGATAATGCTAAGAAAATATTTTTTTGATATTTAACTGGTAACAGAGAAGTAAATGAATGATTATTGTCCCCAAAATCAGATAAGATTGTAGTTTCAAATCCTGTTTTAACCTTTTGAAGTTCTAATTGCAATTCTATATTCCATAGTGGATTAAGATTGAAATTCACTAATAATGGAAAAGTAAAAGACTCCTTTATTTCATATGACTTTACTTCTGCTGAATTTGACAGAACGTTAAATACTTCATATTGAAAATCTAAACCAACTTTATAGAAAATATTACCTTTAGAATTATATCCATTAAACTCAACAAAAACTTCTTCAAAAGGATATGATGATTGACTACTCGAAGGAATAAAGTTGTTATCACCTGACCACTGACCGGCAAGAGGTCCTTCTCCACTATACCATTGTTTTGAACTACTAGACTTAATATAGTTAAGTGCTATGTTTCCATTACTACTTAAAGGGCCAAGCAATTGAATTTCTATACCGACCTCATCGTTCAAATTAACTTCTTTTGAACTTCTACTCAATAATCTAAAAGTATGCTCATAAAAACCGCTCGGTGAACGTTGGATATTTAGTGCATTTCCATAGTTATGAACTAAATTATCTCTAATAGCTGGATTATTTACATCTATTTTAAAATTTCTATAACTAGATGTAATGGACCAATTTTTTATATAGTTTGAAGAAGATGCATAGAAACCTACACCATCTTTCGTTTCATAAAATATCTCTGTCATACCATTATCTTTTTCAGATGTTTTGCTTACAATAGACATAAAAAATTCGCCCGATTCATAAGGTCTATCTATTCTAAAGTTTGTTAAAACATGAGATAAAGATCTTTCTTTTTCATCAACAAGCAAAAAAGCTGCTCCTGCAGTAGATTTTAAAATATCTAAACTAAGATCTGCTCCATAAATAAATTCATCAACGAAATGGTTAGGAACTCTAGGATCGAAATTGCCTAATACGGTAGTACTTGTTCGACTAGAAACATCACCCATAATAATATTTATGACTGCTGAATCTTTATCAAACTGCATTCCAAGCCCTCTAGAGCCTGTATCAAAATCTAAGTTTTGATAATTTAATTGATTCAACAACAATCCCCTTCCCCATGTTTGATAAATATCTCCTATCTCAATTGAAAATTCTTCATTATAGAATCCAATTAAATACCTATCTAAGCCGCTAAAATCTAAACCAATTTCTGGGGGATTACTTGCTTCAAGAGTAAAAAATGACTCTAAACGATAGTTTTCTTTCTGAAAAAATATTTTTGTATCTAAATATATTTCACTGTAATTATAATCATTCTGACTATCACCGTATCTGGTTAATAGTCGATTTGAAATATCAATTTGACTGTAGGCAGTTGTAAAAAAAAATATAGTAATTAATATACCTCTAATCATTTAACGCCCTATCTAGCTCTTTCCTTAATTCAAGTTCATCGCCAACATAAAAACCTCTTTTGCGATAGACAACTTTATTATCTTTTAATATTAAGGTCAATGGAATAGGTTGAGCACTAAATTTTCTGGATAACTTTTTATCAAAATCAAAAATAATATGATAATTATCATCAATAGGATAATTTCTTGAACGAACAAAGCTTTTTACTTTAGCCTTATCTCCTGGTTTATCTTCATTAATTAAAATAACTGATACGTTATCATATTCGTCAATAAATTCATTTAATTTATCAATCTCCTTAAGACAAGGCAGACACCAGGTAGCCCAAAAACTAATAAATGAAACATCGGAAGTTAAATTATATATTTCTGTCTTATTATTATTTATTAATTGGACCTTACTATTGGGAAATATTGATTGTGAATTTAGATTATTTATTAAGAGAAATAATATGAATAAGCGATACATAATTAAAGTTTAATCGCTTTAGACAAACGCTCTAAACATCTATCTTTACCTAGTAAAATCATCATGTCAAAAATTCCAGGACCATAACCGAGACCAGTAAGCGCAAATCGTACTGGCTTAATAATCTTACCCAATCCAACTTCATGCTGAGTAGTTAAATTGTCAAAAGCAGATTCAACAACACTTCTTATCCAATTTTCTTCTATACTTAAAGCTTCATAAAGATCTTTAATTATTTGAATAGCATTATCATCCAATACTTTACTGCCAATCTCATTGTTATAAGAAATACTGTCGTCAAAAAAGACATTCGACATTTCAATTAAATCGTTTAATGTCTTAGATCGGTCTTTCACTAAGCTTATAACTGCTTTCTTGTATTGACTATCTTGGTTTATTCCCCAATTATTATCAAGTGTTTCTATTTCTTTAATAACGTCGATTGTTTCCGTTTTTGCCATTTGCTGACCTGAAACCCAAAGTAATTTTTTTTCATCAAAAGTAGCGGGTTTTTTCTGAACCTGACTAAAATTAAAAGCATTAATAAGTTCTTTTACATCAAATATTTCTTGATCTGAATCTGGATTCCAGCCTAATAAAGAAAGATAATTAATTATAGATCTTGGGGTAAAACCCTTTTCTCTATACTCTTGAACATTGGTAGCTGCATGTCTTTTACTTAATCGCTTCTTATCTGAACCTAAAATCATTGGTAGGTGAGCAAATGTAGGAATAGCCAAGCCTAGAGCCTTATAAACTAAAATTTGCTTTGGTGTATTTGCTAGATGATCATCTCCTCTTATAACATGAGTAATATTCATATCTGAATCATCAACTGCTACAACAAAATTATAAGTTGGAGAACCATCGGATCTTGCAATAATAAAATCATCTAATTCTTTATTGTCAACTTTGATAGTTCCGTAAACTAAATCTGAGAACTCTGTTATGCCATCTGGTATTTTCAATCGGACGGTAAAATCTTTTCCTTCATCAATCAATTTTTGTTGCTGAACTAATGTGTAGTCACGAAATGTCTTTGGTACCCGAAAAAGCTCATTCTTTTTTTCTGATACACTTCTAAAATCATCTAATTCTTTTTTAGACAAAAAACATCGATAAGCGGTACCAGCGTTTAGCATTTGATTCACTGCTTGTTCGTGTCGTGATTTATTTTTTGATTGAAGGATAATTTTGTCATCCCAATTAAATCCAAGCCAAGTAAGTGCATCTGTAATTTGGTCTATGTATTCTGGCTTAGATCTTTCTAGATCTGTGTCCTCAATTCTGAGAAGAAATGTTCCACCATTCTTTTTGGCATACAGCCAATTAAACAGTGCTGTTCTTGCTCCCCCAATATGAAGATACCCAGTTGGGCTTGGAGCAAATCTTACAACAGGCTTATTCATTGCGGAGGCGAGAGGATTCGAACCTCTGAAGGGCTTTCACCCTTGCTGGTTTTCAAGACCAGTGCATTCAACCGCTCTGCCACGCCTCCAAATATTAAATTTAATTGTATGAAGTGTATATATATAGTAATTTTTTGCTCACCAATTTATTAGATAATAATTTAAAAGCAAACAAAGGACTTTAATGAAAAAAATATTATTAACACTGTGCATTTTATCCATGCCCCTCTTGGCTCAATCAGTAGATGAAAAAGAAGTTCTCAAAAATATTGGAAAAAATAAGCAGGTAGAACGTGACATTAATATTGTTCCACAACCTAATAAGTTTAAAAAAATGGGAAGAGAAATTACATCGGCCCCAAGTATTATTATTAACAAACGAACAAGTATCTTAGAATGGAAAGGTGGACTAAAGTTTGTCAACAATAACCACAATGGAAATTTAAAAGTAAAGCTTGGTAGTATCTTTCTTCAAAAAGATAATAAAATTACTGGAAATATTGTAATTGACATGATGTCTATGACAAATATTGATCTCCCAGATAATAGAAAGGATTATTTAATTGGTCATTTGCGAAGTGAAGATTTCTTTCATGTTGATCGTTATCCTATTGCTTCATTAGAAATCAAAAGTTCAAAGATTTTAGAAAAAAAATCTAACGGAAAATATAATATGCAAATTTCAGGAGATCTAACTGTCAAATCTACCACTAAACCAATTACATTTACTGCCTTAGTCGATTTAGATTCTGATATTAAGTCTGCAACTGGAACTATGGAGTTTAATCGTACAGACTTTGATGTGCAATATCGCTCAGAGATGCACTTAGATGATGCAAAATCCTTTTGGAATAAAATGAATACAACCAAAGAAGCTGTTAAGGATAAAGTAATTCAAGATAAAATAGAAGTAATGTTTAACATAATATCAATACCTGGAGTTCTGGAGAGGTAGTATTTATTCAAAATTGAAGCTTAATAATTTTTTAACACTTCCAAAAAAATTATTAAATGAACCCAATTTTATAGCGTAGTAAGTCCATAAAATATTGAACAAAACAAAAGTAACAAAGACTGGCCAATTCAGTGGATGTCCACCGTTTAAAAGTGATATTAAAATGCCTGTCCATGCAGTTCCAGACCAAATTACTGCCCATCGTAATTTTTTAACCATATTTTCAAAGTCAAGACTTGAAGCTTGAAGCGAACTAAATCCTATACCAAATAGTGCTGCAGCTACAATCCTTAAAGCAACTGTATCTAATGGATATTCAGGAAAATATACTGCAATTTGCTCAGCACCAAAGAAAATGGGTATAGCAACCGCATAATCAACATAAAAGTGAAATACGAGCCATTTTCTAAGCATTATAGGTACTTTCATAATATTATCCAGAAAAGAAACCTTTCATAACAAGATATGGTATGATAATATAAAGAGTTACATCTCGAATCAAATAGTACATAAAAATAGCCACTCCAACTTTCCACCCATATTTCTTAAACATCATTTTGATGGCAGCTTTAAGTCCCTGTTTTTTTGTATTAGATCTTAATTCTGATAACGCTTTAAACATGATGGAATATAGTACTTTTTAGTAAAGGTCCATATTATTAAACGGAATCAATGCCATGATAATTGCATGGGTATAGTATTTTTCTCTATCTATTAAATCTTTTGTCAAAATACCTACTGCTCCATTCTTTTGTTTAGAATTTTTTCGATTAAAAATAATGTCATCTGCATCACCTAATTCCATACCGGAATCAATTAGTTCAATAATTTTTTTTGGTAAATCAAATGTAGCAGTACGAGCCTTACCCTCCATTTCTTTTGATTGAATAAATATCCAAGCAAATACCTGCATTTCATTACCTTTTTTTTCAACACCCCCTTCAATTCCAATCCAATAATCTGCATCCATACATTCTAATTTGGCATTATTAGAACGATTTATAGCTCCTTTTAGAGTTTCATTGTTACTCATAGGCTGATCGCTGATGTCGGAAGAGATACTCACTCCTTCGAATTGAAAAAATTTATTTGGAAACATCTGCTCAAATGCAAGTTTTGTAGCGTTAATTTTTATTGGATTTCTTGATGCAATAATGATTTTCATGACGAAATGTTATCAAGTATTGCCTTAGGAGAACGGAGTATTATCACTATCCACTTATAAAAAGGAATAGATCCCAGCTGAGCATTTCTTCTTAATCTCTTTTTTCTCTCGTTTTTCACTTCTATGGGGTCATTGCTATTATTAATTTTTCTCTTCTTTAATACAGGTATTATCATTGTGCTAATCCACCAAGGAGCAGGACTGTCTTGTGCCCAAGTCAATCCAAAACCTAATGCAGTTATCAATGCCTGATTAGTTAATGTACGATAATCTTCTTTAGCAAGTATACGTTCTAGTTCTTTGTTTTGATCTACTATTTGTTGATCAAAAATTTCTTTAACTGCACTATCGTGATCTTTAATTATTTTATCATAAGTACCATCTTGTCCGAACATAGGGGACAATAACACGAATAGGATTATAAATCTCATTGATAAAACTTAGTGACGATTTTCTAAAATTTCTTTAAATCTTTTATGAAAACCATCTATGAACTCCAAAATGATTTCTTGGAGTTGGCTTATTATTTTCAGCATACCACTTAAGTCCCCCTAAAACAGACTTTAAATATGATTTTAATTGTGGTTTGACAAATAATTGAAAAGGCAAAAATTGAACTATTCTACTTCCTTGATTTACAATCCATGGATGAACTTCTATTGATAGAGCTGACTTATTTTCAGATATATCTTCAATTCTCCAAGAAACATGAGATTTTCTTCCATCTTTTGTTCCAATATTTAAGTCATAACCTTTATCTTCAATCCAAGAAATAAATTTCCTTTCCACCACAACGCCATTAAGATATTCTAATCTATCATGGTGGTTGTCTTTTTTCCAATCTATGATATCATTTTTTTTACAAAATGGATGATAGAGATCAAGATTAGACTCACTTGATATTATATCCCAAATTCTTTTAGAAGATACATTAATTTCTTCTCTATATTTTATTGAAAAGTTGTAATTATTCATCATACAATTTAAAATTTTTTAATCATTTTTTCATCTCATAATATTCGATATTAACATTAGCTATTGGAATTTTACCTTTTTTTGACTTAACTATACGAAAACCTTCACTCTCATATAGCTTTATAGCTTTTAAATTTTTATTTAAAACTATTACAGATGTAGGTTTTTCAGCTTTACTTATTACAAATTTTAATAATTTCCTTCCATAACCTTTTTTTTGATGGCTTGGGTGAACGTAAAGCCAAGTAATTTTTGAATGGTTTAATGCTACAAAACCAACTATTTCTTCATTTACTTTGCCAACATAAATTTTATCATCTAACAAACTTTCAGTTTTATAGCATTTTTCCAATGGAACAAAAGCTCTTTCAGGAGCTGACCCCTTAAGCTCTCCAGGCCTTGATGCATCGTGAATATCACAAATATCAACCCAATGCTTATTGTAAATAAAATTTTTTATTTCCATTTTTTATATTTTTACTGAAAGAAAATCGTTCCATTTTGTAGTATAATTTGGAGATAGTTTTTCCCTTTTAATGGACCATGAATTGCCTCTACCTTGTACTGCATAGCGAATAGTGTCAGGACCAAAAGTTTTATTTATAACATCTATAGACTTACTAATCTTTTCGTCATTTAACCTTCTTTCATAAAAGATAGATTCTTGCACTTCATTCTCATGAACAAGGTCAGTTAAAACAATGCCACACTTCTTATAATCAAATCCTTTTTTGAAAATTTTATCTAATCCTTCCAGGCAAGCTTGAATGATTCCGCTTGTATCATTTAATGCTATTGGAAGAGATACATTTACATACCTACGGTATTGTGGAAGGTCTGATCTAAATCTATTAGTTGATAAATAGACTCCTATAGAATTAACAAAACTATTTTGAGCTCTTAATTTTTCAGACGCCCTGGAAGCGTGTGATGAAATTGCACTTCTTATTGTTTTAAAATCAGAAATATTCCTATTAAAAGATCTTGAAGTTGATATACTCTTCTTCGTTATAAAATCGCTGTCTATTTCAATTTTTTTTATACCATTTAGCTCATCTACGGTATGCCTACTTATGATTGACATATGCTTTTGTATCCATTTTGGATTTGCATTTTTCAAGTCGTATGCGTTATAGATACCATTTATTTTCAAAAATCTATTTTTTCTTCTTCCTATTCCCCATATATCTTCAACTTTTACAGTCTTTAGTAAATCAATATTTTTGTCATCTATCAAGCATACACTATCATTGATAAATTTTTTCTTAGATAAATGATTAGCCACTTTTGCTAAGGTTTTGGTCTTTCCTATACCTATAGATACTGGAATACCCGTCCATTGATATATTTTTTCTATTAATTCTAAACAATATTTTTTTGGATTTCTATATCTGGAATTTATTGAAATGAATGCTTCATCAATTGAATATATTTCTGCATCTGGGTTATCATCTTTGATGATACTCATAATTCTATTTGATATATCACCATATAATGCAAAGTTTGAGGAATAAACATTGATATTATGTATTTCTACCAGGTGATTGATTAAGAAAATGGGCGTACCCATCTTAACGCCTAAATCTTTTACCTCTTGCGATCTTGCAATCACACATCCATCATTATTTGATAAGACAACGGTAGGTTTTTCTTTAATCTTTGGGTTAAAAATTCGCTCGCAAGATACATAGAAATTATTGCAGTCAATAATTGCTATGTAATTATCCTGTTTTGTGGATGACATACGTGACTACTCCCCATACCAAGAAATCCATCTCTTCAGTAATTTCTATTCTTTTATATTCTTTATTTGCTGCAACTAAATATAGCTTATTATTTGTCTTATTAATTTTCTTTACTGTGAATTCACCATTTAAAACACCAATGACGATATCATTATTACTTGGACTCTTTGATCTATCTACCACTAATAAATCTTTGTCTTTAATTCCAGCGTCTACCATTGAATTACCAGAAACTCTGATATAGAAAGTAGCAGCACTATTTTCAACTAAATATTCATTCAAATCAATTGGTAAGTCCATATAATCATCTGCCGGAGATGGAAATCCAGCAGAAATCATAGTATCAATAAATGGAATATGAGCATTAGAATCCGTATTAATGCTATAGAATTCAAGGGTTTTTGTTGTCTTAATTTTTTTGATCATATCAGATAATACAATATAAAAATTACTTCAAATTATTGCTATTAGAATTAGTAATATTTTATAAAAAATGCGGAGAGGACAGGATTCGAACCTGCGAAAGCTATTAACCTTACACGCTTTCCAAGCGTGCGCCTTAAACCACTCGGCCACCTCTCCAATATTTTATTTATTCTTTGGAGGATTCATCAGCTTTTTCAGCTGAATCTTCTTCAGGGACCGACTCTTCTGAAGACTCTTCTACTGGAACTTCTTCTTCAGCAGGTGCTTCTTCGGTTGGAGCATCTTCTACTGGAACTTCTTCTTCAGCAGGTGCTTCTTCGGTTGGAGCATCTTCTACTGGAACTTCTTCTTCAGCAGGTGCTTCTTCTTGAGTTTCTTCAGCTGGTGTTTCTTCAGCTGGTGTTTCATCTTGAATTTCTTCAGCTACTATTTCTTCAGCTGGTGCATCTTCAGTTACAACTTCTTCGGCATCAACACTCTCACCGAATGCCAATGTAACAGAAGCTTCTTCTTCCATGCGCTTCAAAGCTTGATCAATATTTTCGTTTTCATCAAGGCGAACCATATTAGCAACAAATTTTACATGTCCAGATTCTTCTGATGTAACAGTCTTAATATGCTTAACGAACTTAAAATTTTTGCCGTCTTTACCTAACTTTGAAGTAAATGTTTGTTTTTTTGCCATAACTGGTGAAGAAGTTAATGTAGTAAATCAAAAACTCAAATAATTAATTATTATTCTGCGATTTAGCTAAATCTCTCATATCTACTACTGAGTCATGCTCGTCAACAATCTCTTCCCCTAATAAAGTTTCAATAGCATCTTCAAGTGTAACTAACCCTGTAAGTGTATTTTCATTATTGACCACTAAAGCTAGATGATATCTATTTTGAATAAACAATTCTAGAACTTTGTCGACGGGGTCATTTTCATTTACGGACGGCACTTCTTTTGAAATTTCAGACATTCTAGTGCTAAACTGGTCATCTGCTTTACGATTAACAATGTCATATCGATTTACAATACCTACTATAACGTCCAAATTGGTGTCAAAAATAGGAATTCTTGTAAAATCTAGACTTTTGTGCTTATCTAGTACTTGTCCAACCGTCATGTCCTTATTTAGTGCAAATATTACTGTTCGAGGGGTCATAACATCATTTACCTTAACATCTTTTAAGCGTAAGGTGTTTTCAATTAGATCTGTTTCCTGCTCTTCAAGTACACCTTCATCTTCACCCATTTCAGCCATAGCAATTACTTCCTCTCTTGTAATTGTGGCTTCATCTTCACCAAAATTGGATATAAACTCTGCTAATAGGACCAGAGGATAGGTGAATACAATAAGAACTTGAATAACTAATGTTGCATTTCCAACTAATCCTCTCCAATAAACACTACCAATTGTCTTGGGTATAATTTCTGAAAACACTAGAATAAGCAAGGTAAGAATTCCTGAGGCAATTGCAACTGAGCTTTCTCCAAACAACTCTAGCGTTTTTGCTCCGACTCCAGCAGCACCAAGCGTGTGGGCAAACGTATTCAAGGTTAAGATAGCTGCTAAAGGCCTATTTATATTTTCCTTAAATTTTTCAAGACGTAAACCATGCGTAGGATTTTGCTTTGTTAAAATAGATGCGTAAGAACTTGGTGTTGAGAGTAAAACAGCCTCGAGAAGTGAACATAAAAATGATAAAAATAATGCGAGAAAAAAATATCCTAATAAAGCTGTCATTAACTAAATATCCGCCTTGCAATAACATCTAGAACATAAAAATGTACCAAAGCTGCTAATTGAAATCCTAAAATATGGTAAGGTTCTTGCAAAACAAGAGGATTATCTGCAATTGGCGCTTTAGCTAAATACATATAATTAGCACCATTACCAATGATCGTGTTTATTTGAATAACTAGGACAACAAGAACATGAAGATAGATAAAAGAAGTCCACCATGCGTTTTCTCTTAATCTGAAATCATAGAACATCATAAGCCAAACAGGAATAATCAATAACATTGAGTGTCCTACATAGTAATCAAAAATATTCCAATATGAATTACCTCCTGTAAATTCTGGAGTCAATATCGAGTGAATAAAACCAACAACTCCAAAAAAGTATAGAAATTCAAAGAGCATTTGTCTTCTATAAAAAACTATAACACCTGCCATTATACCAGAAATTGCACATAACTGGAGTGGTAAATGAGTGGCTATGATATAATTGTCAGATAGAACGTGGGACATTTGAACCATAAAATTCTTTCCTAATTGGTAAATACCCATACCATAAAGCATATAATCCCTATTTTCTTTAGAAAGATTTTTACCAATAAAGAACATAAAAGGTACAAAAATGAGAGCAAATATTAAGCCTCCCCACCAAAACTGTCCTCCAATTTGAGGAGCCCAATGCTCGATTGCTGTTTTATCCAATATTTATCCTATTTTATGTTGCAAAGATTTGTTTATCGTCTTTAAATGCTTTGAATTCTAAGGCATTACCACAAGGATCGAGGAAAAACATGGTTGCTTGTTCTCCTGGTTCTCCTTTAAATCGAATCTTAGGTTCAATAATAAATTTAATATCAAATTGTTGTAAATGCTGTTTTAATTGATTCCACTGATCTATTGTCAAAATAATACCAAAATGGCTTGCAGGTACATTATCACCATCTACACTATTTGTAGCTGGATGATCATTCTCTTCAACTAGATGAGCCACCACTTGATGTCCAAACATATCAAAGTCAATCCACTTATCAGATGACCTTCCAATATTGCATTGCAAGACGTCTTTATAGAATGATCGAGTTGTGTTTAAATCCGTTACTGGAAAAGCTAAGTGAAATGGCCTCATTTAATTAATATTACCAATTATAATATCACTATTCAAGATTAAATTATAGTTAAAGTAATAGTTTAATGGATATGTATATATCATCATATAGAAGAGAATACAACTATATCATCTACAAATTTTTTGTTAAATTTGTCTGATGTAACTATATCATTGTGCCCACAATCTTGATATACTTTATATGAGGCGTTTAAGTGATCTTTTAAATATATTGATGCATGTTTTGGAACCAATTTATCTTTATCACAAATGATAACAAGGACGTTATCTGGTCCGCTAAAATGTACTCTTTTGAAGTAGTCGTTCCATATTGTTTTTGATTGAAAATACTCCATTAAGAAACTTTGTTTTTCTCTGACAGCATCTTTCCAAAGCTTCCTTTGGGCTTCTTTTGGAGTATTCTTTGTAAAAAACATTGATTGGGTAAGCCAGTCCGGTAAATACCCTTTAAACATTATCTGGATACCAAGTTTTTTAATCCATTTATAAAGAATATTTATTTGTTTTTGTTGTATAGCCTTAACTGAGATTTGCTTAGGAGCTACTCCTGAAGCAACAAGAATTAATTTATGTATATCATCTCCTAGAGATTGAGCCACATAGGTTGCAAACAATCCTCCCAAACTATGTCCAACAATAACAATATCTCTGTCTGGGTATTTTTCAATAATGTCTGTAACAGATTTTTTTGAAGACTTAAAAGCGTTATCAAGAGATGAAAAATCTAAATCAATAAGAGAATAGTTAACTGATTTCTTTTCAAGAATAGGAACTATACTACTCCAAAAAGGAGATCTTATGCCAATGCCATGAAAAAAGATAAAATGAGTCATATAGAAACTTTCATATTATAATGGTGCCCGGGGCCGGACTCGAACCGGCACGGAGTTTAATCTCCGAGGGATTTTAAGTCCCTTGTGTCTACCAATTTCACCACCCGGGCAACAAAGTTTTTAAGAGGCGTCGGTCGGATTCGAACCGACGAATAGCGGTTTTGCAAACCGATCCCTTAGACCACTTGGGTACGACGCCAAACTTTTTTAAAAAGTTAAACGTGCCAATATAAATATTTAGAGAGTTAATTCAAAATCATTAACTAATATTCCTGGGCAGGTAGTTTCTCCAGGATTTCTACCGTCATAAGTCTCAATAACAGGCCTTGATAATACATTTTCACCAACTCCTTCTAAATTCTTACCAAAGAAATTGTAAAATGAGTCATCAAAACGCATAGTTTTAATGGGAGCTACCATCTTTCCATCCTCAACCCAATAACATGAATATCTGGTTAAACCTGTAATACGACCTCCAAGATTATCACTCCAATTCAAATAGTGGATATTTGAAATAAATATTCCTGTACCTAATCGTTCTAGTCTCTCATCTATCTTAATATCTCCACCATGCATTAATGGAGCTCTTAAATATTCTCCCATGCCCCATGAATTTACATCCTCAGCAAAATTTGAATCTAATCCATACTCTAATGCTGTCTTTGAGTTGATTAAAGTATTTTTTAGGACTCCATTTTTAATAATACTTACATTTTCTGAGACTTCTCCACGAGAATTAAAAGGTGCTGTAGATTTTCTGTCGAACGATTCATCTAAAGAAAATTTATCAGATAACTTTACATCATCTTTTCTCATTTTAAGTAAAGAGCTTGATCCATTCCTCAATGAAGACTCGCTAACACCATTCCAGTTAAGCATATCAACAAAATCTGCTACAGCATGTGGCTCAAACCATACTCTGTATTTTCCTGGTTTAAGCTCCATTTTTGGCTTATTCATAAGCTTTAGCTTATCAGATGCTTCTTCAAATGCTGCATTAAACTTACTTTTATCCCAACAATTACCTGGAAAAAGAACTTTTACCATGTTTTCTTTTTTATCAATTAAAGAAAAGTCAAATATAAATGAATCTTTCTCAAACCAATGATTTGCACCTTCTGAGGTCGAGCATGCTCTAAAAATCTTACCAGAAGTCCAAACACCAGTCAAATAATCTTTTGTGATAATATCCATTAAAGCATCCAGTATTTCATTTCTATCGGGTAATTGTCCAGATTTAATTATTTCTACAGAATCAAAATTATCAGGAAAACTAGTAAATTCATTGTCAGGAATTAAAGACAAAGGATTTCTTAAAGCATTAATTTCATTTGTTAAATTATTTACAGAGCTTTCAATATCTGAGGATACTGTGGTAGCAGATTGTAGAGATTTTTTTCCTGAAAAAAGCGATATAGTTACGGCATAGTCTTCTATGATTCCGCTTTGACGTAATTTGGAGTCATTAAATCGAAAATATTGAGAATTTTCCCCTTCCAAATAAATAGTTAATTGTTCATTACTTTCTAGTACATTGAACACTTGAGAGCAAATATCTTGGAAAATTTCTTTTTTCATTATGCTCCTCCAAAAACTTGCACTTTATCAAATTTACATAATGGGGAGGCATGCCCAACTCTTTCAACCTGATTAGGCTCACCTTTACCACAGTTTGGAGTACCAAATACCTCATAAGTATCAAGATTACCAGTCATTGAAAGACTTCTCCAAAACTGATTAGTAATTCCTCTATAATTTGGATTTTTAACAACTTTGGTTAATTCTCCATTTTCAATTAATTTTCCATATTCACAACCAAACTGAAATTTATTTCTATAATCATCAATTGACCATGAACGATTACTTTCCATAAAAACACCACGTTCAATACTTCCAATAATTTCTTCTTTTGTGGAAATTCCCGGCTCTAAATTAATGTTGGCCATTCTATCTATTGGTATTCTATTCCAAGACGATGCTCTTAGATTTGATACACCATCAATCCCAGAACGAATTTGGCTCTCAATACCTCCTAACCCACGAACAAGAATACCATCTTTAATAAGATGCTCTTTTGTTGCAGGCATTCCCCCATCATCATAATTATATGAAGCCAACTGATTATCAACAGTTGGATCAAAAATAATATTCATTAATTCAGAACCATATTGTAAAGTTCCAAAATCTTCAAGGTTCACAAAGCTTGAACCAGCAAAATTTCTTTCATCTCCTAAAATTCTATCAAGCTCAAGTGGATGTCCTACACTTTCGTGAATTTGAAGCATCATTTGATCAGGAGCCAATACTAAATCACTTATCTCGGTTGGACATTGATCTGCTTCTAGCAACTCTATAGCTTGTAGGGAAATTTGCTTCGCTTCTGTTTCAATATCATAATCCTCAACAAACTCAGCACCAGCCTGAAAACAATGCCCTCGCATACCATGATTACTTCGTGTTTGCGAATCATTTTTATCTTGTGCCGTTGAAGACAACTCTACTAATACTATATCCATTTTTTGATCTATATCGGCACCATTAGTGCTTACGATCCTAGTATTACGTTCAATTAACTCTACAGTAGTTCCTGCATGTATAATTCTTTTATCAAAATTCATCATATTTTTTGACCCAAGAAATGCCAAATCTTTAATATCATTTACTGACAAGTTACTTAATGGAGATTTTAAGTTTGTTTTATAACTCCCTTCATATCCTTTTCTAACGGTATCATGATCAAACTTAAACACTGAGTATTTTGAAGCTAAATGTGCATTATTTACAGCAATATCAATACAGTCTAAAATGTGTTTTTCATCAAGAAATGGTGTTGCATAATAAGAGAATTGACCATTAACCATAACATCAATCATTATACCCCTAGTAGCATTACGCTGTACATTATCAAGAGCAAACTTCTTGGTTGAAAGAATATTTTGTTTTTCTTCCACATAACGCAGACCTACCCAGTCTGCTTTACTGTTCGATTGTGATATTATTTTCTTAAAATTCATATTTATGTCAAAAATTCATACAATTTTACTACAATTTGAAAAAATGGCAATGCTTTATATTAATTTATGCCAAACTTGCATATTTCAACCTACTGGCATTCCTTTTGCAAGTATAATACTGTAAATATTAACTATTGAACGGAGAATAAAAAATGAGTTTAATAAAATGGAAACCATTAAACAACGAAATAGATACATTTGATAATATTATTGATCAATTTTTCAATGACCTATCATATGATCCACGATTTTCATCAATAAATACAAATTCTATTTCAAATAATTATAATGAAAACGAAAAAGAATATTATTTGACAATAGATTTGCCTGGAATGTCCAAAAACGATATTGAAGTAACATTCGATAACAATCGTTTAAAAATTTCAGGACAAAGAAAATCTGATACATATAATTCGCATGAATATGGTAAAATGGAAAGATCTTTTAGTGTTCCAAGCAATGTAGAAGCAGATAAAATATCTGCTAAAATTGATAATGGAGTATTAAAAGTTCTGCTTCCAAAAGCAAAATCATCACTCGGAAGAAAAATATCTGTTAAATAATTCTTACCGATTGAAAAAAAAGAGGGGCTTTTCGCCCCTTTTTTTTTAATATCTATGCATGATTTATAATGATATTCTTGAAACAATCGGATCTACCCCAGTTGTAAAATTAAATTCTATTGGCAAAGATCTTAAATGTAATCTTTATGCAAAAATAGAAATGGTCAATCCTGGTGGATCAGTCAAAGATAGAACTGCTTTTCGAATGATTGATCATGCTGAAAAAGAAGGTCGAATTAAACCAGGAGATACATTAATTGAAGCAACATCTGGTAATACTGGAATTGGACTTGCTTTAGCAGCAGCTGTTAGAGGATATAAATTGATTATTTGTATGCCGGAAAAAATGAGTATGGAAAAAGAACTCACTATAAATGCCTTAGGAGCAAAAATAGTGCGCACCCCTACTGAGGCAGCTCATGATGATCCAGCCAGCAATTTTGGAGTTGCAAAGAAATTAAATGAAGAGATTCCAAATAGTCATATTCTTGACCAATGGAATAATTGTTGTAACCCCGATGCACATTACTTTGATACTGCTCAAGAAATTTTAAATGATTTCGGAAAAGATTTACATATGGTAGTTATGGGTGTTGGTACTGGCGGAACTGCTACTGGAGTTGGAAAAAGATTAAAAGAAGAAATTAAAGATATAAAAATTATTGGAGCCGATCCTTATGGCTCAATCTTAGGCGGTGAAGATGAATACAAAGGACAGCCGTATAAAGTTGAAGGAATTGGTTATGATTTTATTCCTAAAACCTGTGAACATGAATATATAGATGATTTTGTCAAAGTGAATGACAAAGAAGCATTTAATACTGCAAGAACCCTTATACGCGAAGAAGGACTATTAATTGGGGGTTCATGTGGCTCTGCTATGTTTGCAGCCTTAAAAGCAGCAAAATCGCTCAAAAAAGGGCAAAATTGCTTAGTAATACTACCTGATAGTATTAGAAATTATATGAGAAAGTTTCTTTCAGACGATTGGATGAAAGAAAATGACCTTATTTGATATTAAGTTAACAACTTTTTAATCATTTTAGCAATTTTCTGACTTACTCCAAGTTTATAAGCTAATGCTTTATCTGATAAATCTTTCATATCGTTGGTATTTTGAAATCTCTTATATATTTTTTCAACAATTTTCTTTCCTACTCCCGGAATATCTTCAAATTTTGATCTAGCAATATTTTTAGTTCTTTTTTCCCTTTGAAATGTAATAGCAAATCTGTGTGCCTCATCTCGTAATTGTTTTAAAATATTTAAGGCGGGAGAATTTTTTGCAACTCTTAAGGACTCTGATTCTCCAGGTATAAACAGTTCTTCTAGTCGTTTGGCTATAGACACAATAGGAAGTTTTAATTTTAATTTATCTAACGATTCTTTCGCTGAAGAAAGTTGCCCTTTACCCCCATCAATAAGAATTAAATCGGGTAGTGGATTTTCTTCATCAAGTTGTCGTTTATATCGACGAAACACCACCTCTCTCATTGATTCAAAATCATCTATCTGATCCACATTAATATTATATTTCCTATATCCTTTTTTATAGGGTTTTCCATCTTTGAATACTACCATTGATGCTACAGTATCAGTACCACCCAAATGTGAAATGTCAAAAGCTTCAATAAGGCGAGGTGGCTTTGATAATCTTAGAATATCTTGAAGTTCTGTAAGCAGTTTTGGAATATAATCTTTTCGTTTCGCAAGATTTAACATCCACTCATTTAAAAGAAGTTTTGCGTTTCGATTTGCCAGTTTTAACTCTTTTAGTTTTACCCCTCTTTTTGGAATGTTAAACACTACTTTTCGACTATTCTTATCTGATAACCACTCTTGTAATTCTTCTGCTTCTGTAGGTAATTCAGATAAATAAATATTATTTGGGATATAGGCTGCATTCATATAAAAATTGATTATAACAGAACGAAATATTTCAGCAATAGTATCATTCGTATCAACAGATATTTTCTCTCTACTGAGTATTCTTCCTTCTCTAATACGCAAAATCACTACTACGTGATGATTGTCCTTACTTTCCACTCCAATAACATCTCTATTTGTAAAATCAGCTTCTAACTTTCTTTGACCTCTTTTAAATGATGTGATTGCTTTAATCTGATCTCTTACTCTTGCAGAATCTTCATACATCAACTCTGAGGAAAAAAACTGCATCTGCTTTGTTAATTTTTTTTCTAACGCCTTAGTTTCTCCTTTTAAAAATAAAATCATATCATCTATCATACCTTGATAGTCTGATTCTGTAATTGTTTGGATACCCAACCCTTTTTTAATAATAGTTCCATCTTCTAATTCGATATAGCAATTGCGAATAGGAAATGCTCTATATAAAACATCTAGTAATCTTCGCATTGATTTTACGTCTGTATATGGTCCAAAGTAGCGAGACTTATCGTTCTTAATAGTTCGGGTAATATCAATCTGTGGAAATTGTTCATTTGTAATCTTTAAATAAGGAAAAGATTTATCATCTTTCAAGCGAACATTATACTTAGGTTTAAACTTTTTAATGAGTGTCGCTTCAGTAATGAATGCATCTGCTTCATCCTCACATATTATCCACTCAAAATCAAAGATTCTATTAATTAGCGATTGATCTTTAGGTGATCGATAAGATTTTTTTTGAAAGTAAGATTTGACCCTCTTTTTAAGATCTTTTGCTTTACCAATATAGATAATCTTATCTGTTTTATCTTTGAATTGATAAATACCAGGCAATGCAGGCAAACCAGCAATTTTAGACTGTAAGTCTATGTTAGGATCTCCAGAATGTCTTTGTAAATAACACTAATACAGCAAAGATTTCTAGCCTACCCAATAACATACAAAACATCATAATATACTTACTTAACACTGGCATTAAACTATAGTTATTCATTGCTCCATAAGAACCCCAAGATGGACCAATATTACCCATTCCTGATGCTGCTGCACCTAATGCAGATTGGAGGTCATCACCAAGCATAACGAAGAAAAAGGATGCGATAAAAAAGAAAGACACATAAAACAAAAAGAAGGCTATTGTTTTTCTAATTACTTCATCTGGAATTATCTTCTGACCTATACGAATAGGTATGATAGCTTTTGAATGCAATGATCTCTTTAATTCTGCTCTAGCATACTTTACAATAGCAACAATTCTAATAAGCTTGATGCCTCCGCTGGTTGACCCTCCCATTGCACCAACAAACATTAATCCAAATAGTAAAAATTGCTTTATAAATGGTTGCCAAGCACTATAATCTGTAGCAGTATATCCTGTTGAAGTGAGAATAGCAACTACTTGAAAGGTAGTGTCTAAAGTATTTGATCCTTCCTCATACCAATTGCTCGTAAATAAAATCGCCATCGATGCTAATGCAATTAATCCTATATAGTATAAAAATTCTCTATCTCTTATATATCCTCTAGGTCCCGCTTTAAGAACTCTAAAGTGTAAAGCAAAGTTTGTTCCACCAATAATCATAAATAATAAAATAATTGATTTAACATACATTCCTTGACTGTTAATACTGTCATTAAAAGTTGAAAATCCACCAGTTGGCATTGTAGTTAATGCATGACAAATGGCGTCAAAAAAAGGCATTGAATATGATAATAGTGTAAATTCCAAAAATGTAAACCCTACATAAAATGAAAGCAATAGTCGTGCCGTATCTTTTATTCTTGGTGTGATTTTTTCTGATGATGGACCTGGATATTCGACATTAAAAAGCTTCTCTCCTGAAACACCTAATAAAGGTAATAATGCAATAGTAAATACAACAATCCCCAACCCACCAATCCATTGAAGAAATGCTCTCCAAAATAAAATACTTTTAGGAAAACTCTCCACATCACTAAGAATGGTAGCTCCTGTGGTTGTTACTCCAGAAACTGCTTCAAATAATGCATTAGTGTAGCTTGTAAATAATCCAGAATAATAAAAAGGAATAGACCCAAAAATTGATGCAACGACCCAACTTAATACGATAACTAAAAATACGTCTTTATTTGAAAAAGAAGTTGCCTTTCTACAGAGATACCAAACAGGTATACATACTGAAAAACTTATGCCTGCTATTTTAAGTAAATATGTTGACTTGAATTCTATAAAATCAATTAATGCTGGAAAAAGTAAAAATATTGACAAAGACATTGTCAGTATTGATAAAAATCTAAATGTAGGCCTTAAGCTCATTATTCTGATTGAAATATCTTATTCACTTCATTTACTTTTGAGTGAATACAAAAGATTAATACTGTATCATTTGGTAAAACTTGATAGTCACCAGCTGGTATAATCAAATGTCCGTTATGATTTACGAGCGCTACAATACTACCATGAGGTAAATTCAAATTTGATAAAGGCAAACGTACTGCTTTAGAATTTTTTTCTGCTTCAATTTCTATTGCTTCCATATCAAGCGTACTAAATAATTGAATTACATTATCTTTATGGTCAATTCTAATTGCTTTAACAATTGAATTAACACTCACAGTGTTTTTACTTACAATTGAACCCATTCCAAGGTCAGACATATTTTTTACATAATCAGGATTTGTAACGTGAATAATTGACTGTTTTACTTTTAATTGCTTAGCAAGAATACCAGCTAACAAATTAAGCTGTTGGTCTTCTGTTACGGCGATAAAAGAATCTACCTCGTTAATGTTTTCGCCCTTTAAAAATTCAACATCTGTTGCATCGGAATGTATAACTATAGAATCATTTAATTCATTTGCTACAGCAACTGCTTTATCTTTAGCATTATCAATTAATCGTACAGACATTTCAGCTTCTAATTGTCGAGCAATCAAACGTCCGATCTTACTTGCTCCAGCTATCATGACTCTTTTAGAGTTTGAAGAAGAAATCCCTAAAGAATTAAGCAGCAAATCTAAATTTTTTGACTTTGTAAAAAAGAAAACATAATCATCTGGCTCAAACTTGAATGATGATGAAGGAATGGTCATTTTTTCATCTCTCATAATAGCAATTACAAGACATTTAAAATCTGTATTTTTTTTATGGAAATCTTCTACTGTACTACCAACGAGATTAGATCTATGATTAATCTTTTTAGAAAATAATACAGCTTTTCCATTCTCAAACTCATAAAATTTATCAGCGTAAGGATGCTTAACTAATCGAATAATTTCTTGAGCAACAGCAGCTTCTGGGTGAATAACCATATCAATTCCAAATTTTTCAGGAATGACAGAGTGTCCATTTTTACTGTAGTCAAAATCTCGAAGGCGAGCTATAATTTTCTTTGCACCTAAATTATGAGCCTGCATGGAGGAAATAAGATTAGTTTCATCTGAATCTGTAAGAGTAAAAACGTAGTCTGCGTCTGCAACATTGGCTTGCTCAAGCACTTTTTCATCAGAACCATTACCCTTTATGACAATAACATCTAAATGCTCATTTGCACGTTGACACTTTTTATGATTTGTATCTACTACAGCAATATCATAGTCAAGTTCACTAAGAGACTTAGCAACATGAAAACCAACTTCACCCGCACCAATAATTACAATTCTCATTACTTAACTGGTAATCTATAAATAATTCATAGAAAAACAACCCAAATTCGGTTATTTTTTACGTGTTATTTTGGCTCCAACCTTAGCTAATTTTTCTTCAATTTTATCATAACCTCTATCGATATGATATACTCGACTTATATTAGTAGCACCATCTGCACATAACGCTCCAATAATTAGTGCTGCAGAAGCTCTAATATCTGTTGACATCACATTAGCACCAATAAGGCTTCTATCCCCTTTTATTGTTGCGCAACCATCTTCAAGATGAACATCACATCCAAGCCTATTAAGCTCTAAAATATGTGTAAATCGATCAAAATATATATTTTCTTTTATTGTTGAATTACCTGAAGCTAAACTCATTAAGAGCATCCATTGGGCTTGAAGATCAGTTGGAAATCCTGGATATTCATGAGTTTCCATATTACATGCTTTAATATCTAAGCCATTTGAGGTAACAGTAATAGATTTCTTATCTTCAATTATATCGATACCGGATTTTCTCAATAAATTAATTACACTTTCCATATGTTTTGGTTCTACATTATTCAATTTGACTTTTCCGCCAGTTGCAGCCACTGCTATTAAAAAAGTACCAGCCTCAATTCTATCTGGAATTACATCAATACTATCCACTCCCCCTAAAGACTCTACGCCTTCAATAGTTAGTATATTAGTACCGATTCCTGAGATTTTTGCGCCCATTTGATTCAGCAAAAAACATAGTTGTTGAATTTCAGGTTCTGCTGCTGCATTATGAATTTCGCTTTGACCTTCTGCCAAAACAGCTGCCATTAAAACATTTCCAGTTGCTCCAACAGAAATTTTTGGAAATCTAATTTTATTGCCAATCATTTTTTTTGCTTTTGCAATTACATATCCCGCTTCTAATGTAATATCTATTCCTAGTTTTTTTAAACCTTCTAAATGAAAATCAACAGGTCTGGGACCCCAAGCACATCCTCCCGGTAAAGACACTTTTGCCTCGCCAAATTTGGCAATCAGTGGACCAAGTACGTAAAAAGAAGCTCTCATTGTTTTAACAAGTTTGTATGGAGCATAAGGTGTATTTAGGTTTTTTGGATTAATAAAAATATTAGATTCTTCAAAGCTAACTTCTCCACCCATCTCTTTTATTAAGTTCCCCATAGTAATAGAATCAGATAATTTGGGTACATTGCTAATAGTTAAGGGCTTATCATTTAAAATTGATGCGGCCATTAAAGGAAGTACTGCGTTCTTAGCTCCACTAACAGTTATATCACCAAAAAGCTGATTTTTACCTTCTATTTCAAAGTAGTCCATAACTATTTATCTATTACACAAAAAGCTACCGCATAGTTCCCATCATGGGATATAGAAATATTGATATCTTGGTTAGAATGACTTAAAACGTAAGGTTTTCCACTGCTACTGTTTAAAATTTGAATAGATTTAAAGGTATGATTAGCTGACATATCGTAAGAGGACAATGCTTTTTTAATTGCTTCTTTAGCTGCAAATCTTCCAGAAAAATACTGAGATTTATCTCCTTTATTTTCTGATTCAGCAATTTCTTGATCAGAAAATATTTTTTTCATAAACCTTAAACCTTTATCAGAACTTAGTATAGATTGAATACGATCTATTGCAACAATGTCAACACCCAGATTAAGCATTATTAATCTCATCTATTATACTAACAACTTCAGAGATGTCTTCAATATCCCAATTTGCACCAGAGTTTTCTACTCCAAAAGCATCTCCATATTTAGCAAAAATAGTTTTTATACCTAAGCTATTTGCACCGACCATATCTCTTTCGGGCCAATCTCCCACCATTAATACTTCATCTTTTGATAAATGTAATCTTTTAAGGGCTAATTTAAATGGTTTTGGAGAAGGCTTTCTTTCTCCTGAGTCATCGAATGTAATTACAGTATCGAAGGAATGATGTAGGTTTAGATAATAAATTCTCATCCAAGCTTCTCTACTCGGAGCGTCTGATACAATAGCTAGCTTTATACCACTTTTTAACAAATGATTTAATGTTTTTTGCACATTGGGGTATGCTTTTAAATTAGCTTCTTTTGCTCTTCTGTAAGCTACGATTCCAGCTGCGAGATATTTATGGTCGACATATCCAATTTTATTTACTAAAAATTTATCGAAAACTACTTGATTTTCCCATCCATCAGATTCATATATTTTCATTATTTCCTTATATGATATATCAACATCAAGATCTAAACCAGCTTCTTTCATTGAGGAGATAGCACTCATCACAGCTTCCTTCTTCATTTTAACAAAATCAAGAAGAGTGTTATCTAAATCAAAAATAACAGCCTTAATCATCCCTCATACTTCTCAGGATTTCTAACGCGATCAATTTCATATTCTGCCATCTTTCTCCATTCTCTGTCATTTCTAGCTTTTTCGAAATGGTTAATAGATGTGTTTTTATTTCCTTTACCACCACAATATTCAGCAATACCTAATTCAAACCAACCACCACCAAAGTTCTTTTTTAAATCAATTGCTTCTAGTGCTGATTCTTTAGCAGCTTCGCAGTCATTTAATTTGTTATGTGCTTCTGCTAAATGAAACCAAGATAGAAATTCTTTAGGTTGTAGCTCAACTGCTTTACTTAAAGACTCTGCCGATCTATTAAAGTCCTCTAATTTTGCATACGTAATACCCATCGCATGATACGCAGCTCCGTAATTAGGTTTAATATCAATTGCTGTTTTAAAACTTAGAATTGCATCTTCGTATTTTTCTAAATCAATAAATATTTCACCTAAGCTTTTGTGAGCTTTATAATATTTCTTATTAAGTCTAACAGTCTCAGCAAAAGATTCTTTTGCATTTTCTATATCACCATTTTCTTTATAAGCTAAACCGAGATTGTACCAACCCTTATCAAATGTTTTTTTAATCCCCAAAGCACTTTGATAGTTTTGAATAGCTAATGATAAATTACCCATCTTTTTTTGTAAAACTCCCATCTGAAAATATGCTTGATATAACCTACTATTAATTCCTAATACTTGTTGATATTTTGATAATGCAGACTCAAGATTACCATTTTTATAATCTCTATTTGCACTATTATATAACTTCTTTGCGACGTTAGATATTGATACTTTAGATTTTTTATAATTTGGATCAATGGATAATGATTTCTTGTAATTCTCAACAGCGGATGTAAAATCTTTTTTGCCTTCATATGCTTTGGCTATTCCGTAATATGCTTCGACTGAATTAGGTACATTCAATATTACATCCGAAAATCCTGCTATAGCATCATCAAATCTTCCATCTTGAACCGATCTATTAGCATTAATCATTTTATTTCTCAATCCATTCAATCGGTCAAACTCTTTTCTGAAGGAATCATTTGTTTTGTCTAAATCAATAGCAGCTTTAACTTTCTCTCCAGCTAACTCTAAATTACCTGAAGATAAAGCTTTTTGAGATTCTTCATAAAGAGCTGAAGCAGATGTTTGAGCAAATATAGTTGTTGAAAATAATAAGATAAAAATAATGTTTTTCATTGTACCGCCTTTAAAGTATTCATTTTTTTTAATTATCACTTAATCTAAAAATCTTTTAAAAAAATACTAAATGTTATTTTTGTGCCGAAGGCGGGACTTGAACCCACACAGAGTTTCCTCCACTAGCCCCTCAAGCTAGCGTGTCTACCAATTCCACCACTTCGGCTATCTTAGTCTGTAGCTTCTTCTGGTAGAAGATCTTCTGAGGGTAAAGTGTACTCATTTGGAACAGCTAGTTCTACTTCTCTTGATGCAGCATCTTTTTGAATAATAGATTCAGCAGAAGATGCAGATTCTCCACTTAAAAAACCAATCACTAAAGCTAGACCAATAAATGTTATTCCAAGCCATGTAGTTAGTTTTGTAATGAAATCATTTGCTCCGGAAGATCCTAACATAGAATTAGCAACACCACCCATCATAGAATTTAATCCACCTTGGCCAGATTGCATTAATATTACTCCGATGAGCAATAAACTTACTAATGTATGTATTACTATTAAAAATTCAACCATAACACCTCTTATAATTTTATTTGTTTAACAATATCTTTAAACTTTTCAAAGTTAGCGCTAGCGCTTCCAATGAGAAAACCATCAATTAATTCTACGCTAATAAGCTCATTAATATTATTAGCATTAACAGATCCACCATAAAATAATTTAATATTATCTAAATCTGCAGTTGAATATAAACTTTTTAATCTATTTTTTATATAAGAAAGCATTTCATGAATATATTTATTTGTTGGTACATCTCCCGATCCAATTGCCCATACTGGCTCATATGCAATAGTTAAGTTTTTTTGATGTAAGTCTTTAGGTAATATTGATAGCTGGTTATCTATGATGCTTTTTGTAAGATTGCTATCTTTTTGTTCTAATGTTTCACCTATACATAAAATAGGATCAGCTTCACTTGATAAGATCGTTTTTAATTTCTCTGCAATGATGTCATTATTTTCTTCATACACCAACCTTCTTTCAGAATGACCAACGATGCATGAATCTATTCTAATAGAATTGATTGATGTTGATCCAGTGTAAGCACCTTTCTTATGAAGATCACAGTCCTGCATACCAATTTTTAAATCTAATTTTAAATAATCTTTCACTGACCTTATGCATGCATGCGATGGAAAAATTATAATATCATGAGAAGAAAATAGTTCCTTTTCTGCATTAAGCTTATTAATAAAATCAATCGAACCTAATTCATCTAAATACATTTTCCAGTTTGCTGCTATTGTTATTTTTTTCATTATTTTTTCAACATTTCTATAGCTGAGAGTCTATTTCCAGACAATAATTCTAAGCAAGATCCTCCACCAGTAGATGCATGAGAAAATTCCTCAACTATACCTTTTTTATAATTTCTAATAGCTGCAATTGTATCACCGCCACCAACAATAGAATTACAGTCTGTATCTATAATAGTATCAATTATTTTATTTGTCCCTATAGCAAAATCTTTATTTTCTGCTACCCCTAGAGTACCATTCCAAAATACCGTTTTTGATTCTTTTATAATATCAGTAAATAATTTAATACTTAATTCCCCTATATCTTCGCAAATCATTGATTTTTTAACCTTATCATTTGTTGCATAATGTAATTTACCACTTCCAAAAGTATTTAATTCTCCATTAAAATCTAAAGGAAGAATGATATTGGTTTTACTTTTTGAAGCCATTAACATAAGTTTTTTTGCTGCATCAATTTCGTCTATTTGCACTAAAGACTTTCCCATATCATACTTATTTGCAGCTAAAAAGGTGTTTGCCATTGCACCTCCAATAAGAATATTGTCTGCTATATCAAAAAAATGCTTAATTACGTTAATTTTGGTATCAATTTTTGCTCCTCCAATAATTAAGGTTACTGGACCTTTTGAATCAGATATATTTTCAGAAAGAAATTCCATTTCTTTTTCTACTAATAATCCCATTCCTTTTGTTGTAAAATAATTGGTAATCCCTGCATTAGATGCATGTTCGCGGTGAGCAGTACCAAATGCATCATTTAAATAAATTGATCCGTGTTGAGCTAATTTAGAAGCAAATGATGTATCATTATTTGTTTCTTGTTTATGAAAACGTAAATTTTCTAATAAATGAATTTCTCCACTCTTCAAATTCCTTGAAACATCTATAGCATCTTCAGATATACAGTCGTGAGAGAATTTTATAGGCATCTCTAATAATTGAGCTAATCTTTCTCCGGCAGGCATTAAAGAAAGATTGTGGTCAACCTTTCCATTTGGCCTCCCCCTATGAGACATTAAAACTATTTTAGCGCCTTCATCAAGACAATATTGGATTGTTGGTAATGATTTTAGTATTCTATAATCGTCTGCAACCATATCATTTTCAACAGGGACATTAAAGTCAACTCTGATAAGAACACACTGACTAGTATTATTATTAGATTGAAAATCTATTGATGTAATTTTGCGTAACATAACTGTCTAGATAATACTAAAAAATCTAAACAATACCTTGGTCAATCATAGAATCTGCCACTCTAACAAATCCTCCAATATTAGAACCATCTACATAGTTAATAAAACCGTCTTTTTCAGATCCATATTTAACACATGTAGTATGAATACGTTCCATAATTTCCTTTAATAGACTATCCACTTTTTCTCTGGTAAGTGGAATTCTTGTACTGTTTTGACTCATCTCAATACCAGAAATAGCTACACCACCAGCATTTGCAGCTTTACCAGGACCATATAAGATTTTCTTATCCACAAAATGATGAACAGCATTTGTTGTTGATGGCATATTTGCCCCTTCAGCAACTACAAAGCATCCATTTTTTAATAATTTTTTAGCATCGCCAAAGTCTAATTCATTTTGAGTTGCACATGGTAATGCGACATCACATTTTATTGACCATGGGCGTTTTCCTTCAAAATATTCAACATTATACTTCTTAGCGTATTCTGAAATTCTAGCAGACCTTTCACCCTTTAGCTCTTTCACATACTCTAGCTTTTCTTGAGTAATGCCATCTGGGTCATGAATAAAACCACCAGAATCTGATAAAGTTACTGGCTTTGCTCCTAATTCAATTAGTTTTTCACACGCAAACTGTGCCACATTTCCAGATCCTGAAACTGTCACTGTTTTTCCATTCAATGAATCTTCTCTTGTTTTAAGCATTTCAGCAACGAAATAAACTAGTCCATAACCTGTTGCTTCAGGACGAATTAAACTTCCACCCCAGTTTGTTCCTTTTCCAGTTAATACACCGGTAAATGCATTTCTTATTTTTTTGTACTGACCGAACATATAACCAATTTCTCTTCCTCCAACACCAATATCTCCAGCAGGAATATCAGTACGTCTTCCTATGTGTCTGTAAAGCTCATTCATAAAAGCATAGCAGAAATTCATAATTTCTTTATCAGACTTTCCTTTTGGATCAAAGTTTGATCCTCCTTTACCTCCGCCGAGATTTAGTCCGGTAAGACTATTTTTAAATACTTGCTCAAAGGCAAGGAATTTCAAAATTCCTAGGTTGACACTTGGATGAAATCTTAATCCACCTTTATATGGACCAATTGCAGAATTAAATTGGATTCTATAACCTAAATTTACATGAACATTATTATCGTCGTCCATCCATGGAACCCTAAACATGATTACTCTATCTGGAGTTACAATTCTATCAAGAATATTAAATTTACCATACTCTTCATTAGAGGACACAGTATCCCATATAGAATGAATTACTTCTTCAACAGCTTGATGAAATTCTTTTTGATCACTATAATTATCTACAACTGAGTCTAAAAATTCTTTTTTTGATTTATATTTCATTTGAGCTAGTTATCTCCTTTAATTTTTGTCAATCATTGAAATTACAAAATAACTAAAAAAAGCAAAGGTTTTTATTAGAAAAATTATACTTAAATATTAAAATTAATTTAGACTTTTATAATGAACTGATATAACTTATCCCCTCAATGGCGGAGTAGCTCAGTTGGTTAGAGCAGCGGAATCATAATCCGAAGGTCAGGAGTTCAAATCTCTTCTCCGCTACAAACTATTAGCTCACATTCCTTTACATACTTAATCTCATCTTCTGTCAACACTAACTTAAAATATTCGTTTGCATACTGCTTATCATAAAGCTTATCATGTTGAACTCCTTTTTTAGGAGATTTATTCTTAGTAGATGACCCTGAAATACTCATTGCTATTTTATTTATATCATTTTTTGAATATTCTATATTTAGCCAATCAAATAATGATGAAATTGAATTTTTAGGATTTGTTGATAAATGATGTTGATTGAAAAAATAAATATTATCCTTATGTACTAATCTTTTTTTGAAAAGTGTATAAAGATAAAAAAATTGCACAGCTCCAACTATAAACGGAGAAATATTACTATTATGAAACTGTTTTGGATTCTTAATATCAAGCCCTATTTTTTTCAAATCCTTGAGTAGTCTACTATATTCATGGAAGGTCCATGACATCCTTTTGAAGCTTCCCGCCAGAGGAAGAAGGGGTCTTTCGCAAATTATTATTTTATAATTATTAGATAGATACTCAGATGCAAAGAGTAAAAATGGATCTTTTATGATTAAACCTCTTTTACTATTAAAGTATTTTGCCCTTTTAAAAGATATGGATGACTCATTGCCAACAGTATATTTTATCAGTGTTTTAAATAAAGATTCATTTTCATTTATCCCTAATTTAAAATTTCCATTAAGATTTGATAAATTGTGTAAAATTCTATCAAAATCATTCTCCATTATATTAGACCCTGGAATAAGATAGTTAATATCTATAGAGTTCAAACCTTGAGAGCTATTAAATGGCTCATAAATGACATTATAAGGAGCTTTATTTGATATAACCTTACCTACAATGGTTGTAGCTGTTCTAGGCATACCAGAAACTATTATCGGATTTTTAGAATATTTATTATTTTTAAGCATGAATATGATTCAATCTAATGCAAAAGAAAAAAAATACCAAAAATCAATTCAATTGATTGATACTTTTGATGCAAAAGATAAAATCGATGAGATAATTAAAATTCTTTATGAAGAATTTGAGGATTGGATTTTTTGTGGATTTTATATTAAGAAAGGTGATCACCTAGAGATTGCAAATTATTTATCAAAAAATATACCTTGTAGCCCGATAAAAATGAATGGTGTTTGTGGTCAATCTATAATCAAAAATAAAATTTTAATTATAGGTGATGTAGACAAGTTCAAAGGTCATATCGTTTGTGATGAAAATAGTAAGTCTGAAATTGCAATACCTTTTGTTAAGAATGATAAAAAGTATGTTTTTGATATAGATTCTAGAAATCTGAATGATTTTGACATTATAGATGAAAAGTATTTAAAAAAAATAATAGAAAGAATTTAAGCGTCTTCTTTAGGTGCTTCTTCAGTTTCTACAGGAACTATCTCATCAACCTTAAATTGAGCCTTATCAACAAACTCAATCAGAGAAATTTTAGCAGCATCGTTTGTTCTTGTACCAAGCTTAATAATACGAGTATATCCGCCAGGTCTATCTGAATAAACTGGAGCAATAACATCAAATAAAGTTTTCACCGCATTAGAGTTATGAATTTTTTTCATCACTTCTCTTCTGTTGTGAACACTTTTTTCTTTTGCTTTAGTAATCATTGGCTCAATGAACTTTCTTAGCTCCAAAGCTTTTTGATGAGTAGTCTTAATACGCTTATGTTCAATTAATGAACTCGCCATATTAGACATCATTGCCTTTCTATGAGCTGCAGACTTACCAAACTTTCTGGCTGATATTCTTTTTCTCATTTACACTTCATCCTCAACATAAGGACTAGTATCCATTCCGAATTTTAGACCCATAGTTTCAAGTTTTTCAATTAATTCATTAAGTGATTTACGACCAAAGTTTTTATACTCAAGCATCTCTGCTTCATCTTTGTCAACCAATTCTCCAATTAAAGTAATTCCAGCTGCTTCTAAACAGTTGTGACTTCTTACTGAAAGCTCCATTTCATCAATTGAGGAACCAAGAAGTTTACGAATCTGAAGGATTTCTTCACTAACAGGTTTATCAATTTCCAATACAGAAGGATTGCTTATAGAATTGATAATGTTGTAATGTTCAGCTAGAACAGAAGAACAGTAACTTACTGCATCGATAGGACTAATAGATCCATCTGTCTTAACATCTAAAGATAACATTTCTAAATCTTCTTTTGCTCCAGGAAGTGGAGATACATTAAATGCTACTTGAGTAACAGGATTAAAAATACTATCAATTGGAATCATGCCAACAGGAGAATTATTTAACTTATTTTCTTCACTTGACTTATATCCTTTACCAATACCTAGTCGTAACTCTAATTCAAGAGTAGTTCCTTTAGCAATATCTGTTATATACTCATCAGGATTTAAAATAGTAAAGTCATCACTTACGGCCTGAATATCAGCACCAGTAAATGTCTTTGGTCCTTTAACTTTTACAAATATAGGTTCAACAGAACTTTCAAATAAATGAAATCTTACTCCCTTTAAGTTCATAATTACATCTGCAATATCTTCTTTAACTCCATCAAGAGTTGAGAACTCATGAAGTGCACCTTCAATCTTGACATTTGTAATAGCTGCCCCTGGTACGGCAGTTAACAAAGCTCTTCTTAAAGAATTACCAATAGTAATACCGTATCCTCTTTCGAGTGGTTTTATAATAAAATTGCTAGAGTTTTCGTCTGCTACTTTATGTGAAATCTTAAATTGTAAATCATTGCTCATGTTTCTTCCTTTATCTTGAATAGTATTCAACAACTAATTGTTCATTCATTGTTAAGTCAATCTCATCTCTCTCTGGATAATTAACAAATGTTCCTTCCATTTTCGCTTTATCAACTGAAAGCCAAGAAATATTTAAATCACCCTTAACCATTTTAATAGAATTTAGTATAATATCTAATTTTTTACTTTTATCTCTGACCTGTACTACATCACCAGGTTTAAGTCTATAAGAAGCAATATTAACTTTAGACCCATTAACCATAAAGTGTGCATGACTAACTAACTGTCTTGCTGCTGATCTTGTAGGGCCAAATCCAAGCTTATAAACTACATTATCTAATCTTGACTCAAGAAGAACAAGTAAATTAAATCCGGTTTCACCCTTCATTTGTGAAGCCTTCTTAAAATAGTTTCTAAACTGTTTTTCTAGAGTACCATATGTAAACTTAATCTTTTGTTTTTCCTGCAATTGAAGTGCATAAGTTGAAGGGCGTTTACCCATTTTACCATGCTGACCAGGTCTATGTCCTTTTTTTGATAGTAATCTATCAAATTTAGGATTGCCAAAAATATTAACTCCAAGCTTTCTAACTAATTTACCTTTAGGTGTATTTAATTTTGCCATAATTTAAACTCTTCTTTGTTTTTTAGGTCGACATCCATTATGAGGCAATGGTGTCACATCAGAAATTGACGTTACTTGCAAACCGGCACCTGATAATGCTCTTATGGCTGATTCTCTACCTGCTCCAGGACCTTTTACTCTAACTGAAACGCTAGCTAATCCCATACTTACTACCTCGCTAGCTACTTTCTCTGAGGCAATTGTTGCTGCATATGCTGTATTCTTTCTAGAACCTTTGAATCCTGCTTTTCCTGCAGTGGCCCAAGCAATAACATTTCCATTTTCATCAGTTACAGTAATATTTGTATTATTAAATGTAGCTTTGATATGAACAATTCCGTTTGGATTAATTTTCTTTTTGTTCTTTTTTGATCTAGTTTGTGTTGCCATAAATTATACTGCCTTCTTACCTAGTGATATCGTTTGTTTTTTTCCACTTCTTTTCGTTCTAGAGTTTGTTTTTGTTCTTTGTCCTCTTACAGGAAGAGATTTTCTATGTCTTACACCTCTATAACTACCAATATCTTGTAGCCTTTTAACGTTTTTTAAATTTTCGCTTCTTAATTCACCTTCAATTAATAATTTTAAATCTACAATAACTTTTCTGATTGCATCTTCATCTTTAGAGCTTAAGTCTGTCACTCTTACTTCTGGATCGACTTTAGCCAATTCGCATACTCTCATTGCAGTATTCAGCCCAATACCGTGTACATAACGCAATGAATATGCAACTTTTTTATCTTTTGGTATATCAACACCTGCTATTCTAGCCATTATCCTTGCCTCTGTTTAAATCTAGGGTTTTTCTTATTAATAACATAAATACGTCCTTTTCTACGAACGATTATGCAATCACGTGTTCTTTTTTTTACTGATGCTCTAACTTTCATAATTATTGCCTAAAAGTAATTCTTCCTCTGTTTAAATCATAAGGAGATAGCTGTAAGTCAACTTTGTCTCCTGGTAGCATTTTAATAAAATGCATACGCATTTTTCCGCTTACATGAGCAAGCACTTCGTGTTCTTTACCTCCTAGATTAATCATCACTCTAAATCTAGCTCCCGGTAAAGCCTCTTTAATTACTCCCTCTACTTCTATTGATTCTTGTTTTGCCATTACGTTAAAATTCTGGGTTGCAACTTAGTAATAAGAATTGAATGTTCAAAGTGCGCACTTGGTTGCCCATCTTGCGTTCTAATTGTCCATCCATCCGAGTCTGTTTTAATAAATCTTGATCCTAAATTAACCATTGGTTCAATTGCTAAGCACATGCCCTCTTTAAGCTCAACGTTGTGGTCTGAGCTCATAGGATTAGAAAAATTTGGAACTTGAGGATCTAGATGCAATTTAGTGCCAATTCCATGCCCTACTAATTCTCTAACAATTGAATAACCTTTTGATTCAACATGTTTTTGTATTGCATCACTAATATCAAAGACTCTATTTCCTACTACTGCTTTGCTGATCCCTATTTCTAGTGCTTCTTTTGTAATATCTAATAATAATTGTTTTTCTTGTGATATTTTTCCAACCGCTAAAGTCCTTGCTGAGTCACTGTAATAACCATTTTTTAGGACACCGCAGTCTATACCGACTATTTGACCTTCTTCTAAGAACTACATCTTTTGGTATGCCATGAACCACTTCATCATCAATTGAAACTGTCAATGTTGAAGGAAAATTATTATACCCCTTAAATGCAGGCTTAGCTTCTCGAGATAAAATATATTCTTCTGCTAACTTATCTAATTCCATTACTGATTGACCTGGCTTGACATGACTTTCAATCATGTCAAGAGTATCAGATAAAATCTGACAACTCTCAGTCATATGAGATACTTGATTACTGTTATTTATATCAACCATTATCTTCTACCTCTAACTTTACCTTTTGATAAAAAACCATCATAATGTCTTGATAGTAAATGAGTTTCTACTTGATTTAAAGTATCAAGACCAACACCAACTATAATTAACAAACTAGTTCCTCCAAAGAAAGAGGCATAAGCATAATCTAAACCAGCAAACTGCTGTAGGAAGTATGGCATTAATGCAATAAAACCTAAGAAACATGCGCCTGGCAATGTTACCTTAGTAAGAATATTTTCAATAAATTCTGCCGTTTTCTTACCTGGTTTTACTCCAGGAATAAACCCTCCTTGTTGTTTTAGTGTAGAAGCAACTTGGTTGGGATCAAATTGTAATGCGGTGTAAAAATAAGTAAAAAATACAATCAATAATGCAAAGCAAAAGTTTGAGAACCAATGATCCATTGCAAACCATGACATAAAATTAGACTGAGTTGCATCTTGGCCCATAAATGTAGCAATTGTACCAGGGATTAATAATATTGATTGTGCAAAAATAATTGGGATAACTCCTGCTGTATTAATTTTTAAGGGAAGATATGTAGACTGTCCACCATATACTTTTCTTCCGACAATTCTTCTAGCATATTGTACAGGTACTTTTCTTAATCCTTGCTGAATTACAATAATTAACATGACTAAGAAAAAGAATAAAATCGCGAGTGAAAGCTCTGAAAGAATACCTCTTACACCTTGTTGAAAATAAGAGATTTCTGAAAGAACGACATTAGGAAATGCTGCTAAAATACCTACCATAATAACAAGGGATATACCATTACCTATACCATGCTCAGTAATCTTTTCACCAAGCCATAACAATAGCATTGTACCAGTTGTAATGGATACTACTGCAGTAAATCTGAAAGCAAACCCTGGATTTAATACGATACCATAACTCTCTAAAAGAAAAGCAATACCAATAGATTGAACAAGTGCTAGTATAACTGTACCATATCTAGTGATTTGATTGATCTTAGCTCTACCACTTTCTCCTTCTTGAGCTAAACGCTGGAAATATGGAAGAGTAGTTTGTAATATTTGTATTACAATTGAAACTGAAATATATGGCATAATTCCTAATCCGAATACAGCAGCTTGACCAAAAGCTCCTCCTGTAAACATGTTAAATAAACCAAAAAAAGTATCATTAAGCGATTCCATTGTTTGGCGCAGAGCTTCAGGATTAATACCAGGTATAGGTACTTGAGCTCCAAGCCTAACAATAATTAGAATTCCTAGAGTAAATAAAATTTTTCTTCTTAGCTCAGGAATAGCAAATATATTTCTTATTTTTTCAATCACTGAATGATAGCCTTTCCACCCGCTTCTTCAATTTTTTTAACTGCAGATGCACTAAATGCCGATGCAGTAACATTGTAAGCTTTATCTATATCACCATTTCCAAGAATTTTGACAGCAACAAATGCTGAGGATATTAACCCTTTAGCCACAAGAATCTCGGAATTAATTTTTTTTGATTTAATCTTTGCGATTTGAGAAAGATTTACTATTTCATAAGTTTTTGCAAAATTAAAATTATTGAATCCCCTAGTTGGAACCCTTCTATGTAAAGGCACTTGACCTCCTTCAAACCAATATCTATGTTTAAAACCACTTCTTTGGCCTGCTCCTTTATGTCCTCTTCCAGCTGTTTTGCCTAGACCAGAACCTGGACCTCTGCCAACTCTTTTAGAATTTTTTGTAGCATTAATAGGTTTTACTAATTTCATTTTACTTCCTCAACCTTTACTAAATAATCTATTTTCTTTACCATACCATTAATTGCATCATTTAAATCAAGAATAACAGATTTATTCATTCTTCTCAAACCTAATGCATCTAAAGTAGCTTTGGCTTTTTTTGAATAACCAATCCTACTTTTTATTTGTGTTATTTTAATTTGTTTTTTAGCCATTTTTAAATCTCGAATAGTGTTTTTGGTGTTTTTCCTCTTTTCTTAGCAACAACTCTTACATCCTGTAAACTTGATAAAGCATTCATAACAGCTTTAGCAACATTCATTGGATTGTTTGATCCCAATACTTTTGAATAGATATTGTTTATACCAACTTGCTCCATAATTAATCTAACGGCAGAGCCAGCTATAATTCCTGTTCCAAATGGAGCAGGTTTTAATAAAACTCTACTTGCACCATGCTTACCAATAATTTCATGAGGAATTGTATAATTATAAACAGGAACCTTCACTAAGTTTTGCTTAGCGTCATCTTTAGCTTTAGTAATTGATACTATTACTTCATTGGCTTTACCTGCACCAATACCAACATGTGCTTTTCCATCTCCAATTACAACTAAAGTTGAAAAACTGAATCTTTTTCCACGAGAATTAACTTTAGCAACCCTGTTAATTCTAATAACTGATTCTTCTTTTAAATCAAGTTCCGAATAATTAATCATACTCATTTTTGCTCCAATTTTAAAATTCTAGTCCACCTTTTCTAGAAGCTTCTGCAAAAGATTTTATTCTTCCGTGATATCTAAAGCCATTTCTATCAAAGTATACTTTTTTAACTTTTTTTGCTTTTGCTCTCTCTGATAAAGATTTACCAACAAGAGAAGCTAACTCACTTTTATTAATTTTTTCCTTAGAAAAAGCTTTTTCTTTAGAAGAGGCAGCTACTAAGGTAGTTTGATTAAAGTCGTCAATAATTTGTGCCTCAATATGCTTAGCACTCTTATAAACACATAATCTGTACTCGCCACTTACTGGAAAAGGTTTTTTTGATCTTTTTCTTCTTCTTAAGTATTGCTCTTTCTTTAATTTTACACTTCTCATCTATTCGCCTCCTCCAACAGTTTTACCTTGTTTTGAACGAACATATTCATCTTTATATCTAATTCCTTTTCCTTTATAAGGTTCAGGCTTTCTCAAGGATCTTATCTTTGCAGCTACTTGTCCTACAATTTGCTTATTTATACCTTTTATCTCTAGTTTATCACCTTTTTTACCATCGGCAATAGCTTCGATGCCTTCAGGTAAATCAAAAATGATATCATGAGAAAAACCCAACTGCAATACAACTCTATTATTTTGAGATTTTGCATTATAACCAACACCAATGATCTCTAAGTGTTTTGAAAAACCATTCGTGACTCCTTCAATGGCATTAAAAACTAACTGTCTTGTTGTACCATGCATAGCCTTAGAAACTTTATCTTCCGCACTTCTTAAAACAGATAAACTATTTTCTTCAATTTTAACTGTTACTTCATCACAAATATCAACTGTTAACTTGCCCTTAGGACCTGATATCAATAAGTGCTGAGGATTACTCTCAATTTTTACATCTTCTGGTACTGTAATAACGCTATTTCCTATTCTCGACATATTACCAAACGTTGCAGAGCAACTCTCCTCCAACTTTTAATTCTCTAGCTACTTTATTACTAATAACACCTTTTGATGAAGATATAACACTAATTCCTAAACCGTTTAGTACTCTAGGTATATCATCTGATGCAACATAAACTCTTTTTCCAGGTTTACTAATCTTCTCAATTGTAGTAATTGCTGGAGATTCATTATGATATCTAAGAAAAATTCTAATATCCTCTTTACTATCCTCTTTGTTTACAAAAACAACATTATCGATGTATCCCTCTTCTTTTAAAACAATTGACATTCTTTTTTTCAACATTGAGGAAGGTATATCAATCCATCTTTTTTTAGATGAATAACCATTCCTAATTCTTGTACAAAAATCTGCTATTGGATCTGACATTGACATAAAATATTCTCCTTACCAACTGGCCTTAGTAACACCAGGTAATTCACCTTTTAATGCTAATTCTCTAAATGTTATTCTTGATAAACCAAATTTTCTCATATATCCCTTGGGTCTTCCAGAAACAGCACATCTGTTTGTTAGACGAATACTATTTGAACTTCTTGGAAGCTTTTGAAGCTTTTCTATAGCTTTCATTTTTTCGTCTTCTGGAGTTTTTGGATTTTTAATCAAAGATCTTAGCTCTTTTCTGAGCATATAGTATTTTTCAACCTTTTTCATTAAGTGATTTTCTCTTACGACTTTGGATTTTTTAGCCATTTTCTTCCTTATCTAAATTATTATCTGTTAAAGTTTTTTTCTCTCTAATTGGCAGTCCCATAGCTCTTAATAATTCATAAGATATTTCGCTATTATCAGATGATGTAGTAATAATAACATCCATACCTGTAACAGAGTCAACCTTATCATAATCAATTTCTGGAAATACAATCTGCTCTTTAATACCAAAACTATAATTACCTTGCTTATCAAATGATTTATTAGATAATCCTCTAAAATCTCTTGTTCTTGGAAGAGCTACAGCGCATAATCTTTCTAAAAATTCATACATATAATCTTTACGAAGAGTAACTTTACATCCAACAGGAAATCCCTTTCTAACCTTAAAGTTAGATACATCTTTTTTTGCTTTAGTAATTACTGGTTTTTGTCCGGTAATTAACATTAGTTCGTCGAGAGCTGCTTGAAGAGCTTTTTTATTTTCTTTTGCATTGCCTAAACCGACATTAAGTGTAATCTTTTCAATCTTAGGTACTTGCATTACAGTACTTAAGTTGAAAGTCTTCATTAAATGAGGCCTAACTACTTCTAAATACTTTTTCTTATAATTTGTTGCCATAAATCTTAACCTAATTCCTTACCAGATCTCTTTGAAACTCTTACTTTTGATTTATCTTCCAATATTTTATAGCCAATTCTAGAAGCTTTGTCACTTTCAAGAGCCATTAAATTTGAAACATGCAAAGACCTTTCTCTTTCGGTAAATCCGCCTTTAGGATTCTCTTGTGAAGGTCTTAATGTTCTTTTTGTTAGAGCAACTCCCTCAACAATAGCTCTTTGAGTTTCAGGAATCACTTTAAGCACTTTACCTGAAAGACCTTTAAAATTACCAGCTACTACTTTTACCATCATATCTTTCTTAATTTTCATTATAAAACCTCCGGCGCCATTGAAATAATTTTCATGTAACCACCCTCTCTTAATTCTCTTGCAACAGGACCAAATATTCTAGTACCCTTTGGCTCATTTTGAGCGTTTAAAATAACTGCAGCGTTATCATCGAATCTTATATAAGATCCATCTTTTCTTCTTACTTCTTTTTTCACTCTAACCACTACAGCTCTAGCAACTTCTCCCTTTTTAACCATACCTCCAGGAGTAGAAGATTTAACAGATACAACAATAACATCACCAATACTAGCATATCTTTTCTTAGATCCTCCTAAAACTTTGAAGCACTGAACAACTTTTGCTCCAGAATTATCAGCTACTTTTAATCTTGTTTCAGCTTGTACCACTATTTATTCCCACTCTTAATTAATTTTGATGTACGCCATCTTTTAAGTTTACTCAAAGGTTTAGTAGCTAAAAGCTCAACAACATCACCATTTTTGAAAGTATTATTCTCATCATGAGCATAATATTTTTTTGATCTCTTTAGATACTTTTTATATAATTTATGTTTTACAAGTCTATCTACACTAACTACTACAGTTTTATCCATAGCGTCAGAAACAACAGTACCTACTAATTTTTGAGTATTTCTATCCATCAATATTTCCCTTATCTAAGGTTTTTTCTTTTAAAATCGTATTAATTCTAGCATTCTCTTTCCTAAGATCAGATAATACTTTATAATCTTCTAATTGCTGAATTGATTTTTGGAAGCGATATTTCTGCAAGCTTTCCTTATTATCAACTAAGCGTGATAATAAATCTTTGTCAGATAATTTTCTTAAATCGTTAACCTTCATCTAATCCTCTTTTTGCAACTAATTTTGTTTTTATAGCAAGCTTATTACCAGCAATTCTGAAAGCTTCTTGAGCTACTTCTCTTGGAATTCCCTCAACTTCAAACAGAATTCTACCAGGCTTTACATTTGCAACCCAGTACTCTGGAGATCCTTTTCCTTTACCCATTCTTGTTTCTAATGGCTTAGCTGTAATTGGCTTATCAGGGAAAACTCTAATCCACATTCTACCCAACTTTCTAACACGTCTAGAAATTGAAATTCTAGTGGCTTCAATCTGTCTTGCTGTAACCCATCCAGGCTCCATTGCTTTAAGTCCATAACTACCAAAACTTACTTCAGTTCCACCCTTAGCCATGCCTTTACGATGTCCCCTGTGGACTTTTCTATATTTAATTTTTTTAGGCTCTAACATTATTTTTTACCTTGTGTAAATCCGTTACAAATCCAAACCTTAATACCAATAATACCATATGTTGTGTGAGCTTCAACTAATGCATAATCAATATCTGCTCTTAGAGTATGTAAAGGAACTCTTCCGTCCATAAATCTTTCTGATCTAGCAATTTCAACTCCGCCCAATCTGCCGGCCACATTAATTCTTATTCCCTCTGCTCCCATTCTCATAGTAGACTGCATTGTTTTATTTAATACTCTTCTATAAGCCATTTTCTTTACTAATTGGCTAGCAATATTCTGTCCAACTAATTCTGCATTTAACTCAGGTCTCTTTACTTCATTAATATTTAAATGGATATCATTAGTATTACATAACTTAGATACCTCTTTCTTTAGTCTAGAAACTTCTTCACCGCCTCTACCAATAACAATACCAGGTCTTGCAGTATGAATAGTTACAGTTACTGCTTGAGATGTTCTCTCAATATCAACTGATGCAACTGAGGCATCCTGTAGTCTCTTTTTTAAATATTTTCTTAGTTTAATATCTTGAGCTAGATCAGATGCATAAGCGTTTTTCTTTGGAAACCAATTTGAGCTCCATTTCTTATTAACTTCTAATCTTAAACCTTTTGGATGTGTCTTTTGTCCCATTAATTATCCTATAATTATTTTTAAGTGACTAGTTCTCTTTTTAATTCTATTTGCTCTACCTTGAGCTCTTGCTCTAAATCTTTTTTGTGCTGGACCTTCATCGACAGTTATGATTTTGACTTTAACTTCATTCATATCCTTATTAAAACCCTCAGTATTTCCAGCATTAGCAATAGCAGAAGATAGCGTTTTTTCAATAATTTCTGCGCCTTTCTCATCCATATGACGTAATGATGATAATGCTTTATTCACATTTAAACCTCGAACACAGTTAGCTACTTTTCTTAGCTTTTTCGGTGAATGCTTTACGCTGTTAGATCTTGAAGTAATATCCATAATTATTTGTTCTTTCTATCTCCTGAATGCATTCTAAAAGTTCTTGTAGGAGAAAATTCACCTAATTTATGACCAACCATATTTTCTGTTATGAAAACAGGAATAAATTTATTGCCGTTATGAACAGCAAAAGTATGTCCAACAAAATCTGGTACAATTACAGAATTTCTTGCCCATGTTTTAATAACACCCTTTTTGGTCGATTCATTCATTTTATCAACTTTCTTTAACAATTTGATATCAATATGAGGTCCTTTTCTAATAGATCTAGACATTAATCATTTCTCCTTTTTACTATTAGAGCGTTTGACTTCTTCTTTTTCTTTCTAGTTTTAAATCCTTTTGTCGGTTGACCCCAAGGAGACACTGGGTGTCTACCACCAGAAGTTTTACCTTCTCCACCGCCATGAGGGTGGTCAACAGGGTTCATTACTACACCTCTAACCTTTGGACGCTTGCCAAGCCATCTTGAACGACCTGCTTTACCAGAGCGCACCAGTTCATGCTGCTTATTTCCAACAACACCGATTGTAGCTAAACATTTATCTGGCACCATTCTTACTTCACCAGATGGCATTTTTAATGTTACATAATTATTATCATGAGCCATTACCTGTACATATGCTCCTGCACTTCTAGCCATTTGTGCTCCTTTACCAGGAATCATTTCAATGTTATGTACAGATTGTCCTGATGGAATATTTTTCAGTTGCATAGCATTACCAGTTTTTAATTCAGTTTTTTCAGATGAAACTATAATATCTCCAACTTTTAATCCATCCGGCTGTATAATGTATCTTTTTTCACCATCTGAATAATGAATTAAAGCAATAAATGCGCTTCTATTAGGATCATATTCAATAGTTGCTACCTTACCCTCAATATTAAATTTATTTCTCTTAAAATCTATTAATCTATAACTACGCTTATGTCCACCACCTCTTCTACGAGAAGTAATACGACCTCTGTTATTTCTACCACCAGTCTTATTTAACTTTCTAACTAATGATTTTTCAGGTTTACTAGCTGTAATCTCAGAAAAATCCGGCTTAGAAGTAAATCTTGATGCTGGTGTTACTGGTTTTAATTGTCTAATTGCCATAATATATTTATACGCTAAATAGATCTATATTGTAACCTTCTACAAGTGTTACAATAGCTCTCTTCTTTAGTTTAGTATATCCATTTGTTCTAATTGTTCTTCCGTTACTTTTAACGGTCATTTGTTTAGCTTTACCTTTTCTGTTGCTAACAGCAACCTTAAGAACTTTAACTTTAAATTTTTCTTCTACTGCTTTTTTAATTTCAATTTTGTTTACTTCCACCGGAACCTCAAAAGCATACTTGTTTTCAGACTCTTGTAAAGATGTCATTTTTTCAGTCACAATAGGACGAATTAATATTTGTGAAAAATGATTCATAACTACTTCTTATCTCCAAATCTTTCGGACATTAGATCTAATGCTTTCGCATCCAACAAAAGAGCATCATTATTCATTAAATCTGCAACTGAACAAGATGAAGCTTTGACAACTTTTACATGTTCAATATTTCTTGATGCTAATTCTAAATTTCTATCGACTTCAGACACTACAATTGTCATTTTTTTATTCTGTAAACTGTTAGACTCTAGGAAGCCGACAAAATCTTTTGTTTTACTTGTTTTTAAGTCAATTGAATCGATGACTTTCAAAGCTTCATTTTTGACTTTCTCTGATAATACACATTTAAAAGCTAGTTGCTTAGTTTTAGCATTTACTTTTTTAAAATAATATTTTGGGCTAGGGCCAAAAATAACACCACCACCTCTATTCAGTGGAGATCTGCTTGTTCCTTGCCTAGCATTACCAGTTCCTTTTTGTTTAAATGGTTTTTTACCACCACCAGATACTAAAGACCTATTTTTTGTAGATCGAGTTCCCTGTCTAGCATTAGTCAATTCAGCAATGACACACTGATAAACAGCTTGATCGTTCATTGCAACCTTAAATACTGAGTCACTTAAACTATAATCTTTGCTACTATTTAATGATTTAATTTTCATTTTTTCAAAATAAACACTGGTGCATTGTTTGCTCCAGGAATAGCTCCTTTAACGTATAATAAATTATTTTCTTTATCGATATCAACGATTTCAAGGTTTTGAACAGTAACATTACCAGAACCTTTTCTACCTGCCATTTTCATACCTTTAAATACTCTTGAAGGCCAAGATGCTTGACCAATAGAACCAGGAGCTCTTTCGGTATGTTTATTACCGTGAGTAGCATCCTGCCTCGCAAAATTATGTCTTTTAATGGCTCCGGCAAAACCTTTACCCTTTGATTTAGATCTCACATCAACAATCTCTCCAATATGAAAAATTGAAGAATCAAACTTTTGACCTAATTTGTATTCAAATGTATCAAGTGATTGAAATTCAGCTAATACTTTAGCGCTATCGATATCTGCTTTTTTAAGATGACCAGCTGCCGGTTTATTAGTATTTCTTTTTGATTTCTCACCAAATGCTAATTGAACAGAATTGTATCCATCAGAATCTTTTGTTTTTACCTGAGATACAACACATGGACCTGCTTGAACTAATGTAACAGGAACTACATGACCGTCCGCATTAAAAATTTGTGACATTTTTACTTTTTTACCAATTAATCCGTACATCTTATCCTCTAATCTCGATATCAACACCAGATGGTAAATCTAGCTTCATTAAAGATTCAACAGTCTTTGGAGTAGAATTCACGATGTCAACAACTCTCTTATGAACTTTTGTTTGAAATTGTTCACGTGATTTTTTGTTTACAAATGGTGATCTCAATACTGTGTATACTGTTCTTTTAGTTGGCATTGGAATTGGTCCGGAAATAATAGCACCTGAAGACTTAGCTGTTCTAATAATTTTTTCTGCAGACTTGTCTAAGAGCTTATGGTCGTAAGCCTTTAAAGATATTCTGATTAAATCTTTAGCCATTATTATGCATCTCCATCTTTTGATTGTGATTTCATCAATTTTTCTTCGACTGATACTGGAACCTTAGCATATTGTTGAAAATCCATATGAAAGTTTGCTCTACCTTGAGAAAGCGATCTTAGATCAGTTGCATAGCCAAACATCTCACTTAATGGTACGGCAGCTTTAATACTTTGATTAGCTCCTTGCTGTTCCATACTTTCAACTTTACCTCTTCTAGAGTTAATATCACCAATAACATCTCCAAGATAGTCATCTGGAGTAGTTGCTTCTACAGCCATAATAGGTTCCATTAATATTGGACTTGCTTGCTTACAAGCAGTTCTTATTGCTCGCGAACCAGCAACTTTAAAGGCAATCTCAGATGAGTCAACATCATGGTAAGATCCATAAACAAGTTCTACCTCAACATCTGGGATAGGGTATCCATGCAAAACACCATTCTTTAGCTGTTCTTGAATGCCAGCATCTACAGCAGGGATGTATTCTCTTGGAATAACTCCACCAACAATCTTATTTATAAATTTATATCCTGCACCTTGCTCTGTAGGTCTTACATTAATTACAACATGACCATATTGACCACGACCACCAGATTGACGAACAAATTTTTCATCAATTTTGTCTACAGATTTTTGTATTGCTTCTCTAAATGAAACCTGAGGTTTACCTACATTAGCATTTACATTGAATTCTCTTTTAAGTCTATCAATAATAATTTCTAAGTGAACTTCACCCATACCTGATATTACTGTTTGACCAGTTTCACTATCAACTTTCACTTTAAAAGTAGGATCTTCTTCACTTAACTTATTCATTCCTTTTGCTAATTGATCTTGATCACTTTTTGAAACGGGTTCAATTGAAACTGCAACTACTGGGTCTGGAAACTCCATTGACTCAAGTGTTACATCACCCTTTTCCGACAATGTATGCCCAGTACGAACATCTTTTAAGCCAATTACTGCTACAATTTCTCCAGCCTTTACTTCTTCTAATTCTTCTCTTTTATTTGCATGCATTTGCAAAATTCTTGAAATTCTTTGTTTATCTCCAGTGTTAGAATCAATACAAAAAGAACCCTTTTTAAGAGTACCAGAGTATACTCTGATATAAGTAAGCTTACCAACGAATGGGTCTGTGGCAATTTTAAATGCAAGAGCTGTGAATGGACCTTCTGTAGAGTTTTTAATATTTATTTTAGTTTCTGGATCGTCAACAGAAGAGCCTTCAATACTTTCTACATCAACAGGAGATGGTAAAAAATCAACTACTGCATCTAACACTCTCTGAACTCCCTTATTCTTAAAAGCTGAACCACATAAAGTTGGAACAAACGCATTCTCTAAACACCCTTTTTTTAGAGCATCTTTAATTTCATCAGGAGTAATTTCTTCTTCATTTAAATACTTTTCCATTAACGCGTCATCAAAACTAGCAACTTCTTCAATTAGAAAGTTTCTCCACTTTTCTGCGTCTGCCAATAACTCCTCTGGGATATCAATATACTCAAATTCAGCGCCTTGACTACTTTCATTGTATTCAATTGCTTTCATATTAGTTAAGTCTACAATACCTCTAAATGTTTCACCTGCACCAATAGGAAGAGCAATAGGAAGAGGGTTAGTACCTAATCGTTTTTTCATAGTATCTATTGCATTATAAAAATCTGCACCAGTTCTATCCATCTTATTAATAAATGCAATTCTAGGTACATTATACTTTGTTGCTTGTCTCCAAACTGTTTCACTTTGAGGCTCTACTCCAGCAACTGCACAAAATACAGCGACGGCTCCATCCAGAACTCTAAGCGATCTTTCAACTTCCATCGTAAAATCTACGTGTCCAGGGGTATCAATAAGATTTACTCGGGTTTTGTCCCAATAAAAAGTTGTAGCAGCTGAAGTAATTGTAATACCTCTTTCTTGTTCCTGCTCCATCCAATCCATAGTGGCAGCGCCATCATGAACTTCACCGATCTTATGTGTTTTTCCTGCATAATATAGCATTCTTTCAGTAAGAGTTGTTTTACCAGCATCAACATGGGCCATAATTCCAATATTTCTTACAATATTTAAGTCAGCAGACATAGCTATCTTCCTCTCCCAAAGTGAGCAAATGCCTTATTGGCTTCCGCCATACGATGAGTATCTTCTTTCTTTTTAATTGCGTTTCCTTCATTGTTAGAAGCAGAAAGTAGTTCGCCAGCTAGACGATTTGACATGGGACTTCCTGATTTCTTTTTAGCACTATCGATAATCCAATGAGCTGCTAAATAAAATTGTCTTCTATTAGGAACTTCAATAGGGACTTGATAGGTAGCTCCACCAATTCTTTTTGATTTCACTTCGACATGGGGAGCAGCATTGTTTAATGCTTTTTTAAAAACGTCAACAGGATCTTTACTACTTTTTTCTTTTACGATATCAAAAGCATCATAAAGAATTTTTTCAGCAATACCTTTTTTTCCACCAACAAGTAAGTAGTTCATAAACTTTGAGACTTGTAAGTCATTAAATTTTGGATCTGGATTAATAGATCTTTTTTCTGGTCTTCTTCTTCTCATATTTAACTTTTAGGTTTCTTTGCACCGTAACGTGATCTACTTGTTTTTCTGTCATTCACTCCTGCAGTGTCTAATGAACCACGTACAATATGATAACGAACACCAGGAAGGTCTTTAACTCTACCACCTTCTATTAATACAATTGAGTGCTCTTGTAAATTATGACCTTCTCCAGGGATATATGCATTTGCTTCTATTCCATTGGTCAATCTAACTCTAGCTACTTTTCTTAATGCAGAATTAGGTTTTTTAGGCGTAGTGGTATATACTCGAGTACATACACCTCTTTTTTGAGGGCTGTTCTCAAGAGCTCTACTGGCAGATTTTTTAACAATCTTTTTTCTGCTCTTTCTAATCAACTGATTTACTGTTGGCATAAATTATTTTTCCTCTAATAAGTTTAAAAGCACCGGTGAATATATTGTTATAAGATGGAAGAATCAAACGTTTTCTCGAACGCGTAGAAAGTATATATTTTGTTGAAAATATTTAAAAGAGATTTAGGAAGAAGATCTAATGATCTTCTTCCTGATTTTCTTGCTCAATTTGAATAGATTGTAATCCAGGAAAACCTGTTCCAGCAGGTATTAATCGTCCTAATGCAACATTTTCCTTTAAACCTAATAGGTGGTCAGTCTTTGATGCAGTTGCTGCATCTGTTAATACTCTAGTTGTTTCTTGGAAAGAAGCAGCAGAAATAAAACTAGTAGTATTAAGGGAAGACTGTGTAATTCCCATTAAGATTGGTTCAAACGTAGCTGACCTTGCTTTATGGAATTTTACTAATGTTTTATCTTTTGTCTTAAACTCTTTATTTAGTTCCTTTACTTCATTTTGAGAAATCATTATACCAACTTCTAAGTTTGAATCTCCTGACTCATCAATAACAACCATACCTTTCATATAGTCGTTATCATTAAATAGAGTGGTCTTATCTAATCTTTCACCTGGAAGATATGTAGTATCTCCTGGATCACTAATAATGACCTTTTTCATCATTTGATTAACAATAACCTCAATATGCTTATCATTGATTCCTACGCCTTGCAATCTGTAAACTTCTTGAATTTCATTAACCAAATACTCTCTTACAGCATTTGGACCAAGAATAGTCAAGATATCTGACGGAGAAATTGCTCCTTCACATAATGCAGTTCCAGCAGTTATGAAATCTCCTTCATGAACAACTACATGTTTTCCATATGGAATCTTATATACAATTGATTTTCCTGCAGTAGGAGTGACTGAAACTTTTCTTACACCTCGTTTAATTTCACCAAACTCTACTATACCATTAATTTCACTAACAACGGCAGGGTTAGCAGGTTTTCTTGCTTCAAATAGCTCAGCTACCCTTGGAAGACCACCGGTAATATCTCTAGACTTACCAACCTCTTTTTGAATTTTTACTAAGGTTTGACCTTGAGTAACATCCTGTCCATCATTGACAACTAAAGTAGCTTTTACTGGAAGAATAGTTCCACCAGATAAAATATCGCCATCTTTACTATAAATTTCAATTTGGGGACTAAGCCTTCTATCTTTGGATTCAGTAACAACTTTTTGTTTTTTACCGCCATCAACTGCTTCTTCTTGATATGTATCACCTTCAATGAAATCTTTCATTTTGATAACACCAGATTGTCTAGCTAAAATTAAATCTGTGTAGGGATCCCATGAGAAAAGAATTTGGCCTTTCTTTATTTTAGCACCATCCGATATATTGACGTTAGCTCCATAAGGGACATTATACTCTTCAAGTATGTTATCTTTTGCGTCAATGATGTGTAATTTTGAATTTCTTGTTAAACATCTAACTACTTCTTCTCCATCCTCATCAATGCTGTTGGCTGATTGGTAGTCTTCATTGAATTTTGCCTTACCATTATGCCTAGATTTCATATCAGATTCTTCAACGATTCTTGTTGCCGTTCCTCCAATGTGGAATGTTCTTAATGTAAGCTGAGTACCTGGCTCTCCAATACTTTGGGCTGCAATAATACCTACAGCTGTACCGGTTGTAACAAGTTCTCTTCTTGTTAAATCCCAACCGTAACATTTTGCACATACACCTCTTCTAGACTCACAAGTAAGAATAGATCTAATTTTAACAGTTGTAAAATTATTATTTACAACAAGATCGGCTTTTTCTTCATCAAAAATTTCACCTGCTTTAATAACTGTTTTACCATCTACAACAATTTTTTCAGATGACGTTCTTCCAAGAATTCTTTCAGATAAGGATTCAACTACCTCTTCTCCTTCTTTTAAATCTGAAACTGTAATTCCATTGATTGTACCACAATCAAATTCTGAAATCACAACATCTTGTGCAACATCAACCAATCTTCTTGTTAAATATCCAGCATCTGCTGTTTTAAGAGCTGTATCAGCTAAACCTTTTCTTGCTCCGTGAGTAGATATGAAGTACTCCATTACAGATAAACCTTCTTTAAAGTTTGACTGAATTGGACTTTCAATAATTTCTCCACCACCAATCATAGATTTTCTTGGTTTTGCCATTAAACCTCTCATACCAGCCAACTGCTTTATTTGGTCACCACTACCTCTAGCGCCAGAATCTGCCATCATGTATACAGAATTAAATCCTTCTTCATCAGACTTTAAACCCTTCATCATTTCAGCAGCTATATCGCTTGTTGCTTTTGTCCAAACATCAATAACCTTATTATATCTTTCACCTTCTGTTAAGATGTGTCGATTAAATCTGCCTTGAATCTTCTCTACTTCTTTTTCTGCGCCACCTATTATATCATGCTTTTCATCTGGAATAAGAATATCGCTAATAGAAATTGATATTCCACTTTTAGTAGCTGTTTTGAACCCAATATCCTTAAGGTCATCTAAAAGTTTAACAGTTTTGTCATTACCAGCTTTTACGAAAGATTCACCAATAATAAAACTTAACCTTTTCTTTGAAATCATTTCATCATAATAACCTAACTCATCTGGAACAATAGAGTTAAAAATAGCACGGCCTGCGGTTGTATTTTTGTGCCATTCACCATTATGTCTAACATTCACAATAGCATGAAGTCCTACTTTATCATTGTCATATGCCATTTTCACTTCATCTATAGATCCAAACATTTTACCTTCACCTTTTTGACCAGATCTTTCTCTAGTTAAATAGTAACAACCAAGAATCATGTCTTGTGAGGGCAACGTAATTGGTTTTCCACTAGCAGGATGTAATACATTCTGACTAGCCATCATTAGTATTCTAGCTTCTAATTGAGCTGGAACAGATAGAGGTACATGAACTGCCATTTGGTCACCATCAAAGTCAGCATTAAATGCTGAACAAACTAGAGGATGAACTCTAATTGCTTTACCATCAATCAAAATTGGCTGGAAAGCTATGATACCCAATCTATGAAGGGTTGGAGCTCTGTTCAATAATACAGGGTGGTCTTTTACAACAGTTTCTAAAATTTCGTATACAAAAGACTCTTTATTTTCAATCATTAGCTTGGCACTTCTAGGTGTTGCAGCTAAATCTCTTCTAATCAATTCTCTTATTAAGTGAGGCTTAAAAAGCTCTAATGCCATATTCTTTGGAATACCACATTCAGTCATTTTTAGTTCAGGACCAACAACAATAACCGATCTACCAGAATAGTCAACTCTCTTACCAAGAAGATTTTGTCTAAATCTACCTTGCTTACCTCTTAACATATCTGATATTGACTTTAGAGGTCTTTTAGAACCACTTCTAATTGCAGTTTTTCTTTTTGTATTATCAAAAAGTGCATCAACAGATTCTTGGAGCATTCTTTTTTCATTTCTTAAGATTACTTCAGGTGCTTGAATATCCATTAACTGTTTTAAACGATTATTTCTAATAATAATTCTGCGATAAAGATCATTTAAATCACTAGCAGCAAATCTTCCACCCTCAAGCGGAACTAAAGGTCTTAGCTCAGGTGGCATAACAGGAAGAATTGAAACAATCATCCATTCAGGTTTATTATTTCTATCTCTAGCAAAATCTTTTACTACCTTTAATCTTTTTAAGGCGTCTTCTTTCTTCTGTTTTGAATTTGTTGTAGTACTTATTAATTCTAGTTCATTCTTAAGTTCTAATAAATCCATTTCAGCTAATCCATCTTTAATGGCTTCTCCGCCCATTGCTGCATAGAAATGTGATTCTTCTTCTCTTTCCTCTTGTGAAGAGGCTTCATAACCAAATTCTGATTCTAACTTTAAGTACTCTTCTTCATCTATTAAATCAAATCTTTTGTAATCGCTTTTACCAGGATTGATAACTAAATAATTTTCATAATAAATTACACTCTCTAATTGCTTAGCACTTTTACCTAATATATAACTAAGCTTACTTGGTATAGATTTAAGAAACCAAATATGTACTACTGGAACAGCCAAAGTAATATGACCCATTCTATTTCTACGAACTTTCTTAGTAGTAACCTCTACGCCACATCTATCACAGATAATGCCTCTATATCTAATACCTTTATATTTACCACAATGACATTCAAAATCTTTTACAGGTCCAAAGATTTTCTCGCAGAATAAACCATCTTTTTCCGGTTTGTAAGAGCGGTAGTTAATTGTTTCAGGCTTTAGTACTTCCCCAAAAGATCCTTCAAGAATCTTTTCAGGTGAAGCCAGTTTAAGTGAAATGCTATTATTTGCTTTATACATTTATTTTTTTTCCTTTAATCTAAAGTTATGTCCAATCCAAGACCTTGAATTTCTTTCATGAATACATTGAAAGCTTCTGGTGTCGTTGGATCAGGTAAATCTTCTCCCTTTACAAGCGCACTGTAGACTTTTGATCTACCTTCAATATCATCTGATTTGATTGTTAAGATTTCTCTTAAAATATGAGCAGCACCATAGGCTTGAAGTGCCCATACTTCCATCTCACCAAATCTTTGTCCTCCAAACTGTGCTTTTCCTCCTAAAGGCTGTTGCGTAACTAATGAGTACGGTCCAGTTGATCTAGCATGCATTTTATCGTCAACCATATGGAATAACTTCATGATATACATGTAACCTACTAATACTGGATTATCAATTTTTTCTCCTGTTAAGCCATCATATAACGTCACTTTACCAGTACTTGGCAAACCAGCTTCTTTCATTTTTGCTGCAACTTCATCAGGTGTTGCGCCATTGAAAACGGGAGTTTCATACTTTTCATCAAGTAGTTTTCCTGCCCACCCTAGCATAGTTTCATATAATTGACCCAAGTTCATCCTAGAAGGAACACCCATAGGATTCAAACAAATATCTACCGGAGTACCATCTTCTAAATAAGGCATATTTTCTTCTGGAACTATTGTTGCAATTACTCCTTTATTACCATGCCTTCCAGCCATCTTATCTCCAATTGATACTTTTCTTTTATTAGCAACATACACTTTTGCTAATTTTAAAATACCAGGTTGAAGTTGGTCACCTTCTTTTAACTTGAAAATACTTGATTCTAATTCTGTATCAAGGTCAGCAAGAGTCGTATTAAAGGCATTTAGGATATTAACAATTTTTTCCCAAGTTTTTTCTCCTGAAATCCATGGCTCTTTGGTAGAAAATAGCTCAAAGTTAAAAGTATCTAATTTCTTTAACGTTAATTTCGTTCCCTTCTTTACAAGGACCTTACTATCTCTGTTTGCTTTAATACCTAGAGTTATCTTATCGCTTAAGACTGACTTAATTAAATTATCTCTAGTAGTTCTTAAGGCTCTTTCTTCTTCTCTCTTATTTTTCTGTAACTCTTTAATTTGTGCATTAACTTCTGCGCGAGATTGTTTTGATGTTTTTTCATATAGATTAGTCTTAATAACTACACCTTTTACACCAGGCTCAGCCTTTTTTGAAGCATCTTTAACGTCACCTGCTTTTTCTCCAAAAATTGCTCTTAAAAGTTTTTCTTCTGGAGAAGGGTCTGTTTCACCTTTAGGAGTTACTTTACCAATTAAAATATCATCCTCATTAACAATAGCTCCAACTCTAATCAGACCGTCTTCGTCTAATTGAGATGTTGCTTCTTCGCTTACATTAGGAATTTCTGGAGTTAACTCTTCTTCTCCTCTTTTTGTATCTCTAACTTCTAGTTCAATCTCATTTACATGAATAGATGTAAAAACGTCATCTCTAACAAGTCTTTCATTGATTACAATAGCATCCTCAAAATTGTATCCATTCCAAGGCATCAATGCTACTAAAACATTCTTACCAAGAGCTAATTCACCATTTTCAGTAGAAGCTCCATCAGCTATTACTTGCCCTTTTTCAACTTTATCTCCAGCCTTAACAATAACTTTTTGATTGTAGCAAGTGTTCTGATTTGATCTAGCATATTTAATTAAGTCTACTGTGCAAAGATTTGCATCTTTTTTCAACAGAGTACTGTCAGGATAATTTTTATCTTTAATTATTACCTTATTGGAATCAACATGCATAACAGTACCAGAAACAGGAGAAAGTAATACAGATTTAGAATCTCTCGCTACTTTTCTTTCCATTCCCGTCGCAACAATTGGTGACTCTGTTTTTAATAATGGCACAGATTGACGTTGCATATTTGAACCCATCAATGCCCTATTAGCATCATCATGCTCAACAAAAGGAATAAGAGCCGCTGCAACACTTAAAATTTGATTTGGCACAATATCTGTGAAATGAACACTATCTGGATCAACAATCGGGAAATCACCTTTAGACCTAACTCGAACTTTAGGATCATTTATTTTATTTTTACTGTCAGTACTTAATCCCGATTGGGCAATATTTGTTCTATCTTCATCATCAGCTGAAAGGTACTTAAATTCTTCTTTTACAACCTGATTATCTACAACTCTGTAAGGAGCTTCAATGAATCCATGTCTATTAATTTTAGCCATCAAAGCAAGTGATGATATCAAACCTATATTCGGACCCTCAGGAGTTTCAATTGGACACAATCTACCATAGTGAGTATAGTGAACATCTCGAACTTCAAAACCAGCTCTTTCTCTTGAAAGACCTCCTGGTCCTAGAGAAGAAATTCTTCTTTTATGAGTAATTTCAGCTAAAGGATTTGTTTGATCTCCAAACTGAGATAATTGACTAGTTCCAAAAAAAGTGTTAATTACAGTAGTAACCAATCTAGAATTAATCAAATCTTGAGGAGTAATTGTTTCTGACTCTCTAAGATTCATTCTTTCATAAACTGTTCGAACCATTCTAGCTAAAGCAGAGTTAAATTGTACTTTAAGTTGTTCTCCAACAGTTCTAACTCTTCTATTTCCTAGATGGTCAATATCATCTGGTGACTTCAACCCTTTTCTCATTAATATCAAATACTTAATGGTAATAAGAAAATCATCATGTGTTAATACAGAATCTTTGCCTTTATTGTCCAAATTGAACTGTTTATCTAAACGATATCTCCCTACTTGTCCTAAATCATATTTTTTAGGAGAAAAGAACATTCTGTCAATAAATTTTTGAGCAGATTCAGGGCTAGGTGCATCACTACCTCTCAAGAGATAGTATACTTTTAATAGTGCTTCTTCAGTAGATTTTGTAGGATCTTTTTTAATAGTATTGTTTAACATCATACTATCAATGTTATTTCTCACATCAACGAGTTTAATTGTTTTGGTTTTATTATTTTTTAAAGCACTTACAATTGTTTCATTTAGTTCTCTTCCAGCTTCAACTACTAATTCACCAGTTTCCATATCTATTGTATCTTCTACAGTAATATAGTCGGTTAGGTTGTCTGTTTTTATTTTAGAAGGATCTATATCAAGCACTAAATCAAATGCATTATAAATATCTTCGTCAGTACTAAAACCAAGGGATCTTAATAAAAGAGTTGCTGGAAACTTTCTTTTTCTATCAATAATAGTAAATAATATATCATTGATATCTGTTGTGAAGTCAATCCATGAACCTCTTATTGGAATAATTCTAGCATTGTATAGTTTTGCACCGTTTGGATGAAATTTTTGATCAAAGAAGGCACCAGGAGATCTTTGTAATTGCGTAACAACAGTTCTCTCTGCTCCATTAATGATAAAAGTTCCTTTGTCTGTCATATATGGCATATTACCAAAATAAACATCCTGGTCTATTACCTGAGCAAATTTTTTCTTATCTTTTTCGTCAGTAATCTTAAGACGTAATTTTACACTTAGTGGTACATTGTAAGTGATACCACGATCTGAACACTCTCTAGGGGTATACCTAGGTTTTCCAATCGTATAGCTTTTATATTCAAGTATATAATTTTCATGATTATCCTGTAACGGAAAGATTGAAGCAAATGCTTCATGTAAACCAAACATTAATCTGTCTTTCGGTTTAACACCTTCCTGTAAAAAGTCATGAAAAGAACCTACCTGTAAATCGAGAAGATCTGGTAGCTCTACGGCTGTTTTTATTTTTTCAAAATTATGTCTGTTATTCAACTTATCTAAATTCAAGATAGCTATTCCTCCAAAAAATTGGTTAATTAATATATATTTTTATATTATTGTAATTCTACTGAAGCTCCGGCTTCCTCAAGTTGAGACTTCAAACCCTCTGCCTCATCTTTAGCAACGCCTTCTTTCACAGCTTTAGGAGCAGAATCAACCAACTCTTTAGCTTCCTTAAGTCCTAAACTAGTTATCTCTCTAACAACTTTAATAACAGCAATTTTAGATTGACCTGCAGCTGTTAAAACTACATTAAAATCGCTTTTTTCAGCGGCATCGCCAGCAGCATCTCCACCGGCAGCTCCTGCGGCTGCGGCAACAGGTACAGCTGCTGTTACGCCAAATTTCTCTTCAATATCTTTGACCAGCTCAGATACTTCTATCATATTTGCTTCTTCAAGATATTTTAAAACATCTTCTCTTTTGATACTCATTTTAACTACCCTTCTTTCTTTGAGTTTAATTGTTCAAGTGCTCCTAATAAGCCAGAAACAGGACTCCCTAAAGTGCTGCTCAGTTTTGCCATTGGGGAATTTAACATTCCAACCAACTTAGATAAAAGTTGATCTTTTGATGGAAGATTAGCTATTCTTTCAAACTCATTTGCATCGAATACTTCTCCATCTAAAATCATACCTTTCACTGAAGGCTTATCAAAATCTTTTAAAAAATCTTTAATTACTTGTGCTGGATTAGTTGGATCTTCATAACTAACGGCCATTGCTGTTGGTCCTTTTAAGAAATCATCAATTCCTGACATTCCAGCCTCTTTAGCGGCTAGCTTAATTAAAGTATTTTTTGCTATTGTGAATTCAACATCTTTCATCACAAATTCTTTTCTTAGCTGAGTGATGCTAACAACATCTAAACCTAAATAGTCAGTAAAATATACTGCCTTAGCTTTTTCAAGTTTATCGCTCAACGATTTAACTGCATTTATATTTTTTGTACTTGGCATAATTATTCAGTTCCTATCTTAATACCTGGACCTAATGTCGAGGAAATACTAATTGAATTTAAATATTTACCCTTAAAAGAATTTGGTTTTGCAGACATTAATGCAGAACGAAGAGTTTCAAAATTATCTTTCAGCTCTTGCTCGGAAAAAGATGTTTTTCCGATTGAGGACTGTAAAATTCCATTTTTCTCAACCCTAGCATCTAATTTACCTGCTTTTAATTCTTTAATTGCTTTAGCTACATCATTTGTAACTGTACCTGATTTGGGATTAGGCATTAACCCTTTAGGACCTAGCACCTTACCAAGCTTACCTAACTGTGCCATTAGGTCAGGAGTAACTACTATCTTATCAACATCTGTCCATCCTGATTTAATTTTTTCTAAAAATTCTTCGTTACCTACAAAATCTGCTCCAGCTTCTTTCGCTTCTGCTTCTTTTTCCGAATTTACTATTGCTAAAACTGAAACATTTCGTCCAATACCATGAGGTAAAATTAAACTCAATCTGATATTTTCCTCAGCATGTCTAGGATCAACGCCTAAATTAAATGCTACATCTACAGACTCGGCAAAAGAAGGTCTTTTAAGTTCCATTAATAGGGACATTGCCTCATCGATACCATATGACTTGGAAGTATCTAATTTTTCTGAAACTGATTTTGCAAACTTCGTATTTTTCATCTATCTACCTCAATTCCCATACTTACAGCAGTACCAGCTATCATTTCAGCTGCATGGTCTAATGTGTGAGCATTCAAATCCTTCATTTTCATTTCAGCAATTTTTTTACACTGAGCCATTGATATAGATCCTACTTTATCTTTATTAGGCTCTTGAGAACCTTTTTTCATATTTAATTCTTTCATAATCAAAGTAGATGCGGGTGGAGATTTTGTTTCAAAAGTAAAAGATCTATCTTTATAGACTGTTATAATTACAGGAGTTAACATTCCTTGTAATTCTTTTGTCTTCTCATTAAAAGCATTACAAAAATCCATAATATTGACACCATGCTGACCTAAAGCAGGTCCAACTGGTGGTGCGGGATTTGCTTGTCCAGCTGCAATTTGTAATTTAATAAGTCCTGTTTTTTCTTTTTCTGCCATTTTTAATTCTCTATTAGTATTTGATTAAAGCTTAATTCAATTGGTGTTGGACGACCAAAAATATTGACATTTACTTTAATTCTATTTTTATCGTTAATCTCTTGAATAAGACCATTAAAGTCTTTGAATGGTCCATCAATTACTTTGACAGAATCTCCAACTTTGAATGGTATTTCTTCCATTACTTCAACTGAATCATCGTCTGCATCAAAAGAACCTATAATTCTTTTGATTTCAGCATCATTTAAGGACTGAGGACTACCTTTAGGTCCAACAAAGCTCATTACACCATCAATGCCTTCTATAAAAAATTTTGTTTCGTTATTCATTTCCATTTTCATCAAAATGTATCCCGGAAAAAATACTTTTTTCTTTACCTGTTTTTTTCCATTTTTAATATCTACAACATTTTCAGTTGGTATCAAAATATCTTCAACATTTTCTGCTATATCTTTTTCATATTCAAGTTCGCGGAAAATATTATTTTTAATTTTTTCCTCTTTGCCTGACATGACTCTTAAACTATACCAATTCATAATACTGTTCTCACTAATTTTTGAATTACCCAATCAACTCCAAATAAAAACAATGCAAACATTAAGAAAAAAATAATAATAAGATAGGTTGATCCTCTTAATTCAGAGTAGCTTGGCCAAGAAACTTTATTCATTTCTAGGTATACTTGATTTAAAAAATCTTTTACCGCTTTCAACATACTTTTCCCTTTTTGCAGGTGAGGCAGGAATTGAACCCGCAACCCCCGGTTTTGGAGACCGATGCTCTACCAATTGAGCTACTCACCTATTTGCTATTTTATTTTATTTCTTTAAAAAGAACATGCTTGCGAGCTACAGGGTCAAACTTTTTATATTCAAGTTTATCAGGATGTTTACTCTTATTTTTAGTAACAGTATAACGGTATCCTGTCCCTGCAGAACTCTCAAGTCTTACAATTGCTCTTTTACTATTGCCTGCCATATTTTAGCTTTCAATAGCAGTAACGACGCCAGCCCCTACTGTATGTCCACCCTCTCTAATAGCAAACCTTAGCTCTTGATTCATAGCAATCGGTGTAATTAGTTCAACTGACATCTCAACATTATCTCCAGGCATAACCATTTCAGTACCCTCTGGCAATGTAACTACTCCAGTTACATCTGTTGTTCTAAAATAGAACTGAGGTCTATAGTTATTAAAGAATGGAGTATGTCTTCCGCCTTCTTCTTTTTTCAAAACATATACATTTGCTTTGAACTTGGTGTGAGGAGTGATTGAACCTTTGGCAGCTGCAACCATACCTCTTTTTAAATCATCTTTTTCAATACCTCTCATTAAAAGACCAGCATTATCTCCTGCTTCTCCTTCATTGAGTGTTTTTTGGAACATTTCTACTCCTGTAATTGTAGTAGTCATGTCAGAACCCATACCAATAAGTTCAACTTCGTCACCGACTTTGATCTTACCTGATTCAATTCTTCCAGTTCCAACAGTTCCTCTACCTGTAATACTAAATACATCTTCAACAGGCATCAAGAACGGCTTATCAAGTGCTCTTTCTGGCTGAGGAATAAAACTATCACAAGCGTCCATCAATTCAGTAATACATTTTGTTGCTTCTGCATCACCACGATTTTCAAGCGCTTTCAAAGCACTTCCCTTGATAATTGGAGTATTATCTCCATCAAATTTGTATTCACTCAATAGATCTCTAAGTTCCATTTCTACTAACTCTAAAAGCTCTTCATCATCTACCTGATCTACTTTGTTCATAAAAACAACTAGACTAGGAACATTTACCTGACGAGCTAAAAGCACGTGTTCACGAGTTTGAGGCATAGGACCATCTGCAGCACTAACCACAAGGATACCACCATCCATCTGCGCAGCACCAGTAATCATATTTTTAATATAGTCGGCGTGACCAGGACAGTCAACGTGGGCATAGTGACGATTAGCAGTCTCATACTCAACGTGAGCTGTTTGAATTGTAATACCTCTTTCTTTTTCCTCAGGTGCATTATCAATAGTGTCAAAATCACGTTGTTCAGCTAACCCTAAATCAGCTTGGGTTTGTGTAATAGCTGCTGTTAACGTTGTTTTACCATGATCAACGTGACCAATAGTACCAATATTACAGTGAGGCTTATTTCTTTCAAATACTTCTTTAGCCATTTTTTACTCTCCTCTTTTTTTTAATCAAAATTAAAATCTTCTTTTTTTTGAGCCTACGACCGGGATTGAACCGGTGACCTCTTCGTTACCAACGAAGTGCTCTACCTACTGAGCTACGCAGGCAATAAATCTTGAGCGAGTGACGCGATTCGAACGCGCGACCCTCAGCTTGGAAGGCTGATGCTCTACCAGCTGAGCTACACTCGCAAAACCTGTGGGCAAAGAAGGATTCGAACCTCCGTAGACTTACGTCGGCAGATTTACAGTCTGCTGCCTTTAACCACTCGGCCATTTGCCCGAAATCCTAATACTCAATACTACCTGATAGTAGGACAAAAATTTTCAAATATCTTACTCTTACCCAAAAAAACTGAGCCGGCGAGAGGACTTGAACCCCCGACCTAGTGATTACAAATCACTTGCTCTACCAACTGAGCTACACCGGCAATGTACTTTTGTATATACCTATACACGCACGCGTAGGTAAAAGCCACGAAATATAAGAAGAATTAGGAGGAAAACAAATTATTTCTTTTGAATGAGCTTTTGTCCATCAGCAGTATCTTCAACATGCCAACCTAAAGACTCAATTTTATCACGCAATATATCCGACATTTTCCAATCAAGTTTTTTTCTAGATTCTTGACGGGATTCGACTAAATCTTGCACTTCTGCTGGTATTTCTTTTAATTCTAAATTATCATAATCAATTACATCAAAAACTGAATTAAATAATTTTAAAAATATTAGAGTTTTTTCTTTATCTAAATCATTTAACGAATTATTAGCAATTTTTTTATTTATTTCTGATATAAAACTAAAAAAAATTCCGATAGCTTCAGCAGTATTTAAATCATCATTTAAAGAGTTAATAAAACTATGATGATGGCTTGAAAATTTTAATTCAATATTTTCAATATTATTTAAATCAAAATTTTGTGCAAATCTTTCAATTTTCTCAATCATTTTTTTACATTCATCTAATTTTTTATAACTAAATGATACTTTTGTTCTGTAATGAGCTGATAAGAGAAAAAGTCTTACGACATTTGATCCATGTTTTTTAATTAAGGAATTAACATCTACAAAATTTCCAAGAGATTTGCTCATTTTTTCGTCATCCATATTTAAATGCTCAGCATGCAGCCAATAGTTTGAAAGATTGTGGCCTTGAATTGCTTCAATTTGCGCACTTTCATTTTCATGGTGCGGAAACTTTAAATCTATACCTCCACAATGTATGTCTAATTGACCTTTAAAAAGAGTTTTTATCATAACAGCACACTCAGTATGCCATCCAGGCCTTCCCTTTCCCCATTGACTATCCCAAAAAATATCACCATCTGAATCTTTTTTTGCTTTCCATAATGTAAAATCATTTACGTTTTTCTTTGATAATTCGTTGTCTTCTATTTGTAATTGGTCATCAATATTTACAAATTTTCCATATTTGGGATAGCTTTCTATGTCGAAAAAAACATTTCCATCAATTTCATATGCATATTTTTTTTCAATTAAAGTCTGTATGAATTCAATCATTTCATCAACATATTCAGTTGCTCTAGGGTTATGATTATTAGGTAAAATTTTCAATGATTGTGATATTTCCTGGAATGACAATTCATATTTTGAAGTTATTTCTTTTAAAGAAGAATTTTCTTGATTGACTCGATCAATTATTTTGTCATCAATATCAGTGATATTTACAGCTGTTACTGTATTATAACCATTCATTTTAAGAACTCTATTTAGTAAATCATAAAATACAAATGTTCTAAAATTTCCAATATGAGGATCATTATAAACTGTAGGACCACAACCATATGTTTTAACTTTTTTATTTGACAGAGGTTTAAAAGTTTCTTTTTTACTTGAAAGCGAGTTATAAAGTTTTAAGTTCATTTTTCTAAAGATAATTTAATGATTTTATTAATTAAATCTTCAAAAGATAATCCAGCAGCTTTTGCTGCCATTGGAAATAAGCTTGTTTCTGTCATCCCTGGTAATGTATTTATCTCTAATAACCAGCATTTGTCATTGTTATCTAATCTAAAATCTACCCTTGAATATACCTTACAATTCAATAATCGATGAATTTTTAGAGCAATATCTTTAATCTCATCTGACTTTGATTCAGATATATCAGCAGGACATATATAATTAGACGCTCCTTTAGTATATTTTGCCTTATAGTCATATATACCATGATTGGGTTTAATTTCTATTATAGGAAGTGCATTATTTCCTAGAATTGAAACTGTAATTTCACGCCCCTCTATATACTCTTCTATGATTGCATGAGTATCGTGTTCAAGAGCAAAATCTAATGCATATGAAATTTTATTTTTATCATCAATAATTGAAAAACCAACCGAACTACCCTGTTTATTTGGCTTAACGACAGATTTTCTAAAATTATAATTATAGTTACTAAAATTTTTCTTACTGATAGTAGTAAAATTAGGAGTTAAGATATTACTATCCTTAGCAGTTTTTTTTGTAAAACTTTTGTCAAAGCAATTTTTAGAAGAATTTGACATTGAACCATTATATATAATATTATTTTTATCTAAAATGGATTGTATAGAACCATCTTCTCCAAAAACTCCATGCAATGCTAAAAATACAAAATCTACTTTCGCTAGATCAGCAAGAATACTATCAATATTATTAGTAGATAAATGAAATTCGGAAATTTTGTGTTCGAGTTTTTTACAAGCATTAATAATTGCTTTACCAGAATTTATAGATACTTCAGCTTCAGAAGAATCTCCTCCATAAATAATACCTATATTAATGCTATCTCCTTTGAAGCTTCTAGTAAATTATTTGATATCAAATCCGCCTTACATGTTGACTTCACTTCATCAAGATAGTCTTTTCCCATTCCGGTCAATAAAAATATTGTTTTCATATCAAGCCTGTCTCCTACTTGCATATCTACAATAGAATCTCCGATCATTAAACTTTTTGATAGATTAATATTAAAATCTTCTTTTGCTTTTACAAACATTCCAATGCCCGGTTTTCTCATAGAATCATAACCTTCATCGTAATTCTCAGAGAAATATATCTTCTTTAAAGGTAGATTTCTCTTTTCAAATTCTTTGTAAATAAAGCTATTTATTTCTTCTAAATTTTCAATATCAATTTTACCTGAAGCTAAGCCTGATTGATTGGTAACAATGATAAACTTGTCAGTATGTTTGCTAAATATTTCTAATGCTTCAAATGCATAATCAAAGAAGTGATAATCAGAAAGACTATTTATATAACCGTAAGGATCGTGACTGATTGTTCCATCTCTATCTAAAAATATTGCATCAAATTGCTTACTCATTTTCTCTCCAATCTAATACCTTCCAAGAATCAAAGTTTATTCCGTCAATATATGAATAAAATGTTGAAATACTATCTATACGAGCTTTAAACAAAGTCATATCATTATCTTGCACCTCAATTGATATAATTTCTTTTGAACTCATATCAAATTCAACGGATGTGAGTAGTGATTTAAATTTATAGTCAACAATACCTATCCTATATTCAATATTTTTTTTTACTACACTGTATTTTGATAAATTATTTCTATTAAAAATATCTAAAAAAGTATTATCTACGGTTTCCATAATTATAATCTCATCATTAAAGTCATACGTTGTGATACTTACACTATCTATAATAGCAATTGTTCCATCTTCACTCAATGAATCAAAGTAGATTTTTTCATTTAATATTGAAAGAGTTGCGTAGCTATCAATATTATCTTTTTGGATAGTCAATCTCAAAGTTTTATCATCAAGACTTTCAATGAAAGAAGTGATATCATCTTCAATTAAATTTTGAGTAAATGATATGCTAAATAATAAAATTAAACTATACAGCTTGATCATCTTTGATAGTCTCTAGATAAGATTCATCAACAAGAACTTCACGTGCTTTACTACCAGTAAAAGATCCTACAATTTTTAACCTTTCCATTTCATCTATAAGTCTAGCAGCCCTAGAATATCCGACAGACAATCTTCTCTGTAAAAGTGATATAGACCCTTGTTTACTCATAACTACAATTTCAATTGCTTGCTCAAGAAGTTCATCTTCAATGCCATTTTCATTTCCACCCAAAGAGCTTGTATTATCCCTAACAGTTTCAAGTATGATTTCACTTGGCTTTGGTTGTTTTGATATATATTCTACTAAATCTTCGATCTCTTTTAAGGTAACAAAAGCCCCATGCATTCTAACAGGAGATGATGACCCTGGCTTGACATAAAGCATATCTCCTTTTCCTATTAATTTATCAGCTCCATTTACATCTAAAATTGTTCTAGAGTCAATCTTTGTAGCAACTTGAAATGCTATTCTAGCAGGAAAGTTTGCTTTAATAACGCCAGTAATTACATCAACAGAAGGTCTCTGAGTTGCAATAACTAAATGAATACCAACAGCTCTCGCTAGTTGAGCTAACCTAGCTATAGGTGCTTCCACGTCTCTCGGACTGTACATCATTAAATCGGCTAATTCATCAACCATCAATACAATATATGGCATTAAATCTTTTTTAGATTTTTTCATCATACCGTTATACTCAGAAATATTTCTTTTTCCGGCCTCAGCAAGAAGGTCATATCTAGCATCCATCTCTTTTTCTAGTGATCTTAATGCTAGGATTGCATTATCTTTTTTAGTAATAATCGACTCATCTATTCCATCAAATTTTAGTAGGTAATGATCTTCAAGACCTTTGTATAAAGACATCTCTACTTTTTTAGGATCAATAATAACAAATTTTACTTCATCTGGTTTTAGTTGATATAAAAGACTAACAATAATAGTATTTAATGATACAGATTTTCCAGAACCAGTTGTTCCAGCAATTAAAAGATGAGGCATTTCTACTAAATCAAGAATAGCAATATCTCCAAGTATGCCTTTTCCAATAGCTAGTTTTAACTTTGCTTTAGATTTCAAATATTTTTCAGAATTTATAACTGACTTTAAATAAATAGTTTGAGGGTTGTCGTTTGGAATTTCAACACCAACAAGGGATGTTCCAGGTATAGGAGCTAGCACTCTTACTCTATCTGCTTCCATAACTCTTGCAATATCATCTGAAAGCTGGACAAATTTATTTACTCTCACTCCTTCAGCTGGCTCAATCTCAAATAAGGTAATAATTGGGCCGGTCTTAATTGATCCAGTTTGACCTTGAACTCCAAATGTTGATATTGAGTTGCGAAGAAATTCTGCTCTATCTTTTAAATAATCCGTACTTAATTCTTCAGAATCATCAGATATATATTCTAATAAATCTGTAGATGGAAACTTCCAATCTTTTCTTATAATAGAGCTTGACCTTTTTTCATCAATATCTACCTCTTTTTCAACAACTTCTTTTTCAATAGAGAGATCAGATTCGATATCTTTATTACTTTCAGATGTATACATTTCTTTATCAGTTAAGTCCTCTTCTTGAATTATTTCTTCGGATTTTTTAATGGTAATATCATCCTTTGGTTCTTCTTTAATTACATCTTCAAGAAAGGATTCATCATCAATTATCTTCTTAACTTCTTTTTTAGGTTTATTATCTTCATTTTTAAAGTAAGCACTTAAATTAATTTTCATTAATGAGGCAATATTAGATTGAATTAAAGATATCGCAGATTGAAATACCTTGTAAAGATCTATGTTAAAAAATCCTGTAAAAAGCAATATCCATAGCACACTTATAAAACTAGCAGTACCAATTAAACCAACCCAATCGTATAATAAACTTAGAGTTAATCCACCTAGCAATCCTGAATATTCATAAATAATTTGAGAAGGAAATGAATTATAGTTTTGAACTAAACCTAAGGTAATGGCAGAAAGAAAAAGAAACGCCAATTGATAACTAATAAGTCTTGAAATCAAAAAACTATAATTTGAAATTAAGTAAAAAGATATAGTGAGCCCGATAATTGGTATCAAATAAGCAGCGTATCCAAAACCTAATTTAACAAAGTAATAACCAACATAAACACCAACGATATTGAAAGGATTATTAATTGAACTTGAAACAAGAGAAGGCTCTTCAGATGGATCGTAACCAATCATTGATCCTAATGTTAAAAGGCAGCAAAAACCTAATAACCAACCAATAATTTGTATTCTTTTTTTATCCATTATTTTAAGTATGTTCCATTTTTGTAGAAAGGAAGCTTCGCCTTATTCATAGTAAAAATATTGTTACGAATTTTTACTTTAAAAGAATTTAAATCTTTTGCATAAGGCATGTCAATATATGCTAGAGCAATACCATATCCTAAGCTTGGAGACATTGCTCCGCTTGAAATAAATCCAATCTCTTTATCATTATCGTCAAATATTTTATAGTCAGCTCGAGGAATTGCTCTATCTTTTAAAACTAAAGGAACTAATTTTTTTTCAATTTTTAGATTAGACAAAGATTCAGAGCCGATAAAACCTGTATCGAATTTTGTAATCCAAGATAATCCAGCTTCTATAGGATTTATTGATTCATCTAATTCGTGACCATATAAACAATATCCCATTTCCAACCTAAGAGAATCTCGACAACCTAAACCAACTGGTCTAATAAAGTCAGATGCAATCAATAATTTATTCCATAAATCAATAATTTTATCATTTGATATATATATTTCAAAACCTAATTCACCAGAATATCCCGTTCGAGCGACTATAGTTCCGTCGGAATTTGGCATTAAAGTTTCGTAATATTTTAATGACTCAATTTTGGGAAAAAAATCTTTTAAGATATCTCTAGCCATAGGACCTTGTATAGCTAAAAGACCCATATCATTTGATACATCCTTAAGAACTACGTTATCAAAAAGTCTATTTTGAAGCCAATTAAAGTTTTTTTGAATATTTGATGCATTAACTACTAACATATAATGATCTGATAAATCGTAAATTAACAAATCATCAAGTATACCACCACTTTCATTGCAAAATGCGCTATACTGAGCCTTTCCAGGCTTTAAAAGCTCAATATCATTAATAGTTACGTTTTGTAAAAACTTTTTAGCATTGTCTCCACTTACAATAAATTCTCCCATATGACTTACATCAAATAATCCTACCTTAGATCTGACATGCTTATGCTCATCAATAATTCCGGTATATTGTAGTGGCATCAAAAATCCTGCAAAAGGAACTAACTTTGCTCCTAGCTCATCATGATGATTATATAGTGTTGTTTTTAAGGAATCGCTCATCTTATGATATTCAATATTCTTTTAATTACATCTTCAATATTGCCATCAAAGCTATTTTCATTAGTAAGTTGTTTGATTGCTTTATCAATTTGATTTTTTCTATAACCTAAAGAAGAAAGTGCTGTATAAATATCGTCATATGTGAAATTAATATTTGAAGTATCTAATCCATCTGTTGTTGATTGATCTTTTGTGACTTTTTCTCTGATATCAAGAATAATTCTTTTTGCAGTTTTAGGTCCAATACCTGGAATTAAACTCAAAGATTTTACATCTTCAGCAATAATATTTTCTTTAAAATTTGCAACTGAAATATTTGATAATAAGTTGATAGCAGTTCTTGGCCCAATACCTGATACGCCTATTAATTGAGTGAACAAACGTCTTCTTTCGAATTCTAAAAATCCATACAACTCCATTAGATCTTCTCTAACATTTAAATAAGTTAAGATTGTAATCTCTTGATTTAAATCTGGGAGCTCTTCATAGTCTTTCAAACAAATAGATATATTAAAAACCATTCCATTAATTTCAATAAAAAGGTTGGTAGGTTCTTTTCTTTGGATAATACCTGTAATTGAGTCAATCATTTTATTTTCCTATTTGCTCCACACCAAGCTACTGCAATAGCATCTGAAACATCAGTGCTTTTCAAAGCTTCGTCTTTAAGTTTAAAAATCTTTTTTACCATAAAAGCAACTTGCTCTTTAGAAGCAGATCCATTTCCAACGATTGATTGTTTAATCTCTCTAGGAGAATAATCAACTAAATCAATATTGTATTTTTCTGCTGATAGCATTATTGATGCTTTTGCTTGCCCTAATTTTATAGCAGATTGTACATTTTTACCATAAAATACATTTTCAACAACTATCAAATTAGGACTAAAAATTTCAATTAACTTACTTGTTTCTGAAAAAATAGTAAATAATCGAGCTGAAAGTGCTTTTCCTTTTTTAGGTTTCACTAAGCCTGATTCAATTAAAGAAATTTGGTTTAATTCCTTCTTTAATACTGCATATCCTGTATTAGTTAATCCCGGATCAAATCCTAAAATAATCATCCAGATTGCTCAATTTCATAATTTGAGTAAACATTTTGTACGTCCTCTAAGTCCTCTAGCATTTCGATTAGCTTTTCAACCTTCTCTCCATCTGTTTCTGAAACTTTTATAAAATCCTTTGGTATATATGCAATCAATGATGAATCAACTTCTACTGGAATTTTTTCAATAAGTTCAATTTTTTGGTAAAGGACATTATGATCAAAAAATAATTTAAAATACCCATCTTCAAGCTTGAAATCTTTTGCATCATTCTCAATAGATATATTAAATATCTTGTCCTCATCTATAGCTGATTCTTCAATCAGAATGATACCCATTCTATTAAAATTCCATGCAACACTACCTGATTGCCCAAGTGATCCACTAGCTTTTGAAAGGACATGTCTAATCTCTCCAACAGTTCTATTTTTATTATCTGTAATAGTTTCAATAAATACTGCTATACCATTTGGTCCATATCCTTCATAAGAAGCTTCTTCATAAATAACATTATCAAGGTTTCCAGTACCTTTTTTAATAGCTTTATCAATATTAGTGCCTGGCATATTTATAGATTTTGCTTTTTTAACAGCTTGGCGTAATCTTGCATTTGAATCTAAGTCTCCACCAAAAAGTCTTGCAGATATAGTTATTTCTCGGCCAATAGAAGAGAAAAGCTTTCCTCTTTTCTGATCAAGTACTCCTTTTTTTCTCTTAATTGTTGACCATTTACTATGACCGGACATTAATAATCCAATTCAATTAAAGTTGGAACTACCCATGCAGATCTATATCCAAGTTGAATTACTTTATTACGATATGCTTCTGCCTTTTTTCTACTATCAAAATTTCCGATTCTGAGTTTATAGTTTGGTAATTCAAACTTGATATATATCTTTTCTTCTACAATAACTTTAAGCTTTTCTTTGATATCTATTAAATCTTTTTCATCTTGTGATATTGCCACCTGTATTCTATAGCCTTTAACAGAATTAATAAGATTAGTATCTGAAGATGCCTCAGAGTCGATACTGTCTTCAAAAGAAGGTAAAACAATATTAGGCAGATTAGGTGGATTATCTACAAAGTCACTTGGAAGAATAAAATCGCTTTGAGCGTAAACAGTGCTGGTAATTAGCAATATTGTTAAGAGTCTCATATTACTCTAAAGTTCTTATATCTTCGAGTCTAATCCAACCTTTTCTTCCATCCATGGAAGATATTTCTAACCATTTGTCAGTTGTTTGCTCAATTTTTACTTTATTACCTGAAAAGAATACAGAAATATTAATATCATCATTTAAAAATGGAGCTGAATAAAGCTGAGTTTCATCATTAAGAATAACACCAAAACTATTATTTTTTTCCCATAAAAATTTAATTACTGAGCATGATGTTCCTAAAAAAAATAGCAGCATAAAGAAATAATACAAACGAGCTGAAAAGCTAGACATAATAATTCTATGTAGAGTAAAAGATAAGGAGAAGAATAAAAGCATTAATGAACTAAAAAAAATAAATTCCTCATATGTAAAGCTTGCTAAAAAATTATTAATCATATTTAAAATTTGTGAGTCTGGAATTTCTAAAGTGTTTGGTATTTTTTGCTTTGTTAAAACAAGATTATAAGTGATATCTTTATTTCTAGGATCATTTATAAGTCCCATCTCATATGACCATCTAGCATTCGCAAAATCACCCAACCTAAAGTAAGTATTTCCTAAATTATAGTATAAATCTGTGCTATATAATCCTTGATCTAGAATACTTTCATAAACTGCAATTGCATCATCAAATTGATTATTATTATAATGTTTATTTGCTTCACTGAATAGTTGATCTGAACTTTGAGAATAAGCAACCCCAATTGTTAATAAAAGTATATTAAGAATCCTAAACATAGCTGTTAATTTTATTAAGAATTTTTATTGTTTTTTGTTGAATTTTCATACTGTTTTTTGTTGATATATCTGCATAATTATATTGACTACATTCACTAAGTATACTTTCTACAACAATAAGATCTTTTGATTTAACTTTTCCTTTAATTTTTTCTATAAAGGAAAGAGAATCTAAATTAATTGTATCAATTAAGTTTTTATCTTTACAGTAAAGCATAATTGCTTTTGGACAATCAATATATAGACTATCTGAAGACTTCATCAACTTAAGTGCATTTAATAAAGCTGATTTATTTTTAAATACTAAAGATTGCTCTTGAAAAAAATTATTTAATGGACTTATAAATAAAGGAGCTAGAAAGACAAATACAGACGTAATGATTATAAAGAATGAAAGACTGTTTATGTTACTTGAATTTTTAGTTTTCCATTCAGTATCGCTTAGTTTTATATATCTAATATCTTTACTATCAATTAGCTGATTATCTTTAAAATTATTATCAACATAATTATTTTTTGTAACATTTAATTTAATTGGATCTGATTTTGCAATATCCCAGCTTTCTTTAATAGTGTCAAAATATGGAATAGAAATTGCACCGATGATATAACTTCCTTGCTTTCTTGGTATTAAATTATATTCCCAAGTAATTGTTCCTGATACTGAGTCAGCTATATTCCTTTCGATTAATATTTCTCCATCAAATACATCAAAATCGTCTGGAAACCCTAAAATAGGCCTTCCAATGTTACTTAGATTTCCTTCTCCAGCTAGTTCTAAATAAAAAGTAATTGGTGTACCATTTTCAATAACATTAGAAGAAACTGATGATGAAATATTAAAATTACCTACAGCTCCAGTAAAATCCTCAGGTTCATCAGTTAGCTTTGATACATTAATTGTTTTTTGCTCAGAAACTAAAATTCTTGCTTTAGTTCTTTGAGAAAAAGTATCAAAAAATGGATCATCCCAAAACAATCTTCTTATTCCAGGATCTTTCTCTTTAGTTTCAATCTTCATAATCATTGAGTTCAAATCAAACTTTCCTTCTGATAGTGGGAACAATGCAACTTCATAAATTTTAATAGATTTATATTTATATCCATTAATTTCTATGTCATTCCATGCCTCTGGTTTGATTTGCTTTCCTGCTGGATCAAACAATTTTTCAACCCAAAAATCTTTGTATTTTGGAAATTCTGTCGACAATACTTTTGATGCAATCCTTGTAAAAAAAGTATATGTAATAATAACTTGCTCTCCTATTCTAACATCTAGATCACTGACTTCTATTTTTAAGAACATATCAGTAGCAAGTGTATCTGTTGCCTTTTTTGAAACATTCATTATTAATTCTTCAGTAAAATATTTCTTATCATCCAATATCACCTTAAGCCTTGGAATTTTTAATTCTCCAGACTTCTTAGCAATAATTGTCCAAGATATAGATCTTGAAGTACTTTTTTTTCCATTAATAAATTTATACTCACTTCCTATATTAGGTCCCATAATAACTGAAAAATTATCAAGTATTGGGGAGATGTCTACTTCTGGATCTGTATCAATATCTTTAATTTTAATTGTAAAATTAAATGACTGATCTATATCGATATTTTTATTTACTACAAATGTCTCAATATCTTGAGAAATTAAAGAGGTAGTGAAAATTATAATAGCTAGTAAATATCTTATCACCAGTCTTTTCCTGATTCATTACTATAGTTAGTTTGTTTTCTCTTTTTATTCACTTTTTCATTCTCTTTAATTGCATTAAGTATGTTTTCAGCAGTTTGCTTTGATTGAATCTCACGATTTTGTTCATTTTGCTGATCTGGAGATTTAGAATTTTGATTATCAGTTGGTCCTTCATCATTATTCTTTGAATCATTTCTATCTTCTTGATTACTGGATTCATCATTCTTGCTATCATCTTTTTTATCTCTATCTTTTTCTTTTTCCTTATTATTATTGTTTTCTTCTTCGTCTGATTTTTTACTTTCATCCTTCTTTTTTTGCATGCTTTTATTCTTTTTAATCTCACTTTTTACGAATTCATAATTTTTTCGTGCATCTAAATTTTCAGGATTGATAAGAAGTGCTTCTCTAAAAGCTTTTAAGCTTTCTTCTAGCCGTTGAGATCTATAAAGAGTATTTCCATGATTATAACTTAAATCTGAAGAATATCCAGATGAATCCTCATAAGCTTGCTCAAATATAGAACTTGCTTTACTCGTACTGTCCATCTGTGAATAAATAGTACCTATATTAAATAACAATTCTTCTTGTGATATATTTTCATTTTCAATCTTAATTAACTTTTCATAATAATCTAAAGCAGATTTGATATCTCCATTCTCGTACATTTTATATCCCATGTCCTGCGATGATAAAAATGATAGTGAAATAATACTTATAAATAATATCTTCATACTTTTCTTCTTCCCGATGGTAAAGTAAATGCAATAAACAAAAAAAGTATACCAAAAAATAAAGGGTACTGGTATTTATGATCATATTCTGCAAATTCATAAGAACTAATTAAAGAAGCTTCTCCTTCACTTATTAACTCATTAATCTCTTCACTAATCGGTTCACTATTGGCAACTCTAAAAAAACTACCTTTTCCAAGTTGAGATAGTTCACTTAAAAATATATCATTTAATTTACTCATAATAAGATCACCAGATTCATCTCTTAAGAAAACTCCTTCTTTTTTTCCATCAGGAATTAAGGAACCTTTTATACTACCTATACCCACTACATGAAGAGTAATATCATCAGATATGACTGAGCCAACAGCATTTAATGAATTTGAACTATGATCTTCTCCATCTGAAAACAGAAATATCATTTTTTGCTGAGGGCTTTCTCTGTCAAATGCAATTATAGACGTTTTTATTGCCTGGCCAATAGCAGTTCCTTTTGATGAGATCATTTCAGTATCTATACTTTTAACAAATAACTTTGCTGCATCATAATCCATTGTTAATGGTAGATATAAAAAATTTGATCCAGAAAAAACTACAATACCTAATCTATCGCCTTTTAGATTATCTATAATTTTACTAATCTCAAATTTCACCCTATCAATCCTAGAAGGTTTTATGTCTTGAGCATTCATACTGGTGGATACATCAATAGTAAAAATGATATCCACTCCTTTTCTTTCTACAGGTTTAACAGTAGTTCCAGTTTTTAATCCTGCAATTGAGAAAACAATAATAAATAAAGATAAATATCTTAATAAAGACTTTATTTTGATGCTCTGTAAATTTCCTCTAGAAAATAAATTACCTAAAAACTTTGGATTAAAATTCTCAGACCCAAAAACTTTATTGTATCTCCCTTTATAGTACGAAATACATAAGGTAGACAGTGTAATAAATAGAGAGAAAAAAGCTAGATTTAGATTTTCAAATGTCATATTACTTTCCTAAAATACAAGATTCTAAATAACTCACTTGAAAGTAGTAGAATAAATCCAGCATATAAAAACCATAAATAAATCTCTTTATATTCTGAATAATAGCTTATAATGACTTCAGATCTTTCTAGCTCATTAATTTCAGAATAGATTCCTGCTAAACTTTGCTTATCAATAGCCCTAAAATATTTTCCTCCTGTTTCTAATGCAATGCCTTTGAGTGACTCCTCATCAATTTCATTTCTTATATATCTTCCACCAGGTATTTGTGTAACAGCCTGTCTAGTTCCAGCTCCAATCGTATAAATTCTAATATTATATTCTTTTGCTATTTTTGCAGCTGCTATAGGGTCAATAGCTCCAGCGTTATTACTTCCATCTGACAGAAGTATAATCACTTTACTTTTTGAATCATTTACTCTCAACCTATTTATAGCATTAGCAATAGCTATTCCTATTGCTGTTCCATCATACTTTGGTTCTACAACAGTTACTTCACTTAAAAGACTATTTAAAACGCCATAGTCTACTGTTAGAGGACATTGAATAAATGTTTCTTTTCCAAAAACTAAGAGGCCAACTCGATCACCTTTCCTATTATCGATAAAATCTTTAGCTGCTTGCTTAACGGCTTCTAAACGGTTAGGCTTAAAATCTTCTGCAAGCATACTACTACTAGTATCTAATACTAACATAATATCAACAACTTCAATTGTTACATTCTTATCATTTGTGGATACTCTAGGCCTTGCTATAGCAATAATTAAACATACTAAAGCAGAAATAAATAAGAATTTAAATAACCTAATTTTTATAATACCTGATCTACCAAAAAAAGATTTTAGGTATTTTGTATTTGAAACCTGAAAAGATATATCTTTGTTGGATGAATAAATTTTTTTGAATATTGATAGACATATCAATATTACAATTAAGTATAAAAAGTTTGGATGTAGAAATTCCATTTATTACCTATTTAAATAATTCTTCCTTATTCAATGAATGCGCAAAATTGAATAAAGTTTCCTCTTTAAATGAATTACCTGCAATTTGGAATCCTATGGGTAATTTATTTTTTGATACTCCCGCTGGAATATTTAATGAAGGGGTACCTATTAAGTTGAATGGAACGGTAAATATGTCGGCAAGATACATCTTAATAGGATTGTCTAGATTATTTTTTAACGGAAATGCTGTTGTAGCAGTGGTCGGTATAAATAAACAATCTATACTCGAAAAAAGCTTATTATATTCATCTTTGATCAGTCTTCGAACCTTTAATGCTTTTGAATAGTATGCATCATAATATCCAGAAGACAATACATATGTTCCTGTCATGATTCTTCGCTTTACTTCCTCTGAAAAACCTTGAGATCTAGATTCAATATATGATTCATGTAAATCCTTAGAAGAAGCTCTTTTTCCATACCTAACTCCATCAAAACGAGATAGATTCGAAGAAGCTTCTGCCATAGTCAGTACATAATAAGTAGCAACACAGTAGTCAAAATATGGTAAGTCAATCTCCACTAGCTTTACTTTATTCTTTTTTAAGAAGTCTAGCACTACATAATACCTATCTTTAATCTCACTATCTATTTCAGAAAGAAGATGATCGCTTAAAATTCCTACACTTTTAGGAAGCTGATCTTTATTATACTTTTCTAAGGAAAGGACTGATTCCATTGACGATGTTGCGTCTTTAGGATCGTGCCCAGACATTATACTAAATGCTGAAGTTATATTTTTGAGGTCCTTTGATAATATTCCTATTGTGTCAAATGATGATGCATGAGCAACTAAACCATATCTAGAGATTCTTCCATATGTAGGCTTAAGACCAAATATTCCACAAAATGAAGCTGGCTGCCTTATTGAACCTCCCGTATCAGATCCTAATGCAATATCACACAAATCTTCTGCTACAGCTGCGGCAGATCCTCCGCTAGATCCTCCTGCTACTTTATTTAAATCATAAGGGTTCTTAACAGAACCGTAAATAGAATATTCTGATGATGAGCCCATGGCAAATTCATCCATATTGGTTTGTCCCGTTATGAGAGCACCATTAGATTCTAAGCGGTCTATGACAGTAGCACTATAAGGAGAGCAATAAGATTCTAAAAGATTGGATGCGCATGTAAGAGGCTCTCCTTTTATAGCAATATTATCTTTTACTAATATGGTTTTTCCTGACAAAACATTCGAATTATCTGATATTTTTGACGAAACTTTATCAAATCTTGTTCTGACAATAGCATTTGTCTTACTACTAGCAATTTTATCTTGCTGAGAAACAAGCTTTTGTTTTAAAGCATTAGATGAGGACATCTAACTTTATTCTTCGGATTTTTCAGATTTTCTTAGTTCATCTTTCGTGTCATCTAATGCACCACGAAATTCTCTTAATGACTTAGCAAATCCTCTCGCTAAACCAGGAAGTCTCTTACCGCCAAAAAGTAGCAAAAGAATAAGAAAAATTATTACTAATTCACCTGTACCTAAATTAAACATATCAAAACCTCTTTTTTTATCTAAAATATCTTAATAAATAATATGCAATCGCGAAACCAATAATACTACAAACATTAAATCTTAGAATAAATCCAAAATCAAGCGCAATTACACCTAAATCTACTAAAAATCCACTATCAATTGAACCAAAAGAAAAATCAAATGTTGTAAGGAAGAATTGCTTAACTGTACTTTGTTCGGGTAGTATATATCCTAAAAATTGACCTAAAGCAGTTCCAATCATTGCTCCAGATAATATTCCCAATCCTAATAAACTTATACTTCTACTACTCATGATTTTCCTAGTACTAAGTTTACTACTTTTATTTCATTTTCTCTTTGAATTCTTAACTTAATTGTATCACCTGGTCTCGCATCATTATTAGCAAGAACAAGTTGTAATTGATCATAGCTTTGAATCTGATATCCTTCAATTCCTATAATAATGTCCCCTTTGTATAATGCTTTATTGTCAGCAGAATTATCATAGTCAACGGAATTAATAAATAATCCTATTTCTCCATTTTCTCCATATCTATAAGATGTTGCATTGATCCCAAAAGAAAACCTTCTGTCAATATATCCTTTCAACTTTAATTCTTCTGCAATTTTTTTAGCATAATTGATTGGTATTGCAAATCCTAGATTTTCTGAGTCATTCCTAACAAAGGTATTAATAGCTAATACCATACCGTTTGTATCTACTAATGGTCCACCGCTATTTCCAGGATTGAGAGAAGCATCAGTCTGAATCATATTATTCATTAACCTTTTAGTGCTTGCATCAATTCCGAAGTCTGCATTAATCGCACTTATAATACCTGCAGATGCTATTGGCTGATAATTTGCAGCAGCAAATAAGCTTTTTGGGTTTCCTAATGCAACAACCCACTCTCCAACAATAGCCTGATCTGAATCACCAAGTTTACAATGATAAAAATCTTCTCCTTCAATCTTCAATAGAGCAACGTCTGATCTACTATCAACTCCAACAATAGAAGCAACATGGTGTTCTCCTCCAGGTAAAGCTACGTCAATTTTAATATTCGTTGTTGACAAAGAAGGATTAGAGATTTCTGTAACTATATTGTGGGCATTTGTTAAAATATATCCATCACTACTTATTATAAAACCAGAACCAGAAGACTGAATTGGCTTAATAGGCTTAAGTCGACCTGTCCATCGATTTATTTGTGTCACTTCTTGATTTCTATATATACTTACTACTCCAGGGCTAGCGCTCTCTATAGCTGATGTAATAGCTGTTACTTTAGACTGAGATACGGCAGTGCTTATCTCTCGAGATTGATTACATCCAATCGCTAGGAAAAGTAATATGATTGCTAACTTAATTTTCATAAAAAATTTTGTTTAATATTAACCCATGAGCAGGAGCTTTTAATAGTTTTGCATCTTTTCTTGGGTTTTCTAATAAAGATACAAACTCTTTTTTACTTATTCTTTTCTCCATATAACCTATCATTGTTCCTACTAAATATCGCACCATATGATGCAAAAATCTATCTCCTTCAATAATATAAAATAATTTATCATGTTCCAATGTCCATTTTGATTTGAATATTTCACAAATTGTATTGTTTTTTTCTTTATCAAACTTAGAAAAAGATAAAAAATTATGCTTTCCTATTAGCTGATGTTCAATATCCTCTAATCTTTCAAAATCTATTCTCTTCAAAACAAAATGATCTTTACTTAGTAATGGATTATCAGTTAAAGAGCATTGATACAAGTATTCTTTCTTAATAGCATCAAATCGTGAGTGAAATTCATGACTAGCTTCTTTGATATCAACAATACGTATTTCAGCAGGCAATCTTGCATTTACGGCCTGTTTAATAGCATTTAGCGGTAGTTGTGTATCAAGATTAAAGTGGGCTACCTGCCCTAAAGCATGAACTCCCGCATCTGTTCTGCTTGCACCGGAAACTCTTGTAAGATTATTTTGATTTAAAAATGATAAAGAATACTCTATTTTATCTTGAATAGTATTCAAATTTTTTTGTGATTGGAATCCAGAAAAACTGAATCCATCATATTGTACTATAATCTTATATTTATTCATACAAAGGAACTTCCATAGTATGTACGATTCTTTCATTTAATTTTGAGCGATAAAGAATTTTTCCGGAGGGTAAAATTACGCCTGAAATACCTGTGTTTGCACTCTGAATTATTGGAACTCTTTGTTCAACAGCTCTCAATCTAGCTAATTGAAAATGCTGATAGGGCATAAACTGACCAACATAAGAATCGTTAGTAATAATAAAAATCATTTCTGCTCCATTATCAACCATAGTTTCTACAATATTTGGACTACTGGAGTCATAGCAAATTAGTATTGAGGCTTTGAAGTCATTTATATTAAAAATCTTATATTCAGAGCCAGGATAAAAACTTCCAATATCATCAAACTGGTTCATTTTAGTAATCCAATTTTTAAAAAATGGAACATATTCAGCAAATGGAACCAAAAATATTTTTTGATAGGTATCATATGATCCGTCTGGCTTCAAAATAATGGAGCTATTAAAATTCTGATTTATTCCATCAATTGTTTTTCTTTCTGGAATACCAGTTATGAGATATGCACCTGACAACTTATTTTGATATCTAATTCTATCGTAAGAGTTATTAGCTAAAAACGATGTAACTGCTACTTCTGGCCAAATAATAATATCTGCCTTTTCTTCCAAAGATTTAGTCAATAAAGAATCCATTATTGCAAGATTTCTCAATCTTAAGTTTGGATTCCATTTCTCATCTGGAAAAATAGAAGGTTGCCCTATTGATAAGTTTACTAACTTTTCCACAGATCTATTATTTTGTTTATTTACATGATAATTACCAAATAATAAAATTGAGCATAAGATTACGATAAAGTATTTTAGAAAAACTGTATTTCTTTCTATTAAAACTCTATAAAGAATAAGATTAAAACAAATAACAATAAATGAAATTGCGTGAACTTCTATGCTTGCTAACTGAATTATGCGTATATATTCAGATTGAGTTAATGATAGATTCATCCATGGACCTGCTAAAGGACCAATATTTCTTAAAAATTCAACAAAAAATATCCAAGATATTGGTATTAAGAATAATTCCATTTTTTTAGGAATAAAATGTATAGAAATAATAAATGCTACCCAAAAAATAGTTAAATATAATGATAGTGATAAATAAGATATAATTGCAACTAGTGCTGAGGTTCCAGAATTTAATCCCATCCAATTTAGAATGATCAAATTACTAGAAAAAGAAGATAAAAATCCAAAAAAAGCTTTATTAATAACTTTCTCTTCTTTTGATATACTATAAAATAGAGGTATTAAAGCGATCCAGGCGAAAAATCCAAAATTAAATGGTGGATATGAAAGGCCCAGTAATAAACCCGACAATAAGGGGAAAATTAATTTATTTATTTTCATTATTTTTCTCTATCAAGATACGTCTGAAGGATGATAGATGCAGACAATACATCTACCATTTCTTTATTTTTGCCAGTTTTAATATCCTGCTGAATCATAATCTTCTTAGCATATTGACTGGATAATCTTTCATCTTCTAAATGAATTGCAAAATTATTATTCTCCATTACAATTTTAAATTTATCAATAATTTCTGTCATGTTATTTTCTTTAAAGTTCATATTCAACGGATATCCAATAACTAATGTTTTAACATTTTTTTCTAATGCAATTTTTTTAATGACTTCAATTAACTCTTTTTGATTTTTATAACGAATTGTTTCTAGTGGCATAGAAATAATTCCGGATGGGTCAGAAATTGCAATGCCAACCTTAGATAAACCAAAGTCTATTCCAATGATCCTGCTCATGACTTAAGAGTGTACTCGCTCAACAGAATCTACCTTTCTCAGCTTAAGAATAGCTTTCATAATCATTCTTAACTGGGATAAGTCTCCAATTTTACAAATTATCCAAATATTTGCTAATCCACCTTCTGTAACATCTGTTTTTACGTCAACTATATTCACCTTATTTTTTGAAATTATATCCGCAATTTCATTTAAAACTCCAGCTGAATCAATACATGTAATATGTATTTTTGCTTTAAAAGAAATATTCTTCTTTGTATCCCAATTTACTGAAACAATTCTATCATTTGATTCAGATAAAGAAGAAAGGTTTGAACAGGAATGTCTATGAACAATAAGACCTCTTCCTCTAGATATATAACCTATAACATTGTCACCCGGAATTGGATTACAACATCTTCCATAATCAACAACTAAGTTTTTTACGCCATCAAGATTGATACCTTCAAAATCAGATCTTGCTGAATCTATAAATGCTTTATCATGAGAAACTTTACTTGGTGTAGTTTTAACGTCTGGAAATATTTTTATTACTATATCTTTTATAGTTGATCCACCTCTCCCTAGATCTGATAATAAATCATTAAAACTTTTATATCCAAGCTCTTCATATCCTTTCTTAATTTCATCAATTCTGTCATAAATTTTTAACTTTCTTAGACCTTTTTCAAGCAATTGATTACCTATTTTTATACTTTCTTCGACCTCAATCTTTCTTAAGTATTTTCCAATTGCATGAGAAGCTTTTGAAGTTTTAACAAAGCTGAGCCAGCCACTATTTGGTTTCTGACTTTTACTTGTTTCCATTTCAACAATATCTCCATTATTGAGCTTATAACTTAAAGGAACTAACTTTTTATTCACTTTAGCTCTCACACAAGAGAAACCTAGCTCACTATGTATTGCAAAAGCAAAATCTAATGGTGTTGATTCAACTGGAAGCTTAATTAAGTCTCCTTTTGGAGTGAAGATAAAAATTTCGTCCTCAAACATATCAATTTTTAAAAGTTCAATAAGCTCTTCTGGGTCACTATTGTCACTACTCATCATTGCAAGCAAATCTCTGAGCCAAGGAACCTGCTCATCAAAACTATCCATTTCAGAGTTTCCTTTATATAGCCAATGCGCAGCTACACCCACCTCAGCCGTATAATCCATTTCTTTCGTTCTGATTTGAACTTCTGTCAATCTATTATCCTTTGTCATTACTGTAGTATGAATAGATTGATAACCATTTGTTTTAGGTGTAGCAATGAAATCCTTAAAACGGTCCTGTACTGGAGGATATATACTATGAATAACTCCTAATGCTAAATAACATTCTTCAATCTTATCAACTACAATTCTAATTGCATATAAATCATAAATTTCTTCAAATTTTTTATTTCTTAGCTGTATTTTTCTGTTAATTGATGATATTGATTTATATCTACCAGAAATATCAGATTGTATTTTATATGAGTCTAATTCTTTCTTAACAGGTGCAATAGTAGATTCTAGAATCTTTTGATTAGACTTTGATGAACCTTCAATTTTTTTCTTAATACTATTATAAGATCTTAAGTCTAGACATTTTAAGGCTAAATCTTCAAATCTCCACTTAAGAGATGCCATCCCAAGCCTATGTGCTAAGGGAACAAAAATTTCTTTTGTTTCTGATGCAATTTCTTTTCGCTTTTTGGAAGACAAATATTCAATTGTTTCCATATTGTTTAATCGATCTGCAAACTTGATAATAATAACTCTTAAGTCTTTAGCTAAAGAAAGAAATAGTTTTGTAAAATTTTCAGCTTGTTTATGTTCTTGCGATCTAAATGCTATATGATCAATTTTAGTAACTCCATCGACAAGGAAAGCTACATCACTTCCGAATTCACTATCAATGTCTTCCAAAGAAACATCTGTATCTTCAACAACATCATGTAATAAAGCACTTATGATAGTTGTATAATCCATATTCCAATCCAATAGAATATTAGCAACGTCAATGCAGTGACTTACATAAGGTAATCCTGATTTTCTTTTTTGCCCTTCATGCATTCTAACGGAAAAATCTAAAGCGCTTCGAATAACAGCTCTATTATCTTTTGATGAAACTCTTGATAAAAGATATTTGCTTTTTTTGTCTATTAGCTTCTGATGAGAGCTATCATATTTGGAAGACTTCATTATTGACTCATATCATTAGATTCAAAAAAATCAGAATAATTTTCAAACCTTGTATATGCGTCTACAAAAGTAGCTCTTACAGTTTTAGTAGGACCATTTCTTTGTTTTGCTACAATTAAAAATGCCAATCCTTTTTCTTCGTCTTTTTCATTGTATACATAAGGACGATAAAGGAAGATAACTACATCTGCGTCTTGCTCAATCGCACCACTTTCTCGAAGATCTGATAATTGAGGTCTTTTGTCTGTTCTTGATTCTACAGCTCTTGAAAGCTGCGAAAGTGCGATAATAGGGATATCTAATTCTTTAGCTAGTGCTTTTAAAGATTGAGTAATAGATGAGATTTCATACTGTCTATTCTCAGTTTTTGGTCCTTGCATTAATTGAAGATAATCAACAACAATTAACTCAATCCCTCTTTCTCTTTTCAGCCGTCTGGCTCTCGATCTTAAATCTAAAATTGATAAAGCTGGTGTATCATCTATATATAGAGGAGCTTGTGCTAATTTACCGGAAGCAATATTAATATTCTTCCATTTTGAAGTAGCTAATCTTCCACTTCTTGCCTCTGATTGATCTATCTTAGCTTCCGAAGAAAGAAGTCTAGTACCTAATTGATCACTTGACATTTCAAGGCTAAAAATAGCTACAGGTGAATTATTTTCTAAGGCAGCATTCCTGGCTATAGATAATGCCAAGGCTGTTTTACCCATTGCAGGCCTACCTGCAATAATAATTAAATCACTTTTTTGGAATCCAGAAGTTACTTTATCTAAATCAATAATTCCCGATGGAACACCAATTACTCCACCTGGATTAGCAGCTATACCCTCTAATCTCTTAACTGTATCTGCTAAAATTGGCTCAATGTGAGAATAAATTTTAGTATCTTTTTGTTCCGTAAGGTTAAATATAGATTGCTCAGCCTCATCTAAAATAGATCCGACGGCATCTCCTTCATCAAATGCTTTCTTAGAAATTTCATGAGAAGCAGAAATTAGATCACGGAGTATTCCTTTTTCTTTTACTATTGAAGCATAAACCTCAACATTTGCAGAAGTCGGAACCTTATCAACCAATCCTGTTAAATAATAAAGACCTCCAACAGACTTTAATGCTTTAGCCTTCTTTAATTCGTCTGACACAGAAACTGTGTCAATGGGACTACTCTTTGAAGATAAAGAAAGCATCGCATCAAAAATCTTTTTATGGGAATCTTTATAAAAATAATGACTAGAACCTAGCAGAGTTATTGCTCTATTAGTAGCATCTTCATCAATCATCATGGAGCCAAGAACTGCTTCTTCAGCTTCTATAGCCTGTGGCTGTAAATTTATATCTTTATTTTTATTGTCTGCCATTCTTCTTAAAACCCTTGTTTATCCACATACTTTCAACATCATTTAATAACCTCTTTAATAGATTAGCAATCTTTTAGACATCTGACAAGTGAATCCTTTATATAATATCTATTTTTTTAACTATCTTAATTACAAAGATATAAACTAGATTGACCAATTTATTGGGGATTTACCTTGTTTAATAAGATATTCATTGGTTTTAGAAAAATGCTTACATCCAAAGAAACCATTGTGTGCAGATAATGGTGAAGGATGCACAGATGATAGGATATAATGAGTTTCATCATTTATAATTGAGGAAAGAGATTGTGCTTGTTTTCCCCATAAAATAAATACTACACTTTTTAATTCTTTAGATATAGCCTCAATTGCTGCTTTGGTAAATATTTCCCAACCCAAATCTTTATGAGAATTAGCTTGATTAGCCTCTACCGTCAAAACTGTGTTCAACATCAGAACTCCCTGGTCTGCCCAAGACTGTAAATTTCCATTATCTGAAATAGGTAAATCTAAATCAGACTCTAATTCTTTATAAATATTTCTTAAGCTTGGAGGTATTTTAGTATCTTCCATGACACTAAAAGATAGGCCGTGAGCCTGTCCTTTTCCATGATATGGATCTTGGCCTATAATAACAACTTTTACCTTATCGAATGGGGTGGAATCAAATGCATTAAACATATGCTTTGGTTCAGGATATACAGTCTTTGTTTTGTAAAGTTTTCTTACAGTTTCAGTTAGTGATTGCCAGTAATCTTTTTGGAATTCATTTTTTAGAGCATCATACCATGTATCATCAATTATAACAGTTTTGGGTAATTTAGATTTTTGAGATAATTCTAGAAAGATTTCTTCGCCAAATAGCTCTTTATTTTGCGAAAGGTATTGTTTTTTTACACTTAAATTATTTGTCAATTGACTCGTCTGACTTTTTCCAGTCAATTTTTCCATCTAGAAATTCATCAAGAGCAATACTTGTAACTTTATCTTCTTTATCATAGTCAATATTTTCTCTTACAACAGGTTCTGCGAAAATTCCTTCATCATCAATCATCTCTTCATTTTCATCAATCATTTGCTTTACAACACGATCTTGTAAAATCTGTTTAGCTCTTTTTGAAGAAACAAGCACCGCTTCATAGATATCATCTGTTTTTTTCAATAATTTTTTAAAAGAAATTGCTTCAACTGCCATTTTTAATCCTTTTCCTTAAATGAAATAATCATTTTCTTTAGTACTTCAAACGTGGTTTCGAAATTATCATTAATAAGTGTATAGTCAAATTCTTTTTTTAAATTGTCTTCCTGTTCAAATCTGCTCAATCTTTTCTCAATTTCTTGTTCAGATTCTGTAGATCTATTGACTAATCTTTTTCTGAGCTCATCTAAATTTGGCGGAGAAAGAAAGATAGATATTGTATTTGATGGATATATCTTCTTGAGACTTAATGCTCCTTTGACATCTAATTCTAGAAATAAAGACTTATTTTCTTCTAAATAACCTTTTAAGCTATCAAGAGGTGTTCCATATAGATCACCGTGAACATTCTCATATTCAAGAAACTTATTTTCATTAATCATATCTTGAAATTTTTTTTCAGATATAAAAGAATAATGAACACCATCAATTTCATACTTTCTTTTATTGCGAGTAGTACATGATACTGAAATATCCATATTTAAATCTCGAGAAAGTAATTCTAGTAATGTTGTTTTTCCTGAACCAGAAGAACCTGATATAATAAAAAAGTTTTTCATAAAATATTACTTACTTGTTCTCTTAGCTTCTCCGCCTGCATCTTTAAACTTATTGCATGCTTAGCAATATTTTTATCTAAAAATTTAGATAAAATTGTATTTGACTCTCTATTAATCTCTTGAAGAATAAAACTTATTTTTTTACCTGAAAGGTCTTTTGATTTGACAGAAAGTAAAATTTGATTAAAGTGACTATTTGTTCTATCAATTTCTTCGGTTACATCAAGTCTTTCTAATTCTTCAATTTTTGACTCACTAGTTTTTTTTGAATTCACCTTCTTATTAACTAATTTAATGTAAATAGATTCTATTTTTTTTAAATCTTTTTTTGCGATAGAAATATATTTCATAAACTCTTTTTCGATTGACATGCCCTCTTTTGCTCTCATATCTAAAACCTGATCAGTAGCAAGCTTTACAGCTTTTAAAACTTTACTTTCTACTGATTTAGGTAAAGTTCTAAAACTCATCATATCATTATTTTTGAGTAAATGACTGTAATTAAGTTCTAAGCCATACTCCTTCTCAATCACCTTATATGACTTTAAAATACTTTCTAGCTTGTGTTTATTTAATTTTAATTGATCTTTTGAGTCAATTTTAACACTTAAATTTATTGAACCTCTTTTAAGTTTATTTTTTAAGAAAGTTCTGATTTTGTATTCGGATTCTCCAGATAAATCAAATGATCTAGTATTTAATTCAAAATATCTAGAATTGAACGACTTTAGCTCTACATCAATAATAACGCTATTATCTTCGAAATGCCCAATACCAAAACCTGTCATACTTACTAACATTAAACCTCAATCATTTTTTTGTTATTATTCAATAAATACAATAAAAATATTCCTACTGGAAATAATATCGAAAATATAGGGAAAATTAACTTAAAACTATCTAAATCTGCAATTAATCCTCCTAATGCAGCTACAAGACCAGAAACTCCAAACATTAAGAAGAAGTTCATTCCAAACACTAAAGGTCGAATTCTAGTAGTAGTAATATCTTTAATGATTGAATTGATTAATGGCTGAATGGCATACATGAAGATTGCTAGCAAAACTGAGACTGCAACTAATGAAAAATCGCTCAAAAAGTATGTAGCAATGAACAATGGGCACAACATCATAAGTACAAATGACAAAAGCTTCATTCTATTATACTTGTCTCCAAAAAATCCTGATAAGATTTGTCCAATAATTCCAAATATTAAGATTCCAGATACTAATAAATTTGATTTTTCTCCAAGGGCAACTTTAAAAACAGATGGAATAAATGTATTAAAAACTGTAAAAACAATGCCAACAATTAAAGATAGTAAGCAGAATATTTTTAACATTCTAAGTTGATTTCCCTTCTTAAAATCTAGAGTACTTATTGATTCTTTGGATTTAGATTTAGGAATAATAAAATAAGTTATGGGTGCAATTATAAGATTAAAAATAGCAATCATAAAAAAAGAAAATTGCCAATTAAAATTATTAACTGCATAGTAGCAAAGTAAAGGTCCTAAAGAAACCCCTAAACTTCCAAAAATACCATGAAATGCATTTGCTTTAGATATATTACTATCAAAACTTTCTGAAATAAGAGTTAAAGAAACAGGATGATGTATACTAGCAAACAGACCTAAAAAGATATTACAAATTGCAAAACTTTCAACAGTTTCACAATTAGATGCTAGAAAAGCTGAAGTAAAAACCCCCAACTGGGAAAGTACAAGTAGCATTCTAGGTCCATACTTATTATATAACAGTGACATTGGTAAAGAACCAAGACCATAGCAAAAACTGCTAATACTAAAGATTAAACCAAGGGTTGCTTTACTAAGGCCGTAGAATTCAACTAAATCGATAAACATGCTTGGTACTAGCATCATTACAATGTGAACAGACATGTGAGATAAGCTTAAAACAAACAGTAGGGTATTATAAATCAATCTTTATTTTTTTTCAGCTAATCTAGCTGCTTTACCAGAAAGACCTCTTAAATAATAAAGTTTTGCTCTTCTAACCTTATTTATTCTATCTACTTTCATAGAAGCTATAACAGGAGAATGTAAAGGAAATACTCTTTCAACTCCAATACCGTCTGACATTTTTCTCACAGTGATAGTTTCTGATATACCAGATCCTTTTCGCGCAATTACGGTACCTTTAAAAAGCTGTTGACGTACTTTTTTTCCTTCTCTAACATTTACATTAATAGATAATGTATCTCCGGTTTTAAAATTCGGAATATCTTCTCTTAAATTATCTTTAATCATTTAATTTTTTATACTTTCTCCAAAGATCAGGTCTTCTGTCTTTAGTAATTTCAATCTTTTTCTTTTTCTTCCAATCTTTAATAGACTGGTGATTGCCTGATAATAGCACATCTGGCACTTTTAATCCATCTATTTGATTAGGCCGCGTAAAATAAGGAGCATCAAGTAAATCGTCAACAAAAGAATCTGTCATTGCAGAATTTAGGTCATTTAATAATCCAGGTATTAAGCGAACAATTGAATCAAACACAATCATTGAGGATAACTCACCGTTTGATATAATATAATCTCCAATAGAAACTTCAAGATCTACATATTTATCAATAATTCTTTGGTCTAAGCCCTTATAATGACCACATATAAATATTAGTGACTTTTCTTTACTTAATTGAGATGAAATAGAATGATTTAAAACTTTTCCTTTGGGAGATGGAAATATAATTTTTGGCTTATTTTCAGATTGTGATATACAATAATCAATCGCAGCAAAGAATGGTTCACACATCATAACCATTCCACTTCCTCCACCATAGGGTTCATCATCAATCTTTTTATAGGAATCTTTAGTAAAATCTCTTGGATTAATAATGTCAATATTTAGTAAATCTTTCTTAACTCCTTGATTAGCAATATTGTTATCAATTAAAGTTTTAATTGAATCAGGAAACGGTGTGATAAAAAAAATATTCATAATTTAATTTAATCAATAAACATGAATGCTCTACACTAAAGCTTTAGAGAATAGATATTTATTTATCTGAATCTTTTTCTGCTGGAGCTTCTTCTGCTACAGGTTCTTCAGCTGGTGCTTCTTCTGCTGGAGCTTCTTCTGCTACAGGTTCTTCAGCTGGTGCTTCTTCTGCTGGAGCTTCTTCTGCTACAGGTTCTTCAGCTGGTGCTTCTTCTGCTGGAGCTTCTTCTGCTACAGGTTCTTCAGCTGGTGCTTCTTCTGCTACAGGTTCTTCTGCTGGAGCTTCTTCTGCTGGAGCTTCTTCTGCTACAGGTTCTTCTGCTGGAGCTTCTTCTGCTACAGGTTCTTCAGCTGGTGCTTCTTCTGCTGGAGCTTCTTCTGCTACAGGTTCTTCAGCTGGTGCTTCTTCTGCTGGAGCTTCTTCTGCTACAGGTTCTTCAGCTGGTGCTTCTTCTGCTGGAGCTTCTTCTGCTACAGGTTCTTCAGCTGGTGCTTCTTCTGCTGGAGCTTCTTCTGCTACAGGTTCTTCAGCTGGTGCTTTAGCTGCAGCTTTTTCTGCGCTAATTTTTTCTTTTTTCTTAAGCTTTGCTTTCTTTCTGTTTTTTAAAACTTCAAGTCTCTCTTCTTTCCATTTGGCAACAGCTTTTTCTATATCCTCAGAAGAAAGTCCTTGGCTCATTAAATGCCATCTATATGCTAAACCAGATCTTTTCATTAATTTATTAACGGGATCTGTAACTTGGGCACCTAGTTGTAACCAAGCAATAATTCTATCTTCTTTAAGACTAAAATTAGAATCTTTATCTTTTTTAAGGGGGTCGTACCAACCAACTTGCTCGATGGCTAATCCGTCTCTTCTTTTTCTTGAATCAATAATTATTAATCTGTAAAAAGGTCTATTTCTTCTACCAATTCTTTTTAATCTAATTTTAGTTGCCATATTTTTCTATTTTCTCTTTATTTTTTTGTTATCAATGAAACACGCGTAATTTGTACAAAAGGATTGAATACTACAAATAATTTATTTTTCATCAAAATTAATTGAAATTACCTTTGAAATACCTTTCTTTTCTGCGGTTACTCCATATATACAATCAGCTGACTCCATAGTTAGTTTATTATGCGTCACCATTATGAATTGAGTTCCCTTACTATATTCAGATATCACATCTGTAAATTTTTTAATATTAATATCGTCAAGGGGTGCGTCAATTTCATCCAATATACAGAAAGGACTTGGCTTGTATTGATAGATAGAAAAAAGTAATGCAATTGCTGTTAATGATTTTTCTCCAGCTGATAACATCCTAAGTGAATTATTTTTCTTTCCTGGTGGCTGCGCAAAAATTATAACGTCTGAATTTAAAGGATCTTCTGAATCTTCAAGATTAATAGAACCTTTACCTCCAGAAAAGAAAACTCCAAACATGGTTTCAAAGTTACTTTTTATTTTTTCAAAGGTATCTAAGAATTGATTCTTAGCAACAGAATCAATTTTTTTGATTGCGTCTTTTAAATTCTTTTCTGATTCAAGAAGGTCAGATTTTTGTTCCTGTAATATACTTAATCTTTTGCTTTGCTCTTCATATTCATCTGACACTGCCCAATTAATTGGACCTATAGATTCAATACTTCTTTTTAATTTTTCTACATTATAAGTCATTTCAGATATACTATAATCTTTTATCTTTTTTAACTGAATATCATTACCAAACTTTTCTTTAATTACTTCATTGATTTGAGATATTTTAATATTCGATTCCGCAATTTTCATCTCTGCACTTTTTATATCATAAAAAATATCATCCTTATTGAATTTATCTGCATCTATTTTAATTCTAATTGATTCCATTTTCATAAATGCTTGATTAAGATCTTGTTCTTTATTTCGAAGCTCAAGCTTGTGCAAGTTAATTTTTTCCTGCATTTCTTTAATAGAATCGTCAATTTTATTGAAATCAAACTCTTTTTCTTTGTTATATGATTGAATCTTGTCTTTATAATCTTCAATACTTGCTTTTAGATTTTCATATTTTTTATCAGTTTCAATGACAGTATAGTTTTTAGTTTTAAATTTTTCTCTACTTTCATTTGATAAGCTTTTAGTTACATCGTTATTAGAAACTATCTTAATGTAATCTTTATCAAATTTATTCAGCTGACTTATTTTCTTTTGTAATTCCCCCTCCAGAACTTCCATGCCTTTTGATGATTCACGATTTTTTGTTTGAACTTCCTTCAATAAATTTTCAGTGAGTTTATCAACTTGCACTTTCATTTTTTCAACGATTTCTTTTTCTGATAAATAAAAACTTCTAGCATCTTTTAACTCTACACTTTCAGATTCTTTCTTAGATGTATTCTTTTTTAATAAAGTATTTTTCTTTTTGAGTAAGGATTCAAGAGGTTTAATTCCTTTTTCTAAATCAGTAATTTTTGCAGATGCTAAATTAATTTCTTCATCTTTAAGTTTAGAACTTAACTTTTCATGCCTCTTAAATCTCTTAAGCTGCAACTCAAGACTCTTAACCTGCATCTCAATTTCTAGGATGATATCATCTATTCTCTCTAAATCTCTACTATTTAATTCAAATTTTCTTAGGGCTGAACGTCTCTGAGATTTATACTTATTAATACCAGCTGCTTCCTCAAACATTGAACGTCTACTGTTATCTTTATCTGATAGAATTTGCTCTATCATATTGAGCTCTATAACAGAATAAGCGTCAGAGCTCATACCTGTGTCAACAAATAGGTTATAGATATCTTTTAATCTACATGCAGTTCTATTGATAAAGTATTCACTATCTCCATTGCGATATAACCTTCTACCAATTTCTACTTCTTCATACTCTACCGGAAGTAAACCTTTGTCATTTTGAACAGTTAAAAAAACTTCACATAGCCCTAAAGGTTTAATATTTGAAGCTCCATTAAATATAACATCTTCCATTTTTGTACTTCTCAATCTCGATGTCTTTTGCTCTCCTAATACCCATCTGATAGCATCAACAATATTTGTTTTTCCGCAACCATTAGGCCCAACTATCCCAGTTACTCCACTATTTAATAGTATTGTTTGCTTTTTTGCAAAAGATTTAAATCCAAATAATTCTAATTTTGAGATATGCATTATTTATCCTGGTGGCCAATTCAATTTTCTTGCTCCAATTAAATGAAGGTGAATATGGTAAACAGTTTGACCTCCATCATCATTACAATTAAATATTGTTCTATATCCAGATTGATCAATTTTTAATTCTTTAGCAAGATTTTTTGCTACCAATACCATCTTTCCAACAATATTCCCATCGGTTTCGTTTAAATCATTTAATGTTTCTATACATTTTTTAGGTATTATTAAGGCATGTACTGGAGCAACAGGATTGATATCCTCAATTGCAATTATTTCATCATCCTCATAAAGAATTGTTGAGGGAATTTCTCTATCTATAATTTTTTGAAAAATTGTTTTATTCATATTGCACCATTAATTCGTTTAAAATCGACAAAATCGATACTACTGCAGTCTCTGATCTTAATACTGCTTTAGCAACACTAACTTTAAGGAATTTATTATCATAAATAAACTCTTTTTCTTTTGAAGAAAATCCTCCTTCTGGACCAATTAAGATGGCAATTTTTTTATTAGAATTAACTGCACTATTAATTTTATCTTTAAATAGTGTTAAAGTGTCTTCAGCTTCAATTAAAGCAACAATATTCAACGCTTCAGGATCATACCAATCTTCTAAACTTGAAACTGGATTAAACTTTGGGATTATACTCCTCATAGATTGCTTAACACCTGAACGCATAACAGCCTTCATTTTTTCTAGCGAAACTGATGACTTTATTGATCTATCTAAATAAAGTGGAGTTAACTCCTTAATTCCGGATTCTACAGATTTTTCAACAGCAATTTTCATTCTAGAATTCTTAATAATTGCGAGACCTAAATTGATATGATAGGTTAATTCATTCTGATTCATATATGACTCTAAAACCGAACCTTCTACCGTACTATTTGTTGTAAAGTTATCAATCTTACAATAATAAGTGCCACCCTCACCATCTGTAAGCCATATATGAGAATCGATCTTAACTCTTAAAACATTGATCAGATGATGAGATTCATCTTTATTCAAAAAAAATTGATTATTTTGAATATTTCTTTTATCTACAAAAGAAAATTTACTCACGATTTATCTTATACTTTAAATACAGAAAAGCGCCACCATAATCTTTTTTACTATGAATAGGTTCTTTTACTTTTAAATAATCATAACCCAATCCAAATGAAAGAGTGTTTGAAGAGTTAGTATTAAAGTTTATTCCAAACCCAAAAGAACCTCCCGGATTAACTTGAGTGTCTGCTTCAGACCATCTCTTAGAAAAACTTCTGATGTTTTCATCGCCATCAATTGATATCATTGGACCAAGGGCAAAAAGTATATATGGTTCAAAATTATTTGCAATCTTTCCTTGAAATGGGTAAAAATTCAATCTAAAGTAAAGCGGAAGCATTGTAATATTTTTTTCTCCTATAACTTTATATTGATTGAAGAATGGATCATAAACTGGATACTCATCACTTCGGATATCATAAAATCTTAAATCAGCTCCAATAGACAAATTTTCCCTAGAAAATTTTTCAAATTCATATCCAAATCCATAACCATTATTTGTAAACATAAAATTTAGGTTATTGGATTTTTCTTGACTATACAGAGATGAAGAAATTGTTAATATCAGTATTAACTTTACTGCAGTTTTAAATGATAAAAATAATAGTAAATATTTATTCATGGTCTTCAAACTCCGCATCTTTTACTTTTTTATAATCTATTTTTGTATCTTTTTTTATTGAGGATATAGTTTCATTTTTATTAAAAAATCTATAAACCATTAAAAGTACACCGGCTGCTATAATCCATTTTATCATAATTTAAGAGGGATTAAAATATCTTCTCCCTTTTGCAGGCTCCTGTATCACTTCTAATAGATTCTCAAAATCATCCGGATTATTAACAAAATCAATATTATTTGCATTAATTACCAGAAGGGGTCTTTCATCATAATTAACAAAAAATTCCTGATACTTCTCATTAACCTGATTGATATATTCAGTTGTAACGCCCTTTTCAAAGTCACGTCCGCGTTGCTTAATATTTTTCATCAATCGAGAGGTATCTGCTTGCAAATAAACTACCATATCTGGCTTAATAATGTCTTTTTCTAAAATATCTGCAACTTTAGAATATAATTCAAATTCGGCTTGAGATCGTAATGTGAATTCAGCAAATAATCTATCTTTTTCAAACATATAATCAGTAATGACCCCTTTTTGAAATGCATTTAATTGCTTAATCTTTTTTTGCTGTTGCCGATATCTTTGCAATAAAAACCATATTTGAGTTTGAAGAGCATTTCCATCTGGATCTTCATAGAATTCTTCCAAAAATGGGTTTTCTTTGAAGTCTTCAAATACTTTTCTAGCATTTAATTTTTCAGCTATCATTTCAGCTAAACTTGTTTTTCCTACCCCTATTGGGCCCTCTATTGCTATATATGAATCTAATTGGCTCATGCTTTCTTATCGATTAAGTATTTATCCACTATTGAAGTATCAGGACATTTATCTAATAAATCAATCATCTTATATTTTGTTCCAGGAAAAATCTTATCCGGAATAAGTTCTGCTAATGGAACAAGTACAAATTTACGTAATAACGCATGAGAATGTGGAATAGTAAGTTTATCAGTTTCAATAAATGCGTTTCCAAACATGATAATATCGATATCAATTGTTCTTGGAGTATTTTTTTCTCTATCAAATTTACGACCTAACATTTTTTCAATATCATGAATTTTATCAAGAAATTGGAATGGTGTAAATGTTGTATTTAATTCAACTATAATATTAATAAATGAAGGTTGATTTGTGTTATATAAAGGCTCTGATAAGTAGAATGATGAAGTTCTTATATCGGTATTTTCTACATAAGAACCAAGCATGGCAATACACGAAGCAATATTAGACTCTTTATCTCCTAAATTGGAACCTAAAGACAGATATATAGTATCAGACATCGCTTTCCTTAGTCATTTCTATCTCAACAAAACTGAGTTCAGCATCCACTGGTAGTTCAAACTTTCTCACTCTTACGACTAATTTTAAAGGACTAAATAGTTTCATTATTTCATTAAGAATTTTATTACATAATGTTTCAAGGAGATCAAAGCTTCCTGATGAATTAACTCTCTTGATAGTATCAATAACTTCAACATAATTAATTGTTTCATTTATATTATCATCACTATTATTTATTTGATTTTCAAAAAATAACTCTACATCAAAACCTAGATTAACCCCATCTCTCTTTTCATAATCATATAATCCATGAAAACCAACGAGCTTGATATCTTTTATTGTAATTTTTTCCATAGACAATATTACAAACAAAAAACCCTCAAAGATGAGGGTTTTTTATGTATTTATTTTATGATAAACACCATTACATCATGCCGCCCATGCCGCCCATGCCGCCCATACCCATATCAGGGGCACCGCCAGGCATTGGAGCATCTGGTTCAGGTTGATCTGTAATAGCTGCTTCGGTTGTTAAAAGTAATCCAGATATAGATGCAGCATTTTCGACAGCTACTCTAGACACTTTAGCTGGATCGATAATTCCAGCTTTGAACATATTAACATATTCATCATTTCGAGCATCATATCCAAAATCATCTTTTCCTTGAAGTACTTTCTGAACAACAATTGAAGACTCTACACCAGCATTTGAACAAATCTGACGAATTGGGCCCTCTAATGCACGCTTCATAATATCTACTCCAACTTGTTCACTCACTGTAGCTTTAACTTTTTTAAGCTCTAAACTTGCTCTAAGCAATGCTACTCCACCTCCAGGAACAATTCCTTCTTCTACAGCTGCTCTAGTAGCATGTAATGCATCATCCACTCTAGCTTTCTTTTCTTTCATTTCTACTTCAGTAGCAGCGCCAACATTCAATACAGCAACTCCTCCTGATAATTTTGCTAATCTTTCTTGCATTTTTTCACGATCATAATCAGAAGTTGTTTTTTCAATTTGTACTCTGATTTCGTTTACTCTCGCTTTTAAGGCATCTTTTTTACCACTGCCATCAACTAGCGTTGTATTATCTTTATCACTAACGACTTTTTTACAAGATCCTAGATATTCTAAAGTAGCATTTTCAAGCTTATATCCTTGCTCTTCCGATATCAAGGTTGCGCCAGTTAAAATAGCGATATCTTCAAGCATAGACTTTCTTCTATCGCCAAATCCTGGAGCTTTTACTGCTAACACCTTAAAGGTGCCTCTTAACTTGTTAACAACAAGCGTTGAAAGTGCTTCACCTTCAATATCTTCAGCAATAATTAGAATAGGTCTACCAGCTTGAACTACTTTTTCAAGTAAAGGTAATAAATCTTTCATATTACTAATCTTTTTATCGTGAACTAGAATAAAGGGTTCATCTAATTCTGCTTCCATTGTATCAGAATTAGTCAAAAAATAAGGTGATAAATACCCTCTATCAAACTGCATACCCTCTACAAACTCAAGATAAGTTTCAGCTGTCTTAGATTCTTCAACAGTAATTACACCATCCTTACCCACTTTGTCCATTGCTTCAGCAATTTTTGAACCAATTTCTTTATCATCATTTGCTGAAATTGTAGCAACCTGTGCAATTTGCTTAGAATCAGGAATATCCTTAGAAAGTTTTGAAATGAAACTTATTACACTATCCTTAGCGAGATCTATTCCTTTCTTAATTTCCATGGGATTTGCCCCAGCAGTAACGTTTTTTAAACCTTCTGCAATAATAGACTGTGCGAGCACTGTAGCTGTAGTTGTTCCATCTCCTGCTACATCCGATGTTTTTGATGCCACTTCTTTTACCATTTGTGCACCTACATTTTCTAACTGATCTTCGAGCTCTACTTCTTTTGCAACGGAGACTCCATCTTTAGTGACAGTTGGAGATCCAAATTTTCTCTCAATTACTACATTTCGACCTTTTGGTCCAAGTGTTACTCTTACTGCATTTGCAAGCTTATCTACACCTCTTTTAAGAGCTGCGCGAGCTTCTGTATCATATGCTATATCTTTAGCCATTTTATAATCTCCTTTAAATTATTGCTAATATATCACTTTCTCTCATGATAAGAAGATCTTTCCCTTCATGATTGATTTCAGTGCCTGAATATTTTCCGTATAGAACTTTGTCGCCAGATTTAACTGTCATTGAAATATCTTTCTTTCCTGGCCCTACAACAAGAACGGTACCTTGTTGAGGTTTTTCTTGAGCAGTGTCAGGTAGAATAATTCCACTAGCCGTCTTTTCATCAGCAGCCATAGCTTCTACAATAACTCTGTCTTCAAGTGGTTTAATTTTTAGAGCCATTTTTCCTCCATTATATAATTTATTTCATTAAAAAATTTTGCGGTTGAATTTTAGTATAAATACCAAGAAATATCAAACTAATTCTATTAATTAATTAGATATTTAATAAAAATTATTTTCCCGTGCTTCCGAAACCGCCTTCACCTCTACTAGATTCTGACAATTCTTCTACAAGCTCAAATTCAATGGGTGAGCTATCAACAGCTACAAGTTGAAAGTATCTTTCGCCACTTTTGACATGATAATCTTCATCATATATATTGTCTACCATACCAACTAATTCTCCTCTATAACCACCATCTATTAATCCAATAGAATTGGCCAGCCTAATAGGAGTCTTAGAAATACTAGATCTAGGAAATAGATAATATGCTTTATTATCTAAATTTTCACAGGCAACCTGTAGATGAATAGGGTGCGTAGAATTACCGGGGATAACTTGATCATCTACAACAAATAAATCTAATCCAGCATCACCAGAGTGGAAATGAGAATGATTTTCATATAAAGCTTTTGCTTTATCGTTAAAAGGTTTAATTCTTAGCTTCATTTTTATGTATTACTGTACGAATAGGATATGGAATCTCAATACTTTCTTCTTGGAAACGTTTATGAAGCTTCTTAATAAATGCATTTAAAATAACATTATGATCTCCAAATTTCTTTCCTTGAAAATAAATGAAGAAATTTATACTAGATCCAGCAAATTCTCTAAATCGAATTGTTGGCTTATAATCCTTGCTTACACAATCAAGTTCATCGTAAATATTTCCTGCTACTTCCAGTGCTACTTTTTCTACATGATCTAAGTCACTGTCATAAGAGACACCTATTTGAATTGGAACTCTAAACGCTGCATCCATTGTAGTATAATTTTTTGATACAGAACCTGAAAGAACAGAATTAGGTATTGATATTACGTTATTTGCTCTCTCTTGAATAGTAGTATATCTCCATCCTATATTTTTAACATATCCCTGATAACCGTTACTTAATTCAACATAATCACCCTCTTGCATTGTCTTACTCAAAATGATATTAATTCCACCAAATAAGTCTGAAAGAGTATCTTTTAAAGCTAGGGAAACAGCTAAACCACCAACACCTAAAGCAGTAATAAGTGGGGTAATTGATATTCCAAATGATTGTAAAATAAATAAAAATCCTAATGAAAAAATAGTAGCATTAATTAAGCCTTTAAAAATACCAGTAGATGGAAGAGACTTGTTATTTTTTGACCATACATCAAGAAGTCCTAATAATACTCTAGAAGCAGTAACAGTCATTGACATCACTAAAAAAGAGAGTATTATTTTTGATATATATCCATTATAAGGATCTCCAAAATTTATATCGTTAAAAGCTAATGAAAGCGAGCCAAGAAAAAACCAGAAAACAATTACAGAATCGATAGCATTGATAACAACGTCATCACCTTTCCATGAACTACTATCAGATAAGTTCTTTAGCTTACTAAATAAGTATCGTTTAAATAAAACACCTAAGAAAGTTCCTACTACCACAATTATTAATGGCATCAAATTCATCGTTAAAGTCATATTTATTATATTTTCGTTCATTTTATTATTATTTAATGAATTTCATAACAATTACTATGGCGACAACAATACCAAACCCTACTGCATAGTCGTCTAAAGCAACACCAACTGCAACACCTACACCAACTGCAATTCCTGTTATAGCTCCAGTTGTTAATTTCTTCATTTAATAACTCCTTATATATAGTTTTTTGTGTCTGAGGCTACATTACTAATAAAACTTTACTTCGTCAAGCAATCACGAATTTAAATTTTGGGTTCTACCCAATCATTATTGTCTTTGATTAAAGCAATTAGCTCATCTACAGCATTTTTACTAATAATATTTTTTTTAACTACATTCTGACCTTTATAAAGAGAGATTAGTCCAATACCCGAACCTACATAACCATAATCTGCATCTGCCATTTCTCCTGGACCATTAACAATACATCCCATCACTGATATTTTAAGACCTTTCAGATGACTAGTATGTTTTTTAACAAGTGCCGTGGTTTCTTGTAAATTAAATTTTGTTCTTCCACATGATGGACATGAAATATAATCCGTCTTGAAAATCCTTGTTCTGGTATTTTGAAGTATTGAAAAACTAAGCTCATTAATTTTATTCGAATAATTCAAAGACTCTATCCATAAACCATTACCATAGCCTTCTAATAAAAGAGATCCAAAATCAATAGAACTTTCTACAACTATTTCCTCGAAATCTTTTGAATTGTATACGCCTTTAAGTATTACTGGATTAAGAATATTATGTTTTTCAAAAAAATTAAAGCTTTTCTTCATATCGTAACTACTATATCCTTCGATATTTAATACAAAAACAACATTTGTCGGCATTGAACTAACTATAGTGTTAGTAAGCCTGTTCATATCTAGTTGTACAAAATTTAATTCTTCTGATTTAGTATCTGCTTTTCTATAAGCCTGCAATGATTCAAAAAAAGGAAACAGGTTTGTTTTTTTGCTGTCAATCCAGAGATGATAAGGAATAATATATTTTTGACTATTATCAATATTAGAACTCTGTTCAGTGAAAATATAATCTGGTACACAGTCTTGGAAAGGCTCACTAGAAGCTGCAATTACTACTGGAACATTATTTGCTCCTATATTAACACAAGCGTTAGTAGATCTTTTGATATATGAAACTGAACGAGAGTCATCATAATCAATTGGGTTTGTGGAATCTAGACTATCAATTTTTTTTAAAATCTTGTCTGCAACAGGAATTTCAAATTCAGGATCCTCTGTAAGAGAAACTCTAATGGTATCTCCTATTCCTTCAGACAATAATGTCCCTATACCTAACGCCGATTTAATTCTACCATCAATACCATCTCCTGCTTCTGTTACTCCAAGGTGAAGAGGAAAATGCATATCTTCTAATTTCATTTTATGCACTAACAATCTATATGCATGGATCATTATAAGTGGATTGCTTGACTTCATAGACAAAATTACTTGTTCAAAGTCATTCTTTTGGCAAATCCTTAAGAATTCTAGAGCTGATTCTACCATACCTAATGGAGTATCTCCAAATCGATTCATAATTCTATCAGAAAGAGATCCATGATTAGTACCAATTCTCATTGCTGTATTATTTGCCTTACAAACATCAATAAGGGGAACAAATTTTTCTTCAATTCTTTTTATTTCCTTATTATAAGTTGCATCATCATACTCTACAATTTTAAATCGCTTTGTGTCGACGTAATTTCCTGGATTGATTCGAACTTTTTCAACAATTTTTGCAGCAACTAACGCAGCTTTAGGTACAAAATGTATATCAGCAACGAAAGGAGTTTCATATCCTTTTTTTCTTATAGCTGACTTAATATTTTCTAAATTTTCAGCCTCTTTTGTATTTGGAGCAGTAAATCGTACGAGCTTTCCTCCTGCGTCAATAATTCTAATAGCTTCTTCAACACTAGCATTTGTATCGAGGGTTGATGCTGTAGTCATAGATTGGGTTTTAATAGAATGATTACTTCCGATATCAACAATACCAACATTTACACTTACAGTTTTTCTTCTCATATCTATCTTATCTTAAACGTTGTAAGAGATAACAGTGCAAACAAAATTCCAATAAGCCAAAATCTCACTACCACTCTTGATTCAGGCCACCCTTTAAGTTCAAAGTGATGGTGAATAGGTGCCATAAGAAATAATTTTTTAGGAGTACCATATTTTTTCTTAGTCCATCGATAATAAATGACTTGAAGAATTACTGATAATGTTTCGATAACGAATACTCCTCCAACAATAATTAGGAGGACTTCTTTTTTCAACAAAATTGCTAATGTTCCTAAAGCCGCTCCACTAGATAGAGATCCCACATCTCCCATAAAAATTAAAGCTGGCTTTGCATTGAACCACAGGAATCCTAAGCATCCACCAAAAAATGCAGCAGCAAAGATGGTCAACTCGCTTGCTAGGGGAATATATGCAATATTTAAATAATCAGAAAAATCAACTCTACCAGATATATATGAAATAACTCCAAATACAGTCATAGAAATTGCTAATAATCCTGCAGCTAATCCATCTAGACCATCAGTAAGATTTACAGCATTAGATGTTGCTGAAACAACAAGAATAACAAAGGATGCATAAATTAAAGGATAATAAAAATTTATTGATGCATTTTTCAAAAATGGTACAAACGTAGATAGAGTATATTCTCCATAAACATTAGATTGAATAATGAGAAAAGATATTAATATCCCAAGTATTGATTGTGCAATTAACTTGTATCTACCCTTAAGTCCACCCTTTTTCTTTTTTACAGACTTTAAATAATCATCATAAAATCCGATACAACCCATCCAAACCATTGAGAAACAGATAATTCTTATAAATAAATTGCTTGTATCGGCGAAAAGCAAAGTAGGCACTACTGTTGCAAGAATAATAAGCACTCCACCCATAGTTGGAGTACCTTGCTTCTTGTGATGACTATCAGGACCATAGTCTGCAATTGACTCTCCTATTTGTAATTCTGTTAGCTTCCTGACAATAACTGGCCCAAAAATAAAACTAATTAGAAGAGAAAGGATTGCACTTGCACCTGCTCTAAAAGTGATATACTCAAATAGATTTAAAAAACTAAAGTAATCTTTAAATGGCTCTAATATTTCATTTAACATAATTTATTATATCTTTTATTATTGAATCTAATTCCATACTTCGAGAACCTTTCAATAAAACTGCATCATTTTTTTGTATCTCATTACAAAGATGTTTAAATAAGCTTGTTTTTGTATCAAAATGTAGTTGAATTGAGATTTTGTTACTATCATTAATAGCATTTTTTGCTAAATCTCCATAGCACATTAAAATATCAATTTTTCCTGAACAATAACCTCCGATTTCTTTATGGAACTGTTTTTCATTAATACCAAGCTCCTTCATATCTCCAAATACAAATATTTTTCTATTACCACTATATTGTGCAATATTATCAATTGCTGCCTTAACAGACTCAGGGTTTGCATTATATGTATCATCAATTAGAAAACTATTTGTCGATAGATTGTAAACTTGCCCTCTTCCTTTTGGTAAGGTAAAATCTTCTATAATTGTAGAGAAATCTTGTTTATCATCGATGCTCATAAAATCTTTACAAACTTCATAAGCGATAGAAGCATTTTTTAAAAAAACTTTATTATTTTGAAGAGGGTGATTTAATAAATTCATTGAAGTATCAATGTTTTTACCATAATAATGTTTTTTAGAATGTTTGAAAATTGATTTTTTTTCTTCTCGGATGTTGTCCATCGAACCAAAGCCTTCTAAATGAGCGTCGGAAATATTTGTGACAATCCCTATATCTGGCTTAATTATTGATGAAAGATAGTTAATATCTCCTACTTGATTTGCTCCAAGCTCTACAACATATGTTTGCGAAGGATCGTTTGAGAAAGAAAAAATTGTTAAAGGAACTCCAATAGAAGTATTGAAATTTCCTTTTGTTTTAGAAACATTATTCCCACACTTAGTAAGAACATGTGAAATCAGATCTTTTGTAGTTGTTTTACCGTTGCTTCCTGTTATAGCAATAGTTTTACCTTGAAAATTATTCATCCAGATAGAACAAATCTTTCCAATAAACTCGACTACATCATCTACAGTAAAAACATTTTGATTTTCGTTTATCGACTGAGAGATGACATAGGTTGCACCATTAGAAAATGCCTGATCAATAAAATCGGATCCATCAAAATGTTCTCCCTTAAGCGCTAAAAATAAATCATTCTTTTTAACAAGCCGACTATCTGTAGTAATTCCATTAACCGAGGAAAGATTGTCCACTTTTAGTGCATCAGAAAGATAATTAATAAATAAATCAGTTTCGACAATATCAATTCGCATAAAAATTCTCTATAATCTTTCTATCAGAATAATATATTTTTTTTCCATCAATTTCCTGATACTCTTCATTTCCTTTTCCAAAAATGATAAGGATATCATCAGAACTTAGTTCTGCTAATGCTGCTATTAGACCATACTCTCTGTCGGAAAAGACTTGATAAATGTGTTTTGAAAAACCTTTTATAATATCATCATTAATATCATCTATATTTTCATATCTAGGGTTATCTGGAGCGACATAACATTGCACTGCAAATAGTTCTATTGCTTTTGCCATTTCTACTCTTTTTGATTTATCTCTGTTTCCACCAGCTCCGAAAAGAACTTTAATATTTTTATTTTCATATAAACCTTTAATTGATTTTAAAACATTAGTATAAGCATCTGGAGTGTGTCCATAATCACTTATAATAATACCAGGACCTTCATTAATAATATTCTCATATCTCCCAGGAATGAATTCACATGAAATAATACCATTTTTAATAGATTCAATGTCAGCCCCTATTTCAAAAGCAATTGCTGCAGCTAAAATAATATTCTCAAGATTGTATTTACCTACTAGCTTTGAAGAGATATTTATAGACGTTCCTTTGAAATTAAAACTAGCAGAGGTACTATCATGCTCTAAATTAAATTGTTCGCACTGAAAATCAGCATCTACATTTTTAAAAGATACAGTATTAGTATTTTTAAAATTGCTACAAATATACCTTCCATAAATACCATCGTTCAAAATCAAGCTTGATCCACTATCTTTAACCAATCCAAAAAGTTTTTTCTTTTCATTAAAGTAGCTATCAATTGTACCATGATAATCTAAATGATCTAAAGTGAGATTAGTAAATCCTGTAAAATCAAATTCTATATTATCAACCCTATTTTGTGATAAAGCATGCGATGATACTTCCAAAATAGCAAATTCATATTTTTGCTGAACTGCAATGCTAAGTATTTTAAAAATATCTCTAGAATCGGGAGTAGTTAAACCAAAATCCTCATTTACTATATTTGGAATAACGCCTAAAGTTCCAATTTGAAGTACTTTTTTGCCATAAGACTCAAGAATACTTTTTAAAATAAGCGTCGTTGACGTTTTCCCGTTAGTTCCTGTTACGCCAATAATTTTAATTTTTTTATGGGGATGGTCATATAAATTAGCTGAAATTTTTCCAATCACCTTTCTACAATTCCTGACCTTAATTATCTGATTGGTAACTTTTACATCTTTTGAATCACTGATAACACAGATAGCCCCCCTGTCTATAGCTTCATCTATAAAATTATTACCATCAAACTTAGCTCCCTTAATAGCAACAAATATGAAGCCAGGAATAATTTCTTTAGAATTTGCACTTACTCCCAGTACTTGCTCTTCAGAGGTAAAATTATCGGTATCAGCTATACCGTCTAATGCTTTACTGAGTTCTATTTGGATCATATATGGTATTTTTTTCAGTATGGCGCATGTAAGGCGAAATGTGCATATAGCGTATGTATTCATCGGTGGATCTTTTATCCCAAGAATCTTTAAAATAATTATCTATATCTACATATCCTTTTCTTGAATTATAATAACTAAATTTTTCTCCAGCACTTCCAAAAAATCCAACAGAATAGCTATCATTATTTTCTTGAATGTACTTATTTGCTTCTATCCAACCTTCAATACCTGCATCAAGATAGATTGAAGATGAAGTATTAACGGGAAGTAACATTCCAATATTATTTTTACGAGCAAAACGATCATATGTGGGTGCATTCAATTTCATGGAATTAGAAATTACATTTAGTTTTAAAAATTCACTTAAAATTTCATTTGTATTTATATTTGCAATTAGCATTAATTCAAGATCAGTCATTTCATCCTGAAGCAAAGGTGGAATAGAAAAATCCTTTTTTTCAATTTCATCTTGAGCTATTAAAAAAGAGGTAATAAATAAAATAATAAAATATTTATTCATCTAGACTTACCTTTTTTCTGTTTCTCTTCAATACTGATCTTTTTTTCTTTCTTTCCACTCTTTTAACTTGAGAACTCCAAGAAGGTTTCGTAGGAATTCGCTTTATAGGAATTTTTATATCCGAAAATAAACTTTCTAGCCTATTGATAGCATCTATTTTATTTTTATTTTGTGTTCTATAGGATTGTGCAACAATAATGATGTCACCATTTTTTGAAATTTTATTTTTGTACTGTTCACAAAATCTTTTTTTAATCCTATCGGGAATCTCAGCATTAACAATATTATACTTTAATTGAACTGCAGTAGAAACTTTATTTACATTTTGACCTCCAGGACCTCGAGATCTTATAAAAGAAAGGCGTAATTCTGATTCTTTAATTTTTATCATCAATTTTTTTCCTAAATTTAAGCAAAATTTATGGACAAAATTACAAAACATCGCATTTCAGTATATGGCATTAATGGATGTCACGACGCCATGGAATCTAATCTAGTTGAAGTTACACAAGTTTATGTTGAAAAGGATTCTCCGGCATATAATCACAATAACGTGAAGAAGTTATGTGAAAAGATGCCACAAGATAGGGTAAATATATTAGACGGAAATAGATTTAGAGACAAAATTGATACAAATAGATCTCAAGGAATATTAATAAAAGCCCAAGCATCTACCTTTTCATCTCTTCCAAAAACAGAGAAAAAAAATTCATGTTATGTCATTCTAGATCAAGTACAAGATCCTCATAATTTAGGTCAAATATTGCGTATTTGTGCTGGAGCAAGTATTGATGGAGTTATTATTACTGAAAGGAATAGCGTATCGATGACTAGCGCTGTAGCTCAAGTAAGCCAAGGAGGTTTTGCAAAAATTCCTCTTTACTCTGTAACAAATATCAATCAAGCTATTACACATTTCAAAAAAGATGATTTTTGGATTACGAGTTTTGAAAATAATATTGATGCAAAGGACTGGTATAAAATAGACCTAAAAGGTCGTTCAATCTTAATTTTTGGTGGAGAAGGAAATGGAGTTAGTAAGCAAGTTTTAAAAAACTCTGATTTTACTGCTACAATCCCTATGTCAAATCAAATGAATTCTCTTAATGTTTCTTCTGCTGTAAGCGCTATCGTTTTTGAAAGATTAAGACAAGTCTCAACTTAACTTAGCAAATTCTTCTGTAGCTTTCCAAACTCTCCAAACATTCTTGTAGCAGATTTTTGCAATATCTTCTTCTGAATAACCTCTTTTTAAAAGATGATAAATAACAATTGGGAATCCTTCAGGTCCTTTAAGATCATTTGGTAGTGTATAACCGACTCCATCAAAGTCAGAACCAAAACCTACATGATCAATACCCACTAAATTCACTACGTGATCTATGTGATCAACAACTCTTTCAGTACCAACATATAAAAATCTTTTATCATATTGTTCTTTTCTATATTCATCATAAGACTCATAGTCATTTGAATCAAGATTGTTATCAGAAATATACTTTGCAACATCAGCGTCAATTGGAGCTTTGGTATCTTTGGATGCTTGATCGACAAAATATGATGCAAAATTTATTTGAATAACTCCACCATTATCTGCAAGTCTTTTAATCATATTATCATCCATATTTCTTTCCCAATTAGGAGTAAAATGTCTACAAGAAGAATGTGAAGCAATTGCTGGGACTTGTGTAACATCCATAACTTGATAGAATGCGTCATCAGATACGTGAGAAATATCTACCATGATTCCTATACGATTCATTTCTTTAACCACATCTCTACCATAAGCACTCAATCCATTATGAGTTCTCTCTCCAAGATTATAAGAAGAATCACATATAGCATTATCTTTCGAATGAGTTAGTGTTATATAGCTTATTCCTCTGCCATGAAAATATTCAACGTTTGATAGGTCTCCTTCAAGAGGTGCTCCATTTTCCATTCCCATAGGTAATGCTATTTTTCCTTCTCCTACTATTCTTTCAGCATCTGCAACATTATGAGCGATTTCAAATTTATCAGGATGATCTGATACAATTCTTTCAACAATACCAATTAGCTCTTCAGCTTTCTCTTTGGCTCCGCCAGTTACCTGATAAGTAGCTGGTACATAAATCGACATAAATGGAACATCTAATCCACCTTGTTTTGCTCTTACATAATCAAAGTCACCACCTGGAGTTCTTACAGAAATATCTTCATATCCACCTTTGTGCATTCTCCATGGTGTATCTATATGACCATCAGTAATAATAAATTTTTGGGCTAGTTCATTTGCTCTTTTCATCAATAATTCCTCGTTGTCAGTACAATTAGTTAAGATTAATGTTGAAATAAAAATAAGAATGATTTTTGATAGTTTCATACTTGTTGTCCTTTTGTTTAAAGAACTTACCAATTTAATATGCTCTGTACAAATTATCTCTTTGAGAAAAAGTAGGTAGCTATTTCATTAGCCAACAAAAAAACGGCTATACTTTACAAAAGTATTAGCCGTTATATTTTTAGTAGCGGGAGTAGGATTTGAACCTACGACCTCCGGGTTATGAGCCCGACGAGCTACCAAGCTGCTCCATCCCGCGATCATGTGTGTATAATAAGTAAAAAAAGAAAAAGGGGGAACCTTTTTTTAAAGAAAACATTTACTATAATGAGGAGCAGATTAAAATTTAAAAATTACCTCTTATTTCCTTTCATTTACCCTTGGTTAGGTTTTAGTTTGCTCCTCAGCTTTTTTTTGGAAGAGTATTCATGTACTTTGAAATAATTTGTAACATCACTTCATCAGAGCCACCCCCAATAGAATGTAATCTACCATCTCTAAATTGCTGAGATACTGGATTTTCCATTGTATATCCCATACCACCCCAAAATTGTAGACAGGAATCTGATACTTCTCTAATCAATCTTCCACTTTTTAATTTTGCCATTGATGCAAGCATTGTGACATCTTTTCCATCAACAAACCTATCACAAGCTTTGTAGACCAATGCCCTTAAAGATTCTAGCTCTGTTTGATGTTCTGCTAGCTTAAAGTGTATAACCTGGTTATCCAAAAGAGGTTTACCAAAAGCTTTTCTTTCTTTACAGTATTCAATAGTATCTGTAATACAATTTTCTGTTGCAATTAATGTTGAAGCAGCAATGAATAATCTTTCTTCCTGGAACTGTTGCATTTGCATGGTAAATCCTGATCCTTCATCACCGATTCTAAACGATTGAGGTACCCTTACATTATCAAAATATACGGGAGCTGTATCTGAAGATCTCATTCCAATCTTATCAATTTTTTCTCCAACACTTACACCTGGAGTATCAGCAGGTATAACAATTAATGATTTATTTTTATGAGGTTGATCATTACTCGTATTTACCAATGTACAAAAATAGTCAGCTTGTGTAGAATTTGTAATCCACATCTTTTGTCCATTGATTATGTAGTCATCTCCATCTTTTTTTGCAGAAGTTTTAATTGACGCCACATCCGAACCACTATTTGGTTCGCTAACAGCAACCGATGCAACATAATCACCTGAAATTGATGGTGCTAAAAATTCTTTTTTAATTAAATCTGAACCATATCTATCTATTGCTGGAGTTGCCATATCTGTTTGAACGCCAATACCCATAACAACGGATGCATTACATGAATGCCCTAATGCTTCAGCAAATACTATTGAATAAGAATAATCTAATCCCATTCCACCGTAATTAGGATTTTTTGTTATACCAAGTAAATTTAAATCTGCCATTTTTTTAAAAAGTTCCTTAGCAGGATAAATACCAGCTTTTTCCCATTCTTCATTGAATGGTTTAATTTCTTTTTCACCAAATTCTTTAACTGTTTTATAAAGCGCGTGGTGCTCATCAGTAAATTTCATTTTATCTCCTTAATTAATTTTACTTTTTCCAATTAGGTTCTCTTTTTTCAACAAAAGATAATATTCCTTCTCTTCCCTCACCATCAACAATCTGATCGACAAAGTTTTTACTAGCATAATCGATAAAATCTTGATTAATCCTTTCAAATGCTATATCAAGAATTTTTTTTGTTTCGATAATTGCTTTTGGCGCACAATGAAGAATTTGTTTTTTCAATTTTTTTTCAATTTCATTTAATTCATCCGTTGAATTAAATAAATAATCAGCAAGCTTGTACTCTTTTGCCTCAGCTCCAGTAAATCTTTCAGCTGTTATCATTAATTTTTTTGCGTTAGCAAAACCTGCTTTTTTAATAACATAAGGAGATATTTGTGCTGGCGTTAATCCTATCATAGTTTCTGTTAAAGAAAATTTGGCTTTAGAATGAACTATTGAAATATCTCCAGCACACATAATTCCGAAACCACCAGCCATAGCTGCACCTTCAACAACCATTATTGTTACCTGCGGTAATGACTGAATTCTTTTTAAAAGTTTTCCAATACTTGTTGAAATATCATGGGCTTTAACTTTGGGGTCGCTTGATTCAAAGATTTCATTAATCTCTTTCAAGTTCGCTCCTGAACAAAACATTCCATTTGATCCTTTAAAGGAGATACCTCTTATTTTATCACTACTTTCTATTTGGTCAAGAAAATTATTTAATTCATTTATCATATTTTCTGACAATGCATTTTTCGATGAAGGATCATTAAATTCGACATTCACCCAAGATTCATTAAAATTAAAAATGCTGATATTATTAAATTTTCTATCTACTGCCATTTTACATTCTCGCAATACCAAAAGTGTTGGACTTTAATTTTCTAGCTTTTGACTCCTTACAAGTTTGAAGTAAAAAGGCTAAAACCTTTCTAGTCTCTCTTGGATCAATTATTCCCATATCTAGTAATCTCCCTGAAGTGTAGAATGCGCTAGATTGATTATCAAAATGCTTTGAAATTTCTTTTTGTTTTTGATCAATTTGTTCTTGGTCAAAGCTATCCCCACGCTTCTTAGCAGCTGCGACCATAACTTGTGCCATTGTTGATGCAGCCTGCTGGCCTCCCATTACTCCCGTGACCGCATTTGGCCATGATAATAAAAAATCTGGATCATAAGCATAGCCACACATTCCATAATTACCTGCACCAAAACTTGCACCAACATAAAGCGAAATCTTAGGTACGGTAATATTTGTAACAGCTTGTATCATTTTTGAACCGTGTTTGATCATACCTGCCTGTTCATATTTCTTTCCTACCATAAAACCTGTAACATTATTCAAAAAAATTATAGGTATATCAGATTTGTCACATAACTGAAAAAATTGCGCTGATTTAGTTGCACCATCTGTATCAATAGGTCCATTATTAGCAATAATTCCACAAGAATTTCCATTTATATCAGCCTGAAAGCAAAGAGTTGTAATACCATATCTGGGTTTAAATTCTATAAAGCTTGAATCATCAACTAATCTTAAAATTATCTCTCTCGCATCATATGGTTTTTTATAATCTAAATTCACTATACCGGCTATTTCATCGATATCATACTTCGGTTCTATATAATCATTATCTTTTATAGTTGAAAACCCAGAATTCCAATCTAAGGCGTTAACAACATTTCTTGCGATGTCAATAGCATCTGAATCATCTTCAGCAAGATATTCAACCAATCCAGATACTGTAGCGTGCATTTCAGAACCACCCAACTCTTTATTTGATGCAACTTCATTTGTTGCAGCCTTTAATAAAGCTGGGCCAGCTAAAGCAGCCATTCCATTTTTCTTAACTCCAATTACATAGTCACTCATACCAACATTATAAGCTCCACCTGCAGTCGAAAGACCATGTAAAATAGTAATCGTAGGCACTCCGGCTGCGCTTAACTTAGCTAAACCTGCAAACATTCCTCCTGCTCTTGCCCAAATTTCAACTTTATAATTCATAAGATTAATACCAGCACTTTCAACTAAGTGAACAAATGGTAATTTCTTTTCAAGAGAAATTTCTAAACACCCGACACATTTATCTACAGTTGTGCTAGTCGCTGCACCAGCATTTATTCCACTGTCATCAACCATAATCATGCATCTAACACCTTTAATAAATCCTATTCCTGCTATTACGCTTGCACCAGGAATACTGGTTTCAGGATTATTATCTTCAACTAAAAATCCAGCCATATTATATAGTTCTATAAATTCTGAATCGGGGTCAATTAGAGCATTCAATCTTTCTCTGGGAGTAAGTTGATTTCTATCTTCAAATTTTTTTCTTTTACTTTCAGATGCATTAAAGCTTCTTTTTTCTAAATTTCGCATTTCTTTAATTTTTTTAAGCATCTCTGCACGATTTTTTAAAAAACTTTCTGATTGAACATCAATTTTAGATTTGAATTCTTTTGACATATTATTTCCTCTTTAATAATTCATTATATATTTCTTTTGATACTGGAACCTTTATATCTAGAAGCTGTTGGGCATATGCCTTTCCTTGTGAATCAATGTTAAGGCTAGCCATACCTCCTCCTCCCAATGAGTGCTTCAATAAAAAATTAAGTCCACAGATTCCTGGAACTTCCCAGCAATGCACATCACCTTTTGCAACATGAGAAAAATAATTTTTAATAACCTGATTTGTTAAATAATTTTTTATAAATGAAAAATATTCAGGCTTTCTTGAAATAACTCCAATATTACAATGATCTCCCTTATCTCCACTTCTTGCAAAAGCGAGTTTATATAAAGGCACCTCATTTGTAAGTGATTTATTATCTAATGAACTATGAACAATTTCCTTTGTTAATTCAACATGATCGTCATAATTATTATCAATAAGTATTTCCATATTATTATTATCAATTTCAATTGATATGTTTACTTCTTTTTTCAATAAAAGAAATGAAAATAGTTTTATTGACGGAGATACTGAAGGTCTGGCTCCAAGCATATTTATAAACCCTGGAGTCATTCCAGTTGAACCTTGAGCAATTTCTCTAGATAGCAAAACTAATGCCTCTTTTTGTGAATGAGTAGCTATTATTCTCAATAAAACTTCTCTAGTATTTAGTTGTTGAGAATTATTTCCATACATTGCTTCGGTACCAATAATTGATACTTTTTTATCTGAAAAATCTTGCATACCGCTATCTTTTAACATCCTTGATACCTTCTTAAGAATTGCATCAGCGGTTATTTTTGCTTTTTGAGCTGCATTGATTCCACCTATTACAACAGATGCTTGGGTTCTATATCCATTAAGATATGTTGCTGAAACTTTATATGTTTCTGTTGGTGGCTTACCTATAGCTCCACTAACAAAGACTTTATCTTTCTCAATTTCTTTAATTGTTACATCTCTGAAGTCACAAACAACATCAGGTAAAATGTATGATCCTGGGTCTCCTATTTCATATAAAAACTGTTCTGCTACGGTTCCAAATGATATAAGGCCCCCAGTATTTTCAGGTTTAGAAACTGTAAAATCTCCATTTGAAACTACTTCAATTATTGGAAAGCCAATGTTATCAAAATCTTTAACTAAATGCCAATCTGTAAAATTACCTCCGTTGCATTGAGCTCCACATTCAATAATGTGACCAGCTAAACTACCGGCAGCAAGCAGGTCATAGTCTGTTGATTTCCATCCAAACTCATACATTAATGGACCTAAAGTTACAGCACTATCAACACATCTTCCGGTAATAATGATGTCAGCACCCTCATCAAGAGCTCTCCTAATTGGTTCAGCGCCTAAATATGCATTTATACTTGTAACTGATTTTGGCATTTCACTATTTGTATCTATATCTTGAACTCTTTTTTTAAGGAAATTATCTTTTCGATGAAATAAGTTATCACCTTCAACAATAGCAATTTTAAAGTTAAGTCCTTGTTTATCAGCTTCTTTAACTAAAGCTTCTCTGCAGGCAATCGGATTTATTCCACCTGCATTACTTATAACTTTTATTCCCTGTGCTTTTATTTCACTTAATAATGGTCCAGTTTGACTAATAAAATCAGTAGCATATCCTAGGTCTGGATTTTTCATTTGTGAGGCAGCTAAAATTGACATTGTTACTTCTGCTAAATAATCAAAAACTAGATAATTGAGCTCATTACTATTCACAAGCTGTGCAGCTGCATCATTTGAATCTCCCCAAAAAGCAGAGGCGCATCCAATTTTTATTTTTTTATTTTCTTCCATGCTTATAACTCTTTATAACTCTTTTTTAATGCCTCTTTAAATCATTCAACATAGTATCAATATATATTCTTTTTGGACGACTTCCAATTGCAGTTACTAGGACGTATGATGTAGAATCAATGGTTTTAGCAATTTTATTTACTGGAATAGTCCCATGTTGATTGGAGCCGAAAATTAATACTTCATCTCCACATTTAATATCAGTTGATCCAATATCAATCATTAACTGATCCATACAAATCCTTCCAGTAATCTTCAAATCTTTATCCTTAAATTTTACAAAACCATCTACATACCAAGGGCGCGGCACTCCATCAGCAAATCCTGCTTGTACTACTGCAATTCTGGTATTTTCTTTGGTAGTATATACACCACCATAGCTAATATGGGTTCCTGCTTTAACATCTCTTATCTCTACAACGGGTGCAGTAAATGTCATTACTGGCTTAATAGATAGATCTTGAGGTACTTCATCTGATGGAAATCCTCCATATAGTAGCATACCTGTACGTATTAGATTAAATCGTGATTCTGGTAGGTTTAAAATTGCTCCACTGTTACTACAGTGAATTAATGCAGGATTAATATCTAATTTTTCTGCAATTGTTAATACTGCATTAAACTGATCTAATTGAGATTTTGCATATGTTAAATCTCCTTCATCTGCGGTTGCAAAATGAGAATATAGTCCCTCAATTTCTATATGATCAATATCTCGTGCTTGTCTGAGAAAATCTTCTGCTTGATTGTGGGGTACTCCCAATCTTGTCATCCCAGTATCTATTTTTAAATGCACCTTAAGTATATGTTCTTGCACATTATATCTTTTTAAGATTTCTAGATCATCAAAAGAAGAGATGTTTAAAGTAAGTTTATGTTTTATAGCGCTATCTACACCATGAGGATTTAGCTTTGAATAAAGTAAAATGTCTGATTTGACTCCAGCTTCTCTTAATTCTATACCTTCTTCAATTGTAAAAACCGCTAAGTATCTAACTCCTTCTTTTTCTAAAGCTTTTGATACTTCGACAGAACCATGACCATAAGCATTAGCTTTTACTGTAGCCATAATAGGAATATTGCCGACTTCATTACTTAAAAGATGATAATTTTTCACTAATTGCGTTAAATCAATATGTACTTTTGGTCCAATATAATGCATTAATGCGCCTCATACCAAGATGGACCAAAGCCACAATCAATTTCAATTGGGACATCTAACTCAATTGCATTTTTCATATTTTTTAATACCATTTCTGATATATAATCTACTTCATCTTTATGAACCTCTAAAAGCAATTCATCATGAACTTGTAAAATCAATTTTGATTTTAAATTATTGTCTTTCAAATCTTTATATATTTTAATCATTGCAATCTTAATCATTTCAGCTGCCGTTCCTTGAATAGGCATATTAATAGCCATTCGCTCTGCAGCGTCTCTTCTAATCTTATTTTGACTATCTGAATCCCAGACAGCTCTCTTTCTTCCTAAAAGTGTTTGTACAGACTTCTCTGACTTAATGAGTAGTTTAGATTTTGCAATATAATCCTCTATGCCTTTATATTTATTAAAGTAAGCATCTTTTATTTTCTTAGCTTCTCCAAATGGAACATCTAGCTCCTGACTTAGTCGAAATGGACCTGCGCCATACATAATTCCAAAATTTACTATTTTGGCAGTACGTCGCATCTCAGGCAATACATCTTCATCCTTATCTATATTAAAAATATTCTTTGCTGTAAATGTATGAATATCTTCTCCATTGTTTAAAGCCTGAATCAGTGCTTCATCTTGACTCAAATGGGCCATGACTCGCAATTCAACTTGGGAATAGTCAGCAGAGAAGATTTGGTAATCAGATGATTGAGCTCTAATAGCTTTCCTCACATCTTTTCCATCTTCTGTTCTTATAGGAATATTCTGAAAATTTGGACTACTTGAAGAAAGCCTACCAGTAGCTGTCATAGTTTGATTAAATGAAGAGTGTACTCGATTTGATGTTGGATTAATATTAGTAGGAATTGGATCAAGGTATGTATTTTTTAATTTAAATAGTTTTCTATACTCTAAAACTAATTTTGGAAGCTCATGCTTGTCTTTAAGCTCTGATAGTACTGCCTCTGCTGTAGATCGTTTTTTAATCATGGGTAAGTCTAATTTATCAAATAGTATCTGAGCAAGCTGCTGAGAAGAATTTACATTAAAATCTTGACCTGCTAATTTTGTAATCTCATTATGAAGGGCATCAATTTTTATACCAATTTCATCTGAACGTATTGCAAGGTAGTCTTTATCAACAAAAATTCCATTAAACTGCATATCAATTAACACAGGTAGCAAATCAATTTCAATTGCCATGAAATAGTTATATAATTTTTGATTTTTTAATTCTTTGATAAAAATTTCAGTTAATTCTATGACTACATCAGCATCTTCTGCAGCATAGAAGGAGATATCTTCTAAGGTAACTTGGTCCATTGTTATCTGATTTTTACCTGACCCAATGAGATCTTTTATTGGAACCATCTTATAGTTTAAATGTGAGATAGAAAGATTATCTAACTTATATGATCTAGAATTTGGGCTAATCAAATGTGCAGCAATCATTGTATCAAAAGCGATGCCATCAAGATTAATGCCATATCGCTTCATTATTAGTGCATCATATTTAATATTTTGACCTGTCTTAGGGATATTTGAATTCTCTAATATAGGTTTTAGGATACCAATAGCTGTCTGAAGGTCATCATCACCAAATAAATTATCTTTCTTATCTTTGAAGCGTATTGGGACATATACTCCAGTATCTTTTTTCACAGAAAAACTAAATCCTACAATTTCTGCAACCATAGGATTAATTGATGTAGTTTCAAGGTCAACAGATAGCCATTCATTCTCTTTTACAGAACTAACAAACGATGTTAATTGATCTACAGTTATAAGATTATTATAGTTTTTTTCTCGTTTTACCGATTCAATATTTATTGATTTATTTGAACCAATTTTTTTAAGCAATCCCGAAAATTCTAATTCTTTAAAAATATCTTCCAGCTTACTAGAATCCATTTCTCTTTTCTCAAAATCATTGATAGTAGCATCAATTTTTACATCTGTTAAAATGGTTACTAATTGCTTACTTAGCAAAGCATTGTCTTTACTATTTAATAGTTTTTCTCTCATTTTTTCATTGCTAATATTATCAATCTCTTCATAAATATTTTCAATAGATCCAAAATCTTGAATTAATTTTTGAGCAGTTTTAGGACCTACTCCTTGAACGCCAGGAACATTATCTGAACTATCTCCCATCAAACCTAATAAATCAATGATGTGCTCAGGACCAACTCCCCACTTTTCTAACACTTTTTTCTTATCAAAAATTTCTTTTGCGCGCTTTCTTGCTTGAGGAGCATATAGGAATGTTTTATCATTAATTAGTTGCATAAAATCTTTGTCACCACTTACAATATTGCACTGGAGATTTTCTTTATCACACATTTTTGCAACCGTTCCGATAATATCATCCGCTTCTACTCCACCCACTCTCAATATTGGAATATTCATTGCTTCTAGAAGTTCCCATAAATATGGAAGTTGTGTTTGTATTTCGTCAGGCATTGCAGATCGATTTGCTTTATAGTCTGTGTAGAGTTCATGTCTAAAGTTTTTACCTTTAGAATCAAAAGCTGCGACAAGATAATCTGGCTTTTCATCATCAATGAGTTGGAATACTTGATTTGCAAATCCAAAGACAGCACTAGTCGGTGTACCAGCAGTATTTGTTAGTGGATTTCTGATAAGAGCATAGTGTGCTCTGTATAAAGTGGCATAGCCATCAATAATGAATAATCTTTTTTGTTGTTTAGAACTCATAATTTAGCGGGTATTATATTACCCGCTAAATTATGAAAATAAGACATTAGAAACTATATGTTAATGACATTCCAATTTCTCTTGGAGGTCCAAAAGACTTGTATAGCTTCTCTTCAAATGGAGGTTCTAAAGCAAAAATGAATCCTCTATCTGCGTAACTTTCATCAAGGATATTTTTTGCATAAAATCCTAGATCAAATTGATTGATTGAATGATTATAATATGCATTCAATAGATGATATGGTTCTGATTCATACTCATCATGCGCAGAATCAAATACAAATCCATCTTTTCCTGAAAGTTCAATCATTAAAGAATTGTTTACAGTGAAATCATAGTTAAATGATAAGCTGTAATTCCAGTTTGGTGAATGTGCTTTTTTACCGTGCGCATGTCCTGCATGATCATCCTCATCTCCGTGATCGTCATGACCGTCATCTCCATGATCATCATGATCATCATCTCCGTGGTCCTCATCATGGTCATCATCGCCGTGATCTTCATCATGGTCATCATCGCCATGTTCATCGCCATGTTCATCGCCATGTTCATCATGACCACCCAACTCAACTTCAGAACTCAATAATCCTAAAGTAGCGTTAATAGTAAATTTATCAGTTATTCTAAACTCACCCATTGTTTCAGAACCATATTCATAGCCTGAATCAGCATTCTTCTTAAAGAAAGCAAATGCATTAGGATTCATTGGATCTAACTGTTCACTTGTTTCATAAATATGACCATCATGCTCTAAGTAAAACAAAGAAGTAGATAACTTCATATTATCTGTATACCATCTTACTCCAGTAGTAACATCATGATAAATTTCTGCATCATATGTTTTTTCATCTCCCTCTAAATAAGGATTCTGATTTATACCTGCAGGATGATATCCTCTAGCATAATAAGTAAACCAATGAAGATTTTGAGCTGGATGTAATTCATATGAAACTTTAAATGAATTATCGAAATCGCCATCAATTTCAAAGCTTGCGCTTCTATTATTGAAATCGTCATATAACATATCTCTCTTTTCTGATCTAAATCCAAAAGATAGTGTTGAATTGTTATCAAAATTAACTGCTAATTCACCATAAACAGACTTTGAAGTGATATCATAGCCAGAAGCTAAATCTGTTGCAGAACCTCCAAAAATATATCCTGCGCCATCAGTTTTTTCTTCATAGCTTGAATGATACATTCCAATCACATAGTCAAATCTATTATCATTGGCAGAATTTGATCTCAATCTAAAATCAACAGTTCTTGTATCGATATCTCTATCAAAAGAATCAAAGAAGTCGTAAGTCCTTGCATCAAATTCAACATGTTCCTCGTCATGATGATCGTCATCATGATCATCTCCATGGTCATCATCATGATCGTCATCTCCGTGATCATCTCCGTGATCATCATCACCATCATGGTCATCATGATCTTCATAATCCAACCAGAAGTCATAATTTCCCCAATCAGAATCATAGCTGTGTAATGTTTCATTATTAGACATACCAATATTTAAGTCAATGAAACCTTCACCTACATCATAGGTGTAGTCTGCTATAAAAATCTGCGATTTTTGACTGTCTTTTCCTGGATTATCTGAATAAGTAATATTATCAGTATTATTGTCTGGAGCCCAATTATCATATCCATTATCAAAATCAGAAGAGATAATTGTATATTTTTGAGTAAGATTATTTTCATCTTTTAGAAGCTTTGCTCTAAATGAGGTTTCATCTCTATTTGCAGATGCATAATCTATGCCTGAAGCAATATTATCTTTATATCCATCTGATACATTAGAATGACCAACTAATCTTAATTTCCAACCATTATCAAGAGGTAGATTATAAACAAGTCCATTTGTGTAGGTATTGTATGAACCAAACTGGCTCAAAACATATCCTTCTTTTTTGTCTGTTGGATCTTGGGTTTTAAAATTAATCAAACCAGCAGATGCTGATGCACCAAATAAACTAGTTTGAACACCCATTAGCACTTCTACTTGTTGCATATCAAAAAGAGGTGTAATCATACCTAATTCTGATAAGTCCATTCCATCCAAGACTAATCCAACATAAGTACTTGGGGGTCCTTGGTCAGCATATCGACTCACAGAGCCCTCTCCTCTTATTTGGAAATATCTTGGTCTAGATGTTCCACCTGCATAGTTCAAATTTGGAACTTGTTGAATCAAGTCTGAAAAGTGTTGTCCTTTTCTAACTTCAAGCTCATCATTGAAAATCATTGCTGAACTAGCCAAATCACCTTCATTGACTTTACGAAGCGATGAGTAAACTTTTACTTCATCAAAAGATAAAGCCTCTTTGACAAGCTTAAACATCATGGACTGATTTAATAGTCCATCAGCAGTTGCATTTTTGTATCCAATAACAGATACTTCAACTGTTCCATTACTGCTAACACTTAGGACAAATTTTCCATTGTCATCTGTACTGGTTCCAGCAATGCTTGTTCCACTATCATCAAGAACAGATACATTTGCATCCTTTAGAGGAAGACCTGTTTCTTTATCAACAACTAACCCAGTAATTGTTGACTGAGCAAAAGTCATGCCGATAAATAGTAATGTTAATATAGTATTTTTCATTTTTTTTCTCCTTAAAATGAATTTAATAGATTTGATACCCTTTCGAGGTATCGATCAATTGAATATTTTACTTAGTAATTTAAGCTTGAGGTGGAGACTTGTTCGAAATACCGTAGATATTATTAAATAAATACGATTTGTTCTCAAATAAAGTCGAATTAAAAGAGAAGCTATTTATAGCAATGGAAGCATTGTCTACAATAAGACTATTAACACTTAGATTACATATATCACATTCATATGTGTCGGCGTTTACAGATTCAGTAGAATGTTCATGTAAATCATGACCCAATGAGTTTAAATCATGACTATAAACATGAATATTCATGAAGAATATTCCAATTGTTACTATATATGAAATGTATTTATTCAGCATTTTTTATATTGTCCTTCCGCTAGCATTATCTAGGTCAAGTTATAGGGTATTTTCTCAGCAATTGCACCCCTCTTAAAAAATTAGTAAGTTGGAATCTATGAAACAAGAAATTACAATAAAAGCATTTTTTCTCAGTATAATCTTATCTATCGTTCTCTCGTCTGCTATGGCTTATTTGGGACTATACGCAGGTATGACAATTTCTGCTTCTATTCCTGCTGCAATTATGTCAATGGGAATCTTAAAATTATTTCGTGAGTCAAATATTCTTGAAAATAACATTGTACAAACCGCTGCATCAGCTGGAGAATCACTAGCAGCTGGGGTTATTTTTACGATTCCTGCCTTATTATTAATTGGCTATTGGGATACAATTGATTACTGGGAAGTCACAAAAATTGCAATGGCTGGTGGTGTTCTAGGCGCACTCTTCACTGTACCATTGAGACGTGCATTAATTTTAAAAGCAAATTTACGTTTTCCTGAAGGGGTTGCAACGGCCGCAGTATTAAAAACTGGGCATGAATCAGATGCTAAAAAATCGAGTGAAAGCTTAAAATTAATTGGTTTTTCAGCTCTTATTGGCGGTATTGTTAAGCTTGGAGAATTGGCATTTGGAATTTGGTCTAGTGCTGTAGGTGGAGCAATAGCTATTAGAGGCGCTATTTTTGGAATGGGAGCAAGTCTTTCTCCCTCTCTTATTAGTGTAGGATATATCGTAGGTAGAAATATTGGAATACTAGCATTTTCTGGTGGATTAATTTCATGGGCAGTAGCGATACCTATTTATTCTTATTTATATGGCTTTGAAGGAGATTCACTCTTTGAAGGGGCAAATATTATTTGGAATGCAAAAATACGTTATTTAGGTGTTGGTGCAATGGTAGTTGGTGGAATCTGGTCTGTTATCCAATTAGCAAAACCTCTTGTTGAAAGTATACAATTGAGCTTAAAAACATTAGGAGAAAGTGGCGATGATATTCCACTGGAAGAAAGAGATTTACCTGTTAACTATGTCTTTATGGCTATTTTGTTAATGCTAATTCCAATATCATTTACATACTTTGATATTATTTCATCTTGGACTTCAGCAATAACACTATCTATTATTATGTGTGTATTTGGATTTTTATTTTCTGCTGTTGCAGCTTATATGGCAGGAGTAGTTGGATCTTCAAATAACCCTATATCTGGTGTAACAATTGCTACAATACTTTTTAGCTCATTGCTAATTATTACTTTCTTTGATATTGATTCTTCTAAAGGAGCTGCTGCTGCTATTTTAATTGGCGCTGTAGTATGTTGCGCTGCTGCAATTGGTGGTGATAACTTACAAGATCTTAAAACCGGTAATATTGTTGGAGCTACACCATGGAAACAACAAGTAATGCAGTTAGTTGGTGTGGTTAGTTCAGCTCTAACATTAGGAATTGTCTTAACGCTTCTACATGAAGCTTATGGTATAGGAAGCTCAGACTTACCTGCACCTCAAGCAGTATTGATGACTAGTGTAGCAAATGGTGTATTCTCCGGTAATCTAGAATGGGGTATGATTTATGCTGGAGCAGTATTGGGTGTATTAATCATTATGCTCGATCAGTATCAATTAAAAAGGGGCGCAGAATTTAGAGTTCCTATACTAGCAGTAGCGATTGGTATTTATCTTCCTATTGAATTAACTCTTCCAATTTTTGTTGGTGGAATGCTTAATCATTTTGCTGGAAAAACTGCTTCTGAAACAGGAAAAAATAATGGCTTATTGCTAGCTTCAGGTTTAATTACAGGAGAAGCATTGATGGCTATATTTATTGCGATACCTTTATTCTATAATAAAAATTTCTGGCCTGAGTATGCCTTACCAACTCCCTATAATGACATAGTAGCATTAGCTCTCATATCAGCTATTATTATTGGATTATATAGGGTGGCAAAAAAATAAACTATTAGTATCCAGATATAATAAAATCAATTTCCTTCTTTTTTAATTTATCAGCCTGTTTTTTTATAGAAGAATATGATTTAACATTTGCACTTCTGACATAGTAAATCATTTTACCCCTATTCATGACTTGGTTTACTTGGATATCCTTCAAACCATCTTCTCTTAAAGATTCTTTCAGAATTTCTGCGCTGTCTTTTTTACTGTAAGCACCGAACTGTATAAACCATACCTTATTTTTACTTTTGATAGTTTTTGAATTTTTTAAAGAAACTGACTTATTTAATTTTTGTTGATAGACTTTTAAAGAGTCTGTTTCACCGGCAGCCGTTAAAGATTTAAAAAATAAATCCTTTGTATCTTCTGTTACTAAATATGAGGGTGCACCAACATTAAACTCCTTTAACAAGCTTGAAGCAGATATATATGTACCAATAGCATAATTAATTTCAGCTTTTTTCAATACTGATAACCAATAGTAATCAGATTTACTATTTGACTGAATAATCTTATCATAAATTTTAGATGCTTCATCTGCATCAATAGTATTGATTGCTTCTTGATAAAGAACTGCTGAATCTGTTGTTTGACTAAATAAAATATTAATTGAACAAACTAATATAATAGTCGTTTTAATTAATTTTTTCATTTTCAATTATATCATTACAAAAACTCGATAAAGCTTTTCTTGTATCAAAACTATCTGAATCAATTTTCATACGATTCAATCGTATTACATATGATTTATTAGAACTTTTTGAGTGATAGTCAAATCTTGGCATAAATTTTTCGATCAATTCAGAAGCTTCATCTTTCTCATTTTTTTCAAGATATATATCCACTAATCGATTAAATGCATAGCTATTAAAGTCTTGATCTAAAATTTTTCTATATAAACTCTCAACATCATCAAATCTTTTTTCATCAAATAAAATATGTTCGATTTTTTTAAAAGCAGCAACACTACCGCTTGGATTAGCATTGGAATAAAGGATGAGATACTCTATAGCTAAATCTGTGCTTCCAATGTGGTGAGAGGATAATTCTAAGTAAGACTCGCTATATACATGCTCTCCTTTGATACTTTTATTTAAATAGTATAAGTATTTTTTTTCATTATCTTTGTCTTTATAGTCCATAGCTACAAAATAATTTAGTTTCGATTCATCTCTTTTTTTAATTTCAGGGTAGTACTTTATCAGCTTTTTTTCATATTCTAGAGCATTGTTCCATGATTTATTATCGGTAGCAATATTTTTAAGCATTCTAAGAGACCATTTATTTTTAGAATCGATATCTAACATTTTCTTAAACTCGTCTTCTGCTCTAATAGTATTTCCAAGCTCTAAATAATCTAAACCTAATGCCTGATGAACCTGAATCTTTAGATCTTTTGATAACTTAGGTCTAACAATGATAGTTTGATGAATTTTTGTAGCCTGATCTATATCTCTATCTCTAAGAAGATTTCCCAAAAGCAGGTACGCTTCTGTATTGTTTGAATCTTTAGCAATGATATCTTTTAAGATTATAAAGGCTTTTTTATGATTATTATCAATTATCGCCTTCAATGCCTGATTATATACTTCAATATCACTTGGTTGTTGTGATGGTCTTCTATATATAAGATATAAAGCAATGAATACAAAAAATATAAGGAGGAAGTAAAAAATATTAAGGATAATTACTCCTTTTCTGTGAAGCTAAACTCTTCGCCAACAGCTACGTTCCTTAAGCTATCAAGTTCTTCTGAAATCTCTTTATTAGTTTTAACAAGATTTGATATTTCTGATCGATAAGAAAATACAGATTTTAATGAAATTACATATCCGAGCACTACACCAATCATTATAAATATTATATAAAATATAAATCCAGGCAATGTTATGTCATTTTTAAAAAAATATATTGTAATATCATTCATATTCAAGTGAAATAACCAATATGTTCCACCTAATGCACCCAACAAGATTAATACTCTTAATATTCTAAACATTATGCTCCCGTTATTTCTTTTCCACGTAAAATTACTCCACTAGCCTCAGTAATCTCTACAGGAATAATATCTTTAATTTTACTATGATTTTTTTCTACAATCACCCATTCATTTGAATCAGTTCTTCCCGCCCAATGGTTTGTGGATTTTTTACTTTCTTTTTCTATTAATACTTGTTCAAAGTTTCCAACCTTATCTAAATTTAGTTCAAGAGTATGTTTTCTTTGTAACTTAAGCATTTCATCCAACCTATCTTTCTTAACTTGCTCTGAAATTTGATCTGAAAATTGCTCTGCTCTAGTGTAAGGTCTAGATGAATACTTAAAAGTAAAAGCTGTGTTGAACTTAATTTTTTCCATCAAATCTAAAGTTTCTCTAAACTGCGCGTCAGTTTCTCCGGGAAATCCTACGATAATATCTGTAGATAAGCCGCAATTAGGCATTATTTCTCTTATTTTTTCAGCCATATAATAAAAATGCTCTCTTGTATAGGTTCGATTCATACGCTTTAGCAGTTCGTTGGATCCGGACTGCATTGGAAAATGAACATAATTACAAATATTATCTCTTGAAGCCATAACCTCAAGTAGCTCGACATTTATGTCCTGAGGATGAGGAGATGTATATCTAATTCTTTTAACACCTTTGATATCAGATACTGCTAATAATAAATCAGCAAATGACTGTTTTTCATGCTTATAAGAGTTTACGTTTTGTCCTAAAAGTGTTATTTCAACAAAACCTTGATCAACTGCCTTTTTTACTTCTGTGACAACACTGTCAACACTTCTACTTCTTTCTCTTCCTCTTGTAAAAGGTACAATACAAAAAGAGCAAAATTTATCGCATCCTCTCATGATAGAAACCCATGCATTAAACGTGTCTCCTCTACTAGGAAACATATCTTCATAGACTTCATATCTTGATAGCTTAGTATCAACAATACTCTTCTTTTCTGTAAGATGTCTGCTCATAAGCTTAGGTATATTTCTATAAGAATCAGGACCAAGAATAATATCAACATATGGCTTATTCTTTAGTAGGTCATCCTTTAAATTTTGAGCCATACATCCAAGCACTCCAATAATTAAGTGTGGCTTTGAACGCTTTATCTTATGGAGATTTCCAAGACGTGAATGAACCTTGACCTCTGCATTTTCTCTAATTGCACAAGTATTAAGGAAGATTGCATCAGCATCATGTAAGTCTTGTGTTTTTTCTAATCCTAATTTTAGCAATATTCCTTCTACAAGTTCAGAATCTGCTGTATTCATTTGACATCCATATGTCTCAAGAACAAATTTTTTAATAGGGAGTGATTCCATTTATTTTATATACCCTGTAAAGAAATGTTTTAATGGATCTACAGTTTTTTTATTCTTGTGGACTTCATAGTGTAAATGAAACCCTGCAGCTCTTCCACTGTTTCCAGATTTACCAATAATATCACCACGTTTTACTTTTTGGCCTTTTTTGACCTTAATTTTATATAAATGAGCATAAACTGTTTCATACCCATATCCATGATCAATTTTAATATATCTTCCCCACCCAGAATCATATTGGGCTTTTGTAACAACTCCATCTCCTGTAGCTAGTACATCGGTGTTAAGATTTACTGGAAAGTCCAAGCCAGAGTGCATTCTTTTTTTTCCATCAATAGGATCAGTTCTATAGCCATATTTTGATCCAATATATCCCTTAACAGGAGCTATAGATGGAACATGAGAATACATTTTTTCATTTGACTTAATTTTGCTAAAAATCGTGTTATAACTATCTTTTTCAACATTCACAGCATAGGATAGTGAATCAATTTTATCTTTAAGTTGGAATAAAATACTCTTAGGGTCTTTATCTTCAGTAGAAACTTCTTCAACAGAGCCTCCAGTACCTTGAATCTTTACATCTTCACTTAGTGGAGGAATTGCAGCATAAGTTCTAAGCTCTTTATCTCTCTCTTCAATTAATAGTAATTCTTTTTCAAGTTCTGAAATCTTGATTAAAAGCTCTTGCGATACATCTGCATATTTTTCATCTGTTTCTTTTAATTTATCTTGATAGTATTGATTAGAAAATTCTAAAGATAGATAATAATTAGCACCAATAAAGACAGTTAAAATTAATGCAAAGCTAGCAAAAATATTGAACACTGAAAAATTAACTTGATGCAATTTTTCTGATGATAAATATTGAAAAGAGAAGAATTTTTTCTTTAGCATAAACTATTCCTCTTCTTTGTCTTCTTTTTTGTGATCTTGATGCATAGCTGCTTTCTTATCTGCAATTCTTTTTTTTATTTCTGTAACATTTTCAACGAGGCCGAGATAACGTTTATCTCCAACAAAATTGAGTACATTCTTTTCATTTGTTTTAGCAAATACATATAATCCCAACTTTACATATAGGCCTGACAATTTTCTCTCTAGTTGTAGAATATCAATTCGTAGCTTACTAGTATGAGTGAATTCTTCTGCTTTTTCTGAAGCAACCACACTCCACTCAGAAACATTATTTTTGAAATCTTCCCATAATTTATTCATAGCTTTGAATTTATAGATGAAAACAAATATAGCAAAGAGATAAAGAGGCTCCCAAACTAAGGATTAGTTGGGAGCCATCTCGTTTACTGGTAGCCAACCAAATTATCTTTGTTTTCTAATATAAGCAGGTACATCTAAATCAGCGCTTTGATCAAAATCATCAAACACTAAAGTAGGTCCATCTTCTTTGTTGCCAACTTCATCTTCATGGTCATGGTCATCCATTTGAAAACCTGACTCTGGATTATTTTTTTGGTATAATGTTGTGTTTGGAGCATCCATTAAGTCTTCACTTTGTTTATCGTAACTACTCTGCATTCTTTCTTTTAACATTTCTTTTTGTTCGATAGGTTGACGATTAAAACCTGTTGCAATAACAGTGACTTGTAATTCGTCTTCCATATTTTCATCTACTCGAACTCCAAAAATTACCTTTACACCTTTACCTGCCTCTTCATGAATAAGCTTCATCGCAGCATTAACTTCCATTAATGTCATTCTTTTGTTTCCAGTTATATTTACTAATGCTGCTTGAGCGCCACTAATCGAATGTGAATCTAATAAAGGACTACAAATGGCTTGTTGTGCGGCTAATACAGCTCTTTCTTCACCTCTTGCAGTTCCCGCACCAATAACAGCGTCACCCATACCACTCATAACCGATTTAACATCAGCAAAATCAATATTTACATTTCCCTTTTTATTAATTAGATCTGATATACTCTTCGCTGCTTGTAATAAAATAGCATCTGATTCTTTAAATCCATCTTCGAAAGTGGTGGAATTATCTACAACTGAAATTAACTTTTCATTTGGAACTACAATTAAAGTATCACAAAAATTTCTCATTGAAGCGACACCTTTAAGTGCCGATTCCATTTTTTTTGAACCTTCAAATTCGAAAGGTAGAGTAACAATACATACGGTTAAGATGTCTAGATCTTTACATACTTTAGCTACGACAGGAGCTGCACCTGTTCCTGTACCTCCTCCCATTCCAGCTGTTACGAAAACTAAGTCAGATCCAGCGACTAAAGATTTTAAAGCATCTGTATCATGCATGATAGCTTTGCGTCCAATTTCTGGCTTTGCTCCCGCACCTAAACCCTTAGTTAAGTCTTTTCCAATCTGGAGCTTAGTTTCAGCTGGATTGCTTCCTAAATCTTGAGCATCGGTATTAATAGCGATAAACTCCACACCATCCATACCAGAAGTAATCATTCTATTAATTGCATTACCTCCAGCGCCTCCTACTCCCAAAACCTTAATCCTCGCTCGCTGACTTGCTAGCTCATCAAATTCAAATAACATATTAATCTCCTTTTTATATTTTTTTACTCAAAAAATCCTTTCCATATACTGGAAATATTTTTTGTAATTGATTTAAAATTTTTAACTCCAACAGTTGGACTGCTATCTTCCGTATTAAAGATTGGCCATGACAAAAGACCAATTAAGGTTGACAGTTCTCTTCGATCTTCTAAGTTTTCTTTAAAAACAGTATTGTTAATTGATAAATATTCACACTTTGTGTCCTCAAAATGCTTCTTAAATAATAGATCTAAATTTCTGACATTAGATCCACCGCCTGTAATTTTAATACCTGACCTAATATCTGAAATATTCATACGTAATAATTTCATTTCAGATTTTATTTGATCAATAATATCCTCATATCTTAATTCTGCAATCTCAGATATTTCCTTCTGATTTATGCTCTTTGTTAAGTCGTCATTTTCGATTGGCAGTTCAAAATTTGATTCAGGATCTGCAAAATCAGATAATGCTGAGACATGTTCATGCTTAATTGATTCTGCTCGTTTTATAGATGTTTGAAGATAAGCAGCTATATCTTTTGTAACTGATTTAGAGCCTATTGGAATAACTTTAGAGTGAATTAAATAATTATCTTTATAGAGCAACATATTTGTTTTATCTGCTCCTACATCGATAAACATAACTCCTAAATCTTGATCATCTTTACTTAGACTTCCTAATGCTGCTGCTAGTCCATCAAAAATTGGATTAACATGAATACTTAGATCATCTCTAAAGCAATGGTCGATTTGTAATAGATTAAAATTTTTGATATGAATAACATGTGATTTTGCATCGATAGACCTGCCAATCATTCCCAGCGGATTACGTATTAAAGATGAGCCATCTATAAAAAATCCTCTTTTGATATTATGAAGAACATACCTATCTGAGGAAACTTGAATATCAGCGCATTGTGTTAATAATTTTTGTTCAGTATTCTCATCAACTTCAAATTCGGAATTATCTTTTGATCTAATTCTAGTTGACGAATTTATGGATTTAATATTTTTGCCAGATACTGAAACCCATGCATCTTCATCGATATTAATTTTAGCATCTTTTTCCATTTTTTCGATTAAGTACTCTAGACTCTTTAGTAATGATTCTTTATCTACAATATCTCCGCTATCTATGCTATCCGTTTTTACAGAACGAATAGATAAAATCTCTATTTGATTTTCATTTATTATTCTTCCAACAGCTCCTTTAATACTAAAAGATCCTAAGTCAAAAGCTACTTGAATTCTATTCTTCATTATATTTCTTCCACTACTATTTGTCTCTTATATCTTAAATCGATATACCTATAACTTTCTAATGTCTTTTCTGAAGGTAGAGCAGTTGCAAAAGCATTTAAGTTATCTATCTTTACAAAAATATTATCATCACCTAATAAAATTTTTGTTCTTCCATTTTTTAAAATAATTTCATACTCACTGTCTTCATTAAATACAAACTCAGAGATGTTGGTATATAATGAATCAAAATTTTCTTTAGAATATTTAATGATATCGATAGATTTTAAAACATTTGAGGACTTAGTTGTCTTGCCCTTTTCATACAACTCTTGATTATTTTTAAAATTTGAAAGAATAGGGAGTGAAATTTCACAATATTCAACAGGCAAACATACACCTTCAGAATCAAGGATAATTAAATCATTTGCACTGATCATAGCTAAAGGCTCTCTTTCATAAACTTCAACCTTAATAGTGCTAGGAAAAACTCTTGAAATCTTACAGCCCTTTATGTGGTCTAATGACTCTATATCACTTTTATATCCTTTCAGATTGGATAAGAAAATATTCTGATTTTTTATACTTTTTTTATATTCTATTAACATAGTATCATCAAAATAATTTATACCTTCAATTTTTACATCTTTTACAACAAAGGTTTGATTGAATTGTGCCCATTTTACAGATCCAAAAAGAAAAACTCCTATAATGGCTAAGCATAATAGTGGTTGATAAACAACATTAAAGATTTTTATCAAATTATTATTCATAGCTCATTAATCTCTTTAGCATTAAAACCTAATAGTTTAACTTCCAGGTCCAACTCGATATCAAACTTTTCTTTAACAGTTTGTTTTGCTTCTTTTATAAGTTTTATCATATCATCAGCTTTTGCATTTCCATTATTTACAAAAAAATTTGCATGCTTGATTGAAATCTGAGCATCTCCTCTTTTCAAACCCTTCAATCCTGATTGATCAATTAACATACCTGCAGAATGTTTAGAAGAAGGATTTTTAAATACGCTACCAGCAGAACGATAATTCAATGGCTGTGTATTTTTTCTACCAGATTTTGCTAAATCAAAATTATCTTGAATAATTTCTTTTGGTGATTTTTTGAGCTTGAATGTAGCTGAAAGTAAAATAGTATTATTATTAAAAGATGAAGACCTATAAGCAAAATCAATATCAGATTTAGAGAGTACCTTAATTTCATTTTTTTCATCTAAAAGCTCTACTGTTTTTAGATTTTCTGATATTTCTCCACCCCAAGCACCTGCATTCATCATTAATGCTCCGCCTAATGTTCCTGGAACTCCAATAAGATTTTCTAGACCTTTTAAATCATGCTTCATGGATTCTTTCACTATTTTTCCTAACATAATTCCACATTCCACATAAATTTCATCTGCATCGATATTAATTGCTCTTAAACAATGTTTAATTGACACTACAACCCCTTTAATACCTTCATCGCTTATTAATAAATTTGACCCTGAACCTATAATAGTTACTGCTTCCTTATGTTCTTTAGCTAACTTGACGATTTCAATTAAATCTTCTTTGTTTGATGGCAAAACAAATAACTCAGCTGGCCCTCCAATTCCATATGTTGTATGTTTTTTCATTGGTTCATTAATTGATACAGTTGCATTCGTTGTATCTAAAATCTTATCGCCTAAAGAACGTATCATTGCATACTCTCACTTAGTTTATCAGCAAATCTCCAAATATTACCTGCTCCAACTGTTAAAATAATATCACCTTTCATGTATTTACTTTTTACATCTGCTGTCAAAGATTCGGTAGTAATATTAAAAACATTTTTATGATGTAATTCTTTGATATATTTTCCAATCTTTTCAGAGCTAATAGAAGTATCTAGTTTTTCTCTGGAAGCAAAGATTTCTGTTATAAAAACTAAATCAGCATTATATAAAGCTTCTGCAAATTCTTTATAAAATTGCTTAGTTCTTGAGAAAAGATGAGGTTGAAAAATTACAAGAAGCCTTCTATCCCAATTGCTCTTAATTGCTTTAATGACACTTGAAACTTCTACTGGATGGTGAGCATAGTCATCAATAATCATTAAATCATTGTTTTGAACCTTAATATCAAATCTTCTTTTTACACCTGTAAATATTTCTAAACTATTACTAATGCCTTCTATTGATAATCCCATAGTTTTACATACAGAGATAGCTGCTAAAGCATTAAATATATTGTACTCTCCAGGAACATTCATTGAAAATGGATAGCTTTTTTCTTTAAAGATTAGATCAAATGAGACTTTTCCATCATTATGAACTATGTTAATTGCTCTAAAATCAACATCATCAGACTCTATACCATAAGTAACAATTGGTTTATCAATTAACGGTATGATAGCTGCAGCATTTTCAGAGTCCTTACAAATACTAACCATACCATAAAATGGCACTGAATTGGCAAATTCAGTAAAAGCATCTTTGAGGTCATCTATATCTTTATAGCAGTCAATATGCTCCAAATCAATATTGTTAATTACTGCTATAGTTGGAGATAACTGTAAAAAAGTTCTATTAAACTCATCTGCTTCTACTACAAAAGTATCTCCAGATCCTAACACAGAATTTGTATTAATAGACTTAACAACTCCACCAACAATAATAGTAGGATCTAAATTAGAATCTTTTAGTATTGACCCTATCATAGAAGTTGTTGTAGTCTTTCCATGCGTTCCAGAAATTCCTACTGTAGAGCTTTTTAGCTTGGCTAGCTGAGAAATTATTTGTCCTCTAGAATAACATTGAATATTTCTATTATTTGCCTCAATCAATTCAACATTATCTTTAGGTATAGCATCTGAATAAACTACAATTTCAGCTGATGATATATTTTCTCTATCATGTCCAATTGATATAGGAATATCTAATTTTTTTAGCCTATCTGTATTTGATGATTCTGATAAATCTGAACCAGTAATCTTAAAATTTTGATTAAATAGAAGTTCAGCAATTCCACTCATACCAATTCCACCAATACCAATAAAATGTATTCTTTTTATACTAGATAGCATATAAATGCTCCATAATTTTGTTACTTATAATATTAACTGAATCTGGAATATCTATTTTTTCAATATTGTCTTTCATTGAATTATATATTCTATCATTCTTACAAATTTCATTAATTTTTGATGATAATAAGGTGAAATCTAAATCTTTCTCCTGAATTAATAATGCAGCAAACTTTTCTTCTAGATATTTTGCATTAAAAACTTGATGATCTTCAGCTGAAAACCTAAAAGGGATAAGAATTGAAGGTTTCTTGAATTGTAATATTTCAGAAACTGTCATTGCGCCAGATCTAGAAACTATCAAGTCACATTGGTCGTATAAATATGGCATATTATCAACAAAAGATAGTACTTTGATTGAATCTGTGTTATAGTGCTTGTACTTGTCATAGTTCTTGAGACCTGCAATCCAAATAATATTTATATTCTTTAATATCTTATTATCAATACATTCTGAAATAATATTATTAAGCAATACTGAGCCTTGACTTCCACCCAATATCAGTACGGTTCTTTTTTTATGATCTAATAATATGGAGATATCTTTTTGACTATGATTATAAATTGGATTACCTGTAAACAAGATATCGCTTTTCTTTAAATAATTCTTAGCATTTTCAAAACCAAGGAACACTTTTTCTGCTTTAGATCCAAACATTCTAGTTACTAATCCGGGAAATGAATTTTGTTCATGTAAAAAGTAGGGGACATTAAATATCTTTGCTATCTGAAGAGGTATAAATGAAGCATATCCGCCTGTTGCAATTATCAAGCTAGGTTTATTTTTCATAAAAAATAGACTAACTCTTATTAAACCAAAAAATAATTCAAAAAATACTAAGCAATTTCTGGCAACTGCATACAAAGAAAAAGATCTGTTAATCCCCTTTATAGGTATCAATAAGCTTTTTATATTTTCAGAATTAATTTTCTTTGATTCGATTCCATATTTTGATCCAATATAGTATAAATTTTTGTTATCTACTTTTTTTGAAATTTCATTTTTGATTGACATCAAAGGATAGTAATGTCCGCCAGTTCCCCCTCCACAAAAAATAATATTATACTTATCCATCAACTCTGAGTCTCCATTTTTTAACTTTGAATTTTCGCTGAGCTTTGCTGATATTCAACAAAATTGCTATCATAAGAAGATTAATAATCAATGAAGATCCACCATAGCTTATGAATGGAAGTGGTACTCCTGTAACCGGTATAATACCAATCACCACACCAATGTTTATTAAAGCATAGAATGTGATACTTAAGCCAAAGCCTATAGAAAGAATGATCCCAAAAATATCGTTGGATTTTTTAGAAATTTGAATCGCTCTAAATAAAATGACTATATAAGCTAGCATTACCATAACACCCACTATAAAGCCTAACTCTTCGCCAATGATGGCAAATATAAAATCTGTATGTGTTTCAGGTAAATATGAATGCTTTTGAATGCTTTCTCCGATACCCATACCTGAGATACCTCCCTGTCTTAAACCAATTAAAGCCTGACTAGATTGATATCCTACATTTCCTGCTGTACTTGGGTCTAGAAATGAAAGTATTCTACTTAAAGCATAATTTTTACTATTTAAAATAAATATGCCAATTGCTCCCACTGATAGAACCCCTATAGTTCCTATTTGAGGTAATGATACTCCTCCAATAAATAATAAAGCAAATACAATTGTAAGTAAGATTATTGTTGTTGAATTATCTGGCTGCATAATAATCATTGCGCATATAGGCAGTATCCAGCATAGTGGGATTAAGATTCCCTTAACAAACTGATGCATATATTTATAATTTCTATCTATATAGTCTGCTAAGAAAAGGATCACTGAGAATCTTGCCAAATCAGATGTCTGAAAAGAAATTGGACCAATAGATAGCCATCTACACGAATCTCCATCACAACCTTGAACGCGTGTATATACTAGAAGTAAAAAAGATCCAACCATTAAAACTGGAGCTAAATATTGTAGCCTTCTATAGTTAAAATGAGACGCAATAAAAAAGACTATTATCCCTGGAATAAATTTAAATAATTGGTTTTGTAAGAAATATATTCTGGAAGCACCTTCAGTTATTTCAAGAGATTTAATCCAGCTTGCACTAAATAAGATTGATAAACCAAAAATAACTAATAATACAACTGTCCATAACAACCACTTATCTTGATTTCTTTCTTTTATATTCATGAATAATGCCTTTCGACTATATCTTTGAAACAGTCTCCTCTTTCTTCAAAATTATTAAACTGATCATAGCTAGCACAACCGGGAGACATTAATACAGAATCCCCTCTTTCTGCCAACTGTATCGCAGAAGTAATTGCTTTTTCAAATTTGTTAATTTTTATTACGTCATATGAATCAGATAATGAATTATATATATCATTTGAACCTACACCATATGCAATTATCGATTTTACAGATTGAGTATACTCTATGATTGCTGAAAAATCTGATTCTTTTGGGAGACCTCCCATTATTAGTATAATATTTTTATCAATAGACTCTACTGCAACTTTAACTGATGCAATATTTGTTGATTTAGAGTCATTGATGAACTTTATATTATCAACTTCTTTAAACATTTCAAATCTATGCTCTAAGCCTTCAAATATTTTTAATGCTTCAAAAATTTCTCTATCTTTCAATCCTAGTTGTGAAGCAATGGTAGCTACACCTATAAAATTAGATGTATTGTGAATTCCTGATAGCTTACAATCATTTATATTTAATGAATGATTACTGTTAGATGATTCAATTTTTTTATTTTTTAAATAGAATGAGCTGAATTTTTCATCTAAAGAATACTCTATAAATTGTTTGTCTATTTTTTTTATTTCGGCATATAAGATTTCATCATCATGATTATAAACTATTAAATCATCATTGTTCATATTTTTGAAAAGATTGATTTTTGATTTACAATAATCTAGGAAATCTTTATATCTATCTAAATGATCATGTGAAATGTTTAAAATCATTGCTATATCTGGTTTAAACGTATCGATACCATCAATTTGAAAACTAGATAACTCGAGTATACAAAAATCAGTTTTTAAATATTTACCTCTATTTTCATTAAAAATAATTTCTGAAAATGGAGTTCCTATATTTCCGCTTTTTACAACATTAAATTTTTTCTTCAATACCTCATATAGACATGTAACTGTAGTAGTTTTTCCATTTGTACCTGTCACTGCAATAATTTTTAAATTTGATAACCTGTAAGCAAATTCAATTTCACTAATTATCTCAATATTATTTGAAGATAAATCTTGAATAACATTAATATCGCTTGGTATTCCAGGAGATTTTATAACTAAATCCGAATTAAGAATTTTTTTTGAATGAGATCCTAGCTCTACATCAATCCCTAGTTCCATTAGTTCTTTAGTATATTTATTGTTTATATTCAATTCACTATCAGAAATAAAGACGTTAGCACCCATAGATTTAGCTAATTTGGCAGCCCAATAACCACTGATTCCCAATCCAAGAATACCGATATTTTTTTTATCTATATTCATCATTTAATTTCTGCCTTTAATTCTATTCTAGTCCCTTTTTCAATTTTTTGTCCAGCATCAATAGATTGAGAAATGATTACTCCCATACCGGATACTATCTTTGGATTCAATCCTTTCTTTGCTAATGTCATAAATGCGCTATTAACATTCTTACCTATAACATTAGGCATATCAACCATTTCAATATTTTGAGATTTTTTAATATTTTTTTGAATAAGGATAGGATCGGAATTCTTGGTCTTTAACTTCTTGTTAGACTTTTTGTTGGTTATATCTGAATCAATATTAATAATACGTTTCATCACAGATTGAAATACTGGAGCTGCTGACATTGAACCCCAATGATAATTACTTGAAGCTGATGCACCGTCAATGATGATTAATCCTAACAGTTGAGGGTCATCTTTTGGAAAGAATCCTACAAAGCTAGAAATAAATTCCGATTCTGAATATTCACCATTAATAATTTTTTTAGATGTACCTGTCTTTCCAGATACATCCCATCCAGCCAGCTTGGCTTTTTTCCCACTACCATTTTCAACTGTATAAGCTAACATATCCTTTAATATCTCTGCATCTGATTGAGATAAAATCCTTTTTCTAAATCTTTTCTCATTTTTTAAAATTGTATTATCACTTTTTTTAACTTGATCTACCATATATGGTTTCAATAAAAAACCTCCATTTGCAATTGCTGCATATGCCATAGCAATTTGTATTGGAGTCGCTGTCAGTTCATAACCTAGTGGGAAACTGTGCATAGATGACTTACTCCACTTCTTAGTTTCATAAACTATCCCACTTTCTTCGCTCGAGGGATTAAGACCAGTTTTAGAGCCAAAACCAAATTCTTTTGCTTGATTATAAATTTTATCTTTTCCTAATGATTCAGCAATTTTTATTGTACCTATATTGCTAGAATAAGCTAAAATTTCCTTCACAGTTAATACAGAATTTGGTTCAGAATCTTCTATCATTTTAATATTATGAAAATTATATGGACCCTCTACATTATACTCTTTCATTGGATTGATATCGCTTTTTAGAGCAGCAGCAATAGTAACTACCTTAAAGGTTGATCCAGGTTCTATTGTATCGAGAAGCAATCTATTCTTCTGTAATTCTGTTTCAAAATCTTTTGGATTATTAGGATTAAAGTCTGGTACGCTTACCATCGATACTATTTCTCCGGTTTGAGGATTTAATATGATTCCCATAGCAGAAGATGCTTCGGTTTTTTCTACTTGATCAATTAATTCTTCTCTTAGAATTGCCTGATATTCTTTATTCATAGTTAAAAAGATATCCGAACCATTTTCAGGTGCCTCATATGCTAATGTTGGATCAGCAATGCGCTTACCAAATCCATTTCTTTTAAAAACTCTTGATCCAGTTTTAGGTTCTAAATATTTGTTATATTGAGATTCTAATCCAACAATTCCAATATCATCTACATTTGTAAAACCAACAATTTGACCAAATAAATTTTCTTCTGGATAATAGCGCTTATAGTCCTGATTGATTACTATTGCACTGCCATAACTTGACTTTAACTCTTCACAATTTTTTATAGTTTTTTTCTCAAGCTGAATATAGGATTTTGCAATATTAAACTTTGAATTATAAATCCCTAAATCAGTTCCTGTACAATTTGATAAATCTCTTAAAAAAATTTCTTTATTAGCAATTTTTTTTGGATGAACTCCAATATTGTAGAAAGTTAAATTTTGAGTGATACTGCTACCTGAAGCATCAAAAATATTTCCTCTCTTACCTTTGATCATTTCCACTTTCATTCCTTGAGGATTATCAACTCTATCAATGATTTGAATTGTAAATAACTTGTAAATAAATACTAACCAAACACACATTACAAGTGTGCTTACAATTCTTATTCTACTTTTAAATTTTAAATAATTTTTAGTCATTACTAATTTTTACAATAAGTGTTTCTGGTTTACTTGCTACTAATCCAATTTTTTTGGCTTTCTTTGATATAACATCTGCACGCTTCATTTTTTCTACAGAATTAATTTTTAAAGTAAGGTTTTCGTTTAATTGAGCTAAAGTCTTACGATTAAAGTCGATGGTAGCTTGTGTTTTATCTATTTCTATGAATGCAGCTAAATACAAAGAGATTGTAGCAACAGTCATTACGAACATGATAGTCCATTTTATATTTTCTCTTTTTGCCGTTTGCGCTTTTGTTAATCTTTTTTTCTTAGCCAATTTTTTCGCCTACCCTCATTTTTGCACTTCTGGATCTTTTATTATCTAATATTTCCTGTTCAGAAGGTATTAAAGGTTTCTTAGTAAGAACTTTTAACTCTTTATTAATCTTGAGATCTTTAAACTTATGTTTTACCATTCGATCTTCCATTGAATGATAGCTAATAATAACAATTCTACCTTCAGGCTTAAGAAATTTCATAAAATCATTCAAAAATGACTCCAAGTGGTCTAACTCATTATTTGTTTTAATTCTAAGTGCTTGAAAAATTCGTGAATACGTTTTAATTCGATATTTGTAAGCTGTTTTTTTGCTAATGATACTTACAAGTGTATCAGCATTTATTTCTTCATTTGATTCTTTAATCGCTCTAGCGATTCTAAACGAATTTCTCTCTTCTCCAAATTCATTAAAGATATTAGTTAAATCCCTAATAGATGAATTTTCAATAATTTCTCCAGCTGTAAGTCCATCATCTGTATCATCAAATCTCATATCTAAAGATGAATCATATCGATGGGAAAACCCTCTTTGATTGTCTTGAAGCTGAAAAGAGGATAGCCCTAAGTCTAACAGTATTCCATCAACTTGCTCTATATCAAATTGTTTAAAAGTATCTTCTAACTGTTTGTAGCTTGAATGAACTAATTTAAAATTATCAAATTCATTAAGTCTTTTTTTAGCAATTTTTATTGAATTTAAATCCCTATCAAATCCTATTAGAAAACCATTTTTAATATGTTCAAGGATTTTGATTGCATGACCTCCAAGACCTAGAGTTCCATCAATATAATATCCACTTTGTTTTATATTAAGATTGTTAATTGATTCCGTCAGCATAACTGGATAATGGCTATAGCTTTCTGACAGAATTGAAGTCATCAGATATTGACGCTCTTGGAAAGTTCTTCATAGGAATCTTCATCAATACTCTGATTATTATCAGATACTTCTAAAGTAGCATTATCCCAAATTTCAATTTTATTTAAAACACCTATAATAGTTATATCTTTTAAAATATTTGCATATTGGATTAAGTTTTTTGTTAGAATTAGTCTCCCTTGGTCATCTGAAGATACTATTTTGGCATGCCTTAAATGGTTTCTTAAAAAAATACGATTTGTCTTAGAAAGAGAAGAAAGCTGACTTAATTCTTTTTCAATTTTTTCCCATTCGCCTAAAGGATATACCCAGATACAGTGATCGATTCCTTTAGTTATCACGAATGTATTTTTATCTGACTTATTAAGTTGTTTACGAAATATTGAGGGAATATTAATTCGATTTTTTGAATCAATAACAAAGTCATATTGTCCTGTAAATGTATATTGGCTACGCATAATAAACGGGAATTAAGGGAATTTGCCCCACAATTCACCACTTATCTTAATGTATATGTAGTATCTATGTCAATAAATTTGTTATAAATTGTATAAAAAAAATGATAAAAAAGTTGGATACTAAAAGGATTTATAAAAACTATTTATTCTTTGGTATGTATTTAGTGATAGAAACTGAAAGAGGATCTGCTATTAAATCTACTCTAACTGGAAAATCATTTATGATACTATTTGAAAAATCACTAAAAGTATTCTCTGAAAAAAAAATCAATTCGAAGTCAACAGTATTTGCAATTAAGAAAGTTTTATTATCTCCGTTCCAAATTTCAGAAAAAGATTTTGACTGTGAAACATTATTATCTTCGAAAATGAAATATTCTTTTCCTGAACCATTGTCTGAATACTCTATATAATTTTCATTATTTGATTTGAATCGTATGGTAATTGGAAAAGAGAAAGTTTCTTCACTTAAAATTTCCTGGGTTCTAACAACATATAAACTTTCTATATCTGATTTAGTTATTCTAAGCTCATTTTCTTTGTCAGTCTCTGAAATAGTGGAAGAATTATTAAGAGCAAAACTTAATAAAACCAAAATTATAAAAGCTGCTAATCCAATTAAAATATTTGGATTGAGCACATTCTCTGTGTTAATAATATCTACAAATTTTAAACTTTTATCATCAACTACTTCTTTATCTTTTTTGACCTTTACTTTTCGTTTAGGATTTTTTTGATTAAGAAACTCATCTAATTCCTCAATTCCTTCATCAATATCTACACCAATTTCTTTAAGATATGCTTTGAAAAACAATCGTACATAGACATTTGAAATTTCAGAAAACTTGCCTGACTCCATAGCTTTCAAGCTAATAAGGTCTATTTTAGTTCTTCGCTGAATATCCTCAAGTGATATCTTATTTTCTAATCTAAATTTTTTGTATCTTGTATAAAAAATCATAGATTTTGTAATATTGTTTTTATCATACTCATATTGAATTTCTTCAAGGGAAAACCTACAATATTATTATAACATCCGTCAATATTTTTAATTAAAATATTTTCAGCATCTTCAATATTATAAGCACCAGCTTTATCTAAAACATCAAAAGATTCAATATAGTTTTGTATTGTATTTTCAGATAGATCTTTGAACGTCACATTAGTTTTATCATAAATATTAATAGCTTTTTTTTCATAATAAAGGGTCAAACCACTTATGACCGAATGGGTCTTATTAGAAAGTTCTTGAATAATATTAAATGCATCACTTTTAGAGGATGGTTTTCCTATTATTTCACCCTTAAAATCAATGATAGTGTCTCCTGAAAGAACAAAACTGTTCGTGTTTGATTTCCATACATGAAATGCCTTTTTCTCTGAAATATTTAGTACATAGTCAATTGGTTTTAGATTATTGATATTTGACTCATCTATATTTGGCGATAAACATTCAAAATTATAACCTAAGTCACTTAGAATTCTCTTTCGTCTTGGAGAACTTGATGCTAATATTAAACCCATTGTTTTAGTTATTTTTTTTGTAATTAAATTTAAATAATTTAGGGAGGATAAATAATGGACCAAACTAAAATAGTTAAAAAAACATATTCGCAGTATGTAAAATCTTTACCTACCGCTAGAGATTTTTTTAATCGACCTCTTACTTATACCGAAAAAATACTTTTCTCACATTTAAGCGAACCTTTAAAATCTATTCCGGAAAGAACAAAAACATTTTGCTGCATAAAACCAGACAGAGTAGCAATGCAAGATGCAACAGCACAAATGGCATTACTTCAGTTTATCAATGCTGGTATGGAAACAACAGCAGTTCCGAGTACAGTACATTGTGATCACTTGATTACTGCCATAAATGGAGCTAAAGATGATCTCGATAATGCTCTTATTACAAACAAAGAAGTTTATAATTTCCTAATATCTGTATGTGAGAAGTATGGGATTGGCTTTTGGAAACCTGGTGCAGGAATTATCCATCAAACTATTCTTGAAAATTATGCATTTCCTGGATCTTTAATGATTGGAACTGATTCACATACTCCTAATGCTGGAGGCCTAGGGATGATTGCAATTGGTGTCGGTGGAGCTGACGCTGTGGATGTGATGACTGATTCACCATGGGAAGTTAATTGGCCTGGTGTTATTGGAGTAAAATTAGTAGGTGAATTAAAAGATTGGGCTTCTCCTAAGGATATCATATTAAAGTTAGCTGGAATTTTAACTGTTAAAGGTGGTACTGGAAAAATTATTGAATATTTTGGAGAAGGAACAAAAACAATAAGCTGTACAGGTAAAGCAACTATTACAAATATGGGTGCTGAAGTTGGGGCAACTACATCATTATTTCCTTATGATAAAAAAATGTTTGAATATTTAGTTGCAACTTCAAGATCTGATATTGCATCATTAGCTGAAGAACTAAAAGATCATCTCAAAGCAGATGATGAAGTAGCAGAAAATCCAGAGCAATATTATGATGAAGTCATTGAAATTAATTTGTCTGAACTAGAACCTCATATTGTTGGACCGTATAGTCCTGATCTTTCTAGAAAAGTATCCGATATGCCATTAGCTATAAAGGATAATAATTATGATGATAATTTAAAAGTTGGCTTGATTGGAAGTTGTACTAATTCTTCCTATGAAGATATTGAAAAAGCTGCTCATGTTGCAAAACAAGCGCTAGATCAAGGCTTAACAACTAAATCAGAGTTTTATATTACTCCAGGATCTAATCAAATTAAAGCTACTATGGAACGTGATGGTTACACAGAAATTTTCCAAAAATTAGGTGGAAAAGTACTTGCAAATGCCTGCGGACCTTGTATTGGACAATGGAAAAGGTCAGACGTAAAAGATGGAGAAAAAAATACTATAATTACATCATTTAATAGAAATTTTGCCAAAAGGAATGATGGAAATGCAGCTACCGAATCCTTTGTAGCCAGTCCTGAGATTGTAACTGCACTCGCTATTTCAGGAAAACTCAGCTTTAATCCTTCAAAAGACTCAATTACCATGAAAGATGGAAATAAATTTATGTTTGATGCCCCTATTGGTTCTGAGCTACCCTCCGAAGGCTTTGAAGATATAGATAGCAGTGATTTTCTGGCTGGAAACTTGAATCCCAATGCTGAGATTATTATAGATCAAGATAGTAAGCGCTTACAAAAGTTAGAGCCGTTTACAGCGTGGAATAAAAAAGATATGAAGGATTTAAGAATTCTGCTTAAAGCTGAAGGAAAATGTACTACTGATCATGTATCTCCAGCTGGACCTTGGCTTAAGTATAGAGGACATCTTGAAAATATATCTCAAAATATGTATTCAGGTGCATTGAATGCATATACTCAATCTACCGGAGAAGCAATTAATACAGATACTAAAGAAAATGGTGATATTTATGAGGTCGCAAAGTATTATAGCTCTAATGCTATTGATTGGATAGCAGTCGCTGATGAAAACTATGGAGAAGGTTCTAGTAGAGAACATGCTGCAATGGAACCAAGATTTATGGGGTGTAAAATTGTTCTAGCTAAAAGTTTTGCTAGAATTGCTCAAACGAACTTAAAGAAACAAGGCATTTTACCTTTAATATTTCAAAATAAATCAGATTATGATAAAATTGAAGCATTCGATACAATATCAACTCTAAATTTAAATGAGTTTGGTCCAAAAACTAATATCAGTTTAAGCCTTAAAAAACCTGATGGCTCAACTTATATCATTAAAACAATCCATACATTTTCAGAAAATCAAATTTCATGGTTTAAAGCCGGATCTGCTCTAAACTTAATTGCAGATCAAGTAAATTGAATACTATAGAAAAAATTAATAGAGATTGGGATTTTGTAATTGGAATAGAAGTACATGTACAATTAGAAACAAAATCAAAAATGTTTAGTACATGTGAATACTCTTATAATCAAAGTCCAAATACTCTGACCTGCCCTACTTCAATTGGATTACCTGGCGCATTACCTTCAATCAACGAAAAAGCAATAGATTTTGCCATTCAATTTGGTGGTGCAGTAAATGCAACAGTACATCCCTCTTTTTCTTTTGCTAGAAAGCATTACTTCTATCCCGATCTACCAAAAGGATATCAAATATCTCAATTTGATAAACCAATAGTTACAGGTGGAATTGTGCCTATATGGTGGGATAATAAGAAATATGATATTGAACTAACAAGAGCTCACTTAGAAGAAGATGCTGGTAAATCAACTCACAACTCTTCGAAAAATAATAGTCAGGTAGATTTTAATAGAAGTGGCGCTCCTTTAATAGAAATTGTAACTGAACCTGTTCTAACACATCCAATACAAGCGAAAATATTTATTCAAAGAATAAAGCAAATTGTTAATTATATAGCAATTTCTAATGCAGAAATGGAGCAAGGAAAATTGAGGTGTGATGCCAATATATCTATTAAGAAAAAAGGCGCTAATAAATTTGGTACAAAAACGGAAATTAAGAATATTAATTCTTTTAGAAATGTTCAAAAGGCAATTGAATCTGAAATTAAAAGACAGCATCAACTTTTAGAAGACGGAAAAAAGGTTGAACAAGCAAGTCTTACTTGGAACAATGAAAAAAATACTGCAGAAATTATGAGAGTAAAAGAGAATGCTGATGATTATAGATATTTTCCAGATCCTGATTTGCCTCCAGTTTTAATTTCAAAATCTAAAATAGATTCAATAAAAAAAGGGTTACCTACTCTACCATTTGAATTTGAAAGTAGATGGATAAATGAATATGGCTTCAAACCAGATGAAGCAACAATCCTTGCAAGTACAATAGATATTGCTTTTTATTTTGAAGAAATAGTTAAGTATGATGTTTCTCCTAAAAATGCAAGTAAATGGATTACTGGAGAATTATTTCGATTATTCAACGAAAAAAATATGCCTTTTGATAAAAATAAAGTTTTAGCAAAAGATTTAGCAAAACTTATATACCTAAGTGATTCCGAGAAAATTACTGCAAATTCTGCAAAGGAAATCGTGAGAAAATTATTTAATTCTGATAAATCAATTGACTCCATAATTAGTGAAGATAGTTATCTTGATAATACAGATAATAATATTAAAGATATTATCAAAAAAGTTTTAGATCAGAATCCAAATGAAGTTGACCGATTTAGAAACGGAGAAGAGAAGCTCCTAAGCTATTTTATGGGAAAAGCGATGAAAGAATCAAAAGGAAAAGTAAGTCATAAAATTATTTCTCAAGAATTGAATAAAAAGCTTAAGAATTCTTAAAATTTTCTTCCGTTGGCTGCCATTTCCCTAATTACTGAATCAATACCTTTTTTATCAATAATTTTAAGACCTTTTGCAGAAACTTTAAGTGTAACAGATTTTTTCAGGCTTTCTACCCAAAAAGTTTTTTTCTGAAGATTAACATCGAATCTTCTTCTAGTTTTGTTGTTTGCATGACTTACGTTATTGCCATACATTACTTTTTTACCTGTTACTTCACAAACTCTTGACATTTTTTAACCTTTTATGTTTAAGTTTAATTAAACTCCGGCAAATTTAAACCAATAATTGAACCGAACAAACAAAAAGAATATGATTGATTTAAATAAAAAAATAGAGATTGGATCTTTAACATTAGACTTCCCTTTCTTTTTAGCTCCCATGGCAGGAGTTACTGATTATGCCTATAGAGTAATTGCTAAAGAATTTGGTGCAGGTATTGTATACTCTGAATTTGTATCGGCGCATGGTATTATAAGAAAGAACGAAAAGACTCTAAAAATGATTGAATTCTCCAATTTTGAAAGACCAATTGGTATTCAAATTTTTGGTGATACCCCCGAAGTTATGGAAAAAGCTGCACGCCTTGTATATGATCAATTTAAACCTGACCTTATTGACATTAACTACGGCTGTCCCGTCCCAAAAGTAACTAAAAAAGGTGCAGGTTCTGCAGCTTTGAAAGATCTATGTTTAATGGAAGATATAACTGCTGCAGTTGTTGAGTCCGTTAAAGAAGTTCCTGTAACTGTCAAAATGAGAGCTGGGTGGAATTCTGAAAATATTGTCAGCACAGATGCAGCTATAAAACTAGAAAAGATTGGAATAAAAGCTATAACATTACATCCAAGAACAACAGTTCAGATGTACAAAGGAAATGCTGATTGGTCTCTAATTAAAGAATTAAAAGAAAACGTACAAATTCCAGTAATTGGTAATGGAGACGTAAAAACTATAGAAGATATTGAAAAAATGTTCTCATTAACAAAATGTGATGGAATTATGATTGGTAGAGCTGCACTTGGTAATCCTTGGTTTTTTACTCAAATTAAAAAATATATGAAAAATGAAGACTTTAATGAGATAAGCTTAAATGAAAGATTGGATGTTTGTGATAAACATTTAGACTTACTAGTAGAAACTCATGGAGAAATTGTTGGAACTAATAATATGAGAAAACATTTTGGTTGGTACTTCAAAGGGTTTAAACATGCATCTGAGTTAAGAAAAAAATTAGTTTTAGTAAAGAATTATTCTGAAATGAAGGATATTTTATCTAATATTAGGCACTAAAAACAAAAGGAAAAATTATGGATAAAAATTTTAAAGCAGTTAATGCACCAATCATAGATTTTGAACCTGGTTCAAAACACAGAGAAGAGTTAATTAAAGAGATTGAAAGACAGTCAAATAGGCAAAAAGAGGTTCCAGTTATTATTCATGGAAAAGAATATTTTACAGGAAACACTCAAACCTGTACAAAACCTCATGATCATCAGCATCTGCTAGGAACATATCATGAAGCTGGAGAAAAAGAAGTTCAAATGGCAATAGATTCTTCTCTTGAGGCATGGAAATCTTGGTCAAATACTTCCTTAGAATATAGAGCTTCAATTTTTAAAAAAGTTGCCGATTTAATTGATGGTCCATATAGATATAAAATTAATGCTGCAGCAATGCTTGATATTGGAAAAAGTGTTTTCCAAGCTGAAGTTGATGCATCATGTGAACTCATAGACTTTTTAAATTTTAGTATTGAATTTGCATATAAAATGGAAAATACATTTACGCCTATTTCACCCGAAGGGATGCACAATGCTTTAGAGTTCAGACCATTAGAAGGGTTTGTTTTTGCTATTGCTCCATTCAACTTCTTTAGCATTGGAGGAAATTTAGCTATCGCTCCTGCTATTGTAGGTAATACAGTATTATGGAAACCAGCACCAAGCGCTGTTTATTCATCTCATATAATTATGGAGCTATATAAAGAAGCAGGTCTTCCTGATGGAGTAATTAATTTTATTCCAGGCGATGGTCCTAAAATTGGTGATCAAGTACTTGCTCATAGAGACTTAGCTGGAGTACACTTTACTGGATCAACTAAAACATTTAAGCATTTATGGAAAGGTGTATCTAATAATTTAGATACATATAAAAGCTATCCTAAAGTCGTTGGTGAAACTGGAGGTAAAGACTTCTGTATCGCTCATGAATCTGCTAATATTGATGGCCTTGTAACTGCTATGGTAAGAGGAGCATTTGAATATCAAGGACAGAAATGTTCTGCCATGTCTAGAGCCTACCTCCCTTCTTCTAAATGGGATGTTATTAAAGAAAAACTAGTAGCGCAAATTAATACAATAGAAGTTGGACCTCCGGAAGATTTTAAAAACTTTGTAAATGCAGTTATTGATGAAACGGCGTTTGATAAAATATCTTCCTACATTGATTATGCCAATGAATCAAGTGATTGTGAAGTTTTATGTGGTGGAACATATGATAAATCAAAAGGCTATTTTATTCAACCAACTGTAATCGTTACTAGTGATCCTCATTTTAAAACATTGGAAGAAGAAATATTTGGTCCTGTGTTAACAATTTATGTTTATGATACTGACCAATGGTCAGAGACTTTAACGTTAATTGATTCAACATCACCATACGCTTTAACTGGATGCGTTTTCTCTGAAGATAGAAATATTGTTGAGGAAGTACGCTCTACATTAAGATTCTCAGCTGGTAATTTTTATATTAACGACAAACCAACTGGTGCTGTTGTAGGTCAACAACCATTTGGAGGGAGTAGAGCTTCTGGAACAAATGATAAAGGTGGCTCTATGCTTAATCTATTAAGATGGACCTCACCTAGAACAATTAAAGAAACTTTCGAACCACCTAAGGACTATCGTTACCCTTATATGGATTAATATGAAAATTCACGAATACCAAGCCAAAGAAATCCTTAAAAAGTATAATATTCCTATTCAGGAAGGTTATGCCATTGGAAATAGCGCAGACATTGATAGTACTATTAAAAAAGTACAAGCTGATTTTAACTGCGAAGCTGTAATTGTAAAAGCTCAAATTCATGCTGGAGGTCGAGGAAAAGGTGGTGGAGTTAAGTACTGCCCTACTTTTGAAGATGCTCAAGGTGCTGCTAATACAATTTTAGGGATGAACTTAATTACTCATCAAACAGGTCCAGAAGGAAAAATGGTTAATAAAATCCTTATTACGGAAGCCTTAGATATTGAAAAAGAATATTATTTTGCTATTACCTTTGATAGATCTAAAAATTCTGACGTATTTATAGTTTCAAGTGAAGGCGGAGTTGATATTGAAGAAGTAGCAGAAAATAATCCTGACCAGATTATTAAAGCTTGGATTGATGACTCTCCTAACGCTCTAGAAAGTGCAGTAAAAGAAATTATTACATCTTTATCGCTTGAAAAATTTGAAAATGTAGAACAAATGTTCAAAGACCTATACAAATGCTATATTGAATCAGATTGTTCCCTTCTAGAAATAAATCCTTTAGTATCAACAACTAGTAATGAAATTATAGCTTTAGATGCAAAAGTAGATATTGATTCTAATTCTCTATTTAGGCATCCTGAAATTGCCGCTTATCATGATAAATCAGAAGAAGATCCGCTAGAACTTAAAGCTGCTGAATATGGATTAAATTATATCAAACTAGACGGAAATGTAGGCTGTATGGTAAATGGAGCAGGATTAGCAATGGCTACAATGGATATAGTGAAACATTGTGGAGGTGAACCTGCAAACTTTTTAGATGTGGGAGGAGCTGCTAATGTAGAAACTATTAAAAATGGTTTTAAAATTATTTTGTCTGATAAAAATGTGAAGTCTATTTTAATCAATATATTTGGTGGAATTGTTCGATGTGATAGAGTAGCTAACGGCGTTATACAAGCTGTAAAAGAATTAGATCTTGATGTTGTAGTGGTTGTAAGATTACAAGGTACCAACGCAAAATTAGCTAAAAAAATTCTCGATGAATCAGATATTGAATTAATCAGTGCAGAGACGATTAATGAAGCTGCAACAAAAGCTGTGGAGATGATCAAATAATATGTCAATTCTATTAAATAAGAATACAAATATCCTGGTTCAAGGAATTACTGGATCTGAAGGATCATTTCATGCAGAACAAATGATGGAATATGGCTCAAAAGTTGTATGTGGTGTTACTCCAGGAAAAGGTGGCCATACTGCAACAATAAACAAATTGCCTGTATTCAACTCAATAGATGAGGCAAAGAAAGAATTTCAAATTGATGCTACTGTTATTTTTGTACCTCCAAGGTTTGCAGCAAAAGCAATAATAGAGGCTATTGAAGCAAATGTTGAATTAATAGTATGTATATCAGAAGGCATTCCTGTTAGAGACATGGTTACAGTTAAGAATAGGCTAGATAAATCTGCTAGCACTCTTATTGGTCCAAATTGTCCTGGTTTAATAACAGCAGATGAATCAAAGATTGGTATTACACCAGGATTTATATGTAAAAAAGGATCAGTGGGTATTCTGTCAAGATCTGGAACATTGACCTATGAGGCTATCGATCAAGTAGTCAATGTAGGGTTAGGCATTACAACTGCGGTTGGAATCGGAGGAGATCCCGTTATAGGATCAAGTATGATAGATATATTAAAACACTTTCAAAATGATGACGATACAAAAGGGATTGTTATGATTGGTGAAATAGGTGGAAATATGGAAAATGATGCTGCAAGGTGGGTAAAAGAGAATTTGAATAAGCCTGTAGTTTCCTTTATAGCAGGACAAACTGCACCAAAAGGAAAAAGAATGGGTCATGCTGGAGCAATAATATCAGAAGGATCTGAAACAGCTGAGGCTAAAATTAAAATACTTAAAGAATGCGGAATTTCAGTAGCAAATACTGTATCTGAAATTGGCGTTACAATGAAAACATTAATAGGATAAAAATATGAAAAATACACTCGCAATTATTAAACCAGACGCAATGAAAAAAGGTCATCTTGAAGATATTAGAAAAGATATCTTGGACAATGGATTTGATATTGTTGAAGAAAAAACTTTAAATCTTTCAAATGAACAAGCTTGTTCTTTTTATGACATTCATCAAGATAAGCCTTTCTTTGATGAGCTTGTTGAATTTATGACTTCATATGAATGTCATGTGATGAAACTAGAAAAAGAAGATGCTGTAGTCGAATGGAGAAATCTAATGGGCGCAACAGATTCTCAGAAGGCTGATGCTGGCACTATTAGGCAAAAATATGGTACTGATATTTCTATGAACGCAACTCATGGATCTGATAGTAATGATAATGCACATAAAGAAATTGAATTCTTTTTCAATGATTAAATATTCTTTATTAATAATTAGTTTATCTTCTACTCTCTTTTCTCAAGAATTAAATGATGAATGGCTAAATACTACTTTAGAAAAAAGTATACCCGAGATAGTAGTAAATACTGCAGAAGTACCAAATCAACCATTAGAACAACAAAAAAATACTTACTTCACCATACAAGTAGCAGCTAAAGCTACTTTTGCCGATGCAGAAGAAGTGGTAAAAATATTGAATAATTATAATTTAGAAGCTTTTATACAAAAAAATGATTCAAATGAAAAATTAAAGTATCGCGTTAGATATGGTAGTTTTTTATCAAGAGAAGATGCTTCTATGACGGCAAAAGATATTAAAAATGAGCTAGGATATGATTGTTGGGTGGATAAAATAGAATTATAAAAATTATTTTATTTCAAAGATTTATTTGTTTATATTGACCCTAGTTAAGGAAAGAAAATGTTACCTAAAAAAAGACAGTCCAAAACAAGATCAAAAAAGAGAAGAACTCATTATACTTCTTCCCTGGTGCATACAGTTACCTGTAAAAACACTGGAGAAGAACATCTACCGCATCATGCATACTATCATGATGGAATCCTGTATCATAAAGGAAAACCAGTCGATCAGAACTAATGAGTGACTGCTTTATTTTTTCAGGACAAGGCTCTCATCGTCCTGGAATGGGATTAAAACTTTATCAACACTCTAAAATTGCCAAAGATAAAATTCATTTATCTAATCAAATTCTTGGATATGATATATCCGATATTATGTTTGATGACAATGAAGCTATTCTCAGACAGACTAATCATGCCCAAGTAGCAATCTATATTTATTCTTGTATTATTTTTGATATTATTAAAAGTACTAATCATATGCCTACAGCAGTCGCAGGACATAGTCTTGGTGAGTTTTCTGCTTTATATGCCAATAGCACCTATACATTTGAAACAGGCCTTAAAATTGTAGATATTCGCGCTAAAGCAATGCATCGTTGTGAAAAAAATAACGAAGGAAAAATGAGTGCTGTTATAGGAATGAGCAAAGATAAAATTATAGATATTTGTAAGGGAACAGATACTCAAATAGCTAATATTAATTCAGATCAACAAATTGTTATTTCAGGAGCAGCAGAATCTATTCAATCTATATCTGAAAAATTAAAAACTAATGGAGCAAAACGTATTATTGCCCTCCCTGTCAGCGGTGCATTTCATTCAAAACTAATGTCAGATGCAAAACCTGAATTAAAAAAAGTTATTTCAGATGCAACATTTAACGAGCCAAGTATTCCTATTGTATCAAATTACGATGCAACATTACGATCAAATCCAGATGAAATTAAAAAAGCTTTGACAGAACAAATTGATAATCCTGTTTTATGGCTTGATAGTGTTAGAACATTAGGTAAAATAAATAATAATTTTATAGAGATAGGACCTAAAAAGGTATTATCAGGAATAATCAAAAAAATAGATGAATTGTTTCATATTTCTAGTTTTAATAGCTATAATGATGTAGAGGAATATTTAGATGTTTAATCATTCAAGTAAAACAGCATTAGTTACAGGAGCATCAAGAGGTATTGGAAAAACAATTTCAACGATGCTTGCAGCTAATGGCATAAAAGTTATTGGGGTGGCAACGTCGGAAGAATCTCTTAAATCAATTCAGAATATCGATAATATCATTCCTTTTTGTTGCGATATATCAAATGAAAAATCTGTAGAACAGTTATATAATTTTTCAAAAGAACACTTTGATTCGATTGACATCTTAGTAAACAATGCTGGAATCCATATGGACAATATTTTATTAAGAATGAAAACAGATGAATGGCAAAAAGTTTTAGACGTTAATTTGAATGGACCATTTTATTTAACAAGAATCTTATTAAAAGACATGATTAAAAGCAAAAGTGGAAGAATTATCAATATTTCCTCTATTTCAGGTACCGATGGAAATAAAGGACAAAGTAATTACTCTGCATCTAAGGGAGGTTTACTTGCATTTACAAAGTCACTTGCCAAAGAAGTAGGTCGAAGAAATATTACAGTTAATTGTATTGCTCCAGGAGTAATTGAAACAGACATGATTGCACATTTAACAGATACTGTAAAAAAGAATTACTTAGATAGAATACCATTGAAAAAATTTGGAAAACCAGAAGATATTGGGAAAATGATTTTGTTTTTATCTTCGGATGAAGCCAGTTATATTACTGGACAAACATTTTATATTGATGGTGGAATATCATTAAACTAGATAGGAGTATGAACTATGTCATCGAACGATAAAGTAAAAAATATTATTATAGATAAATTGGGTGTTGATGAATCAAGAGTTGTAGCTGAAGCAAGCTTCCTTGATGACTTGGGTGCAGATTCATTAGATACCGTAGAATTGATTATGGAATTTGAAGAAGAGTTTGATCTAGAAATTCCAGATGAAGATGCAGAAAAAATCACCACAGTAGGTGCTGCATTTGAATACATTAACAATCACGCTAAATAATCTTGTCAAATAGAGTTGTTATCACTGGAGAAGGTAGTATTTCTCCTCTAGGATTATCATCCAAAGAACTTTGGAATAATCTCATTCATGGTAAATCAGGCATCAAGCTAATTCAAAATTTTGATACTGAAAAATTTAATGTTAAGATTGCTGGAGAGATTTCAGATTTCGATCCTTTAGTATTTTTTGATCATAAAGAATCTAGGAAGCTAGACCGTTATACCATGTTTGCTATGATAGCTGCAGATCAAGCTATTAAAAGCTCAGGAATTGATTCTTTAAACGTTGGTGTTATTTTAGGTACTGGCGTAGGTGGTATGCATACCCTTGAAGAGGAACAAACAAAACTATTAAATAAAGGCCAAAGAGGTGTATCTCCTCATTTTATACCAAAAATGATACCAAATATTGCTGGTGGTCAAATTGCTATTAAACATGGATTTAATGGACCAAATTTTTCTCTTTCAACTGCTTGTTCTTCTGCTAGCGATGCTATAGGAATGGCATATAGATTAATTCAATCTAATCAAATACATGCAATGGTATGTGGAGGATCAGAGGGGGGAATAACTCCTTTGACCTTATCCGGATTTTCAAACATGAAAGCATTATCAAAGAATAATGAAAATCCACAAAGTGCATCTAAGCCTTTTGATAAAAATAGAGACGGATTTATTATGTCTGAAGGATCAGCGATGTTGCTTTTGGAATCATTTGATAGTGCAAAAAAAAGAGGTGCTAATATTTTAGCAGAAATTATAGGTTACGGCATTACAAATGATGCATATCATATTACTCAACCTCACAATGAAAGCAAGGGTGCTACAAGTGCTATAGATTTAGCTTTAAAAGACGGAGAAATTAATAAAGATCAAGTAAGTTATATTAATGCGCATGGAACATCAACTTATTACAATGATATGTTAGAAACTCTAGCGATTAAACAGGTTTTTGGTGATAATGCAAAAAACTTACCAGTTAGTTCTACAAAATCAATGACAGGTCATATGTTAGGTGCTACAGGTGCAATTGAAGCAATTAGCTGCATATATGCTATGAATCATAGCATAATCCCCCCTACTATCAATTATGAGACGCCTGATCCTGAATGTGATTTAAACTATATTCCAAATAAGAGTATTGAAATGGATTTAAATATCACTATTAGTAATTCTTTTGGATTTGGTGGACATAATTCTGTTTTAGCTTTAAAGAAATTTTAAGCTAATTCTTTTTTAAGAATATCAATTGATTCAACAGCGTCAATATCAACACTATTTAAGTGTCCGCACCAGTAACTAAACCAATCCAAATAGTTTAATAAATAGAATAATCCGCTAAGGTCATTTTTAAGTTTTGATGGAATTTGAATATGGTGATTTGAAGAAGTTTTATGTTTTAATATTTCATTCGTAATATTCATCCTCTTAACATTCTGAGGCCAAGTAATATCAATCCAAACCAAAGAAAAGAAACTTTTATCAATTAATTTATTTTCCCATCCTACAATATCATTATGATTCATCTCCGGTAAAGTAACATTATAAGATAACATTTTACTATTCTCATTCAATTGACACTTTAAGCGATATCCAATAGAAGACAAATCTTCCTCCGAAATAATAACTGGAAATGTAGAGTGAGTTTTCTTAGCTAAAGCAAATGCTTCAGAACCCTCTAATGAAAATTTATTAGAGTATTCTTGGAGAAGTTCTATATTAATTAATTCAAGTATTTCATCTTCGTCTAAAAGTTTTATTAATACCGCAAGAGTATACCCAAGAATGGATCTTGGTGGGTATCCTGCAGGAAGTATATGAAAATCATGACTATCTTTCTTTAAAGATTTTAAAAGCTCTCCCCCGGATGTTATTCCAAAGATATTTTTTGTAAAACTTGATGCATGCCTATAGTACGAAAGGGTTTCTTCTGTATTTCCAGAATAAGAAGAGATAATTAATAAGGTATGTTCATCTATTATAGCATTTGGAAAATAATTTCTTTCAACTATGATTTCTAAGTGAGGAGAAATATCTTTCATTATTGATCCAGCAATAGCAGACCCTCCCATACCCATAATTACGACTCTATGAATCTTGTCTAAATCTATTGATAGATCTTTAGTATCGTTAATTGCATCAGATATTTGAATAGGAAAATTTTTTATTTCATTAAACATATTATTTTTCTCTTTTTAAAATCATATTTAATAGTGATATCATATTATCTTGAACTTCAATAGGAAAAGATTTTATTATATCTTTACACTTATTTTCAAAATTTAGTAACAATTCCTGAGATTTTTCAATAATACCAGAATTTTTATAATATTCTTTCAATAATTGCTTTTTTTCTACGATAGAACGGTTTTTTATTGCTTCCTGAAGCTCGTTCCAAGCATCTTTATCTTGATCTAACGCCATACTTGATAAAATTGTTTTTTTACTTCTTTCTATATCAGAATTAGTTCCTTTTCCCATATTCTTTCGAAGAAGTTGACATTTCAAGTATATCATCCTGCATTTGAAAAATTATTCCAAGATTTCTCCCTAATTTTTTTAATTCAAGCTTAAATTCGTAGAAAATCATCGCTAATTAAGCATGGTATTTCAAAGCAAAGTTCAAACAAAGAGCCTGTCTTTTTTTCACTCATCAAAATATATTCATCTACAGTAGCATCTCTTGATTCAAACTCCATATCATATGCTTGACCTTCACATATCTCTAATATCACTTCATTATATCTAATTAAGATTTCTAATGTATTCTTTTTAATTTTTCCAATAAATATTGGTCCAAGAGCTCCTAGGCCATCCCCAGATAGAACTGCATGGGCATTATCCCATTTTTTATGAATAGTAGCTACGTTATGCCTTAAATCATCTCCATCCATTATGTCATCATGAACTAGTGTAAAATTATGTAATAATTCTACACCCATTGCACCTTTCATAGTATCTTTTGGATCATTATTGAAAACATCTCCTAAGTACTGCACGATAAATGGCCTTAATCTCTTTCCTTCAGATTTTATGATGTATTTAATAGGGTCATAAAGATATGATGGTCCTTCCATATCTTGCAGTTTGGCTAGTTCTTTTAGAAAAAGATGTCTTGTAATCTCTGATTGCTTTTAATTGTCACTTAATTGTTCTAATATTTTTTGTGTGTCCTTGTAACCATCTTCAGCTGAGGGCTCTCCAGCTTGATATACAGAACAATTTGGCATGTTCATTCATAATTTTTGCTAATGGATAGTCGTTACCGCCCTCCATTGTTCTATCACCTATAAAAATATACTGCTTCATTTGAGTAGAATTTTTTTACCTCATTTAATACTTGAGACTTGTTCATACCCTCTAGGAGTAATATCAATAGATATTTGTCCACCTATTACAGCATCAAGGTTATCCCATTTAGTTATAATTTGATTAGCAATATCTGCTCTTTCTTGGCTTTTTACATCATATTCAAAATAATCTAATCTCTCCTCCAGCGAACAGTCTCTTCCAACAATACTAAAGTTTAACATTGAACCTCTATCTTCAATGTGATTGCCAGATCGTACTGGATACTTGCTTTTTTTTATTTCTTCTTTTAAAAAAGACAACAACTCTTCTGATGGTTTAAACTCATGATTATAGGATAATTGATTATTTAACCACAATTGATTACCCCCACATGTAAATACTCCCTCTGAAAGATCAAGAATATATTGAGGTACTTGTTCTTGAATTTTTTCTAGATTACTTCCACTAACAAGGAAAAAAGTATGTTCATTTGCCCATTTAGAAAAAAACTTTTCAAAGTCAGGGGTCATTTCTCTTCTTGATGGAGTAAGCGTTCCATCCATATCAAAAATATAAATTTTCTTCATTTTTAGTGCCTAAGTTTAAATAGTTTCAAAATATCTTTTGGCCTCTTTTTTAATATGGGGCGATAAGTATATTGCTGATATCATAGTAGGAAAAGCCATTAAAGCAAACATTGCATCTACAATATTAACAGCTAAATCTAATGACAGCACAGAACCAAGAACAAGCGTTATAACATAAAAAATTCTGTAGTACACTTTTGAACCTGTACCAAATAGATAAGATGCACACTTACATCCATAGTATGAATATCCAAACATAGTAGACAGTGCAAAAGTTGCTACTGAAAAAATAAGAATAAAATCACCAACGACACCAAGATGGTTAGCAAAAGACTTTTGGGTTAAACTAACACCTGAAAACTCTCCTGTCATCCAATCGCCAGATAATAAAATAACAATTCCTGTTATAGTACATACAATGATTGTATCAATCACTGGGCCAATCATTGCTACAAGGCCAGATCTAATAGGTTCATTGTTTTTTGATGCTCCAATTGCCATTACTTCTGTTCCCATTCCAGCTTCATTTGAAAATGCAGCTCTTCTGAATCCTTGGCTAATAACTACAGCTGTTCCGACAAATCCTCCAGCTACAGAACTTCCATTAAAAGCGCTGCTGATAATTAAATTAAAAATCGATGGAACTAATGAAATATTTGAAAATACTATATATAAACCTGCAGAAAGATATACAATAACCATAAATGGTACAATTCTAGAAGCTACGTCTGCAATACGTTGAAGGCCTCCAAATATTACTATCGACACTATCAATGCAATTATTATTCCTATAGTTAAATCTAATGGAATTGTTGAAGCAATATTGGGATTTGTCTTTATTAATTGATCTGATAATATTTGAGTTAACTGATTTACCTGTAGCAGAGATAGGCATCCAACGAGCCCAGCAATACTAAACCAATATGATAGAAATTTAAATTTCTTACCCATTCCTTGCTCAATGACATACATGGGACCTCCCTGAAGTTCACCATCAGAATCATACCCTCTAAACATGATACCTAGCGAGCAAGTAAAAAACTTAGTTGCCATTCCTACTAGAGCACTAATCCACATCCAAAATAATGCTCCAGGCCCTCCAAGGGATATTGCAACTGCTACACCAGCTATATTACCGATTCCAACAGTACTTGATAAGGCTGTAGATAATGCTTGAAAGTGTGAAATTTGACCATCATCGCTTGGATCGTCATACTTACCTAAAAGTATATCAAACGCATGCTTAAAGTATCTAAATGGAGTTAATCTTGAATAAAGGAGAAAGAATATACCTCCACCAATGACTAGATTGGCTACTCCAAAGTTTCCCCAAAGGAAATTTGATAAATTTGCAAAAAAATTATTAATTAAATCCATGATTAAGTAAGTTAACAATATAATGAAAAAAATTGACTATTATATTCTTAGAGAATTTTCGATCACATTTCTATTCGTATCTCTATTCTTTACACTAATATCGCTTATTGTTGATATTTTTGAAAATCTAAATAAATTTATTGATAATGAAGTAACTAGTACTGTTTTATTCGAATACTATATGGCTGCTATTCCATCGATGATTAGCGTTACTATACCAGTAACATGTCTGGTAGCATCTGTATTTACTTATGGGATGATGGTACAAAAGAAAGAATGGTTAGTTTTTAAGTCTTCAGGACTAAGTCTTTATAGACTTTCAATACCTGTATTAATTTTAGGATTATTATTAAGTATTGGTTCGTTCATTTTTGACAATACTGTTGTTATAAAAAATAATAAAATACAAAATGAAATAAAGAAAAGTTATTTACAAAAAAACAAAAGTAGTCGTAAAGACAAGTCAATTTTTGAAAATGTATACTTTCAAAAAAATCAAAGCGAACTTATTGCGATTGACAAATATAATAGTATGAATCAAGTAATAATGAATTTGAATCTTATGGAACTTAATAATGGTAAGATGAAAAAACGCATAGATGCAAAAAAAGGAATTTGGGATGCTGAAAAATCTAAATGGAATCTCAGAAATTTTTCTATTAGAGAATTTGATGATTCCGGCTACGAAACTATTCTTGCAAGATCTAATCAAGACTCTTTATTAAGTCTAAACTTTACTCCTGAAAATATCACTCAAACAAGTGGATCTTCAGAAGAAAGATCATATAATGATTTAAAGATTCAAATTGAAACATTAAAAAGCAATGGAGTAAATACACTAAAATGGGAAGTAGATTTACATTATAAGCTCGCATACTCTTTCATTAGCTTAATTGTAATTTTTTGTGGTATTCCTTTGTCTGTATTTAGATCTAATACAACATTAGCATTCGGTGGTGGATTAAGCTTAGCAACGATATTTGCGTATGTAATTATCCTGAAATTTGGACAATCTCTTGGTTATGCAGGAGTTCTTTCACCCTTCCTAGGTGCTTGGCTATCAAATATAATCTTTATAAGCCTTGGATTATACTTGATGATCAATGCTAGAAAATAAAGTAATGAAAAAACTTAATAATCCTTATGCGAAAGCACTTGATGGACTGGTATTAAATGATCCAGTAGCTGCTTTTTTTGATTTTTGTTATGAACGAGAAAAAATTCGAATAGCAAGAGAGAGTGGTGCTCCATATCCATGGACAGATGACCCTATTTTTCAAAAAGGTCGCTTCTTAAATATCTTTAGAGAAGATGATAGGGGTAGCAAATCTATTCTATCCTTTGCTAGAGACTTGGATAATGATCTACCCATGCTGATTCATGCTTTATTTTTTTCAAGATGGTGTAATAAGGCAGAAACTTTAGATAAATTATCTTCAGATATATTATTACAGCCAAAAGAATTAATTCAAAAATTAAAATCCTTTGAACCTTGGTGTAATTTGAACGCTTATCCTGTTGAATCAATATATTGGGGAGGAAAGGAATATTCACGATTTGATGCAGCTACATCATTATTTGGAAATATTAAAGAATCATTAGCTGATATTATTATAGATTCTAAAGGAGATGTAATCAAGTCTACTAATGCGGTAAATAAGATTTTTAGGATGCAAAATGATTTTCCTATTTTTATGGCTATTATTGATTTGGCTTGGTTTCGTTCAGATATTATCAATCCAGCTAGTGATGTTCCAACAGGTATTGGTGCCCTTCCCTACCTAGACAGATTACAAAAATTTCTCGGATTAGAAAATCACCAAGAAACATGTCAAAAAATGATTGAATTACAAAAAGAATACTGGCCAGATGCAAAGCGAGCATTTGAACCTATTGATATTGAATATCTTTCTTGTGAATGTAGAAAGTATTATAGCTACGTTAATGGAACAAAATTATTTGAAGGGAAGAATTTGTTCAAATATATAAATTAAATTTAAAAACAATTATTTCTGCTTAGATGCCCACATTGCATGTTTTTTTACAACTGGATTTGATAGTAATAATTCTAGATTATTATACTTTCTTCCTAAATCTTTTTCTGAAAATTTTTTATGAATAAATTTGTGACATAAATAACAAAGATTTAAACCTTTCTCTCTCATTTCTTGCTTAGTAAATCTTTTTATAAACCATTTATTTCTATGGTTCTTTTTAGGAATTAAGTGATGAAACGTTAAGGGCTTCTTTCGATTACAAATTTGGCAGTTCAAATTTATTCTGCAGGAATTTTGTCAATTGCAGTGATGGTAAACTTTGTATCATTGCCTTGGATTTCTAAAGTAAACTCCTCATTAATTTTTTTTCCAATTATAGCTCTAGCAAAAGGAGATTTATAGGTTACAGCTAAAGGAAAAAGATCTAATTCAGATTCGATGGGTCCTAAAATATAATAATCTTCAGGTTTATCTTTTCCATCTTCAAGTATAGCAACCTTATTACCAAAACCCACATTCTCATTATCAATATCATTATCACCAATCATTTTGAATGGAGCATGTGATTGCATTAATTGTATTTTATATACTAATAAACTTTGATGCTCTCTAGCCGCATGATACTCTGCATTTTCTTTAAGATCTCCTTGATCTGCAGCTTCTCTGATCCTTAATGATGTTTCTCTTTTTTCTTTATTGAGAGCCTCAATTTTTTCTATCAATATGCGATGCGTTTCTTTCAAAATTAAAGTTGCCATATCTATACTCCTCCTGATTGAATTTTTGGACCCGCATTTAAAATATCGGGATCTGAAATATCAAATTTTTTAAAATTCTTATCAAACAATTCAGTAAGCATATTACCAGTCTCATAATATGCATCAAGATTATTCCAACCTTGATTTGGAACTAAAAAATTATTATCAATTCCTTCTAAGTTTAGAGGAATATCAAGATTAAAAAATTTATCTTTTACTGAATCACTAAAATCTAATTTACCATTTGTAATTAAATCAATTATATGCTTTGTAAGCTTAAGGTCAATTCTTTTAGAGCCTGATGTTGCGCTAGATCCTGTCCAGCCAGTATTCACTAGATATATTGGAGCTTTATACTTTGCTAATTTTTCTTGTAAAAGCTTTGCATATACTAATGGATGCAACGTTAAAAAAGGCCCACCATAACATGGTGAAAATGCTGCAATAGGATCAACTATCCCTGTTTCAGTCCCAGCCATTTTAGCAGTATATCCACTAATAAAATGATACATTGCTTGATTGGCATCAAGTCTGGCAACTGGCGGCATAATACCATAAGCATCACAGGTTAAAAAAATTACTGCATTAGGATGTGGCCCTGCGCTAGGCAAACCCTTAGAACCTAAAGAATTTTCAATAAAATGAATTGGGTAACATATTCTTGAATTTTCACTTTTTGAATTGTCATTAAAATCTACCTCTTTTGTTTCTAAGTCATATACAACATTTTCAAGAAGTGTTCCATGTTGAATAGCATTATAAATTTCTGGTTCTTTATTACTATCTAAATTAATTGCCTTTGCATAACAACCACCTTCAAAATTGAAGATTCCATTGTCAGACCATCCATGCTCATCGTCTCCAATTAACGGTCGATTAGCATTAGTACTCAAAGTAGTTTTTCCAGTTCCAGATAATCCAAAGAAGAGCGTTGATTCGCTCAGATCTTTTGAAACATTTGCAGAACAGTGCATTGATAAGACATTTTTAAGCGGTAAATAATAGTGCATTATAGAAAAAATACCTTTTTTCATTTCTCCGGCATATTCAGTTCCACCGATAATTGCAATTTTCTTTTTTAGGTTAAAAACAATAAAGTTTTCTGAATTTAATCCATAATCTTTCCAATCTTTTTCTTTAACATCATAGGCATTAATAATAGTAAAATCAGGAGAAAAGTTTTCTAGTTCATCTTTTTTAGGTCGAATAAACATATTATTTACAAACAAAGATTGCCATGCTTTTTTTGTGACCATCCTTACATTAAGATTATTTTCTTTATCATCTCCTGCAAATCCGTCAAATACATAAAATTCATTGTCTAAATTATTATATGTGTTCGTTACCTTCTTTAATAAATAATCAAAATTTTGTTCAGAAATTTTCTGATTTACATTTCCCCACCAAATATTTTCAGTAGAACTATCTTCATCCACAATAAACTTATCGTTTGGTATCCTTCCAGAGAATTCACCGGTATCCACCATTAAAGCACCATTTAAGCCAATAACACCCTCCTTAAGCACAACCGAGTCATCAATAAGTTGATCAGCGCTAGAATTACGTTTATAATTATTATTATTAATATTTAAGTAATCTAGATTCATTTTTCACCCCTTGGATGAGATTTTTTTATTGTTTCTTGAAGCTTTCCAAGACTTACATGAGTATAAATTTGAGTAGAAGCTAAATTCTCATGCCCTAACAAAGATTTGATAGCACCAAGACCTACGCCACTATTTAAGAGGTGTGTTGCAAAGGAATGTCTCAATGCATGAGGCCCATATGAATTAAGAGTCAATGTTTTTAAATTTTTCATTACTAAGTATTGAATATTATGTCTTGATAAATTTTTATTTTTTTCATCGACGAACAAATTATTATTGAAGTTTGTCTTTATCAAAGGATATTTTTTTAAAAATTTTAAATATCGAATAAGAAAATCTTTAGTATCACTATCAAAATTTGCTAATCTTGTTTTACTACCTTTTCCTATTACTCTAATTGTATTCTTAGAAAAATCGATATCTTTCAATTGAATAGATTTAAGCTCTTCTAATCTTAATCCTGATGTAAAAAATAACATGATAATTGACTGATTTCTTAATTTTATAATGTCAGATAATTTTTTATCATTATTAATCTTTTCTAACACTTGCAAAATTTGCTGTTCTGATAAAAAGGTTGGAATTGATTTCTTGTACTTTGGAGAGGGATATGATTTAACTTGATTTAATACAACATCATCTATAGCTCCTTCATTATGTAAAAATTTATAAAAAGTTCTAAGTGTTGATAATATTCTTGAAAAAGTTCTCGAACCCATAGACTCAGATACACTTGCTTGAAAATCCAGAATTAAGTCTTTATCAATTTTTAAATAATTTATCTTTTTTTTCTTAATAAATAGGAGGTATCTATCTATTCCTCTTTTATAGGTATTTATAGTTTGCTCTGAATATCCTCTTTCAAGTTCTAAAAATAAAAGAAACTCTTTTTTATAATCTTCAAATTTCATCATTTAAGATTGCATTATATATTGTACTAAAATTTTTATTTGGATCTACAGAAAACTTTACTTTTTTTAGTGTTGATGGATGTTCAAATTCTATTGAATAAGCATGCAAACAATGTCCTTGGACTAGTGAAAAGTGATTATCTAATTTGGCTTTAACATTTTTCATAAACTCTTTAGATTTTTTGATTCCACCTCCATATAATTCATCTCCGAAAATTGGAAATCCGAATTCTTTACAATGCACTCTAATTTGATGAGTTCTACCTGTTTTTGGAAAAAATCTTACTGCTGATAAATATTCTCCGGCTTTAATTAATTCAAAATGTGATAATGCCTTCTTTCCCGTATCGGACGATTCAAATTGTATTGGATTTTTCTTATTACGACCTAAAATATTTTCTATTATGCCAGATTGCTCTTTCCATTGCCTCCATGTAAGGGCTATATACTCTTTTTGAATAGTTCTATCTTTAAATTGATCAGAAATCTTCCAATGGGCATGTTCATTTAGAGCAATAATCATTATTCCCGTGGTATTCTTATCTAACCTGTGAACAATACCTGGCCTTGAAGGGTCTAGTGCATTTTTTAATTCTTTATCAAAGCGATGTAAGAGTATGTTTACTAAAGTTCTATCATGATTACCTGGGGCTGGATGTACTATAATTCCTCTTGGTTTGTTAATTATAGCAATATCTTTATCTTGATACAATACCTCTAATGGATAGTCCCATTTTTTTAAAGAAACCTTACTCTTATCAGCCTTACTTGAAATATCAATATTTATATTATCACTATAGCTTAATCTGAAATTCTTTTTTACTATTTTTTCATTTACCAGGATTAAGCCATTAGCAATCATTTTTTGAATATTAGTACGTGAAAACTGTACTAATCTTTTTGATAAAAAACTATCGAGTCTTTTTAATTCATCTGATGAAGAGACGGATATTTTCATAATATATTTACTTCTTAATGATTATAGAGCTATACAATAAGAAAAACAATCCTATTGTTACAGCTGAATCTGCAATATTGAAAACATACCAGTGATTTCCATTAATATGAACATCTATGAAATCAACTACATATCCACGAAATATTCTGTCTAAAATATTTCCAATAGCACCCCCAATAATAAGGTATAAAGCAACTTGAGATGGATAATCTTCAAATTCTTTATTTTTTAGAAGTGAAATTAAATAAAAAGTGATTAGAATGGGAAAAATGATAAAGAATATTTTACCGCCAGGAAAGTTAATGCCAAATGCAATACCCTCATTTCGTATATAAGTAAAATTTAATAAATAAGGAATTACATTAAAAGAATCATAAAGGTTCATCGATGAATGAACAATGAATTTTGAAAGTTGATCTAAAGCAACAATCAAAACTGAAAAATATTTCATCATATAAGATTTAATTTTTTCTTTTCTTTAAAAATAACACTCTTGGTGGCATTAGGAACTTCCATTAATCTTTCTTTTGATATCAATTCACCAGAAATTTCGCAAATTCCGTAAGTACCATCTTTAATTCTTTGGAGAGCTTTTTCTAAATTTACAAGATAGTCAGACTCTCGAGACATTAATAAAAAACTTTTTTCAACCTCGTGCGCCTCAGTACCTTCATTATGATCCTCTGTATTATTTTCTAAAAAAACAGAGCTTTTACTAGATGTTGTAGATCGAACAGCATTTATATTATCATTAATCTCGCTAATTTTACTTAATATATTCTTTTCAAATTTTTTTAATTCTGCTTTGGAATATCTTTTTTTAGCCAACTTTATACCTCTTATATTTTTTTCTGAATCAATATATCAAATTTTTCTGATTTATACTTAAAGACAGAATTATAATCAGAATTTTCCAAACTATCCACTATATCTATACACAAAATTTCGTTCATGAAATACTCTTTGTGGATAGCTACTGCTTCTCTTATTTCTTTAGATAAATTTCCAGATAATATAATTCTATCGTCTACATTAAAATCAGCTTCTTTACGCATTACCTGCACATGTCTAATTAGCTCTCTGATTAATCCTTCAGCTGCTAAACTTTCATCAATTTCAGTGTTAATAGAAACTATCACCTCATTTGAAAAGAATGCTTCTTCTTTTTCATGTCCTTTAATTTGAACAATGACATCTTCTTTTATAATATCAAATTTATCTGAAGATATTTGTTCATTACTTAAATATCTATCCATTACATCATACTGGTCAAGCGTTCCAATATACTTAACTACACTTTGCATATCTTCTTCAAACTTTGAAGATAAAATTTTGAAATTTGGTTTTACAATAAAAGAACCCATGTCTTTTAGGCTTGACATTATTGATATAGTTTTAATGTTTAACTCATCTAAAATGAGTTGTTTTTGGCTTATTATAAATTCAGCAAGCTTTGAATTTTTTTCATATATTTTCAAATTTGAAAGAGGTTGTCTGACTTTTATATTAGCCTTCTTTCGTGCAGCTCTACCAGATTCGATAATCTTTTTAAGCGTTTCAACCTTTTTAAGTAGATCCATATCAATCTTGTCTTCATTATGTCCTAAATAAGGAGATAGATGAATACTATCATAATTTTCATTTGGGTCATCTTTTGAAATATTAAGATACATTCGCTCTGTGATAAATGGCAAAATAGGAGCTAGTAACTTTATAAGCGATAAAAGAACATCATACAAAGTTTGATATGCTACAAATTTATCTTTATCGTTCTCACTTTTCCAAAATCTTCTTCGATTTCTTCTAATATACCAGTTAGATAAGTCGTCAATAAATAACTCTATCTTTTTTAGAAGCTTGTCTGCTTCAAAATGATCATAGTGAGCAGTAGAATCTTTGATTAATAAATTTGCTTTTGAAATAATCCACTTATCAAGCAAAGTTAAATCCTCTGGATTGATTTTATCAGAATGAGGTTTAAAATTATCTAAACTTGCATAAGTACAAAAGAAAGAGTAAATATTCCATAAACTAATTAATCGCTTCCTGACTTCATCTGCTTTATCATATCCAAATAAGAGATTATTCTCCACATTTTGTCTTGTATACATCCATCTCATGACATCTACACCCATTTTTTCAGCAGCATCATCAAACCAAATAGCATTTCCTGCTGATTTATGCATCTCTTGGCCATCTTCCGCTTTTACTAATGCATGACCAAGTAAAGTTTTAAATGGGGCCTTATCTTCTAGAAAAGAAGACATAGCCAATAGTGAATAAAACCAATTTCTAAATTGACCTGGAAAACATTCTGTAATAAAGTCAGCTGGAAACCATTCATTCCAATATTTTTTATCTTCAAAATAATTCAATGTAGAAAAAGGAACTATACCTGCATCAAGCCAAGGATTTCCAACATCTGGAATTCTTGTACCGATAAGTCCAGTATCAGGATGTTTAATTTTTACATGATCAATCCATGGCCTATGAGGACTATTTCCTTCAAACTCTTCCCAGCCTTCGACTGAAAGATCTTTAAGTTCTTCCTTAGAACCTACCACATAAAAACTACCATCTTCAAATGTCCAAATTGGTAGGGCTAATCCCCAGAATCTTTTCTTGGAAATCATCCAATCACCCATATTGTCTAGCCAATTATGCTCTCTATCTTCTCCCCATTCAGGAATCCAATTGATATCGCTCACAACATCCTTTATTCTATTTCTCCAATCCATATTTATATACCATTCATCAACCTGCTTAAATACAAGCTCATCTCCTGATCTCCAACAATGAGGGTATATATGGGGATAATCTTCTGCATATAGTAAAAGATTTCTATCTTTTAAATCTTGAATAATTTTTGAAGCTGTATCAGGATCTGTAACATTTAGTCCGGTCATAAAATCAAATCCATCTATAAAATTTGCTTGATTATCAATTGGTGATATCTCAACAAACCCCTCTTTTTTACAAATTTTATTATCTATTGATCCGCAACCGCCAGCCATGTGAACAATGCCCGTTCCTTCGCCTTCAACAACCATATCTTGACCTTCAGAATCTTTTCCTCCATCGATTACAATATGACACTGAATAGGTGTAAGTTCACCCTCCTTTATATCTTGATTAATATTAGGATAGCCTCCAGCAGATTTTTGAGGATCTAAATGGTCATATGGACCTTCATAAGCCCAACCAACCATATCTTCACCTTTCAATACTTCTAAAACCTTGTATCCGCCTCTTTCCTTAAATATTTGATCTAAAGTTTTTAGCTTTGGTACCCCATCAATCCAATTTTTCTTTTCAGAAAACTCTTTGCTTAGTCGCTGATACTTTAAATTATTTTCTGCAACATAAAAGATGGATTCATCTGGTAGCTGTATTTTAGCGTAATTAATTTTTTTATTTACAGCAACAGCTATATTTGATGAAAGAGTCCATGGAGTTGTAGTCCAAATTAATATATTTTCATTTTTTCTATCTTTTACTGGAAATTTAACGAATACACCTTTGTGGACAGTTAATTTACGTCCTTCGATAATTTCCATCTGAGAGTAGGACGTTCCCGACCTACCAGACCAAGGCACAACATCTGTACCTCTATATATTTTTTCTTCGTTAAATAGTTTTTTTAAGAACCCCCATATTGCATAATTATTTTCATCAGACATAGTATAGTATGAATTTTCCCAATCCATCCAATAACCCAATCTTTTTGATTGTTCAGTTTGTACATCCGAATATTTTTTAACACGATCCTTGCAAAGCTTAACAAATTTTTCAATTCCGAGCTCTTCAACTTCTTTTTTAGACTTAATACCAAGTTCTTTTTCTACTTCAATTTCAACCCAAAGTCCCTGACAATCAAAGCCATTCTGATAACGAAGTTGATAGCCATTCATTGATTTATATCGTTGATAGAGGTCTTTTAATGTTCTACCCCAAGCATGATGAACTCCCATTGGATTATTAGCAGTGATAGGGCCGTCTAAAAAGCTCCATTTTTCACCATCAGAATTTTGACTAACTAATTTTTGAAAAATTTGATTTTTTTCCCAAAATTCAAGTATTTCATGCTCATTGGAAACAAAGTCTATTTTTGGATTTTCTTTTCTTATACTCATGATGAATTAACTACGAACTTATAAGAAATGTTGAATTATTGCAATTTGATTAGAATTTATCTTCTAAGTGTTAAAAATCTAGATGCATTACCGCGTTTTACTAGGAATAGAATTTTTTTATCTTCTTCATATTCGGAAATTTCATCTTTAAACATTTTAAGATTAGAAATTTTTTGTCTTCCGATGCGAGTTATCAAATCTCCTTCTAACATACCTGATTCCTCTGCAATACCACCCTCTTCAATATCCACAACAACTACTCCTTGAATATCAGAATTCATAGGACGCTGGATATCATATTGTTCAATTAGGTCTTCTGAGATATCAAGAACTGATAAGCCGAATTCGTCATAAACATTACTACTACTACTTGCCATCTCAACTCCAGCTCTTTCCTCAAGTACAACATCTATATCTTGCACTTTACCATCTCTTGAAATTGTAAGTGTTATTTTTTGACCTGGACTTGCACTGGATACTAAATTTTTTAATGCAGCACCATTTGTAATTTCTTTGCCTTCAAAATTTGTAATGACATCTCCTGATTCTAAGCCAGATTTTTCAGCTGGGCTTCCTTCAACAATATCACTGACAATTGTACCTTTTCTTGATTTAAGATCCATAGTTTCATATAGATCTTCATTTATATCTTGCATATAAATACCTAAAAAAGAGCGCACTACATATCCTTTAGAAATTAAATCATTCATTACTTTTGTAACGATACTTGATGGGATTGCAAATCCTATTCCGGCATTAGATCTTCCACTGCCCGAAGCAATTGCTGCATTTATTCCAATCAGCTCACCGCTCATATTTAATAAGGCTCCACCACTATTTCCGGGGTTTATAGCTGCATCAGTTTGAATAAAATTTTGATAAGTATCGCTACCCCTCATCACATTATTTCTTCCCATAGCACTAATTATTCCTGCTGTAACAGTATGGCTTAAATTAGCTGAAAAAGGACTTCCAATAGCAAGAACCCATTCACCGACTCTGACTAGCTCAGAATCGCCAATTGGAACTGCCTTAATGTTTTCTGCTTGAATTTGTAATACAGCTAAATCTGTACCTTTATCTAAACCTACAACAGTAGCTTCAAAAACTCTCTTATCCATTAACTCTACCATGATTTGATCAACGGGCTTTTCACTTCTTTCATCAAAAATCACATGATGGTTAGTAACAATATATGCATTGTCTTCATCAACAATCACGCCTGAACCAAGTGACTTACTTTCAAACTCTTCTGGTATAGATCTGCCCCAGTATCTATAAAAATTTTGTACATCTTCATCCATAGTTACTGTGTTAGTAGTTGTAATTGTTACCACTGATTCATTGACATTCTCAGCGATATCAGCAAATGAATTGCTGAACTGCTTAAACATAGATCCTTGAGCAAATAAGGATGATGACGCAATTAGTATTATAAGTATTCTTTTCATATTCTTTTTATTTGAATGGTAATATGTTAAATAAGTTCCATAATTAGTTTAAACCTTCTTGCAAAAATCTTTTAAACTCTTCAACGTCTCTTGTCATACCAGGAAACTCTCCAATTACTAAATCATTTTTATCTAAAATTACATAGTAAGGCAATGCTGCTGTTTTAAATCGATTAATTTGATAATCTCTCTTTTGAAGATAATTGTCTCCAGAATCAGTATAAAGACTAACTAGAACAAAGTTTGACATTATATCTTCTACAGATTTCTTTGCAAATACATTTGTTTCCATCCAACGACAATTGGTACATGTAACTCCCGTAAAATCTATAAAGATTTTTTGGTCATTCTGACTAGCTAACATAAATGCATCATTCAAAGAATTTACCCAATTCAAATTCGATTTTACTTTCTTAGGAGGAAGATAAGACTCAATAGTTCCATTAATATTGTATCCAAAGTTTCCTGATAAAAGATAAAGACCTAATAATAAGAATACAGAAGATACTAAGCCTCTTTGATAAGAAACTATAAACTTAGAATCATGTTTAAAGCGAATGATTCCTAAAACATAAAAGGAACATAAAAGCATAATAATTGCCCAACAATAAAGTACTATCTCATATGTAAATATATCCCACTGCCATACTAAATCTGTATTACTAATAAATTTAAAAGCTGCTGCTATTTCTAGAAAACCCATAATTACCTTTACAGAATTCAACCAACCACCTGATTGAGGTAATTTTTTCAAATAGTGTGGAAAAAGAGCTAAGAAAAAGAAAGGTGATGCAAAAGCTAAACTAAATACCAGCATCCCTATAATAGGCCAAAACCAATCTCCTTGGGACGCAGCAACTAGGATTGTACCCATAAATGCTACTGTACATGTAAAAGAGGTCAAAGTAAAAGTTAAAGCCATAAATAGGATACCTGCGTACCCTTCAGAATTTTCTCTTTCAAGTGAGAAGCGTTTTAATGATTGAGGAATCTCAATTTCATAGAATCCAAAAAGGGAAAAAGCAAAGTAGATGAATAAAAAGGCGATAAATAAGTTTACGTAAGGATTTGCGGCAAGCTGTGTCGCTCCTGAAGCGCCAAGAAAAATAGCTAATAACATTCCTAGTAATGTAAAAGTCATAACAATGCCAAGCATATAGACTGAGGCATCTTTAATTGGTGAAGTATTTTTATCCTCTCCTCTCTTCAAAAAGAAAGAAATAGTAATAGGTATCATAGGAAATACACAAGGTGTTAGCAATGCAGCAAATCCCATAATTAATGAAATAAAGAGAAATCCTCCAATATCAGACTCCTCAAGTTCTAAGCGGTTAAATACTGATTCTTTTGAAAAATCAAAATTATCAACAATAAATTGATCTCTTATATTTCCACTCTCTAAGAATAAATTCAACAGTATCACTAAATTCATTTGGAGGGTAACATAAATTTCCTGTACAAACTTGGTATTGCACAGTAACATCAAATGAATATATACCATTTGATAAATTTTTATCTAGAATAATAGGGACTTGGAATAAAGGATTTCCTAAATGTTTTTTAGTAATATTGTCAAAACCTTCATCGTATTCTACAACAGGCTCTGGTTCTATAATTTTTCCTACCTTAACAATCTCATTTGATACTACATTAATAACAGTTGGTGCTGGCCCTTCTGGAACATCATAAATCGCATAAATATGCCATTCATCTTCAATGTTTGCCTGAACCTCTAAAACAACAACTTCACCTTGATTAGTATTATTGATATTGAACTTAAATTCAGCAGGATCACTAAACTGGCCGAATAAAATAGAAAAATATGCTAATATTGAAATTAATTTTTTCATTAATTGTCCTAGAAAGATAATCTTTTCTTTAATTTGCTCCAAAACGTTTCTTTAGGAGTTTCAACAGTCTTTTCGATCATAGAATCTAATTGAATTAATAATTTTTCCATTTCAGATTCGGTTGCGTTATATCCATTTTCAATAAACTCTTCAGTTCTATCGAAAGCAGACCAATGAACATCTTCATGTTCTGGACTTATAACAAAATCAGATTGTTTTAACAAATAAGAGTTTAGGTGTAAGGTGGATATATCTCTAGCTCTATTGGTAATCTCAAAAATATTATCAGGTTCATCGCTAGTTTTAAATGCTTTACTAATGTTTACGGCAATAATAAAATCACATTTATTTAGTAATGGAGGAACCGGAGTTGGAAAAACAATCCCACCATCAAGAAGCATTCTGTCGTCAATAAAGGTTGGTTCTACAAATCCAGGAATAGATGAGCTTTTTACAACTGCATCAACTACATTACCAGCTTTATAAAGCATTGGCTTTCCAGAAATAAGATCTGTAGCAGTAACAATTAAAGGTATTTTTAAATCATCAAATTGATTATGCTCAAATAGATTATTTGCTGCCTTTGCTAATCTTTCATTCTTTACAAGAGACTTTCTTGTTGAACTTACCATTAATATATACTGGTTTTTCATTTGCTTAAATACTTGAGAAAAAACTGAGTCATCTTTTTCGTTATTAGGAATATATCTAAAACCTAAATCTTTAAAATCTTCTCCATTAACATGTTCAGTATATTTTTGTTCTACAATATCAGCACTTGCGTGGGATGCATACATGGCACCAATCATTGATCCTGCGCTAGTGCCAGAGATAATATCAGGAACAATACCTCTTTGCTCTAAAGACTTTAACACCCCTATATGGCATGCACCTCTTGCTCCACCACCACCAAGGGCTAAACCGATTTTTAAACTTTTGTACATTTATTCTCTCTAGACTGTGTTGGAAGCAATTATATTGCTTCCAGGTTTAATTGCTGGAATATCCTTGATATGATCCGGGATATTATTTTTGTCAAATATTTTTGCAGTTTGCTTAGTAATTGCGAAAAAATTATCATGTAGATGAACAGGGGTAATACTTCTATCAACAATAATACCAATACCTACAATATTACCTTTATGCTGATAAATGAGCTCTGAGACTTCCTTAATGGATCCCCCTGTACTAAGCACGTCTTCAATAATCAAAATTTTTTCACCAGGCTTTATTTCGAATCCTCTTCTAAGTTGCATCTCACCATCAACTCTCTCTGAAAATATTGTTCTTTTATTTAGTTGTCTTCCAACCTCTGTACCTAAAACAATACCACCAATTGCTGGAGAAATCACTTTATCAATTGAAAGATCTGCAAAGTGAGATGATAAAATATCTGCAAATAATGATAAGTATTTAGGATATTGTAATACTTTAGCACACTGGAAATATGCATCACTATGCATTCCAGATGACAATACAAAATGTCCATACATTAGTGCTTCAGTATCTTCAAAAATCTTTATATAGTCTTTATCGTTCAAAGTGTAACCTCATTTGATTTACAAAATTGTGTGCAGCATCTTGAATACCCTGATAATCATTATCTCCTGGGAAAATTATAGATCTAGAAACATTGATCAAGGTTGATTCTGCAAAATTACTATTAATCTTAATAACATCTTTAAGGCTACCACCCTGCGCTCCAATACCAGGAATAAGAAAAGGCAAGTCATTTGTATTTCTTACTTCACTCATTGCTTTGCTATTGGTAGCTCCAACAACTAAGCCAATATTGTTATGCCTATTCATATTTTTTGACAACTCAATTACTTTGTCAAAAATATCTTCCTGTATATAACTAGCAGATGGATTTGAAGTCCTACAAAGAACGTAAACTCCCTTATCTTCTTGAGAACAAAATGGCTCAATGGCCTCTTCTCCCATATACGGGTTTACTGTTATAGCGTCACAATTAAAATGATTAAAAAACGCATTTGCATAATGATTTGCTGTGTTACCAATATCACCTCTTTTAGCATCAGCTATAATAACGTGGTCACTTCCAATCTCTTTGACTAATTCTTCAAGCCATAAAAATCCTTGAGATCCCCATTCTTCAAAAAATGCAAGATTTGGCTTATATGCAGCTGCCACATCTTTTGTTGCAGACACAATCTTAAAAGAATAATCTTTAAGCTCCTCAATTGAAACATCCGAGTTAAAATATTTTTTATCAATATCAATGCCGACGCATAGATTAGAATTTTTTGCTTTTATTGTATTGTGTAGTTTTTCTTTAAAAGAATTCATCGGGGAAATTTAAACTAATTAACATTATCAAACAAATGCCTTCATACTAGATTGAAAAATTTTTAATATTCATCACAATGCATAATCCCGAAAACTCATCAAAAACAAAAATTATTGCCTCAACTAATGTTTTTCAAATTGAAAAAGTTGAAAAAGTTGGACGTGAAGACTATCCCCAGCTTATAGAAATATCTTTGCACTTAGCTAAAGAATATGGCAGACAAGCTGTCTTAACAAAAGATACTATACAAAAGTATTTCAATACTGAAAAATCTTTACCTTTCATTGCACGATACCAAGATGAAATCATTGGTTACATTATTGGTATTCCATTAGAAGAATTACGCCAAGAATCATGGGCAGTAAACGATGAAAATTTTGGTAAATATAATACCTTATATACCTATGCTTTCGTAATCATGGAAAAATATAAATCTAACGGCTATGCAAGAATGCTAAAACGAGTATACCTTAGCTGGTCACAAAAAAGATCAAACATTAAATATGTTACTGGTCATGTAATAACAGGTACATCGAATGTAGCTGATAAAAATATGACTATCATTAGTCGAATTGACGATTGGCAAGGTACTAAAAAATCCTTCGAATACTATAGAAGATCTTTTGATATTAAAGATAATATTGAGTCCATTAATAGCCCGCCTTTAGAAATTACTATCTAGTCAGACTGAGGTAAAAAACTTATTAAAACTAGTGCAGCTGACGAAATAGCTAAAGCTGGAATTACCGCTTCATCAAGACTCCACTGATTTCCAAAGTATACTGTTGCAACTATTCCTGATACAATGGAACATATAGCGCCATACTTCGTTGCTTTATCCCAAAAGAACGCTGCTAACAGTGTAGGAGTGATTGCTGTACCATAAATTGTAAACGCATAAAGCGCCTTTTCAAATATAGTGGTATCTGCTGCAAACATTCGTGAAACCCAATATGAGAAAAATCCTAACAACAACACTAATAACCTACTAAGAGTTACAATTGCTTTATCTGAATACTTTTTATTAGAATATCTTAAATAAATATCATTGATTAGAATAGTTGTCGGAACTAATAAAAATGAATCTGCTGTAGAAATAATAATACCAATGATTGTAGCTAACATTACAGCTCCAACCAATGGAGGTAGAAAGTTATAAGCTGCATAAATCAATACATGTGATTCCTTTGCAATATCTGTAATCATACTAGAGCTAATCCATGCATTAGCAATGATAAGAGACTCTAAAATAACTACTGCAAAAAATAATAGATAAGTTGCTTTCTTCGCAGATGCAACTGAATCGCTAGCAAAGAATCGCTGATACATATTTGCATCTCCAAGAATTAGTAAGAAAGATGGTAAAGTAAAGTTAATTACATCTCTAAATGATAGTACTCCAAATAGAGACATGTTATTCATCATACCTTTGCTTTCAAAGCCAGCCGTCATACCGTCAAAACCTCCTGCTTGAAAAAAGAGGATCGGAAGTGCAATGATAAAACATGTAATCATAAGAATTCCATTTGCTACATCTGTATAAGCAACGCTTAACAAACCGGCCAATACTGTATATGCAACAATAAATACTGCTGCTATTATCGTTGCTTGATCTAATGTTAATCCTGAACCCAGATTATCATGAAAGATAGTATAAATTACTGCTCCACCTGCATTAAACTGGTAACTAACTATCACTAAATAAGCAGTCAGTAATGCAACAACAGATAGAATCATTGCTGTATCTCCAAATCTTGATCCTATAATTTCTGGTACAGTTAATTTGCCAGAAGCTCTTGCTTTTCCAGCTATTTTTGTTAACGCTAACACACCTAACATACCACCAATAGGCAGTAAAAATCCTGCTGCACCTATTTCAAATGCTTTTCCTGCATTACCCAAGACAGATCCTGTACCCATCCAAGTTGCAGCCATTGTTCCAACTAATATCCACGGAGAAAGAGATCTTCCAGCCACCGCAAAGTCTTCTTGGTTTTTAATAGAATCTGATTTGCTTAGCCCAATTAAAAGTAGCCCAATCAGATAGATTCCGATAATTACATAATAAATCATTGAAATAATTTAAACATAATCCATATATTTGTTCTTAATTAATGCAATTACACTGGAAAATAATTATTGGCTTGGTCTTAGGGACTATTTATGGAATAGCTAGCGCTGTCAATGGATGGTCAGGTTTTACATCAGATTTTATATCTCCATTTGGAACAATTTTCTTAAATCTTCTTAAGCTTATTGCTGTACCGCTAGTAGTTTCTTCTCTTATTACAGGGGTTGCTTCACTTTCTGATACTACAAAACTTTCTAGAATCGGTTGGAAAACAATTGCACTATATATAAGCACAACAGCAGTAGCAGTAAGTATAGGATTAATATTGGTTAATGTTCTTCAACCTGGATCACTTGTTCCAGATAATTTTCAAGAAACTTTAAGTGAAGAGTATCGTAATACAGCAGCTTCAAAGCAAGACTTAGCCAGCTCTGTTCAGAATAATAGAGGCCCATTGCAGCCACTAGTAGATATGGTTCCAAGTAATATGTTTTCTGCAGCTTCTAATAATAGTAACATGCTTCAAATAGTATTTATATCCATTATTTTTGGAATTGCATTAATTGGCATTGATCGAAAATTTTCTCAACCCGTATTAGCTTTCCTTGAGGGTATCAACCAAATGATTATTAAGTTGGTGGAGATGATAATGTATTTTGCTCCATATGGAGTATTTGCCTTAATAGCTAAAACTATAAGCTCTGTTTCTGGAGATGTATCTCAAATTGGAAGTATACTATCTGCCTTGCTGTTTTATATGGGAGTAGTAGTTTTGGGATTATTCATACATATGGGTATTACATATCTTACCATATTAAAGATGTTTACTAATATGGATTTGAAACATTTTTTCAAATCTATGGCTCCGGTACAACTATTAGCATTTTCAACCAGCTCAAGTGGAGCCACGCTTCCGGTAACAATGAAACGTTGCGAAAAAGATTTAGGTGTATCGGAAGAAATATCTTCATTTGTTTTACCCTTAGGTGCTACAATTAATATGGATGGTACTGCCTTGTATCAAGGAGTTGCCGCTGTATTTATAGCACAAGCTATTGGAATGGATCTTACTTTTGCTGATCAATTTACGATCGTTGCAACAGCTGTTTTGGCATCAATTGGAACCGCTGCTGTTCCAGGAGCTGGAATTATCATGCTTGTCATTATTCTTGAAGCTATTAATGTTCCTAGCCAAGGAATTGCATTAATATTAGGTGTAGATAGAATTCTTGACATGATTCGTACTGCAACAAATGTTACTGGCGATGCTACTATTGCGTGTGCAATGGACTCTTTAGAGAACTAGACCACTCTTCATGCTTCTCTGTAATAATATCTTTAATATTCGATAACTGTAAAGCTCTTATTGCAGAAACCATGATTGCATCAGGGAATGATTTTTTTAAATAAGCTATTCTATCTTGATCAACTATATCTACTTTATTAAAAATATATTGGCAATTAATATCGTTAGCACCAATTTCTTTTAATACGCTCTCAATAGTAGCAATTTCATTTTGTAAATCTTTTGAACTCGCATCAAGAACAATTAATAGTAAATCTGAATCAACAACCTCTTGTAAGGTTGACTTAAAGCTAGCAATTAGATTGTTAGGTAGATTTCTAATAAAACCAACTGTATCGCTTAACAATACATAATTAGAGTTTCCAATGAATAGACGTCTTACAGTAGTATCTAAGGTTGCAAATAACTGATTTTTAATTAATACGTCACTTTTAGTAATTGCTTTCATAAGAGAAGACTTTCCAACATTAGTATATCCAACAAATGATGTCCGGAAGAAAGATTGTCTTCTTTTACTCTGAACTTTTCTTTCAGAATCAATACTCTTTAATTTCTTTTTAAGATTTGATATTCTTTTTCTTAGAATTCTTCTATCAACCTCAATCTGAGTCTCACCAGCTCCTGCTCTAGTACCAAAACCACCCATTTGTCGCTCAAGGTGAGTCCACATTCTAGTAAGTCGAGGTAATTGGTATTGAAGCCTAGCTAATTCTACCTGAGTTTTAGATTCTTTAGATTTGGCATTATTGAAAAAGATCTCAAGAATAACGCCACTTCGATCAATGAATTTCATTTTTTCATTTAATTTTTGAAAATTTTTTGTTTGAACAGGACTCAGATCTTCATCAAAAATAATATAATTAGCTTTGAGTAGCTTTGCTTGCTCAACGATTTGTTTTGCTTTTCCAGATCCAACAAAATATGCAGGGTTAATGCTGTTTAGTTTTTGCTCAATTACTCCACAAACCTTTAATCCTAAAGTATCAATCAGTAAAGATAGCTCTTCGATACTATTATTATAGTTCTTGTCGCTTTTCCATATTCTAGGCGCTACTATTAATACTTTTTCTTTTTTAAGATTCATCAGTAAGCAATCTTTGAAATAGTACTCTATCTAAAATATTATCTAATAGCAGACTAAAAGATTTATTAGACCAATCAGAATCATTTTTAGTAGTTAAGAAAAATATTTTTCCTCCTAAAATATCTTTTTCTAATAGCAAGGGGTCCCCAGTAGAAATCATAATTTTAGCAAACTCTTTTTCATCGTTTTTAAATTGAAAATACCTATAAACTTCAGACTGATTTACTAAATCTAAAGAAGTGAAAGAATGTTCTTCCAAAAATCCTTTATCATCTAAAGAAAAAAACTGATTTCTTGTTGAGCCTCGAACAGCCTTAACCTTAGGGTAGCCTAAACTATAATACAGCTCATTATTTTCTTTGATATTATTATTCATTATAACAAAAATATATCCTTCATTTAAAAGGAACCTTTGTAACTCAACAATTATCTTTTCAGATAATGAGCTTATATCATTAAGAATGATTACTTCAGTATTAGAAAAATCATATTTTTTGAATTTATCATAAATGACGTTACTATTATTTACAAATTTATTTTCAGCAAAAAGAGTATCAAAATATTTATCTGATAAACTACTAGAGATAGATAAAACTTCCAATTTTACCGCTTTAGGTATAGTGTGGTAATCTTCTGCTATTATAACATTATCCTGCTTAAAAGATACTCTAATGTTCATATTTTCAGCACTTACAGGCAACTTTCCATCTAACATTTGATTAGCAGAATCGATATCTACAATTTGTAATGAACTGTATGCAAGATCATTAATATCAATTGACATATTTAATGATTCTATACCAACCATATCAAATGTTAATTGATAATATAGAGAATCTGAATTCATTATATCTGTGTCATTAAATTGTAAACTATAATCAAAAGAAACATCTTCCATTTCAACTAGTTCTTTTTCTGATATAGATTCAGAGCAAGAATGTAGAAAAAGTATTATCGGAACTATAAAAATAAAACTAAATGATGATATGCTGTCTTTAGAATTTATCATTTGCTAATAATCAAATTTATAGAGCTATTCTGAGAAACCTTAGTACCCTCTTTTGGGTTTTGATTCAATACAGTATTTGGTAAGAATTTATCCTGACTAACAAATTTTATAGACCCTTCTTTTAACCCCATTTCATTAATTTTTTTTATAGCCTCACTGTAGAAAATACCTTGTAAGTCAGGTATCGTAATAAAGTCATTGGGAGCCAAGCCGGTACTCACTTCAAGTCTTACGCCAAATCCTTTTCTAATACTATCTAATGGTGCAGGACTTTGCCAAGATACAATCCCTTTAGGGTAATTTGGGCTATAAGAATAGTATACAGAGTCTACATTAATTCCAATTTGATCTAATTCAATTTCAGAAGATCTTAAAGTCTTACCTAATAATTCAGGTACTAATATTTTTTGATTGAATTGTGTAATTTTGATTTTAATTGCTCTTCCTAGTTTAACCTCTCTACCTGCAGCTGGAAATTGCTCTAAAATAATTCCCGGATTGATATCATTGGTAAAAATTGTATCAGCAATAACAACCTGAATGCCTTCAGATTTAGTAATAGACTCAGCCTCTAACACACTCAAACCCTCAAGATTAGGTATTGCAATCATACTTCTTTGATTGATATATGAAGGCATTAATAAATAATTAATAAACAGAACAAGAAATAATCCTGTACTTACAAAAATCAAGATGTGTTTAAGAAATTTCATTTAGCTAAATCTACTATCTTTTAATGTTGGCATTCCTAATATAAAATCTTTTGCATCCATTATCTTTTTTCCTTCTATTTGCACTTTATAGATTCTTAAAGACCCTTTAGTGCATGCAATATCAAAAAAATTTGGTGTAACAGCATCAACATATCCAGGCTCATTAGAGGATTGACTATTTATCAACTCTGATTGAAAAAATTTAATTCGCTTTCCATTAAGAAATGTGTATGCACCAGGATAGGGACTAAATGCTTTAATTTGAGCATTTATGTCTGATCCTTCTTTATTCCAATCAATAAGAAATTCTTCTTTTATAATTTTAGGAGCTAAAGTAACTAAAGACTCGTCTTGCAAATAAGGTTGGATTTTTTTACTTAAATACTTTTTAATAGAGCTGATAACTAGATCTGCTCCAATATGACTTAATTTTTCAGATAATGTACCATAATTATCTTCTTCATCTATTTTACACTTTTCTTGTTCGATGATTTTTCCTGTATCTACTTGAGGCTCAATCAGAAAGGTGGATACCCCGGTGATTTTTTCTTTATTCAATATTGCTCTTTGAATAGGTGCCGCACCTCTATACTTTGGAAGTAGAGATGAATGTAAATTGATTGCTCCGTACTTGGGAATACCTAATAATGACTTTGGTAAAATCTTGTATGCAACAACAACAAACAAATCTGGATTCACATCTTTTAGTTTTTTTATAAATCCTTCATCTAAAAGATTATCGCATTCAATAATCTCTAAATTAGAATTATTTGCAAGTATTTTTACTGGAGTATCTACAAATTTTTGGCCACGTCCCATTTTTTTTGATGGATTAGTAACCACAGAACAAACATTATAAGATTCAGCACACTTTACAAGGACGGGGTTAGAAAACTCCGTATTACCAAAAAATATAATTTTTATCGATTTATCTGACATTATTAGATTTCATTAATTTCAGTGCCTTATCATACTTTAAAAGGTCTGTAGGAGTAGCATAATCTGTAATTAACTTTCCATCTAAATGATCATTTTCGTGCTGAATTACAGTTGCCAACATACCAGAAAACTCTTTGGAGCATTTCTCAAAATTTTCATCAACATAGCTATAGGTAATCGTATCAAATCTTTCGACATTAATTCTAATGTCAGGTAAGGATAAGCAACCTTCAGAGTCTACACAAGAACCAGTCCCTTTCTCAATCTTGCCATTCATAAAAACTAAAGGTGTATCACATTCTTTAGTGTGGGTTATATCTACTACAAACATTCTTTTATTGATTCCAATCTGATTGCAGGCTAATCCAATCCCATCAAATTCATACATGGTATCAAATAGATCATTGATTAGACTATCTACGTTTGAAAAGTCTGTTATATTAGCACATACCTCTCGTAAGGCTTTATGCCCATAAGTAACTACTTTTTGAACTGCCATTTTATTCTTTATTTTCTGAATTTTTTAATCTAGATACGGCAGTAACATCTACCGTAAGCTCACTATTATTAGAAACACGAATAGTAGCCTTACTATTTCTCACTTGGAGAATTTTTCCGTGAATTCCTCCAATTGTCACAATACTATCACCCTTTTTTAAATTCTTTTGAAGATTTTTTACATCCTCTTGCTTTTTATTATTTGGTCTTAAAATAAAATAGTATAAAACTAAAAATATTAAAAAGATTGGTAGTTGCGCAAGAAAGGCGTCAAAAAACGACACTTCAGTTTGTTGAAATATTAATTTATTTGTTATCATACAGCAAAGTTAGTTTAGCTACGTTCTTTTAACAAGCGCATTAGAAAAGGTTTTATTAAGATAAATAATATGATAAATAATAGAATATTCGAAAAAATAAGTAAAGACCTAAATAGTCTATCATCGTATTTAAATACAATAGAATGAGTGCCTTGATTTAACAATAACCCTCTAAGTACTCCATTAGTTTGATATATTTTAACTTCTTTATCATCCACGGTTGCCTTCCATCTTTCAGGATAATTTATTTCACTTAAAATTAAAAAAGCCTTTTCTGATGACACATTAACATCTATCAAAATTTCATGGATATCCCATTGCAAATTGACAACTTCACCTTTCAAAAATGATTGTGACTCTAAATCTTTAACAACTGCTATATTTTCAGAATCAAAAGCACTAGCTGTTAAGTAGTTATACAGGTTTTTATCCTCTTTAATAATATTTTTTACAAACCAAGCTCTTGGAAGATGATTCTGTAGCTTATAAATATTTAAATCAATTTTACCGAATGCAGAGTTATAAGGAGTCTTAATTGATAGCTCAAAATCTTTATGATTTAACTCAACTGGACTTAATAAATACTTAACATTTAAAAATCTTAGTACGGGAATAGATAATAAATTATTCGTGTTATTTAGCAAGTCAGTATAGTGTCTAAATTTAGCAGGATGGTAACCCCCTACAGACTGGATGCCATGAAATTTTAATTTAGGATCTTGAAATAGTTCACCTGCAGCGTAAACTCTGTGTAGCTCTAAATTTTTCTTTAAAAACCTAATTGCTTCATCCTCCTCAAAAAAAGAATTGAACTTTTCTGTAGATATTATTTGCGATTTTTGTGGGTTTTCTTCAGAGGGAGAAATTATATTTTTATCAATTCTGTAAATATCAATTATAGATATTAATAAAAAAACAAATACAATATTTTTTGATTCAAATTTTTTGAATTTATCTATATTTAATAAATCCTTAATCATGTCTTTTAAACCAAAAGCAGCAAGTATATATAAGCTAAAGTTTGATATGATCAGAATCATACTTGGTACTCTAAAGTTGCTAAAATAAGGAAAGAAAGAATAAAAGAAGTCATAAATAAGATTAAAATATTTTCCAAAGGATAACAAAACTGATAAGAGTAAAATACTTGCAAAGAATATTTTATTTGAGTTGAGTTTGATCAAAGAGTATAAGGCGGACAGTAGTACAAAAAAGCCGACATAATTAGGATAGTCAGTGAAAGGCATGTATCCAGTATAAGATGATCCTCCAAAGCCATAATAATTAGGGAGAATATATGTTAATAACTCTTTTGGGTGCATAGACCAATTAGTAGCATACTGATAATGGTTCTCCCCTCCAGCTCTAATAGAATTACTAAGATAATCTAAAGATGGATAATATATATGCGATGCTATTAAAAATGCGATTCCGCATGAAAGTATAAAATATAATAGATATTTTTTCTTTTTATTTTTTTCTTGAATCCATGAATAAAGAAAATATGCTCCTGCTAGCATACAAGAATAATATGCAATCTGTACATGTCCTCTCTGTAATTGAAATCCTATTAAGATTGCAAGCAGAGCTAAAGATTCAATTGATACTGAATCTTTTAATCTGTTAACACCATATAAAACCCAAGGGATATAGGCTGCAGTCATCATTTGACTGCCATGTCCAAAAACTATCATTGTTATCATATAGGGATTGAGCATCCAAAGTAAACCTATAGAGAATGATATTGATTTTGAAATCTTAAATTGATTTAAAAGTAAGTACATTCCTAAAGCAGTAAAGATTAGATGTATGAATTGAATATTAATATCTGAAATTCCAACTCCAATCATCAGCCTAGTTGGAAAATATAATTCGTTAACATATGTAAATGCTTCCATCGTTGGCATACCAGAAAAAATCCATGGTTGCCATAAAGGCCAATGACCAATTTTTGACTTATAAATATCTAATATATGATTAACAGAATAAGGATTTAAAGTATCCCCTGATCCAAACATATTATTATAAAAAATTACTGGATAAAAAAATAGTATAACGCAAAGAGCGTAAATGAGAATCAATAAGTATTTATTCATGATTGATTAAATATTTTTTTCTTTAAACTATCAATCATGTCTTTGTCTTCTTTTTCTATACCTAACAACATATAAAAAGAGAAGTATCCAAAAAATACAATAATAATAGATAATAATAGAAAGAGAGTAAGATTTAGAAGTGATGAAGAATAATCTAATAAGCTAAGAATATATTTCTTCGAAAGAATAGTTAAGCCTATAGTTAGTGCTGCAGATATTATAGGCTTAATTAGCTTAAGTGAAAAAATATTCAAATTAAGTATATAGTAATTTTCAAAGAATCTTAGACAGCTAATGATCAAAAGTGCTATTGAAGTAGCTAAAGCTGCTCCAACAATACCATATTGTGGAATTAAAATAATATTCATAATAATATTTACAGCAAGGGCCACTAATACATTTAAAAGATTTAGATTTGAAAAACCACTCATTGTTAAAGATGAAGAACCAAGTCCAAAAAAAGCCTGAATCATTATACCTACTGTTAGAATCTTCAAAGCTAAACCATTATCAAATTCACTACCAAACAACATTAGCATTGGATTAGAGAATAACATTAAAAAAATAAAAAGAGGTAATGATGCTACAAAAATCCATTTTGTTGACAATTGATAAATCTCTTTCATTTTTTCGGAATTACTTTCGTAGAAATATTGTGAAAAAAGAGGAGCAAATATTCCAGCGAATGCGAATAATATCATTCTGATAAGACCGGCAGTTCTTTCAATTGGATGATACATACCAACTGCATTTGCATCAGAAAAAATTCCTAGCATTAATATATCAATCCAATGCATAATAATTCCAATTGCTGAGACAAACATAAGCGGGATAGAGAATTTTAAAATCTTTGTATTAAACGGAGTAAAAATAATTTTTTTAAAATCTAGAGCTATAAATTTTTTTAAGAAAGATAGTATAAAAATCATACCAATAAAGGCAGATAAAAATGTAGGTAAAAGAATTGCTAATTTAGCTCCAAATATTAGATAGGAAGCAATCATTGAAACTAATAGTACCGCGGGATTTATAATCTGATTAACAAAAATTTTATACTTCAGTATTTTAAATCCTTGAGTTGCAAATGAAGCAATTAATGTGATTACTGTAAAAGGCAATGTGAAGGCGTAAAATTTGATAATCTTAATTAGAAATGGATCTTCTGACAAAAATTTTAATACAATCCATTCTGCTGAAAAATATAACGTTAATCCTAGAATTAAACTTGAAACTAATCCCATTTTTATTGAGGAGTAAATAATATTTTCAGCGTTTGAGCTATTTCTTTCTTCTCTACTAACAAATCTAAGTACTCCGTTATCAAGACCCATCATAGCAAATATTTCTCCTATACGAGTCACTGCATTAGCAAGAGAATATAAACCTAACATTTGGGGACCTAACCATCTGGCCATAAAAATTGAAAATAAATAACGGAAAACTGATCCTACACTCATTCCTCCAAATGATGTAATAGCCTCACTAGCAACTTTCTTACCTAAATTTTGTTCTGTCATTTTTCTTTTAATTTAAAATAAATCAGTTTTAACATTCCTAATGGCAAATAAAATAATAACCAATGAAAAGTTAATGTTATTATCTGTAAACCTGATGCATGTTTCCAAAATAGTTTTACTTGACCTGATAATTTATTTCTTATTTTTTTTAACGAATTTTCACCCAAGGATTGAGAAACACTATGTAGTATAATTGATTTTGGACTATAGACAATTTTTCTATTCATTTTTTTTGCTCTTATACTCAAATCAACATCCTCACAATACATGTTAAATGTAGTATCAAAATAGTTCAATTTTTCGAAGTCAGTATAACTAATACATAGACAACATCCTGTAGCATAATCAGTTTCCATCATAAATGAATATCGAGGTGCATCAAAATTTCGTATACCTATATGATCAATTGTTCCTTTCCACATATTTACTAATCCACCAGCATACCATATTTTATTAATATCCATTGCGAAAAGAATTTTAGGAACAGTAATGATACAATTAGGATCATTTAAAAAAGGATCAATCAAATGATCAAGAAAATCTGAGCTTACTATTGTGTCATTATTAATAAATACTAAGTAGTCCTCTTCATTTGGCTGTAAATAGTCAACAGCAGCATTATTTCCTCCAGCATACTTGAGATTATCTTTAAGAGCTAAAATATCATAATTAGGAAAATGCTGCTTGAAAAATTCCACTGAACCATCTTCAGAGTTATTATCAACAATTAAAACTTCATAATTTGAATATGATACCTTTTCAATAGAGGATAGACATTTTCTACTTAATTCTTTGTCATTCCAATTAAGAACTATCAGATGAATTTTTGGATTATCTATTTTTATATTATTCATATAATTTCAATTTCTTCTCAAACGATTCCCATGAAAATATTTTTTTATTGTCTTTTATGAACTTGCTCATCATCTCAAATAAGTTCTCTTCAAAAAACATATTAATTTTTTTGCTAATATGTACTGGGTCTGGCTCTACAATAAATCCAGATTTTTTATCTGACACATAATCAGACAATCCACCAACATCTGTAATAACTACAGGACGATTAAAATTATATGCCAAAGAAAGTACTCCACTTTGAGATGCAGACTTGTAAGGAAGAACAACTAATTCTGAAGATAAGAAATATTTTTTAATATCATCTTTATCAACAAAGTGATTAATAAAGATAAAAGAGTCTTCCATATTATTAGCTCTAATCATTTCATGATATTTCTCTAAAGACTCATAATTTTCTCCAACTACTAAAACTTTTAAATCTTTAATTTTATTTCTACTCAATGCAATTGCATTTATTAACAGATCTAAACCTTTATACTCTCTAATAAGCCCAAAAAATAAAATAGTTTTTTCAGTGTTTATATTTAAATCTGCTTTGTAATTATTGTTTGAATTATCTGCATAAGGAATTTCATATATTGGATGAAAATTACTAATGATATTAGCCTTTGGATTTATTTTTAAGATTAATTCTTTGTTATAATTATTCATTACAATACAATGACCAATTATTTTAATAAAGCGCTGAAGTAGAAACCTCTCAAAAGGCTTATTTTCATGCGAGATAACATTATGGAATAAAACATATCTATTTTCTTTTTTTACTGAACCCAGTAAAAACATATAGACCGGAATAAAAAAGAAACTCCAATATGAGATAATTAGTTTGTCTGTATTATTTTCCCGAATAAGTGATTTTCCTTTAATCCAGCTTAGAACATTTAAAGGATTTAGAATTGTATTCACATTTTTGAAACCGCTTTTACTATTACCATATTCAGATTTTCCAGGGAACAATATTTTAGGATATAAAGATTTAAAATTTAAAACTTTGACATCGCTTTTCTTACTTATTTGATTAACAAGAGATTCATGAAAATCAGAAATTCCTCCTCTTAGAGGTGGAAATGGCCCTATAGTAACAATCTTTAATCGACTACTCAATTATTTCTTTGATATAATTTCTGTCTTTATATTTTTTATTAACAATCAATTCACCCATTAAACCAAAAGTAAAAAGTTGAAGTCCAACAATAATCAAGATTGCTCCTAATATTATTAAAGCTATATGCTGCTGAAATGAATCAAGTAGAATATATTTGAGATATAAAACATAAATTTCAATCCCTATTCCAAGCAATGATGAAACAAATCCAAGAGATCCAAAAAAATGTAGTGGACGGTCCATATATTTACCTAAAAACAATATTGTTAAAAAATCAAAAAATCCATCTGAATAGCGTTTTACGCCATATTTAGAAACTCCAAATTCTCTTTCTCTATGATCAACAACAACTTCTGATATTAAAAATTTCTTTTGATGAGCTAAAAGAGGTATATATCGGTGTCTTCCGCCATACAATGTAAGCATCTCAGTCACTTCTCTCTTAAAAACTTTTATCCCACAATTTGAGTCATGTATTTTAAGACCGCTAAAAACTCTAACAAAAAAATTGAAGATTTTAGAAGCTATTTTTTTCTCTAATGGGTCTTTTCGATTCTTTTTCCAACCTGAAACGACATCATATCCCTTTTCTAACTCTTTAATTAAGTTATAAATTTCTTTAGGATTATCTTGAAGATCTGCATCCATGGTAGCTATAATTTCGCCTTTTGAATTATCAAATCCTGCTTGCAGAGCAACAGACTTCCCGTAGTTACGATATAAGTTGATTACTTTCCAACTAGGATAATTCTTAATTTTAGATTCAAGAATACTTAATGTATCATCTGAAGATCCATCATTGATAAAGATAATTTCTGTTTTAGCTTCTTGACTAAACAAACCTGACAACTCCATAAACAAGGCGTCTAAGGACTCTTGCTCATTATACATCGGGATAATTATAGACAGTTTCATTTATATCTCAAAATTTCTTCTTGTAAAAAGTATTGTATATTTTTGTTTATCATTATTTAAAGAAAATGTTAGCTCGTCCAAGAAGTTACTACCATCGACACTAATTAACTTCGTTGATATCAAAAAAACATTTCTGGTTTTAATCTGAAGATCTCTAAAAACATTTGGAGTACCCCACAATAATCTTTTATAGGTATTTGAATCAAATTTTGTAGCTATAGGCAAAAATTTAGTGAAGTCTTCTACATTTATTTCTTTATTTTTTCTCATATCAACATATCGTGTTTTCTCTCCATCAATCTCAACTAGGAATAATTTTCTACCTATAATATCTTTAAAAACAATATATGAGAAATCATCTTTAGATTCGAAAACAAAATTGGATGAAAAATTTGACTTTCCTTTTCCTATTAACTTTCCAGATCCAAAAGCTCTTGAATAACTTTTCTCTAATACTTCAATAGTCGCATGATTTGCACTATCTATTGAAACAAAATTTTTATTTGATGAACAACCAGCTAAAATTAATAGTATAAATATTTTCCATTTACTCATTTAATGCTCTAGAATTGTGATTTGAAATTTTTTCTATTAATTTCATATTTTCTTCATCTAGCTCAAGGGCCTTTTTATAAAAAATCAATGCTTCATCTATTTCATTTAATTCTATTAGCACATCTCCATAATGCTCAAGAACTACTGAGCTAGTGTCATCATATACTATTGCTTCACCAATAAATTCCTTTGCTTTATCAAAATCATTTAGTTTAAAATAAATCCAACCAATTGTATCTAAATAGGATGATGTTTTTGGACTAAGTTCAATTGCTTTCTTTGCAAGCGTTAAAGCATATTCCACATCTTCATTTCTCTCAATTAAGCTATATGCATAGTTATTATAAGCTTGAGCATCTTTAGTATTAATCGTAATAAGATCTGTATAAAGTTTATCTGATTGATCCCATTTTTCATTCTGATCATATACCATAGCTAATGCATGCATCGCTGGTATCGAATTAGTATCAAGAGATAAAGCTTTTTTATAAAAATCTTCTGCATTAACAAACTCTTTCAATGAATAATATGCCAGGCCTAAGAAATAATTTACTTCAAAATCTTCTGGAAATATTTTTAACGCAATCGAAAGCTCCTCAACCACCATATCAAATCGTTGTAGACTTAATAATGAAATACTTTTATTTATATAACCCTCTTTATCTTCGGGATAAGAATTGATGTGTTTTTCTGATAATTCTATAGACTGATCAAACTTTCCAGATTCCCGATATAATGTAGATAAATAATATAATGCGAATCGATCTGTACTATTGATTTCCAATGATCTTTCAAAAAACTCTTCAGATTGATCATAGTATCCATTTCTTAGATATTGATATGCTAATTGATTATATAGATTATTGATAAATGGATTCGATTGAAGCTCTTTGTTACTTAACAAAGACTCTATTTCATCCAAACTATTTATTTGTGATATTGATTCAATATATAGTTTTAAATATTCAGGATTACTAGGATCTGATAACAATAGTTTTTTTATGATAAGCGTCTTATCTCTATGATTTGCATCAATGGCTAACTTAGCAGCTACTTCAAGGGCTAAAGTTAGACTATTATCTTTATCATATGCTTCTTGATAGTATATTAAAGCACCATCTATATCATTTAACTCGGATTTTAAATCACCAATAATAAATAAAATTTCAGCATTATCAGTATCAGTTTTTGATAATTCTTCAAAAATGTCAAGTGAGGATTCAAGATCATTTAAAGCAATATATTTTTTTCCTAAAGATATTTTATAATCTGAACTTATAGGGTCTTTTTCTATCGCCTTTTGAGCATAGCTAATACTTTTTTCGTATTTCTGGATCATCCAGTATCCTTCTGAAATAGAATGATATACTTCTGCCGAATTAGAACCTTTCTCGATGGCTTCTTGAAATTCAATAATTGCTCTTGAATATTCACCCTGCTCCATAAACATCATACCGTCCATGAAAAACTGAATACCAGATAGGTCTTGTATATTTTCTTCAGAAATTTTATCTGATTTAATTTCAGTAGAATCTGAAGTCATTTCAATATTTGTACTTGGAATACTACAACTCCATACAAAAAGGAAAAATAATATGACGATATTAGATTTTTTATACATACGGATGCAAATTACATAGGAGTATGGATATATTCAATTTTGTTAAACTAAACTAAAAAAATAATATAACTCTGACTTTATGCTAGTATTCTTGATCGTTTACAAAGGATCCATCAATATTGTTCAAAAGATCAATTTGTTTCATATCATCCATTTCTTCTTTGGATTCTAAAGAGTCTGCAGGGCTAATTAGTTCTTTTTTGTCTAATTCCTGATCAGCAAACATATATGTTGAGTTTGATTGCATTAGAAAAGAGGTTAATATAAAAATTGTTCCTAGAGCAAGAGTTAGATATGCAAAGTTTTGATTAGAAAATCCAAAAAGGCTTTTTTTAACACTCTTATTTAGACTTAATGCTTCTATTTTTTGGTTTAACTTACTATCAAAGTCAGATGAAACCTTTAAATCTTGAGCTTGATTCATGGTAGAGATAGCATTGCGCACTTCATCTACTTTTAATTGATACTCGGGATGCTCAGACAAGAATTTTTCGAATTCTCTTCTTTCTTTTACATCCATATCGTTCTCAATCCAGCGAGAAATTCTATCTTCAAATTTATTGTAATCCATTTACTGCTCCTTAAAATGTTTCATTTTTTCACTCAACTGAATTCTACCTCTATTAATTCTAGATTTGATAGTTCCAATTGGTATTTCTAGTATCTTACTAATCTCATCATAAGAAAGTTCCTGGAAATCTCGTAGCACCACTGCTATTCTGAAATTTTCAGGTATTTCATCTAAGTATTTATTTAATTCTTCAACTGCTATCTTATTATGTACAGTACGCTCTAATGATTCATCTTTCATTTCTATCTCAATTGGCTTGCCTTCATTTGTCCATAATGAATCAGTTCGCTTCCTTTTGTTTTTTCTTAATTCTGTTAGTGCATTATTTTTTGCTATTGTGTAGATCCAAGTAGAAAATTTTGCAATGTTCTTATAATAGCTTGCATGAGTATAAAGTTTAATCAATGTATCCTGTACTACATCTTCAGCTTGTTCTCTGTTATTAAAATATCTAAAAACAAAATTTAGTAGCCTATCTTTATACCTATCTACTAGTTCATTATAAGCATTAATATCTCCATCTTGAAATCTAGCGATTAACTTTTCGTCGGTTAACTTGAAAGGATTATTCATATCTGAAGATTCCACTGATAAGGTTTGTAAATTCTGATTCATCTATAATATTTCTTGTTTTAATTTTTTTATCTAATGCGCCTAAAAGCTTAATACTTGTTTCAATTTCTTCTAAAGTATACTTGTTTGAGGATGAAGAAATTTTATTTACAATTTTACCTCTTAAAGTCTTACGACTATTATCCGTAATTGTTCCATTATTTAATTTTGCATAAAATAATGCTTCAAATATTGTGAAAAGAGAATTTATCATATACAATAATCCGAATTGATTTATAATGGATGATCCAAATTGTAAAACCTTATCTACATCTTTATCGCATACAGCATAATTAAACTCCCATATTTGCTTATTCTTTTTCCAATCATAGAAACTATCTAACCATTCAGTTTTAGAACCATCTATGTCTTCTGCAATTATACTTAGCTTGGAAATTTCGTTATAAATTGCCGAAAAATTAGTACCAAATATATCAATTAAGCTATTTGCAATCTCTCGTGTCATTTTAAATCCTAAATCATCGGAAAATATCTTAATCCATTTAATCATTTCACTTTCGAATGGCGTAGTAATATCAACAACGCTAAACAAATCACTAATATCTTTAGTTGAGCTATTTTTAATAAAATTTGTTTTTGTTCCATAGTCAAAACCTAGAAAACTATGATCAACACATACGATTCTATTGGGATTTTCTTTATTAGATAATGCACTTTTAAAGGCATCCTTATTCTTGGCTGAAATCTTATTGATATTTTTAATAACAATAAAATTCTTATCTGCAAATAAGTCAATAGCATTTAGTGTATTTAATATATCTTGCTGAGAGGTTGATTTATCTGAACAATCAAACAGTTTTGTTTCTATTAAATCTGTGTTTGATTCCTTAATTATTTTCTTGAGGTATAAATATAGAAAGTCGCTGTCTCCAACCAATAGATAATTATTGTTTGGATTATTTCTAATTTCTTGGATTGCTTGTAGGGCCTTAATCATATAATACTATTTTTCAGTTTCTTCGACAACTACACCGTAACTGCCAGATTGTAAGATAGAATTTTTAGAACTTCCTGTGTTAGTCTTAGTAGTTTTTTTGTATTTACTTACAATAACTATAGCAAGAAAAGCAAAAACAAAACTACTTAGTCGCTCAGTAACAATTGACTTTAAATAAGGACTACTTCCCCAAATTAGCGTAGTAATAGCCCCCGTAAATAAACCTGAAATTACTCCTTCTCTTGTTGTTTTATTCCACCATAAAGCCAATAATACTGCTGGACCAAATGATGAACCAAGACCACTCCAAGCAAAACTAACAATGCTAAAGATGGTATTACCTGAATATTCAGAATACATTGCTACGATATAAGCAAATATACCCAAGAGCACTGTGATAATTCTGGTATTCAGTAGAGTATCTGATTCTTTTCTTTTTTTAATAGCATTAATACCTAAATCTTCACTAATAGCTGATGTTGATACTAATAATTGCGAATCCGCAGTAGACATCATTGCTGCTACTGCTCCAGAAATTAATAAACCAGCTAACCATCCAGGTAATAATGTTTGTGCAAGTAAAGGCATAATAATTTCTGGATCTTTTCCAATAAAGAAATCTTCTCCAAAATATGCCATTCCTACAATACCTATTAGAAATGCACCTGAAATCCCTGGAATAGCCCACAAAGAAGCAATCCATCTAGCTTTTTTTACTTCTTTAACTGAACTAATAGCCATATACCTGATAAGTAGATGAGGTTGTCCAAAATAACCTAAACCCCAACTCAAGCCTCCAGTTGCTACTGATAAAGCTGCAAGCCCCGTCATACCCGCAAATAAAGAGCTTTTTGCAGGATCCTTGCTCACTAATAGCTCAGATAATGGTTGTTCAAGAGATGATAATTCAATTAATCCTACAATTGGCAAAATAACTAAAGTACCAATCATTAAAATACCTTGAAGAAGATCAGTCCATGCAACAGCTAATAAGCCACCCATAATTGTATATAAAATGATTACAAATGCACCTAATGTAATCCCCTGTAATGGATCAATTCCAAAAATTGTATTCAATATTTTTCCCGACCCATGAAATTGTGCGGATACATAAAAAGTAAAAAATATGCCGATGATAATAGCTGATGTCAGCTTTATAATGCCCGATGAATCATTAAATTTTTTGTGAAGATATTCTGGAACAGTAAGTGCTTCATATTTTTCAGTCTCGTACCTTAGCTTTTCTGCGATTAGAAACCATGATGAGATAATGCCAAGAGTGATACCAATTACCGCCCAGATTTCACCATACCCTACGGCAATAGCTGCTCCTGGTAGTCCTAAAATAAGCCATGCCGATTCTCCAGAGGCTCTTTCTGAGAATGCTGTAACCCAAGGCCCTAGTCTTCTACCAGCTAGTAAGAAATCTAATTGAGATGCAACAAATCTATTTGACAATAAGCCGATAAAAATAATCAGAAGAAGATATAATGTAAAAATGATTTCGATCATAAGACTAAACTAATAATTATGCAGTACAATCCAAACCAAGCAAAACTATATTTCTCAAGAAACTTTATTAAAAATATTAAACTAAAGTAACCAAATATAAATGATGAAATAAATAAGATAACACCGGACTCAAAAGCAAGTGCCTCAAAGCCATCAGAAAATAAAATTTTATAAACAATTGATAGAAGAATTACAGGAACGGCCATAAAGAAGGCATACTGAATGATTTTCTTTTTTTCTAGACCTATAAATAACCCATAACTGATAACCATTCCCGATCTTGATATTCCTGGTAACATTGCTAATGCTTGAAATAAACCTAAAAATAATGAAGTTTTATAATCCCACTTCCATTGAGATGGATTTTCAAATGTTGTAGAGTTATTCATTATATCCCTTAGTCCACTTAATGCAATTAAAAATCCTCCATTACACAGTAATGCAGTTTTAACAAAACTATAATTAAAAAATATTTCTAAATCAAAAAATAAACCACATAAAACAGCTGGTACAGTAGAGACTATAAGCATTTTTAAAGTATTTATATTGAAGAAGTCATCAGAATTTTTACTTGAAAAAAATGTGGCTCTATAAAATAGGATAATACTAAACAGTGTACCAAAATGCGCAATAATTTCAGCAGAAGCTCCTGCATTATTAATACCTAAAAAATCTTCAAATAGTACTAGATGTCCAGAACTACTTATAGGAAAAAATTCAGTTACACCTTGAACAAAACCTAGAATCATATAATTAATTAATTCATTCATTGTAGTAAATCCATCCTTTCATCCTTTTATCTGTTTTATCTCTTCTATATGAATGATAATTCAAATTATCATATGTACATTCATTAGTATTCAAAATGTCTAATATACCATAAGAAGCAAATTTATCTATTGCAACTTCTTGTAAACTTAAAAAAATCTTTCCATCTTTTACTATGGAAAATTTTGAATCAAAATATTCCATTACATCGTTTTGAATTTCAAAATTTCTTTTACTAATAGATGGACCAATAAAGACTTTAATATTTCTTAGATTGAAATCCTGTTCTTTAAGCAATTCTATACTATTTTCAATAATTCCACTTGCCAGACCGCGCCACCCAGCATGAATAGCTCCAAAGAAAGATGATTTCTTATCAAAAATAAAAATGGGCATACAGTCTGCTACTTTTACTTGCAAAGCAATATCTCTATTTGATGTAATGAGTGCATCAGTAGATTTATATATTTGCTTATTTCCATAAATGAAATTAACTGTGCTTGAATGTGTTTGATCCATTTGCACTATAGGTTTGCTACCAATTGCTGGAGACAGGTTATCTGTATTAAAAATGATATTGAGATTTTTTATATTAATTTCTTTTGAATAATCAATCCACATAAAAGACTATTCAGTTATAGCCGTTTTGGAAATACGTCTATTTGAATATTGTAATATATTTACACCTTGATTGACCATGCCATTACTAAAATCAAACGATCTTGTATTAGATAATTTATTTGGTTTGCTTTCATTAAAAAAGAAGAAGCTATTATTCTTATTTTCTACTTCAATAATAAACTGAGCAAAATCTAATCCATAATGAAAAAAGTTATTTAGTTTTGGATCATAATCGAACTCGTTCCCAATTCTATATTTAGGATTAAATGTGCTAACAAAATACATTCCTGATATATGAGGAGAGATGGTCTCTTGATTGATAAAATCTAAATCTAACCATAAGTCGTTTCCAAGCAACTGTGTTTGAAGATTTGATAAGGAAATTTGTGCACCAACATATTTTAATCCTTCATCTGCTAAAGGAAAAAATATTCCATCAATTGACTCTAAAACAACCTTAGTAGAATCGATACTTTCATCTTCCTGAATATCAAAAATATCATAAACTTCGTCCGCTTCCACATTAAACATTGAATCTAAAAGATCAATATCAACTCCTAAAAATTCTTGATATTCATCTTGAGCATTAATTTCCCAAGCAATTTCACGTAAATCTTTAAATAAACTTCTTAGATCAATTGGGTCAGAATTTTCATACCATTGAATTGAAACAGGCTCTTTATTTAATCTATCCATTTCTTTCAAAAAAGAATCTACTTCATTAATTCCTTCTTTCGTTCTTGGAGCAATAATTGCTACTTTTTCTAAATTAAGATTATTAACAACATGATTTGCGAGGACTTGGTTTTTAGTATCTAAAGATGAATCTAGCAGATATACATTTTTATTGATTGAATGAATACTTTCATCATTTGAATTTGGTGCAAAAATAGGAATGTCAGAATTAGATAATGCCGTAGCAGCAGATATTAAGTTTTCATCTGACAATGGCCCAATAATAGCATCTACTTTATGAAAATTGACTAAGTCATTACATGCACGTACAGTGTTTAACTGTTTTCCATAGTTATCTACAACAATAAATTGAATTTTGTTGCTGTTATTTGACAACTCATTCCCTTCTTGTAATCCTGATAGAAATGCTTTTGCCTGCAATGAATTCTCACCAGTCAATGGTAGTACTACTCCCATTTTTAATCCAAATGAATTACTAGTTGAAATATTCTTTCTAAGGTATCGATGAGAAGATCTCAATTCTCTTGGAAGCATATTATAATCAATCGAGGAAAATACATCTTTCAAATTTGTTGAATTATTTCTTGCCATTGAAAATGACTGTGCTAGCATCAAAATATTTCTATTTATAATATTATCCTCAGTCAATAATAATAGACCAATTTGTTGCTCATCTAATTCCATTCTCACTAATTTTTTAAATCGCTGATTAATACGCTTATTAGATCTTGAATCAATATTACTTTTATTAGCAAGTAAGTAGTGTTCGAAAGACTTATTAAAAAATCCCATTTCTGAAAAGATATCTCCCATTTCTAAGTTATATATTGTATTAAGATTAGGTTCTAATGCATGGATACTAACATTTTTTTTAATAGATAATGCTTTTTCGAGATCTCCATTACCATGAAAAGCTTTCATTTTGATTATTAAAGCATGATTTGATAATATTGAGTTAGAGAAGTCATTTTTCTCAATCCTATTAATGGCATTATTGAATTTTTTACTGTTGATATCTGCTACAGCTTTGTTTAGCTCTAACTGAAGATATTCATCATTAGAATTTTGCGCTATTACTAACGAAATAAACAGAATAAAAAGTATTTTTTTCATAGGATTCATTATAAAAATATTAAATCAGACAATCAATTAAATCTGTACATAGATGCCACAAACAACCGAAGGCAACTGCGCGCCATTTCCATGAAGGTATGAATAGCATTCCAGTATACAAAAATGCTGCCCATATAGTATGTAGTGGATGAAACCCTACACTACAACGATTAGGATCAAAAATAGGGTTTGCTAATAAATGATCTAAATCAATTAGCATCGTTGAAAGCATGAGTAAGCTTGCATACCACCAATGCTGTTTAAAGAAAAGTTTTCCAAAAAGAAAAGGTGTAAAAAAATGGAGTGAATAATGAATTATCTGAGGAAACATAAAATAGAGCTATCTTAATCTTTTTTTAAGTGGAGCTCCATTTTCATACATGATTTTTTCTAAAACCTTTCCATTTGGTTTATAAAAAGTTACAAGACCGTCTAAATCTCCTTTTTTATAATTAACCTTCACATAAATTTCACCATTATCATGATAAAAAATGTAAGGTCCATCTAATTCACCATTATAATAATTAGCATCAGTACGAATTTGACCATTTTCGTAGTAATCTCTATAGATACCATGATTCATATTACCTTTTACTGTACGCTCTATTTTTATACTTATATTAAGATCATCATAGTATTCCTTAATAATTCTTGCTTCAGTATTATTATTTAGGGTGCCAAATACAGTCCCTTCATAGCTTTGCATTTGCTGCGCACAAAGAATAGATACGAAAAAAAATGGTAGTATTAAAATTTTATTCATTTTTATATCTCCGTTTTATAAATATTAACAATAGTGACACCGACTACAATTAAGAATAATCCAAGAATCATCTGCCAATTAAATGTTTGTTTATAAAAAAAATAACTAAGTATCGCCACAGAAAAAACTCCAAGTCCTGCCCATGAAGCATATATGATTGATAAGGGTAATTGTTGAGATACAAGGGCAAGAAAGTAAAAAGATAGTCCATATGAAATAATTAAAATAGTGGTAGGTAAAGTTTTTGTAAAACTTTGAGATGCAGGAAGAAGCATTGTCCCTAAAACTTCAAATATAATTGCTCCGATAAGCATTAAATAAGCATTCATATCAAATCCATCTCCTAGTTTGATTCTTGTATGCAATAAACTCCTCACCAAATAGCTTAACCATTGCTTCTTCTTCTGGTATTATTTGAAATTTTGTGATATAGATTTTAAATAGAAAGCTTATAAAAATACCTCCTGAAATATTAAACTTGAAGGATATAGATAGTAAAATAAGTAGCATTCCTAAATACATTGGATTTCTCGAATAGCTAAAAATACCAGAATTAACTAATGAAGAAGCTTTGTCAGGATTGAGTGGATTAATAGTAGTTTCATGCCTTTTAAATGATTGAATTGCAGTTATTAATACACTAAAACCAAATATAAAAAAAATGATGCTGACCATATTACTATTATCTAAAGTATAAACTGGAAAAAAAGATTTTGAAAAATAAATAATCAATCCAAAGATTAAAGTAACTATTGGTGGAGGGATTTTAGTATACACTCTTTACTCTGGGGTTCTAATTATTCACTCTCAACATGAAACAATTTATTGTAGATTTTCCAATCGCTGTCAATCTTTATAAAAGACAAGATATCTAAAAAAGTTATACCTAAATATTTATCTCTAACTTTTACTGATGCTGTTGCGCCTTGTATTTCACATGAAAGAATTTCTAAAACCACATTTTCACCTTTTTCTTTTGGTGAAGGTTGTTGAGCTGCTACAAAACCAGAAAAATCATCTACTGACATTTCCATAAAATCTCCATGAAGGTAACCAACTACCTTCGCATTGATATGAAATGCTTGTTTTACTTTATCGGGATTTGATTCGTCCATGCTATCGACATATAGTTGTACTACGTTTTCAATTTGCTGTTTGTCGTTCATTATTTTCTCCTATTTAAATCACTTTTTAAAATTATTCCACCGTTACAGATTTTGCTAAATTTCTTGGTTGATCTACATTTAGTTTTTTACTAACTGCTATATAATATGCAAACAATTGAAGGACTATTGTTGCTAAATGACAAAACATGAAATGATTTGTTTTTGGTACAAGGATTAAATCATTTGCAAGATCTCTTAAAATCTTATCTCTTGAATCTGTAATGATAATAATTTTTCCTTTTCTAGATTTTATTTCTTCAATATTTGAAATGATTTTATCATAAGTTTTGTCTTTTGGTACAATAAAGACATTTGGCATATTCTTATCAACTAAAGCAATGGGACCATGCTTCATTTCAGCAGCTGGATATCCCTCTGCATGAATATAAGATATCTCTTTTAATTTTAGTGCTCCTTCTAAAGCTATAGGAAAATTAAGACCTCTTCCCAAATACAAAAAATCATTAGCATTTTTATATTTTAAAGCAATTTTTTTGATTTCATTTTCTTTTTTAAGCACATTTCTAATTTTTTTCATGCTGTCATCAAAATCTAGATGAGCTTTAAGAGATGCTTTGCTTATAGTATCATTTGAAGCTGCTAATTTAAGTGCTAAAAGATATAAAATACTTATTTGCGCAGTAAATGCTTTAGTTGATGCAACACCTACTTCATGACCACATCTTGTAAAAACTCCACAATTTGTTTCTCTAGATACTGAACTTCCAGGAACATTACAAAGACCAACTGTAATTGCTCCATATTCATTAGCTTTTTTTATTGCAGCAAGAGTATCAGCTGTTTCACCTGATTGTGAAATAGCAATTACAACGCTATTATTATCAACTAAAGTTTTATTATATCTAAACTCGGAAGCATATTCAACATGAACGGGTATCTTTGCAAATCTTTCAATTAAATTTTTACCTATAAGTCCAGCATGCCATGAGGTACCACAAGCAGTAATAAATATCTTATCTGCTTCTTTGATTTGAGCCCAATAATCAAGTAATCCATTAAGATAAACTCTATCTTTTGTTGCTCTACCTGTAATAGTATTTCTAATAGTATCAATTTGTTCATGAATTTCTTTATGCATAAAGTATTTAAACTTACCTTTATCATAATCATCAATTTTGAAATCTATTTTTTCAACTTTTTTTGGAAGACTCACATCTTTATCAATTGAAGTTATTTTATATTCATCATCATTAATAATTACCATTTGAGAATCTTCAAGATATATAATTTGCTGAGTATGTTTAATAATTGGAGAAACATCACTACCGATAAAAAATTCATTATCTTTAACACCTAAAACTAGCGGACTTCCTTTTCGAGCAGCTATCATCATATCTGGTTCTTTCTTATTTAATACAACAATTCCATAAGCTCCGTCTACTCTTTGAAGAGCAGCTCTAACAGATTGTTCAAAATTTAGCTTTCCTTTATTGAAGAAATAACCAATCAATTGAACTAATACTTCTGTATCAGTTTCAGACTTAAATTTCACTTTTTTTGATTTTAAAAATTTTTTAATTGGATTATAATTTTCTATAATTCCATTATGAACTAAAACAATATTTCCTGATTGATCTTTGTGTGGATGAGCATTGATTTGATTCGGCTTTCCATGAGTAGCCCAGCGTGTATGTGCAATTCCTGCACCGTCACAATCTTGAAACTTTCCATTAACTTTAAGCCCTTGCTCTAACTGAATTACTTTTCCACTTCTTTTTGTAATTCTAATTTTGTCATTTGATAGGCAAGCAACACCCGCTGAATCATAACCTCTATATTCTAAGTCGATGTAATCCATCTATCAAAATTGGATAACAATTTTTTGGGCCTTTATATGCTACTATTCCACACATGATTAAATATACATTAAATGCATTAATTTTTAATTCGTTATTTTAAGTATCATTTTAACGTTTCCTCTATCATATTTACTAGAATCTAAATCTACTTCTTTAAAACCATATTTATCATAAAGGTTCCTAGCTATAGTTAATGAATCATTTGATATTAGAAAAATTTCTTTAGCATTTTTTTGCTTTGCAAAATTAAGGCACTGATCCATTAACATATTAGCAATTCCTTTTCCTCTATAATTTTCTTTTACCGTCATTTTAGCTAATTCAAACTTATAGTCTGAGCTCTTAATCATTGCCACTGTACCAATTGCGTTCTGATTTTCTACAGCAAAGAAAACTTGTCCACCATTATCAATAATTTTTTTTGGATTTAGTAAATCTTTTTTATCAGACTCTTCTAAAATCCAACTTTCTTCTATCCATGCCTTATTCAAAACAAAAAAATCTTTATCAAATCTTGTTTCATACTCTTGAATACAAATATTAGAATTATTGAATTTCATTAATTTGGCCAATAGATATATTCATCATTTTTTTCATACTTTTGTCCCGTATGCTTGTCAATAAGTATTGGTGCATTAACTGTACTTGGCCATAAAGACTCAGTTTGTTCCAAGTTATGCACATCGATTAGTTTATCTAGTAATGCTACTTTTTCTGGATGGTCGGTAATAATATTATTTTGTTCGGTTGGATCTATAGCAAGATGGAAAAGCCATTTTTGATCAGCTCTGCTTGTCCTAATTAATTTCCAACCTTTATGCAATACTGTTTGTTGATGTCCTTGTCTCCAGAATAATGTTTCATGCAAAGCTCCATCTTTTGATCCATTTACAAAAGGCAAGAAATCTACTCCGTCTAATACTCTGTCGGTAGGAACTTTAGCATTTCCTGCAGCAGCAATAGTTTGAAAAATATCGTTATGATGTACTGCAGGTTTAAATTGAGTTCCAGCTTCAATTTGATCAGGCCACTTAGCCATAAATGGAATGTGTGTTCCTCCTTCAAAATGAGTAAGCTTCCATCCACGATAAGGGTCATTAATATCAGCAAGTTCTATATAACTTGCTCCCCCATTATCACTTGTTATAATAATTAATGTATTATCTGTAAGTCCATTCTGCTCTAATGCATCAACAATGCGACCTACACTTCTGTCTAATGCAGTAATCATACCTGAATAGACTTGTAGATTATGTCCTGTTGTATGATGGCTAATAGCCTCTACATCATCTTTTAATGCTTGCATAGGATTATGTACTGCCCAATGCGCTAAGTACAAGAAAAATGGTCTATGCTTATTTTTTTCTATTACTTGAATTGCTTCGTCTGTATAGTAATCAGTAAGATATCCTCCAGGAGCAAAATTAGGACTCTTGTTAAAAGATGCACTAAATTGACCTTTAGCCCATACCATGCTATCTACAGGATGATCAGTTTTGGCATTGACAACACGTTTATCATTTTCAGGCAAATAAAGTCCACCTTCCATGAATAAACTATCATCAAATCCTTGATCGTTAGGATGGCTTCCATCCACCCTTCCTAAATGCCATTTTCCAATATGAGCTGTATAATACCCTGCGTCTTTCAGTACTTCAGCAATAGTAATTTCTTCAGTAGGAATGCCAGCAGAAAATATATCCTTTGCATCTTCATATAATTTTTCTTCTATTTCAATCTTAAGCTCATCATCTTGAATATCAGATATCCATTTCATCAACTGCACAGCACCTGGAAAAAGTGGAGTGAATTCAAATCCAAATCGTGTTGAATAGCGACCTGTCATAATTGAAGCTCTTGACGGAGCGCACATTGCATTGGCTGCATATCCATTTTCAAATACTACTCCATCTCTAGCAACTTGATCTATATGAGGAGTCATCAATAAACCGCTTCCTGCTCCTCCATTATAAAGTGAGACATCATTGAAACCTAAATCATCTGCAAGGATTAAAATAATATTAGGCCTATTATCTAGTATTTTATTTTCAAAAGATGGACCTTGTTGCCAATTTGAGGATCCTTCAGATAAAACAGGGCTTACAATATTTAAAATCTTTGGAAGAGCCCACACAGTAATATTAATTCTATTTTGCCAAACGAAAAGACCTATAAACAACAATAAGAATGTAGCAGCTATAGATTTTCTCATCCTATTCCCACTCAATAGTGGCAGGTGGCTTTCCTGTACAATCATAAACTACTCTACTGACTGTTGAGATTTCATTAACAATGCGATTAGACACCTTTCCAATGAAATCATAAGGAAGATGCGCCCATGTGGCTGTCATGAAGTCAACTGTCTCTACTGCTCTTAAAGCTAAAACATCTTCATACCGTCTTTCATCACCAACAACACCAACTGATTTTATTGGAAGGTAGACAACAAATGCCTGGCTAAGCGAATCATATAAATTAGCTTCCTTTAATTCGTCAATAAAAATCTTATCTGCTTTTTGCAGTACATCAATTCTATCTTTAGTTACTTCTCCCATAATTCTAATACCTAGTCCAGGACCAGGAAATGGATGCCTTTTTAAAATATGCTCAGGAGTATCTAATTCTTTTCCAATCTTTTTCACTTCATCTTTAAATAGATCTCTAATAGGCTCTACTAGCTTCAAATCCATTCTTTCTGGTAATCCACCTACATTATGATGTGATTTAATGACACTAGATTTATCTCCATCAGATGATGATTCAATTACATCTGGATAAATAGTACCTTGTGCAAGCCATTGGACATCTTTGATCTTATTTGCTTCTTTTTCAAATACATCAATAAAAGTATTTCCAATAATTACTCTTTTCTTTTCTGGATCTGTTACACCTTTTAATCGACTAAGAAAAATATCACTAGCTTCTGATAGTTGTATATTAATTCCTAAATCTTGAAAAGTCGTCATAACTTCTTTTACTTCGTCCAATCTCAGTAGCCCATGATCTACAAAAATACAAATTAAATTTTCTTTAATGCATTTATCTAATAGCATTGCAACCACAGAAGAATCTACTCCTCCAGACAAGCCGAGAAGGACTTTATCATTACCTACTTGATCTTTAACCGAAGAAACCATCGACTCTATAATGTCTGATGTCTCCCAATTTTTTTTACACTTACAAACAGAATAAACAAAATTACTTAAAATCTTTGAACCTTCATTAGTGTGTGTTACTTCTGGATGAAACTGTAATCCAAACCATAACTTCTCTTCATTCTGAAAACCTGCAATTGAACAATTATCAGATTGTGCAATGGGAGTAAAGTTATTAGGCAATTTATCAACCTTGTCTCCATGGCTCATCCATACATCTAGAGAACCTTCAGTTAAATCAACTCCATCAAATAAAATTGACGCCTCTACCATCTTTATATTAGCATGACCAAACTCTCTTTTATCAGAACTAATAACAACTCCACCCAGTTCTTGAGCCATTGTTTGCATTCCATAGCAAATACCTAAAAGTGGGATATTAGAATCAAATAAGTCTTTATTAATTTTAGGTGTGTTGGACTTTGTAACTGTTTCTGGACCTCCAGATAAAATAATACCACTAGGATTAATTGAACTAATCTTTTCTATATCAACATCACAAGGAAGAACTATAGAAAAGACTCCAATTTCTCTTATTCTTCGTGCAATAAGCTGAGTATATTGAGATCCAAAGTCTAGAATGATGATTGTATTATTGTTCATTTTAAGATAGATAATATATTATCTAATTTATCCTTTAAATTATTTCTATCCACTACCAAATCTATAAATCCCTTTTCTAATAAAAATTCTGCAGTTTGGAAATCTTCAGGCAACTCCTGATTTGTGGTCTGCTTAATAACACGCTGACCAGCAAATCCTATTAATGCTTTTGGCTCAGCTATTGTAATGTCTGCTTGCATCCCAAAACTTGCTGTAACTCCTCCTGTTGTAGGATAAGTGAGAATTGAAATATATAAACCTCCCTTTTTTGCAAATTTTGCTAAATGGGTACTTATCTTAGATAGTTGCATAAGTGACAGTGCACCTTCTTGCATTCTAGCACCACCGGACTGGCACAAGATAATTAATGGACAATTTTTATCAGATGCAAAATTAATTGCCTTAGAAATTTTTTCACCTACTGCACTTCCCATACTTCCCCCAATAAATTTAAAATTCATAATTGAAATAACTATCTTTTTATCACTGATTGATCCATAATAGCAATCCACTGCTTCTTTATTGGTAGGTACGTCTTTTAAAATATCTTCGTAATTCTTATTAGCTTTAAAATTTAATATATCTGTAGAGACGATATTTTCAAATAATATCTCATAATCATCATCCAAAATAATATTTATATATTTCTCACTTGAGATTGGAAAATGAAA